>JBILCU010000005.1:0-100000 GCA_044352985.1 Bacteroidia bacterium
CTGAAAAATCAAAAATCTAAAATCTTAAATCCTAACTAACTATATCTTGGTTCAAAAAAATGTCAGGTCGAGCGGAGTCGAGACCTTTAAAATAAAGGGTTTTACTCACTTCTCGCCCTTCGACTCCGCTCAGGGTAAAAGCTCGAAGTGACAAGTAAAAATCATAAATCTAAATTCTTATATTTTTCTTTTTTCTTAGCTCAAAAAATCATATCGGTTCCAAAAAAACACTTCTCGACTTCGCTTGAAGTAACAAAAATAAATCTTATTATTCTGCAACTTGTTTCTTAGTTTTTTTTAATCACTAAAAACAAAGCATATTTGGATAGTTTAATCACTAAAATATATCATATTTTGTGATTATGAGATTTTAAATAATTCTTACTTATTTAACCCTACTAAATCGTAATGTCTTCAACATCCAATCTGGTAATGGTTTTGATGGGTCTTTTTTATTGAGATGTAAATACCAACCAATTTTTTTCATGATCGGAATTTTGTGAGTTTCCACAAATTCAATCAAAGCGCCATCCGGATCTTCAATGTAAGCAAATTGACCGGCAGCTTCTCCCATGTCAAAATCTGGATTACTTTCTACCGTAAATGGATGGCCTGATTCGGCACATTTTTGTTTTAATGCTTGCATGTTTTTAATATCGAAACAAAAATGGATAAATCCCTGATCTCCCCAAAAACGATTATCAAAAATTTTTCGGCCTTGCTTTTCAGTAAACTGAACCAATTCAATGAAGCTATTCCCTAATAAACGAGAAAAACTTCCTGCTCTTGGCTTACTGTGTTTTAGAATTACTCGTCTTACTTTTTGTTCAGCACCATCAATTCCTTTCCAGTCATCAAAAACGCCTTCCTGATCAGCAACCACAGTGTCATAACCTAAAATAGCTGAATAAAATTTCATGGAACGATTGATATCTGAAACACCAATCACCATTCCGCAAGGTCCACCCTGCTCCAACATTCCTTTGTAAAACCAGTCTTGAAACTCAACCATTTCAAAGGTGTTGCCATATAAATCTTTCAAATAAAAATGTTTTCTGCCATCAATTCCAACAGTAATTGGAGTAATGATTTGAACGCCATTATTTTTTAATCTTCGATAACTTGCTTCTATGTTTTCTGTTTTCATTTTGGCAATGGTAAAGCCAAGGTCTGCAACTTCAACGGTAAACGGACAAGGTTGAGCTACACGACTCTTATATTGCCAGATTTCGAAACCGCCACCACCTTTTAAGTTTATAGCTAATATGGCGTGGCGCTTATGACCTTTACCGCCGGTGTATGGTAACATTTGTGTAGCCTCAGCATCTTCATTCAGCATGGGAATATCCATACCAAAGTTTTTATTGTACCAGGCAAAAGCCTCATGAACATTGGTATTTCCAATGCCAACTTGTTGAATTCCTGAAATAATATAAGACATATTATAATTTACTTTTAAAGTTGCTGAGACACTGCCTCCCAATTAATCACATTCCACCAATTTGCAATGTATTCGTTGCGTTTATTTTGATACTTTAAATAATACGCATGTTCCCAAACATCAAGAGCTAATAAAGGTTTACCATTAATTTCTGCATTATTCATTAATGGATTATCTTGATTTGGAGTAGACCCAATTTTTAATTTATCACCTTGCTGATACAACCATGCCCAGCCGCTTCCAAAGCGCTTAAGCGCTGCATCAGAAAATTGTTTTTTAAATTCTTCAAATGAACCAAATGTTGCTGTGATGGCATCAGCCAATTTTCCTGCAGGCAAGTTACTCGCAACATCTTTATTTGGCTTCATTAAATTCCAAAATAATGAATGGTTGTAATGACCGCCAGCATTATTTCTAATAACAGCAGGTAAGCCAGCGCATTTAGCAAAAATACTATCTAAACTTGGAGCAGTTTCTAAACCATCAATAGGTGAACTTAACGCTTTGTTGAGATTATCAATATATGCTTTATGGTGCTTGCTGTGATGAATTTCCATCGTTTGTTTATCAATGAATGGTTCTAACGCATCGTATGCGTAAGGCAATTTAGGTAATTCAAAGTTTGTTGCGGCAAAATTTCCCAGCTGTTCTATTTTCTGAATTTGTTCTTCGGCCATTGCATTGGCAGCCAATACACCTAACGAGGCAAGTGCTGATTTTTTTAAAAAATCTCTTCTGTTGCTCATAATTAAAACTCAATAAGTAATTGATTTTTTTCTACCGGAACTCCTTTTTTAACAGCAATTTTTTTCACGATTCCATCTGCAGGAGATTTTAAAATGTTTTCCATTTTCATGGCTTCAAGTATAATTAAAGCGTCGCCTTTCTTCACTTCTTTTCCTTCTTCAACTAAAATAGATAATACAAGTCCGGGCATTGGAGCTTTGATGTGATTCAATTTTTTAGCACTTAAATTATCCATGCCCAATTGTTTCAATAAAGCATCGTATTGATCGGCAACTTTGAGTTCATACTTGTTTCCGTTTACTTTCAATACAAGTATTTTTTCTTCATGGTTTAATCTCAACACATCAACATCATATGTTTTTCCATTTTTAATAATGTGATAATTGCCATCATTTACTTTCAAACAATCTACGCTGAATGCTTCACCGTTTAAGGTAATCTGATTGTTTTCTTTTGCAACTATGTATTCGTTGTTGTTAATTGAAACAGTATACTTCATGATAAAATTATTTTTTTAAATTAATGCTTAATCCTACACCTGTATGCAGGAATAAAGGTTCTACAATATCCTGACGGTTATAAATATAGCGAAGTCCGGCATATGCCACAAGATGATATTTATTATCGGGCCCTACTTTTATTTTCACTTTAGCTCCACTTTCACCTGAAAAACGGAAATACTCATAAGTACCAATTTTTTTCCAATAATCCATTCCTAAAGGCGAGCAGTAAATGCCTAAAGCATGAATAGCTGAAGAATTAACATAATAGGTTACACCTTCAGGAATTAAAAACAAAAGAACTCCCAATCCATTTATAAATTTATTTCCTGAATTAGAAAATGATGATAAAATAAATGAACCTACAGCGCCTCCTGCTGCTGTATGAATATGCATAGCACCATCAGACGAACCTCCAATTACGAAACGATAATTTAATGCAAAATTATTTTTTAGTGGGATTTCCAAGTTTGCACACACACCATAATTTTTCCATCTCAAGTTATCTGAATATTCGGCTCCAATGGTCACATTCATTGGTTCTTGAGTAAAAGCTATGCTTAATTTTAAAAAAGCAAAAAAGAAAAGCCAATTCTTCATCTTCTAATTTTTAAAACAAATGAACTGCAAGTTATGAAATTGTTTTTAAAACCAATTGAGCAGTGTATCTGCTTTTTTGTTCGAGCAAAATGGATTTGTTAATACAAACCCTATCTAATGTACTTTGGTCGTAATAGCGAATGGTACACAATTCCACATCTTCGTTAAATAATATTTTATATTCATTTTGAACTGCATCAATAAACTCATCTATTTTTTCACGATCAAGATCAGTGCAAAACGAAAAATTAATGGCAGACAATTGCATCATGTGTACTTTAATTCCTAATCGGAAAACAATCTCAAAAATTCGACTTAAATTCTCTTCCGCTATGAATGAAAAATCTTTTGGCTGCATGGAAACCAACACTTGATTTACCTTAAATATAAATGAAGGTATTGGTAATTTTCTTCCTGATTCTTTAACCACAGTACCTGGTTCATCAGGATGAATAAATGAGCGCACATGTAATTCAATTCCTTTATTTTGTAATGGTTTAATGGTTTTTGGATGAATAACAGTTGCCCCGTAATACGTTAACTCAATGGCATCCTGATAAGTTAGTTCGCTTATTTTAATAGTATTATCAAACCATTTTGGATCGGCATTTAACACACCCGGCACATCTTTCCAGATTGTAACATTTTCAGCATTGATGCAAAAAGCCATAATGGCTGCGGTATAATCGGATCCTTCTCGACCAAGGGTAGTGGTAAAATTTTCGGAAGTTCCGCCAATAAAGCCTTGCGTAATCACAATTTTTGCAGATGAGAAAAGTGGCAATACCTCTTTTTTAACCAACTGTTCGGTTAAAGCAAAATCAACTTTTCCTTCACGATAAGTATTGTCTGTTTGCACAACACCACGAGCATCTAGCCATTTATTTTTAATTCCGGCTTCATTGAGGTAAGCTGAAATAATTTTTGTTGAAATCAATTCTCCCATCGAAACAATCTGATCGTATTCCTGATTGTATTTTCCGGTTGGTTCATCTTCAATAGCCCATTTAATTTCAACAAACAAATTTTCTAATTCATCAAAAAATGGATGCTCTTTAGTTGCAATTAAATCTTCTGCCAGTTTAAAATGAAATTGTTTGATTTCTTCTAGAATTTGTTCAGCATTTCCTCTTTTATAAAAATACGCCTCAGCCAGTTTTTCTAATGCATTGGTTATTTTTCCCATTGCTGAAACAACAACGATTAATTCATCGTTGGAATAGTTATTTAAAATGCTTGCAACATTTTTTACTGCATTTGCATCTTTTACTGATGCCCCGCCAAACTTAAATATCTTCATCTTAAAACTTAATTAATTCCTTATCGGTTAATTTGCAATTAATCCACTCGCCATCAAAATGAGTTGGGTATTTTTTATAGAAATGGATTGCTGGTTCATTCCAGTCGAGTACTTGCCATTCCATGCGTCTCACCTTTTCCATTTTGGCAACTTTGGCCACTTTCTCAAATAATTTTTTTCCTAATCCTTTGCCTCTGAACGCTTCTGAAACAATTATATCTTCTAGAAATAAACATTTACCTTTCCAGGTAGAATATTTAAAATAATACAATGCCAGTCCAACAATTTTATCTTCGTTTACGGCAACAAAAAAATCAAATACTTTATCTTTTCCAAAGCCCCAGTTTTGCATTTCTTCAACTGTAACCACCACTTCATTTGGCGCTTTTTCATAAGTAGCGAGTTCTTTAATTAATCCCAATATTTCGGGTAAATCTTCCTGTTTGCCTTTTCTAATTTGAAGGATTATTCCTGTTTGCATATACTAAACGGATTATAATTTTTTGCATTTCTTTTTGTAAAATTAATTCGGTCATCACACATGGAAATTCGATTGATGATTTATCGAGCATAGATTGTTTTATTTTTTGTTCGCTCACATCAATTCGATACAGTGTATTCATAAACTTTCCATAATCCTGATGAATGTTTTTTTCAACGATTGGTAAAAGTAATTTGAAAATGGAATCAAAAACATTGGCTTCTGAAGAATTGCACAACAAGCAGTTTGGTTCAAGTTCCAGATCCTTTTCCACTTGACGTAACAATTGATCGATAACTTGTTGGTTGTTGAAATAAATTTCAATTTCCTGTTTATCCATTTTTTTTCAAAAGTAAACGTTCAACAGGTTTGTTTTGTTCAATGTGTTGTTCAATAATTTCGGCAACATCATTCAACTGCACATTAACATAAAATGTTCCTTCCGGATAAATGGCTACGGTTGGTCCAAAATCACAGATACCAAGACATCCGCATTTTTGCGCTCTGATTTGCAATGACAATTTTTTATCGTTGAGTTGTTTTTTAAATGCAGCTACTAACTCTAAACCATGCTGTTCTCCGCAACTTCTGCGTTCGTTATTTTTTCGTTCGTTGTTACAAACAAAAATATGCTTATCGTAAACTTTATTTTCCATACTTTTATCAATCAACAAATTTAACTTTTTTAAGCAATGGCAAGTATTCTAATCAGTGGCGGAAGTGGGTTAATTGGAAAAAAATTGAGTGCTTTACTTATTTCGAAAGGACATGAGGTAAAGCATTTAGGAAGAAAGGAAAATTTAAGCGCAGCTATTAAATGTTATAGTTGGGATTTAGCAAGCAAAAAAATAGATGAACGCGCTATTGAAGGCATTGATACGATTGTACATTTAGCAGGAGCCGGAATTGCAGATAAAAGATGGACAAGCGAACGCAAAAAAGAAATTTTGGAAAGCCGTATTATTTCCTCCGAATTATTGGTAAACGAAGCCAACAAACGAGCAGGACAAATTAAAACTTTTGTGGGAGGCTCAGCCATTGGATTTTATGGGGCAGTTACAACCGATAAAATTTATACTGAAGATGACTTGCCTGGAAATGATTTTATGGCAGATGTATGTGTGAAATGGGAAAACACGTATCATCAATTATCGGCAGAAATTAAAAAAGTAATTTTAAGAACAGGAGTGGTGATGGATACTTTTTCAGGAGCATTACCTAAGTTAGCCACACCTACAAAATTAGGCATTGGATCAGCAATTGGAAGTGGCAAACAAATTGTTCCATGGATACATGTAGATGATATCGCAAATTTATTTTATGAGGCTATTGTGAATGGAAAGATGCAAGGAATTTACAACGGTGTTTCTCCCAATCCGGTTAGTAATTATGAACTCAACAAAGCCATCGCGAAGCAATTGCATAAACCTTTTTTCATGCCGAATGTTCCAAAATTTGCGTTAAATATTTTGTTGGGTGAAATGGCAGTTATGGTTACAGAGGGATCAGTAATCAGCGCAGAAAAAACATCTAGTATTCCTTTTAACTTTCAATTCCCAAAAATTGAAGAAGCATTAATGGATTTGTTGAGTTAGAACTTATCTATTCATTTATCAATTAACAATTCAAAAAACATCTTTTTCAAATATTTTCTGTTTGAAAATTAATTAAATTAAATAAACAATATTTTTTTAACATTTTTTTAAAAAAAATATATAATATTTAATATTTATCAAAATACGATTATTTATTAGGTTTTATGAGTATTTGTAACAAAAACTAATTGGATATTTTTTTAGCCTAATTTATTTTGTTAAATCTTTTAACAAAAATGTTAAACAAAATGTTAATGTTTGCCAAAGTTAAAATCGGCAACAGGAATCTGAAGGAACACAAAAAAATCAAATATGAAAACAAAAAAATTACGAACCTCTTTAATTGCTACTGCAATCTTTTCAAGTGCTGTTTTATCAGCTCAAACTGCAAGACTACAAGTTATCCATAACGCTGCAGATCCTGCTGCTGCATCAGTTGATGTGTACGTAAATGGAAATTTAACACTAGACAATTTTGCATTCAGAACTGCTACACCTTATATTGATGTACCTGCAGGTGTTCAATTAAGTATTGGTGTTGCTCCTGGTAACAGTACTTCTGTAAATGATACTTTAAAAAACTTTAATGTAACATTAGCTAATGGTAACAAATATGTAGCAATTGCAAACGGAGTTTTAAACCCAACTTCATTTGCTTCAAACCCTAATGCTGTTTCAACTGCATTCACTTTATTTTTACAAGATCAAATGCGCGAAACTGCAACAAGTTCAAATGTTGATTTTCGTGCAGTGCATGGTGCAAGCGATGCTCCAACTGTAGATATCATTGCTCGTGATGTAGCAACATTAGTAAACGATGCACCTTACGGAGCAATTACAAATTATTTAAGTGTGCCTCCGGCTAATTATATTTTAGATGTAACACCAGCTGCAGGAAGTCCAATTGTTGCTTCATTTCAAGCTGACCTAAGCACACTGGGCGGTGGTTCAGCTGTTGTTTTCGCATCAGGTTTCTTAACACCTTCAGCAAATCAAAACGGACAAGCATTTGGATTATATGCTGCGCTATCAAATGGCGTTGTTGTTGCTCTTCCTCCAACAAGCTTAGCAAGACTACAAGTTATCCATAACGCTGCAGATCCTGCTGCTGCATCAGTTGATGTATATGTAAATGGAAATTTAACACTAGACAATTTTGCATTCAGAACTGCTACACCTTATATTGATGTACCTGCAGGTGTTCAATTAAGTATTGGTGTTGCTCCTGGTAACAGTACTTCTGTAAATGATACTTTAAAAAACTTTAATGTAACATTAGCTAATGGTAACAAATATGTAGCAATTGCAAACGGAGTTTTAAACCCAACTTCATTTGCTTCAAACCCTAATGCTGTTTCAACTGCATTCACTTTATTTTTACAAGATCAAATGCGCGAAACTGCAACAAGTTCAAATGTTGATTTCCGTTCAGTGCATGGTTCAAGCGATGCTCCAACTGTAGATATAATTGCTCGTGATGTAGCAACATTAGTGAACGATGCACCTTACGGAGCAATTACAAATTATTCAAGTGTGCCTCCGGCTAATTACATTTTAGATGTAACACCGGCTGCAGGAAGTCCAATTGTTGCTTCATTTCAAGCTGACCTAAGCACATTGGGTGGTGGTTCAGCTGTTGTTTTCGCATCAGGTTTCTTAACACCTTCAGTAAATCAAAACGGACCTGCATTTGGATTGTATGCTGCGCTTGCTAATGGTACTGTTGTTGCTCTTCCTCCAACAAGCTTAGCAAGACTACAAGTTATTCACAACGCTGCTGATCCAGCAGCTGCATCAGTTGATGTGTATGTAAATGGAAATTTAGTATTAGATAATTTTGCATTCAGAACAGCAACCCCTTACATTGATGTTACAGCGGGTGTTCAATTAAGTATTGGTATTGCTCCTGGTAACAGTACTTCTGTAAATGATACTTTAAAAAACTTTAATGTAACATTAGCTAATGGTAACAAATATGTAGCAATTGCAAACGGAGTTTTAAACCCAGCTTCATTTGCTACAAACCCAGATGCTGTTTCAACTGCATTTACTTTATTTTTACAAGATCAAATGCGCGAAACCGCAACAAATTCTACAAATATTGATTTCCGTGCAGTACATGGCGCAAGCGATGCTCCAACTGTAGACGTAATTGCTCGCGGAGTAGCAACATTAGTTGAAAATGCTCCTTATGCTGCAATAACTAATTATATTAGTGTTCCAGCTGCTGATTATATTTTAGATGTTACTCCAGGCAATGATAATTCAGTAATTGTTGCTTCATATAACGCACCTTTTAATGGATTAGCAGGTCAGTCAGCTGTTGTATTAGCTTCAGGATTTTTAGCTCCTGCTGCAAATCAAAACGGGCAAGCATTTACATTAATAGCTGTTTTAGCAGATGGAACTGTAGTAACGTTATCAAATACTGTTGGTATTACTGAAATTAACAAAAATGATAATATTGTAATTTATCCTAATCCGGCTAATGATAATATCAATATCGATGTTAAAAATCATAATGAAATCATTATAACAGATATTAGTGGAAAAGTAGTAATGAATTTAGATTCAGCTTCTACACAAAATAATACCATTGATATTTCTAATTTATCAAATGGAATTTATTTTGTTACAATTAAGTCTGACAGGCAATTAATTACAAAAAAATTAATTAAACAATAAACTTATATAATATGAAGAAAAGGCTGTCTCATTTTTAAGACAGCCTTTTTTGTTAAAGAAAAATTTCCAGTATAATTAAAATCTTATTTTTGATACATAGAGCCAATAAATAAAATATTTCTCTTTGTTCACTCAAACTTGTTAAAAACATAAATCTCAGGCATGGTTTTTAGTTACGTTGCTTAATAACTTCGTAACATGAGATATATCATTGCAAAAATCAGTCTTTTACTTTTAGTTTTTATAAGTGTATCGTTTGTATTACACACCACAAATAAAAAACAAATCCATCAGGATCCGCCTTTCTGGCAAATTGAATCGAAATGGGTGGACTCAGTTTTTAATTCGCTATCGCCGAATGAACGAATTGCTCAACTGTTTATGGTGGCTGCTTATTCCAATAAAGACAATAAGCATGTTCGTGAAATCCGTGAACTGATTGAAAAATACAATATTGGCGGCTTGATATTTATGCAAGGTGGCCCGGTGCGTGAAGCCAAATTAACCAACTATTATCAAACACGCGCAAAAACTCCTTTAATGGTTAGCATTGATGGTGAATGGGGCTTAGCAATGCGTTTGGATAGCACACCACAATATCCTAAGCAAATGACTTTAGGTGCCATACAAAACGATTCATTGATATATCTAATGGGCAAACAAATTGCAAAGGAATGTAAGTTAATGGGCATACATGTAAATTTTGCACCAGATATCGATATCAATAACAATCCCAATAATCCGGTTATTTCAATGCGTTCCTTTGGTGAAAATAAATTTGCTGTTGCTCGCAAAGCCGAAATGTACATGAATGGAATGCAGGACCTTGGAGTTATGGCAACCTGTAAACACTTTCCCGGCCATGGAGATACTGATTCCGATTCGCACAAAACATTACCAACTATCAAACATCCTTGGGAACGTTTAGATAGTTTAGAGCTGTATCCTTTCAGGGAATTATTTTCTAAAAATGTGGCGAGTGTAATGGTTGCTCACTTATACATTCCTTCATTAGATACCACAAAAAATCAGGCGAGTACCTTGTCTAAATACATTGTAAGTGATTTACTTAAGCAACAAATGCAATTTAAAGGTTTGGTTTTTACAGACGCACTAAATATGAAAGGTGCTAGCAAATTCAATGCTCCTGGAGTTGTAGATGCAAAAGCTTTAGTTGCAGGAAATGATGTATTGCTTTTCTCTGAAAATGTTCCGGTTGCTATTGAAGAAATTAAAAAAGCCATTGCAAAAGGTGAGATAACTCAAGAAGAAGTGGATGCACGTTGCAAAAAAATATTAAAAGCTAAATACTGGTGTGGTTTAAACAAAAAACAATTTGTAAGAGAAAAAACCATTTATAAAAATCTCAATACAGATGCTTCTGATTCTTTAAACCAAGCGTTGGCAAATGCATCAGTTACTTTACTTCAAAACAATGGAAATATAATTCCGATTAAAAAAGATGAAACACAAAAAATTGCTATTGTATCTGTTGGTAATTATGAAAAAGATCAATTCAACAAATACATGAATAACTTTGCTAAAGCAGATTTTTTTGGATTAACACACAAAGCATTAAAAAAAGAAAGAGATACCATTTTAAAGAAATTAAAAAATTATGATGTAATAATTCTTGAGGTAAATAAAACGAATAATCGCTCTTACGATAACTTTGGAGTAAGCAATGAAAGTATTGCGTTTATCGATTCTGTTGCAAACATTAAACCTACCATTTCGATATTTTTTTCCAACCCCTATTTGTTAAGCAAATTCAAAAACCTAAATCAACATGCAGCTGTTTTTGAATTGTATGAATACAACCGTTTCTCACAAAAAGCTGCTGCAGATGCCTTAATCGGAGCATTAACAATAAATGGTAAACTACCCGTGAGTACAGGAATTTTTAAAATCAATATTGGAATTGAAATGAATAAAACTCAAGAAAGTTTTTGCGCCTATCCGGTAAAACCAAAGCCAAAACAAATACTTAATAATAAACTTCAGCAAATTGATAGCATTGCATTAGCAGGTATTAATGATGGTGCATTTCCTGGCTGTCAGGTTTTGGCTTTAAAAGATGGTAACACCATTTACAATAAATCGTTTGGCCGATTTACATACGACAAATACGATACGCGTGTAAGTGATTCTAGTGTTTACGATTTGGCTTCACTTACAAAGATTATGGCTTCATCTTTAGTAATTATGAAATTGGTTGACGAAGGAAAACTTTCATTGGATAGTACTTTAGTATATTATTTACCCGAATTAAAAGGGAGTAATAAAGCCGATATTAAGATACGCGAAATGATTAGTCACCAAGCAGGTTTACAGGCATGGTTGCCATTTTATCAACGAACTTTAAATAAGAAAAATGAATACAAGAATGGTTATTACGGCACTAAAAAAAGTAAAGAATTTCCAACGCGTGTAGCTGAAAATTTGTATATCAAAAAACATTATACCGACAGCATTTATAAGCGTATTACAGAAAGTAGTTTAGAAAAAAAAGGAGAGTACTTGTATAGCGATTTAGGTTATTATTTCATCCTTAAAATTGCCGAAAAAATTACTGGGAAACCATATGACCAGTATTTATATGAAACATTTTATAAACCGCTTGGAATTAACTTGCGTTATAATGCGCGAGAATATTTTAATTTAAAGAACATTGTACCAACTGAAAACGACACCAAGTTTAGAAAGCAATTGATAAGAGGAGATGTTCATGATCAAGGCGCGTCTATGATGGGTGGAATTGCAGGGCATGCGGGTTTATTTGGAACAGCTAAAGATGTTGCAGTTGTGATGCAACTTCTTTTAAACAAAGGAAAATACAATGGCGTTAGTTACATCAGCGAAGAGGTGGTAGAAGAGTTTACTCGTAAATGTGCATTTTGTCCAAAAAACAGAAGAGGATTGTGTTTTGACAAACCTGAACAGAATGCAGATAAAGACAGTCCTGTTACTAAAGAATGCTCAGCGGAGAGTTTTGGACATAGTGGATTTACAGGAACATTTACCTGGGCAGATCCTGCTAATGGATTAATTATTGTGATTTTATCTAACCGAGTTTACCCTGATGCTGAAAATAAAAAATTAACCAAAAGTGGTATCAGGAGTAAGATTCATAAATTGCTCTACGAAGCCATTGAAAATGGCGAGGTGAGGAATTAAAAGATTTTCTCACTTTAAGGTACAATTACAAGAAATATACTTGTAACCTTCCCAAACTTTTCCGGTAATACTCAAATTTATATACGAATACAGATGTTGCAAAAAACGTACTATATAAAATTTTCCTATATACTTTTGTTAATTGAAACAGCTTTGTATTAATTGTGTTTTTTTGGCAATAGTTCTAATTAAATTACCCTTCCAAAAATTAATTAATTAAAACTGATCGTTAAGCTTTGACTATGTATTAAAGAAAATATAAAGTATTAATTTTGTATTTTATACAATTATTATTTTAGATTCGCTAGGTAAAAAACAGAAGTGTGATATAATATATCACAAACTAGAACTAATATAATAACCAAAGTATTGGTAATTTATAATTTGTATAACATGATTGAAGTTGCTTGTGCTATCATAATAAATAATAAAAAAGTTCTAGTCACTCAAAGAAGTGAAAAGATGGCCTTGCCTTTAAAGTGGGAGTTTCCGGGTGGGAAGATTGAAAAAGGCGAAACGGCTGAGGCTTGTTTAATTAGAGAAATTCTCGAGGAATTACATATAAATATCAAAATCACGAAGCAGCTTAATAGTAATACTCACCAATATTCAGAAAAAAAGACAATAAAGCTAATACCTTTCATTTGTGAATTGTTAGGTGGTGAAATCAAATTAACTGAACATGCAAATTTCCTTTGGTTGAGTAAAAATGAATTAGTTAACTTAGATTGGGCAGAAGCAGATGTTCCGATTCTAAATGAGTATTTAAATAAAATATAATGATTGAAGGTGTATACGAACAATTAATTAATCAATTAATTTCTGATGAAATTGATGGCCTTCCACATGATCAATATTACATAGAATCAGTTCCGCTTAAACGAAAGGATGCTGCGCTATTTCTTGCTCAGTACTTTTCTAAAATACTACAAACCACGCTAGGCTTATTAAAAGAAGATAAGGATTCTGCTACTTATCAAATTGAATTAGCAAATAAGTTAATTCAACTTTTGGCTTCAGAAATTAAGAACCAAGGAATAGAAGAAAATATTTTGCTTTCTGAGGGTAAAATTTTAAAGGCTGTATTTTCAAAAATAAATTCACCTTATGCAGATTTAGAAATGCATGTTGCTTCTTTATTGCCTTCAACGGGACTTAGGCAGTCAGAATTATTTACCGGAAACAAAAGCGGTGTTTCATTAGAGAGCGAAATTCGCAAGGAAATTGAATCGGCTGATGAAATACAATGGATAGTTTCTTTTATAAGATTTTCAGGGTTACGAATATTTTTGCAAGCACTAAAAGAGTTCACAAAAAAGGGCAAGAAAATTAAAATTATTACAACCACTTACATGGGGGCAACGGAACCCAAAGCCATTGAGGAGTTGGCAAAACTACCAAATACTGAAATAAAAATATCCTATAATACAAAACAAGAACGTGTTCATGCGAAAGCATATTTATTCTTGAGAAATACTAATTTTAATACTGGTTACATAGGCTCTTCAAATATTTCTCGTACCGCTTTAACTAGTGGACTTGAATGGAATTTAAAAATAACAACCCAAGAAATACCGCATGTAATTGATAAGTTTCAAAAAACATTTGATACTTATTGGAATGACTCTGAGTTTGAATTGTTTGATATCAGCATACATAAAGATAAACTTCGAAACGCCATTAACGAAGAAAAATATTCAAAATCAGAAAATAAATTTTCAAGTTTTTTCGATATCACACCACACAATTTCCAAAAAGAAATCTTAGAGCGTTTATTATCTGAAAGAGAGAAAGGTAATTTTAGGAATTTAGTAATTGCGGCTACAGGTACAGGAAAAACAGTAATTTCTGCGTTTGACTTTAAGCAATTTTATGCTCAAAACCCTAATGCAAAATTTCTGTTTGTTGCGCATCGTGAAGAGATATTAAAACAAGCTCTTCATACTTATCGTCATATTTTAAAGGATCAGAACTTTGGATCATTGTGGTTCAGTGGGCACGAACCTAAAAACCTCAATCATATTTTTGCATCTGTACAAACTATAGCAAATAGACTTAATCTGTTAAATCTTAAGGCTGATTTTTATGACTATATTGTAATTGATGAAGTACATCACATTCCTGCAAAAAGTTACAGACCCATACTAAGTTATTTTACTCCTAAAATTTTACTTGGTTTAACTGCCACTCCAGAACGAATGGATGGCGAAGATATTTTATTAGACTTTGGCAATAGTATTTCAGCTGAGATAAGATTACCGGAAGCAATGAATCGTAAACTGCTTTGTCCTTTTCAGTATTTTGGAATCTCAGACTCTATTGATTTATCAAATATAAGTTGGCGCAAAGGAAGGTACGATATTAACGATTTAGAAAAAATATATTCTGAGGATGATAGACGCGTCATTGACATCTTACATAATTGCGAAAGATATCTTTCTAATTTAAATGAAGTTTGCGCCATAGGCTTTTGCGTTTCAAAAAAGCACGCTCAATTTATGGCAAATAAGTTTATTGAAAAAGGTTTAAAGGCAGCTGATCTAACAAGTGATAATTCCAACGATAGGGTTTCACTTTTAAATAAACTAAAAGCAAAAGAAATAAATTATCTATTTGTTGTAGATATGTTTAATGAAGGTGTTGATATTCCACAAATTGATACAGTATTGTTTTTAAGACCTACAGACAGTTTAACAATTTTTCTTCAGCAGATGGGCCGTGGGCTTCGTTTACATGAAGGGAAGGATTGTTTAACTATACTTGATTTTGTAGGTAATTCAAATCCTGAATATGATTTTGAACATAAGTTCAGAGCAATGATCGGTAAAACACATATTGCTGTGAAGGATGAAATTGAAACAGACTTCCCTCATTTACCTTTGGGCTGTTCTATTGTTTTAGAAAGAAGAGCGAAAGAAATAATAATAGCAAACATAAAAAAAGCAACGAGTTCTGGTTTAAGAAAGTTGGTTAAGAAAATTCAAAACTTTAATAATAGTTACACATTACCATTAAACTTAGCTAACCTATTAAAATTTGAAAGTTTAGACTTAGTAAATGTATATAAGTCAAAGAACACTTGGGATTATCTATTAAACGAAGCTGACATAAAGAAAAATTTTATTCCCACAGATTTTGATGTTCAAATTGGCAGAATGCTTGGAACAACTTGGCTGTCCACAGATAGTATATCTTATTTCGAAAAAATTATAGAATTTTTAAAAAATGAAAACAATTTTGATTTTAAAAGTTCAGAAAACCAAATTTTCTTTTTAATGTTGTTTTACGATATTTTTCAAGATTCACCGAATAAAATTGGATACAGAAATTCACAAGATGGAGTTAAAGACGTATTCAAAAATAAAATACTGAAAGAGGAAGTGCTGAATTATTTGGAAATAAGAATAAATCAATGTGAGTGTATTGAAAAAAATAATGCTTTGAGTTTTCAGTTTCCTTTAAAAGTTCATGGTCGATACACACGAAGTCAAATTTTTGTTGCCTTACAACTAAGTACAGAAAAAAGTAAATCTTCTAACAGAGAAGGTGTTGCTTTGAACAATGCCTTGAAAACCGAAGCACTTTTTGTTACATTAGATAAGTCAGAGGGCTATTATTCACCTACTACCATGTACGAGGATTATGCTATTACAGAAAATTTGTTTCACTGGCAGAGTCAAAATTCAGCAAAACCTGATTCGTCCAAAGGCCTTTCCTATATCAATCACGCAAAAGAAGGAAAAACAATTCTGTTATTTGTAAGAGAAAAAAATGTTGACGCAAATGGATTAACAATGGCTTATGTTTTTTTAGGACCAGCTAAATACGTTTCGCACGAAGGAAGTCAACCAATGAGTATTAAGTGGCTTTTAGAAGAAGCAATTCCACCAGCATTATTCAATGAATCTAGAAAATTAGCAGTAGGATAAATTTTAAATTAGGTAATGGTGCCAAAAATAGTTGGTGATTTTAGAATAAATTTGATAGCCTCTTTTATAAGAGGCTAGTTTCATTAAAATCAATCTAAAACTATTCTTTCTAAAACATTATACAAGATTTACCTATTCATTCAAAAATAATATTACATTTAGATTAAGTATCGCTACATTGGTTAACATAACCTTACTTCCCGATACAATTTTTAACTTTCTTTTATTAATAATAGTTTTAGAGCTATTGGGACAGTAGTTTGTCCCAAAAAAAAAGACACTTCCCACTTGATATTTTATGCGCTATTTTGAATGTAATTTTATGCAATTTTCTGTTAATAAGTTTCATTTTTATCATTAAAAAAAATTCCTGAAATTAATTTTATTTTAATACGTAAATGCAGAACTCATTAATGTGATTTCCGAATTCTTAATAGCTATTTTAGAAGCCTCTTTTTTCCAGTTTTTCACAGATTTTTCTACTTCTTTTATAATAGTACCCATTTGTTTTTCATTTAATTGAAAATATTCTCCCACGCTTTTGGCTAATTCAATATCCAATAAATTAGAAGTAGAATCAATATTTAAGGATAAACTATCTTTATCAATTGAAGGATTAATATCAAATGCAGGTGATAACTTCCATCCTAATTCACTCAAAATAAAGCCGTGATTTCTTAAATGATCATCTGTATTTGAAATAGCAATATTAAAAATAAGTCTGCGCCACAATTGATGTAGCTCTTTTGTATTGTTTGATTCGTTAAATTGTATAAATTCAGCAATATCCAAATAACTGGCAGGTTTATCTTTAAGTATGTCTTCATTATTACCAGTCATTGTCATTGCAGATGCGAAATGAATGCGTTTATTTTTTACTCTATCAAATCGCTTGGTAAAGAAGGTGTGAAATTTACCTGAAATCTTTTCAATTTTACATTCAGCCATTTCAATTCCTGCCTTTAATGCAAGTTGATATGCGAGATACTCCCATAAAGCTTTATCAATAGTATCTGCTTTTGAAGGGAATTTAGCTATCCATAAATTTCCCTTTTCATCAACTATCGATGCTTTGGGTCTAGCTCCACCAAGCGATGATCCTGGAGCAAATAATATATTTAACCATTTATTGACTTCTTTATTATTCTTATCTGATTCAATTAACTGAATACCATATTGTAATTCCCTAACTGATGACCAAGGCGGAGTTGGCCGAGAAGAATCATTGTTTAAAAAAGGACCATTTTCAGTTAACTTAAATCTTAATGCTCCCATTCTGCTTTCATCATGAACTCCCAAAAGAAAATCAATTTCATTTAATGTTCTTGCTGACCTGTTTTCTTCTTTGGCTAATTGCGCTTCTCTTCTTTTCATTAAAGTTCTGCCCCATGTGTCAGGCATTGAATCATTAAAAACTCCAAAAATTGATTTTCCCAAAGGAAATTGAGCACCTTGATTCCATATCAAATCCGGATCAAGTAAAATGGGTTTTTCATTTTCTAAGCATGTCTTTTCAAATTGAAAACTAAATAGTTTTCTACCATTTGATTGATGAGCAGACAATACACCAATTTGTTTTTGCAACCAATCAGCGTAAACTAAAATGTCTGTTTTATCTGAAGCCATTTTATTTACGAGCTAAAAGTTCCAAATCTTGAATTTCTCTGCCTTGCTTATCATCAGCTGCCAATTTTAAAAAATCATCTTGTAAACCTAAAACTCGCAATACATTAAAGTAAGCACCTATTGATACACTTGATGAACCTTTTTCAATTTGATAAAGTGTAGTTCTGTTAATGCCGGCTCGTTCTGCAACTTGAATGGTAGCCAACTTTCTTCTTTTACGGGCAAGTTTAATGTTTTCACCAACTAATTGAATGATTTTTTGGTGTTTTGGAAACAGAAGTTGTTTTTTAGATTTCATTATTTGTTGAATAATATCAACAAATATACTTTAAATGTATGTAATATTCAACGATTATATTTAAAAGAATAACATTCGGTATCGGGGTTAATAACGTTTTTATAGTACTAATTTCCTCTAAAGTTACATCAATTCAATTACTATCACTTATGTAAAATTTAAATGACTCCACTATCGGTAATTTTTTACTATAATCTAATTTTTATGGTTACCTTTTTATTGGAAAATTATTAATTAAAAAAAGAATTGATTTATTTTGTCTTAAAAAATAACTCTATTCTATAATTTAAAACTATCTAAAAAAAGGATTAATCGTTAACTATGAAAATCAAATTATCATTCCGCAATTAAAAGTATTAGAAAATGCCTATGAAATAATAAATAAAATAAAGTAAGTATTGTTTTAATCATAAAAAATTGAACATAATGATGGACTCACTACTAATTAAAATTTAATAACTTTAAATTATTAAAATTAGATTTTAACTTTAATCATGAACGAATTAAAATCCGATAATGAAATAATTGCCTTGCTTAAAGAAAGTAGCGATAACCTTGAATTACTTTATGAAAAGCACCATGATTATTGCTTAAACTTCATGAAAAAAATAAATCCGGATTCCATATTAAATCTGGATATTTTTCATGACGCACTAATTGTGTTTTATGAAAAAATTACTAAAGATGATTTTACGCTTACCTGTTCCATTCAAACTTATCTCAATTCAATTTGCAGAAATCAACTTCTCGTACGTTTAAAAAAAGACGGCAAACAGTTTCATTATTCAGAGGAATACAATGATAAAATAACCGATTGGTTCGAAAAAGATGAACAAGAAGATTCAGGCAAAATGCAGGCAGTTACCAAAGCACTGGAAATACTAAAAAATTTAGGAGGCAAATGTTATGAGATACTGCGCAGGTTTTTTTACGATAACCATTCCATGGCAAAAATTGCATTTGATTTAGAATATACAAACGCAGATAACGTTAAGAATCAAAAATCGAGGTGTCAGAAAAAACTTAAAGAACTTGCTCTGGAAAATTTAAATCATACCAAACATTTGTAATTGCTCAATTGAAAGAGATAAATACCATACAGCAACTTCTTTCAGGTATCCTGAATGAAACTGACTATAAAAAATTAACTTCAATTTATTCAAGCGAGGAACAATGGAATGATTTTTTAAATAAACTTTTACATGTGTTGTTGGGGATTGATACTACTGTTTCAATTTCTCAACTCTTCGAGGTACATTCCTTGTATTTTAATGATCAGGAAATTGAAAACCTAAAAAAACAAATCATTCATGAAATTGCAGAACTCAATAAGCAAGAATATGACTCAACAGTTATCCAATGGTTAAAAGAAACTAAAAATGAGGTATTTGTTGAGCATATTAAATTTTTAAAAGATATTGAAATAGGAATTAAAACCATTGAACGAAAAAATTTAAAAAATAAACTGCTTAACCTTTCCAAACAAAACAATTTTGAATTAACAGATGTTGAAATACAACTCGCACTAAAAATTACAGAACGAAAAAGAATAAAAAGTAAATTAGTTAAACTAGGTAAAAAAAAGAATGAATTACCACCAAATAAAAAAACACTGCGTTTTAATTATGTTTTTCTAATACTATTAGTAGTTGTTAGTTCAATTGTTCTTGCTGTTTCAGTACCTGCCATTAGAAATTACATTAAAGTAAAGTTTAAAGAAATTTTTAAAGAAGCTAAGAAAGAAACACAACAAAGCCAGGTTAAATCAAGCAAACAAATAAATGTTACTGATACCATTGGAAATAAAGTTAATTTGCCAAATACTGATGTTTCAATAAAAGATACAACGACATTACATTCCACCAACAATAATTTGCAAGCAAGCAAGCTGCATACAAAAACAATTGAAAGCAAAACAGAAACAAAAAGTGATATAAAAAACAATATGTACCTATCTATTGAAGGCACTTGGATAATAAAACAATCAGATTCTGCTGATTATTCATCTTCAATTAAACGAATTTCAAAAAACAAATTTGAAATTCGTTATATTAATGAAAACAATTTACCTAATAATATAAAAATCAAACGTTTCATACAGTTGAAAGATGGAAATAAAACCGGAACTTATACCGAATACATTCAAAACGAAAAAGTTTCCAGTGGTACAATTCGTTTTATTACTTCAACTTCTTTTAGTTGTAAGTACGAATACAATTCTATAATAAAACAACTCTTAAGAATTCCGTTAACTACAAAAGCTCAGTTTACTTTTACCGCACAAAAAATAAACGAAAAATAATTATATACTTTTTTCAAATTATTTTTTAACCTATGGTTACCTTTTAAAAGGCAAATTATTAATTGATAAAACCAATTAATACTTGTAGCCATGAAAACAACTTTATTAGTAGTAATTGTAATTCTAATGAATTGCTTTACAAAAGAAATCAAAGCCCAAACTATCATGAATTTACAAATTAAGTTTGATGATAGTGTTGAAGTTGCTCAATACACGCCAGAAAACAACGACTTAAAATATCAATTTGTAGAGATTGACCATGTAGGTTATAAAATTAATAATCAAACCACATTAAAAATTCTTAATCAAGAAACAATTGCACAAGTAGATCTTGTATATACACAATTACCTTTTGATTATGATATGGCTGATTTAAACAGAAAAAGAATAATCGAGTTCTACATGAATTGCCCCAATGCATTTAAGGGCAGGCCAATAATTTGGAGAATTGTAAAACAGACAGGTGTAAATAAACCAATGAATCTCGATAATTTTTTTAACGGCTTTGTAATTTATTATAGACCAATGGTTTCTTTTGAAGAAGAAAGTATTTATTTCGAGAGTATTTTATCTCAAAAACGCAAATTAGATGATACCACTTTACTAAATATTATCAGAAGAAATAATAATTGGAAGCAAATGCTTTGTGTTGTTGATGTAACGGGAAGTATGTCGCCATACACAGTACAATTATTAGTTTGGGCTAAGTTTAATGAAAAATTAAAAACATTTAAGCAATTTGTGTTTTTTAGTGATGATGATGAAAAAAGTAATGATCAGGTAACTAAAATAGATACAACAGGCATTTGGAGTATTGAATCATATAATGCCGATAAAATTCATGATAAAATGCTAAAATGCATGGCTAATGGTGGAGATATAGAGAATGATCTCGAGGCAATATTTTATGCGGTAAAAAAATATCCAACTAACATTAAAAACATTGTATTAATAGCAGACAATTGGGAAAATCCTTGTGATATGAATTTATTAGCCAAACTTAAAAAATTAAAAATTCCAATTCGTATTGTAGTTTGTGGCGTAAATAAGGCGATAAACACAAATTACCTTGATATTGCTCACGCAACAAATGGTTCAATCCATACAATAGAAGAAGATTTGACTGAAATGGGCAAAATAACAAATGGTAAAATATTTAAAATTCAGGGCATTAAATACAAATTAGTTGCCGGTCATTTTCAACAATTATAACGCTGTAATCAATGGCCATTTTTCTAAGTTTATAGCTTTGGTTCTTTCCTAATTTTCGTTAATAAAATCTTAGGAGTTGTTTTTTTGAATTTTATGGTTCGCTTGCCTACTTTTATGTACTGTGGAGATTTAGCCCCAAGTTAGCGTAGATTTCTCCTGAACCTAAATCCATAAATCTCACTCACTTCGTTCCGATTTATTTGCGTCTTTAAGATATCTGCGCTAACAAGCTGCTAAACCAAATTTCGTAAATTATATTAGCTAATGTTTCCTCCACAGGTGTACGGCACGAGGACGGCCGTACATGGAATCCTAGCTAACATTAGCTAAACGAAATTTGACCATAGCGTTTGCGAGCTCTATTTTTACAAGCGAATTGGCTTCTATAAAATATAATTCGCTTGCAAAACCGCTATCAATACTGCGACTTCGTTTAGCAGCTCGGTATTTAATGCATAATTTCTTGTAGGCATAGTACGTAATCTATCTCGTTTGATAATGCTTAAGCAATATCTTCAGCCGATATTGTTATTGAACCTTATAAAAATTCAGTGATTTTTTTAAAAGTTTATGTAGGTTAATACTTTTACTGAGATTGGACAATTACCTAATATTTTCAGATTTATTCGAACCTTTCTGGAAACTTTTGTGAAGAAATTGAAGGGTAATCAGTCTATGTTTTTCACCTCAATTAGTTTTCTCTCAAAAAAATTCAATGCAAACAAACTTCCAAAACCTTCTATTTGCTTGAATACGCAACCACCATCGAGGTTTATGGGGCTTTGAAATGGTTGAGAAATGATAAAGTTTCTCGGTTTTGGAGTATGGCCGTGTATTAAAATTTTTCCATTCAAATAATTAGTATCAACTGGAAAGTTTCTTATCCATAAAATTGAGTCTTTGTCTTTCAATGCGTCGGCAGATGAAAAATTTAATCCGGCATGAACAAGTATGAAATATTTTGTTTGAATAAAATATTTTGTTTGTTTGAAGAAGTCTAGATATTTCTTTTCCAAGTGATGAATAGAATTAACTCCAAAACTTAATAATGCCTTATCGCCACCATTTATTAACCAAAGTTCTTTTGCAGTTTCATGAATTTCTGATTCTAATAAAAGTTGTTCGTGATTTCCTCTAAGGGTATGAATGTTAAATCCTTCTTTTCTTAGTTGAAGTATAAAATCAATAACACCTTTGCTATCAGGCCCTCTGTCAATGTAGTCACCAAGGCAATAGATTTTATCGCTTTTTATGATACAGATTTTTTCAACCACTAACTTTCGGAATGTTTTACTACATCCGTGAATATCGCCTATGATAAAAACCCTTGGCATTAAAACAATTTATTTTTGTCATTGGTAAACTCATACTCAACTTTGCCAATGCGAACCGTATTTCTACCAATCAACGGGGCTTTAAGTGTTATTCTTTTATCATTCACAAAAGTTCCAGTGCTGTTCAAGTCGTAAATCCAGATGTCGTCCTTGTAATTTAAAATAACACAATGTCTTCGGCTAATTGCATTGCCGCCGGGAACTTTTACATCATTAACTTGATAATATTCACGTCCAAATTTTATGATTGCTTTCTTGGTATTGGCTTCAACAAAATTTTCAATGTTTCCTTTTGTACAATATAAATTTGAGGGAATATACTTTTTAAAACGGTAATCCATGAATAGTAATTTTGATTTAAGCGTGGGTTCTTTTTTGTAATTATGTGATAGGTCTGTTTCTAATAAAACACCGTAGTTGTAATTAAGAAAATGATTGTCTGATATATCGGCTTTTAAAACCGTATTCGGAAAAATCATTTGACCAATATTTTGCATTACACAACATATGTAGTAATTATTGGCAAAGCACTGATTCTTGGGTTCTATGTCTAATAAAATTTTTGCTAAATCAATCGCAGATTCATAGCGATTGGTTTCGTAGTAACACTGCAATAATAAATTGTAGGCTTCATAGTCAGATGGATTACGATGTAAATGATCGGATAGAAGTGAAATTGCAGTTGGATAGTTCTGCAATTCAAGATTTATCCATCCTAATTCCTTTTGTACATCTAACCGTGGATTCCATTTCAGAGCTTTTTCATAGTATGATTTTGCTAATTCAATTTGCTGTGCCATTAAGTGATATTTACCTCTTTGCAGCAAAATATTCACATTGGGTTTTAACGTTTTCTCTGCATACTCTAACAATGAGATAGCACTATTCCATTTTTTTCTTAGTAAAAAACGTTCAGCTTGTTCAGCCAAATCACCTGCCTGAATTACTTCTTTGTCAAAAATAATAGGAACTGATTGCGCCTGAATAGCCTCATAAAATTCTATCATGGTCTGAAACCTTTGCTCAGGAATTTTAGCAATAGCCTTTAATATAATTTCCTGCTGCCAGTTAGGTAGCGAGGTAATTCCAAAATCTTTTCTGTCGTGTAATTCAATAATTTCTTCTGCTGATTTTCCGAAAAATGGATTTTGTTTTGTAAGCAATTCTAATAGTGTAACACCTAAGGCATATACATCTACTCTTACATCTTTAACTGCATTGGTTTCCCAATTCAATGCCTCAGGACTCATGTATGGCATTGTGCCACCTCCAGTGTTAGCAATACCAAAGTCGGTTATTTTAATTTTTCGATCTTCTGTAAATAAAATATTGTCCGGTTTAATGTCATGATGAATGATACCTTTTTCATGAACCAATTGAAGTGTAGCGGTTAACTCACTCATCCATTTCCAAATGAAAGTTGAAGTGGTTTTTTCTTTCCGCATCAACTTGCGCAAACTACCCAATGAGCAATACTCCATTACGATGTAGAGCAAATCATTCTGAACAAAATGATGCTTATAAAGTACAATATGTGGATGATTAAACTTTGATACCATCTGCATTTCGTAAATAATATCGTCCTGCCTTGCCTTGTTTTCGTTTTTTAGTTGCTTTATAGCAACTAAATTTTCTGAACGTTCTTCTCTGGCTAAAAACACTTTTCCAAAACCTCCTTTACCAAGGTCTTTTACATAGCCGTATGTATTATTAAAAAGTTCCATATCAAACCACATTTACTTATCCGTGCTTATATTCTCTAAACCAAAAATCCCTGTCAATAATTTTCACTTCCTAATAAGTAATTTCAAAGATCCTGTAAATAAGTAGATCAATTTCATTTTCAATTTTTAATGTAGTAATCAAAATATAAGGTAATTATTGTTTTACAAACTCATCCAATGTTTATAGATGATGACCATGGCTAACGTATCTAATTTGCAATAGCTCAATAAAGCATGATTAATAGCTTCTTTTTTAACAGGATCGTTTTTTGCAAATCCATAAAGCATATCCTGGTAAGCACGCATGGCTCCTGTTCCTTCTTTTACTTCGTAGTTATCAATTTCCTGAACAGCAGGCAATAAATAATAAGGCGATAACACTTCTCCATTTTCTCGCTTAAATAAATTCACCTCATGCTCAAAATTTTCTAGCAAGCGTTGAATAGTTAGGTCAGTAAAACTTTTCATCACGGCTGGTAAAGTAACTTTAATGCTGGTTTTGGCTTTAGTAAACGGATGAAAATAACCTCGGTCAGCCATCCTGCACATATCGGTTAGTTCGGTAGTATCATGCTTATCAAACTTTACAACGCGCTCAAGCCATTCAGATAAAGCCGGATTGATGTAATTGTATTTTTGCATTTGAAAATAAATGTCACGTAAAATGGTGTTTTCATGATGCGACCAGATTAAAATTTCACCTCCATCGTTTGTTATGTTCATTAACGATTCTGCAAAATCAAAATTTGGAAAGGATTCCGCTGTGTTAATCCACTCATTATGCGTTAACTTTCCTGTAACTGTATCCAAGCTATGGCAGCTCCATTGAAAGGCAACATTTTCGTAAGGTCGCATTCCTTTGTGATAAGGCAAAGCCATGCGCGATGTTTCAAAATCTATAAAATGAATTTTCTTTTTCAGCATCCTCAATTCAGATTTTAACTCATCGCTAATCCACTCATCCTTAAAAGTAAGTTGCATAAAAGGTCTGTTGTTATAATATGGCTTATTTTTTTCTCTGTTCTGTGGATCTAAAATTTCCGAAGGAAAATCAGCAAGTTTTACTTTCTTTTCGCTGATTAACGAATCAATAATTCCCTCGTGGTGACGATTAACATTACCTAATTGATGCAAGGATAAAATATCAGCTGTTTCAGCATGCTTTCCCCAACATTTTTTGAATCCATCAGTTTCAGGAATATCAGATCTGAACTCGCAATTTTTACAAGCTACGCTTATATCGGTTTTAATCTGTTTTAATTCAGGATGAATTGATTCTGCAAATGATTTGGCGTGTTGCGCTATGTGAGGTAAAATGGCTTTAACCTCATTCAGCAATGGTATGGCAGTCATGATATCATCGCGTAAAAGTTCAGCGGCATCTCCGTTAAATGAAACATCGTAACCTATAAAAGATGAACCCGGTTTTTGAATTTTTTTAAGATTAAACATTCCGTTTAAGCCTTCAATAGTTGTTGTTTTTGCTTTATCAGGCATAAACAAAAACGGTTGAATATCAAAATTTGGATATGCTTGTATGGTAACGAAATACTGAAAAGCAATATCCTCTAAATATTCTCCTAATGCTGCTTTTTCATTTTCAGCATCAGCGCTATCAAACGATTTTGCTTTTACTTCAATTAAGTTAATGAGGTTTCCTTTTTTTTCCAGCACATCTATCCGAATCAAGTAATTATCAAATTTTACACATGCTTCATAAATAATAACGTTTTCGTTACTCATAAATAAATCATGTGTAAGCTCGGCCGATTTTTCTGGATTACCTTCATTGCTTAAATCAATCCCTCCCGGATAAAGTAGTGTTGCCAATTTACCAACCATATAGCCACCTTCAGCTAAGAGCTCTAAAAATTCGTTGCCCTCTTTTGTGGTTGGATATTTTAATTTTCGGTAGTATAATTTAGAAGGGCAAGTCATGGCCACTTTAAAATCAGATTTGGAAACAAATAATTTATTCATAAAATTAATAGTTAGTTATAATTATAAAAAAATAGAATCGCATAAAAAAAGTTACACGAAAATTGATTTTCAATAATGTCTTCTCTTGCATACTCATCGAGATATTAAAGGATTGTATCAATAAGTAAGTTTTTAAAAAAAAATTTCATCAAGTCTCATATTTTTTCATCAAAAGTTTCTACAATGAAGATATAGTTTATTTAAAATTATTTCTGCAATTATCACCGGCAAAAAAACTACAGCAAAATATTCAGCTAAAGTATTACGGCAATGCGTATTTATAAATCACCTGAATGATATGGCGTATGTTTTGAAATTCATGAGGTATTTTTTTAATTTTTTAAAAAGGTAAAAGATTTAAATTTTGAATAGTTGTTTTTTGTTAAAGCTTTTAGCATAAATGTTGCGGTATAGAGTATTCAAAATAAACTATAAATTTTATATCACTTGCTAAATCCAAAGCATTGGTTAAAAGCAGTTCAATTTTTTTTTCCTGACAACTTAATGCTTTGATCATTTAATATATTTTTTAATTTGTTCCATAAATGGAAATGTAGTCCTCCGGATTTTCTATTAAATACTCCAGTTCTGCTTTAAACATTCTATCAATTAACTCTAAACTCTTACCAATATCAACTGAAAGTTTTGTAGGTTCATTTATTAAATAATGGTTTAACAAGGCTTGCTTTGTTTGTTCGTGAAGTGTTAAAATGAATTTTATTTCGGATTTAATGAGTTCATTGTTATTCATATTATTTTTTATTGATTAGTTTAGTTAGTGTATGTTTACAAACTGAAAACAATCCTTTTTTTAATTCTTTCTTTTCTTCTAGTGATTTTGCATAATGCCTGCTTATTTCACCCTTTGCATTTATTTTGTAATATTTTATTACTTCCTCTTTATTTCGAAGCAATTTGCTATTCAAATCACATGCAGTTCTACAAAAAATTAAATCAGCATTCATTCGAACTATTTCTACATGAATTAACAAGAAATCTTTTAATTGAAGTAGCGTTTCAATTTGACGAGGGGAATAGTTTTTAATTAATACACGATGAAGAACTTGACTTAAAATATAAGCTTCATTTATTTTATGTTCAAGTAATTGACTTAAGGTTTCAGGTTTACCAAAAAAAAGTTCGTCTGAATTGCCATCATCTTTTTTATCCTTTTTATTTAAAGATGTTCGATGAAATTCATTTATATAATCTGATTTTGATTGACTTCTTTTTACCTCGTCCGGTATTGATTTTAAATTTCGTTTCATAAAATGAATTGAACGTTTGATGTTTAAAATATAATCGCCATCCTTATTTTTAATTTTCAATACATCAACTATTCGTATTAGTTCATTTGCCAATAATTCAATCAAGCCTTCCAACTTTATTTCACTAAATGTATTATCGTTTGTTTTAGAAACAAACCAGTTTTTACCATTTGTAACAATCAAAAAACATGGCAAACTATTTTCAATACCTGGTAAATTAGCGCTGTTTCTTTTAAAATGATGAACATTCAATTCATCAATTGAAATTTCTTTTTTAATGGAAATCCACGCTAAACAAATGGCATTATTTTCGAGAATTCCATTATAAAAATTTTCTTCAGCATTATTAGTTAATGCATTTAGTTCCCAACCGTAAATAGTTTTAAGGTTAAGAGCTTCTAAAATAAAAGTTGGTTTCATGGCTTGATTGCTTATTGTTTTACAAAATTAGTTTCGGTTAACCGCAATGATATTGCGCTCAATTATTTATTGGAAAATTTTTTTATACTGTTTTACTTTTAATAAATTTTTGAAATTTCTATTTAATATATCGGCGATAATTCTCTTAGATCAACAGAAACAACCGATGTTTTATGCCCTTGAATAATAACTTTAATTGCTTGGTAGTTGTTTAATTTTTCATCGTTATTTTGTATGGAAGTAAGCAACTCCGTTCGGTTTACATCTCCTGTAATTGCGTATACGCTATAATTCTTGTTGTCTCGCTCAGTCATAAAAACACGATAGTCCACTTCATTATGAATAATATAAACTAGTTGAATAGGAATTTCTGCCTTAACAGTATTAGTTTCATCCAGTAGTTGAATGTTACCCGTTTTTTCATGTGGTAATTTTTTGGTATTCCATCTAAACTGTTTGTTTTTTAACTCACTGTTTAAATCAGCATTATTTTTAATTTTTACCTTTATGTAATTCATATTATTTATTTTAAAATTTTTTCAGGCATTTCAACAGCCCATATATTGTATTCATTTAATGCCCCGATTAAAATTCCTCGTTTGTGTTTTGTAATGAAAATATCCGGATTTAACTGGTGTATAAATTTCCACTGATCATTCAGTTTTTCATAATCAACAAAATCATTTCCAGTTTGTGCCTGAAGTAATTCTTTTGTACCAATCACCATACTTTTATCGCAGTAAACATCAGTAGGATATTGATTGATGTACCAGGTTCCAAATTCATTCCAGTTGATTTCATCAATTACATCATCCAAAGAATTACTGGCACCACTTAAAATGGCCATATTTTCTGTGAGAAAATTCTTTTCATCCATAAATACATGCTCAGGGATCAATTCTGGGTTATTGTAATAACTGTAAAAGAAATACGAGTTATTAAACAACCAGGGGTTATTTTCAAGGCATTCTTTAATGCTTGTTTTTGGGATTACAGTATAAGTATATCTGCAACAAAATTTGAAGGAAGTGTTCATTGTTTTTATTATTAATTTATGCTTACCTGAATTTTTCTTTCTCTTACTGTTTCTAGTGACACTCCGTAAAAATTAAACCAATTGCTACCCGGCCCTTCATATTCAATAATATCTATACTTGTAGTATCTTCTGGTAGTGCAGGAAAATAGAGGCTATAAGACAATATATCTTTATTTGTTTTAAAAAAATGTTTAGATGGTGCTAATGGTATATTTTCAGCCTTAACCAATTTTAATTTTGTAGTGCTTCCACATGGTCTAATGAAACAATCAGGGCTCATCTGTATCCAGCCTCCATTTTCATAAAAACTAGGTGTCTTGTAAATAAAATCTATTCGCAACAGATTTTCCTTGTCACTTCGTATGGCTAAAATTTCAAGTTTTTGTTCAACATTAATTTTTACAAAAGGGTTATAAATAACCTTTTCAATTTCACGAATTTTAGGTGTTTTAGTTGTTGTTTCCATTTTTACATTTATTTAGTTGTTTATTATCATTTATATATTTATTCAAAAAATTTCTTTGTCAGTTCGAGCGAAGTCGAGAACTGACTATTTCAAATTCGCTCAACATGTCGGGTTCTATCTGCATAAAAATTTATTTAGTTAATTATTACGTTTTATTTTTTCTTTCATTACAGATTATTAAGAATTAACTTTTAACTGATGGCGTTTGATGTTACTACAAAACTTATATGCCTTTTGATTTATTAAATGGGCTGTTCCATTGATCTTGGTCAACTCCGAATCTGCATTCCTCATCTGGTGGCTGGTGTAATAAGTAACTCCATTGAATAAGCCAAATAAATTATTGCCCAACTGCCCCATTTCAATGTTAATGCTTTCTAGTAAGTTTTGCATGGAAGGACTTTCCCTCCAGTTTTTTGTTTTAGGAAGTGAACTGTCTTTTGAAAGCATGTTGTGTACATCAGCAATTAATTTTTCTATAATTCCCTCATCTACTTTTATTTTATCCATTCCATCAAACGAAGTGTAAATGCTATCTTTTTCTGCTTTGTATTTCCGCAATAATTCTTTTACCTCGTGGCTATCAAAATAAATATTACTTAAATGCTTTTTTGAAAACACATTCAGGTAATCTGCATAAATATTACCGCATCTTTCCATGGCTGTGTAGGTGAAAATGGTGAATCGTTTACTGCCATCGTGTGAGTTGGAAATACCCATTCTTTCATGCACCATGTGCCCGTTCATATTTAAATATGAATTGGTGTTACGCATAAAACAGTTTATTATCTTTCCTTCGTAATATTCTCTATATCCCTCTAATTCAAATTCACCCGATTTTGAAATTTGATTGGCCAAATTCTCCATGGTTGAATTAAGTACTGGCTTGTAATTTTCACCAACCACGCCAAGGATTTTGTTGTTGTCCGAACGGATAATGGCTTTTTTCCCAATCGATATTCCGCCATTGACCTGAATGGGTTCCGTCTTGATTTCCCAGTCCAGATTTTTAAGAAGATTTCTTGTTGTCATGCTACTGATTTTTTTATGGTTAAACTTTTATTTTTTATAAATACAAACTTAGTTCAAATAAAACGTAATGTTAATACGGTTAATATTTTAGTGCGTGTTTTTTTATTTTTAGCTTATTTTACATTATAACTAAATGGTTTTTAACAAATTAAAATTTAGATATTTTTAAAGATTTAACCTAATTGAAACGAGAATGGCATTTTTTGGTTATGCCCCATAATTCTCAAAACTCACTATCCTCCAGTTTTGTATTTCTTGTTAGTGAACTAAACCCAATGTTTTTACCGGAACTATTGGATAGACTTTCATTGTTACAACAATTAATAACATCTTTCAATTGAGGCTCATAATTTCTTAACAAAGAATCTAAAAATACTTTTTTAGAAATGTTATCGATTTGCCCTCCGGAAAATTCAAAATCGTTTGCTAGTAATTCACAATCTTCATCGCTTAAGAAATTTAATTTTTCTTTCCATAATTGTTTTTTTGCTTCAATATCCGGTTCTAAAAATTTCACTTTATATAAAAACCTTCTGTCAAATGCTTCATCTAGATTACATAACAAATTGGTTGTTGCAATTAAAATCCCATTAAATTCTTCCAGCTCCTGAAGCAATATATTTTGCATGGAATTATTCATTTGATCTACACTGTGTGTAACATTGTATCGTTTCCCAATCAGTGCATCCGATTCGTTAAACAATAAAATGGGCATGTTCTGGCTTTTACGGCTGTACTTTCTGTAATTATCAAAAATGGCTTTTATGTTTTTTTCTGATTCGCCTACCCACATATCCTTAATTTCACTGATGTTTACCTGAACGATATTACGTTTGCTTCGTTTAGCTAATTGATACACAGATTCCGTTTTACCGGTTCCGGGATGTCCGTATAAAAGCACTGTCATTCCAGGCTTCATCTTGTTTTCCTTTAAACGTTTTGTAATGGAAGAATAATTTTCATCACTTAAAAACTGATTCAACAACGACATGGACTTTTTTTCTTCCTGATTGTAATACATTTTCTTTTCTACAATGTCTTCATGCTTAATCAGTTTAAAGTGTCGAGATACCACCTCACTTGTTGCTTTAAGTAAAAAAGATTCTTCACCAAAAACTTGTTTAATGCATTCTTCAGTTAGCTGCACTCTTTTTTCAGAACGCAACTCTTCACTTACAAACTCTATCAATTTATGCTCAAACAATTTTCCTTTTTGTTTGATCAGGTTTTGTTCTGTTTTAAATCTTTCAAAATGAAAATCATATAAGGTATGCACCATTTTTTCCAAAGCAACAGGCGCTTCATTGTTATAGGTTTTCGTAATTAAATAATAAAACACATGGCGCTCCCATTTTTCTAAACTTAATGATTCTGCTATGTTGAAAGGTGCCACATCAATATATTCATTTTCCAACTCATCTACCAAAACTAGTGTTTCATCTGCATCCGAAAACATGCGTTCGCTGAAACAACGTAATAATTGACCGCTTATGAAAAGTGCATCCGGTGCCTTATATTCAATTACAGGTTTTTCATTTTTGTACAACGAGCTGGTAATGTTTGCAGGCACTGTATAAGTTACTTCTTCACTTCTTGGTTTACTATTATATGAAAACTGTTTTGATGTTTTTTTGATCCATCCTTTTTTTTCCAATTCAATTAACAAGTTTTTTATTTCAAAAAAATCGAATGGATTGTACTCTGTAGTTTTTTTCATTTCATTTAAGCTGAACCGTTCGTTACAAACGGTGTTGTAAAAGAGGTAACAAAACATAGTTGTTTCTTCGTTACTTAATCCAAGAAACTCACTTGTTTCCAATACCATTGATTTTATGTTTTCTATTTCGGTAAAAAAACTTGTAGTGTTTTTTCCCCTGTTTTTAATTTCCAGTGCAATGTTTTCAATATTTTTCAAAATTGCTGACTTATTAGAGGCATATCTTTTTTCTTCTTGCAACACAGAAACATCAAACAGATTAAAGGCCTCTTCATCTTTTTCGTTTTCAATAATATCGAAATGCGTTGTGCCTTCTGGAAGTGCAGGAAAAATTAATTTAAAAGTTAATACTTCGTATTTTTTTTGAAGCTGGGTTCTTTCAGGGCCAAGTGGCATTCCAATTGATTTTTGAAGTTTCAATGGCTGTTCGTTTCCTTTAATGCGGATAAAAGTTTCCGGATTAATGTTTGCCCAGCTTTCTCCATTAAAGAGGTTAGTATAGATTAGTTCAATAGTTGTGTTTTCAGGATTACTAATCACTTGTTTTACTTTTAGTTTTTTACTCATGACTTTTGGTATTATGGTTTATTAAATTTTTTCTTGTTCTTTTGTTAAGTATTGTGTTATCAGTTCGAGCGAAGTCGAGAACTTCTCACTCGCTATAAATGAGTGAAATTTTTTACTTACTTGAATTTTTTAATATTTGAACTGCTTGATTGAGGTAGTAGAAAAAAATTATAGATAAAAATGTACCCAATAAATAATAAAAGATTAGGTAATCTGTTTTAACTGTGCAGTTGTAAAATGAACACAGAATCATAAAGAGTGTATTAATTAATAAAGAGGCATGCATTAATTCTCGTAATTCTTCTTTGGTTTTTTGAGGGGATTGAGATAATAATCCAATGATGCATAAATTACCAAAATTGAATACACACATAAAGATTAGGAGTGCTGGAGAAAGGGATTTTCCAAAAATTAACCCACTATCTACAAGAAAAAGGTAATTGATTACCACAAGCGCAATGCTGTGAAAGGCAATAAAAGTGTTTGTTTTTTTCATGGCAACTAATTTTAAATGGTTTACCACAAAATTAGTTTCACCAAAGCGTAACAATAATACGCTCAATTAGGAAGGGAAAATTTTTATTAACAAGTTGGCTTCATCTTTTAATTTACTTACATAAAAATATTAAATAACAAAATCGTAATTCAAAAAATTGTAAATCCTCCCTACTTACGACTCTCGACTAGTGACTTTAACTTCAATAAATATCACATCTATTCTCTTTTTTTGCCAAATGAATTTTATAGAAATTAAAATCGGTAATTTTTCCGTCAATTTCCTCAATCAAATCTATCATTACCGTATCAATCGGAATTGGCTCAAAATGAAGTGAAAAAAATCGTCCTTCATTGCGTGAACTAAAATGATATTTTTCCGGACCATATGGAATGTTAGTAGCATTATTCAAAAAAAAAGTACCAATAAATTCTGCTTTTGATTTATCTGAATTATATGTGCGGATAAAAGTTTTAGGATTTATTTTAATCCATTCGCCAAAATCATACTCTACACCTGCCTGGTATCCGAAATCAATTTTTGTTTCGGCATTGGTAACCGTTACACGCAATAACTGCAAATTAAGGTGTTTGTATTTTCTTATGCTTTCAAAATCAGGATTAGAAATAATAAATCCGTTTGTATTATAGGTTACTTTCTTCTTTGCCATCTTTATTGTTATAAGTATTTATCAAGTGTTTTTTGCAGTTTATTCTTAATCTCTTTTTTAAGCCATTCCGGCTTAATTACCTGCATGTGTTCTCCATACGAAAGTATAAGTGTAATGAGTTCTATCGTTGGAATTAATTGCAATTTTATTTTAATATCGCCAGTTGAATAAAGTTCTTCATGCACTTGTGATGGATGAATTGGAAGCGATTTTACATAATTGGCCATCTCACGGCTTACAAATAAAGTAATTTCTTCAGGAGATGTATGTATATTATTAATAGTACTGATACCAATTTTGTTTTTAAAAATACCTCTTAATTCATTGGCATCATTGCATGGTTTAAATTTTCGTTCAATTAACACCGGATCATAAATTCTGTCTAAGCCAAAAAATCTGAATTCATCATGAGCATGCTCAGGGTCTTCTGAGTAACCAACCACATACCAGCGATCAATGCTTTCCTTCAATAAATACGGATGAACAATTAGTGTTTTAAATCTTTTTTTCTTGTAGGAATAGTGAATAAAAGAAACCGGAATTTCTTTTTTGATGGCATTTACAAATAGTTCAAAATGCTCCATACCTCTTAAGTAACCACTTTCCTGTGGAAGAATGGCATTTTTAAGCTTATTGTCTTTTGATGTTTTTTCAATGTTTAAGGAAGCGTATAAATTATGCAACGCAGAATTATATGAGTCGCTAGACATGATACCCGAGAAACGTTGTAAAACTCCTGCTGCCAATTCCATTACCTCTAGGTTTTTTTCGTTTAACCCAAACTGACGAATGGTAAAATCGGGTTGTTCGTTAAAATCGTAATAGTATCCGTTGTTGGATCGTTTAAATTTAATTGGTGCACCATAACCTCCTTCTTTACGTGGTTTTTTCATTTGTGCAATGTCTTTTTGAATGGTTTCGAAAGAAACTTTTTTTCCTAATTCCCTGGTAATATTAAATTGCAGTTGCTCTATGGTTGGAAAATCTTTATAAGGATTGGTAAGACAACGATCAATGATTTCGTAACGTTGTATGGCTTCGCTAGGAGGTGGCATTTTTTTATTTAAAAATACTAAAAATAAACCGTATTAATGATGCGATAAAGGAAATATGTTTCTAAATTATTATAAATATGATTTGAGAAAAGCAATTTACACTTAATTAAATTACGGGTGTTTCTCCCACAAGTTTCAGAATCAATAATTGCTTACAAATAACAAATGGAAATCCTTTATTCTTGTAAAGTTTTTGTTTAAGATTTTATTATTAATAATATAGTTATATTGAAAATTTATAAATCCAATACAAAATTCAAATCCTATCTGTAGTTATTAAATTATATGTAAAAGCATATAAATCAAAAATATTGAATTATATTATATGCAAAAACATATAAAAATAGTATATTTGAATAAAATATATGTAAAAGCATATAAATTTAAACCATGAAAACACTTGCAGAATTTGTAAAAAGTAAGCGAAAAGAAGTGAAACTAAGTCAGACAGAATTTGCTGAACGGGCCGGTGTTGCTCTTACTGTAATCAGAAAGATCGAACAAGGCAAAGGGAATTTAAATCTTGAAAAAGCCAATCAGGTATTGAAAATGTTTGGACATGAATTAGCTCCTGTTAATAGTAAAGAACTATTAAAATAGGGTTCAGAAAGCAAATAAAAACATCATGAGACAAGCTGAAATATATTATAAAGATTCATTGGCCGGAGTATTAACCGAAACCGATGAAGGCGAATATACTTTTTTATATGATCAGAACTATGCTGCTAGGTATCCAAAGCAATTTATCACGTTTACTATGCCGGTAACAAATAAGCTATATACAGATAAACGTTTATTTCCGTTTTTTGAAGGGTTAATTCCGGAGGGTTGGTTATTAGACATTGCAACAAAAAACTGGAAATTAAATCCTAATGACAGAATGGGATTGTTGTTGGCATGTTGCCACAACTGTATAGGCGCTGTGAGCGTTAAACCAATAACAGGAAACGATGAGTAAGAAGTGTTTATATTGCTATAAAGCAATTAATGGTTCAAAAGACGATTTTCATGAAGAATGCAGCTTGGAATTTTTTGGAACTAGGAAAGCTCCGGTACTAGAATACTCATTTAATCAAATGGCGGAACTTGCTAAAAATGTAGTTGAAAGAAGTATTGCGGTACCAGGTGTGCAACCAAAATTATCTCTTTCGTTAGTTGGAGATGCCTTAAATAAAAATGAAGCGGGGCGTTTGACAGTTGTTGGAGCATTAGGGGGTAATTATATTTTTAAACCACCTTCAGGACATTATCTTGAAATGCCACAGAATGAACATGTAACCATGCGCATCGCTGAAGCTTTTGGAATGAATACGGTGCAATCAAGTTTAATACGATTACAATCGGGTGAACTGTCTTACATTACAAAGCGTGTTGACCGAAACACAAAAGGTGAAAAAATCCACATGCTTGACATGTTCCAGATATTGGAAGCATTTGATAAGTATAAAAGCTCGATGGAGAAAATAGGTAAAGCTTTAAGTGATTACTCTGATGACACCTTACTTGATAAACTTTACTTTTTTGAATTGACTATATTTAGTTATTTAACCGGAAACAATGATATGCATTTAAAAAACTTTTCGATGATAGACAAAGGCACGAATTGGTCTTTAGCGCCTGCATATGACTTACTCAATGTAAATCTTGCTAATCCATCAGATACTGAGGAGATGGCATTGCCGGTAGAAGGTAAAAAGAAACGTTTAAGAAAAGACCATTTTGAACGTTTTGGACAAGGCTTGGATTTGAATGATAAACAAATTGAAGGGGTATTTAAACGCTTTTTAAAAAATAAACAAATAGCATTTGATTGGATAGATTCTTCATTTCTTTCGGATAAATTTAAAAAACGATATAAAGAATTGCTTGAAAAAAGGTATTCTATTATATACGGGTAGATATTGGAATTGATATTTAAAAGGATGCTTCAAAAAAATGAAGAGTGAGAAAAGCGCAAGATTTTTATAAAAACAAATTTGACGCGAACCTTCCCAAACTTTTCCGGTAATACTCAAATTTTTATAAGGCCAATTAGTTTAAATCCGAGCCTATTAGAAAAATAGCGGGAATGTTCGAATAAGTTCGGGTTTTTTATCTGGCGAATAATTTTCCTGATTGAAATTCTGTTAGTTTAATTTGATTTTCTTTATGTATTTTTTAAAATATATGATTGATTTTATTATGTTTGAAAGCATGGTCAGCCAACACTTCTAACTCTATATAGAATTGAATATTTAATTCTTTTCATTGCTTATAATTCATAAGTATCAATATTTAATTCATTTATTAAATATGAAAAGTCAGGTTGTTGAAATAATATTAATGTAAAATATTTACCATTTTCGATAATATTATTTTTTAATGACACCTCCCATTCTAATTTAAGAATTAAACATTCTTCATTAATTAATATTTTGTAATTTATATTATCTAAAATAATCTTTAAGTTTTTAGAGATTATTATTCCTGTTTTTTCGGCCAAATTTATTTCTGCTTTTAAATTATTTAGCAAGATATTTAGCTTCCCTGATTTATTAAGAATAATTGAACTCTTTTTTAAAATTACTTTATTTCCATTATTTTTAATTATTATTAAATTTCCATTACCATAATTAGGATTTATTATTTTTATCATTTCACTAATTTTTATTTTTTTACATTAAAAAATAGAAAATAATTTAAAAATAGTTGGATGAATGTGATTAGTATTTATTTAGTCAGTTATTATATGCTCATTTAACCAGTTTTTTAAACCATTGAAATAATTCGTTCCTCCTATTTTAACTGCTCTACCACTAGGACTATAAGATTGAGATATGAAATTTATATTATTCTGATTTAAAATTTGATTAATAAAACCTTGAAAACCATTAACGCCAAGCATATTTTCTTGCCATTTTGTTGTAAAATTAATATTTATGGTATTATTGCCCATTGTATGAATAATTTTCTGAATTCGACCGTTTTGAATTAAATTAAGAATACTCCCATTATAGGTTCGTCTTACAGTAATATTATTGTTTTGAAATAATGTATTAGTTGTAAATAAAACTTGATCAGAAAATTCATTATATATTTTTTGGTTTATAAAGTTATTGATTATTAAATCATTATTTTCTTGAGAAACTATTTCGATATAATCTATTACATCTAAAAAACAAAACCTATACAATTTCATATATTCTAACTTTAGATCTAAATTGTTAAAGAATATATTAGGGTTTAAATTATTAATTTCAGCTATTGCTTTCCAAAAGTAATTTGTATTCCTTCCATAGTAATAGTCGGTATTGTTACCATTCAAATTATATGGATTAAATGATCCTAAAATTAGTTTTTGAGCATTCTGTAAAATCTCAGTTCTATTCCATTCATTTTCTAATGCTACATGACTTATTATCATATTATTTAATTTTAAAATATTTATTTAAAAATTTAAAGTCAAATTACAAATATTTTAGCTGACTTCAAATAAACTTGAACTACCAAGTCTCACTCCTCCAATAAATTCTCCAAATTAAAATAAGGTGGGCCAACATAAGAAATATTGTAATCAACTGTTTTTCGTTCAGTTTCTGTTGTTTTGCTTTCGCTTGAATTGTTGGTATTAAAAACTCTTAATCCAACTGCAATTTCCATTTCGTTATTGTATTTATAGGTTTTACTCTTGCTCTTGTATTTAAATAAATTCACCTCTGATTTATAAATGTCTTGGATGCAATTTCCGTTTAAAAAAGATTTTATAAACGAGATTAATGAATAATTGTAATTATTAGCGTAATATGCTTTTGCGCCAATTTCAAAAAAAGGTTTTGAGTAATCGCTTACACGCTTTATGGCTTCATTAATGCCAATATCATTTTTATCAGATGCTGAAGAACCAGCTCCGCCACAAACATGATTAAACAAAATCAAGGCATTCTTGCTTAGTTGTAAATCGGCTTTTAATTGATCAGGATTCCAAATACCATCGCTTAAACAAATTCCTCCCGCTACATTGTTTTTGCCAAATTTAGATCCATGGCCACTGTAAATAAATAGATTAGCTCCTTCCGCTTCATGAACAAGCGTTGTCCAATCATTAGGCGGATATATTTCTTTTACTTGAATTCCGATTGATTTAAGTAAGCCTGCCAATTTCTTTTGTTGATTGATAAAATCATCTGTCATCTCTTCAACAGGACCAACAACTATAACAACCTTTATGTTTTTTAAGGTATCAATACTTAAGTGAATTTTTTCTTTTTTAGCATTTATAGAAAACAAATAATTATTTGTTGTATCAATAGTATAATTCCATTTACCTAAATGACTATTTAAGTTGTTGGACTTAGCATCTGTTTTTTGATCTTTCTTTTTGCAGAGATTTTCTATTCTATTTAATAATGGAAAATTAGAATAATCAATATCAATGTATATTGGATCAGTATAATGTTGTGGGTTTTCTTTTTTATAAATTAAAGATGTTACAGATTTTTTTGATTTACTCTTTTCATAAAGTCCTACTTTAGATTTAATGACAAAATTTGTTTTGTGCTCAAATTTTATTTTTCCTGAATTCGGTTTTAAGATAATTTCATCTTTTATTAAAGTATAACTACCTGTTTCTTTTATCGTTTTTACTTTCTTTGCTTTTGTGATAAAGTTGATAAACTTATACTTTTCATCTTTGTATAATACCAACACATGTTTGTTTGTCGGGCTTATTTCGTTTACATAAACTGATTTAATTGTATTGGCAGATATTGATTCATTTGCTGGACTATTGATTATAGAAGCCTTCATCACAATTGAACTAAATAATGAAAGATAAACAATCAGTATAATTCGTATTTTATTTATTTTTTTCATGGTAGTTGTTTTAAGGATTTTGAACTATTGGATTACAATTGCTATAAAAAAATTGTGTTTTAAATAAGTATAGAAATTCAGCTAATAATTATCGTATTCAACATACGGATTATCAAAACCTGGAGGACTGCCTTTTCCAACCAACATATCCCATAACAATACATACATCATCAAAGCAGGGATAATTGATAATAAAATAAATTTTATCCATTTTTTATTTTGCCACGACTCCTTCCATTCATCTATATACATCCATATCAATAAAAAAACTAAAGCAAGTTTTACAAGCGTAAATAGGCTTTCAATAAATTTTTCAAACGATGATTTGTTGTTTTCCATGTTGTTTAATTTAAATTGTTTAATAACGGATTTCATTTAATTGCCCTAATTCAATTGCATTTGCCGGTATATCTTTTTTACTACAGACATAATCATAAACAGATCGTAATCTGTATCCCTTTAAATCTTGCCTTAATTTGGGATCTACTCTCCAAATGTGATCCAGCTTTGTAGTGTCTATCTTCCAAAAATCATAATATGTAAATAATTCATTTACTTCCGGCATGCCATTTTCAAAATCAAATCGGTCAATGGGTATAGGCCAAAAGCGAGTAATGTTTTCTTGGGTTAATACCATGTTGTTTGCAAACACTGCATAATTTCGTTTCATGACCTTTATACCGTTATTTAAAATACTCTGTCTGTTTTTTTTATAGGATAGATGCCAGATGTATTTTTTTGGAGTAATTATTTTTTCTTCAAAGTATAAGATATTAAAGCGTTCATCATCGGATGCGTTTTTAAGTTTTAATTCAAGTTGTAGTTGTTTTTGTTCTTGTTCCAGCTCTTTTAATTGTTCAGCGATAAAGTTTCGTTTAATCGGTTTTATCATATGATTTTTTTTAAGTTATTAAATAGAAAACGAAGCGCCTGAGGCAATAATGCCAATTAGGTTGTTGCTTCTCCATGTCAATGAACGAAAAGAAATAATCTTTATGGAAATACCTTTATCTTCTCTTTTTGATTTCTACATATAACTCCATTCTATCATCTGTTGTTACAATTAAATGCTGCGATCTTTTTTTGTCTTTTGTTTCACAACAAAAAAACTTATTTCGTTCGTTATAAATTTGAATGTATGCGTTAGCTGTTTTATCATTGGGTATTAATTGTTCAAATTCATTCCTGCTTATTTCATCATGTTTTTTATCGTTACTTAATATGTATGAATGCAAACAATGAAATTGGAAGTCATTTACATACATGGAATAAGGTTCATCTATTTTTATAGTTTTTTTTAGTTGACTTGATACTCTTAAATAATTTTCTACATAAAACTTGTAATCATTATAGTTTAATAGTCCTTTATAATTATTTATATAATCTCCAGGACAAATGCTATCAAAATAAGGTTGCTTTCTTACTAGTTCAAACAAGTTAATTAAGTGATGCAATGAAACGCTTCTGTCATCAGTAAATAATACTTTTGATACATAGTCCATCAATTCTTTATTTTCTGACATATCAGGATCATAACTAATCGTTTTAGGATAAAATGATAAAGAATCGCACTCATTACACTCAAGTAAAAAATCAAGTTCCTTAACTATGAAATAAAAAATCAACTTCCCCTCTGCATTTGTTACAGTAAAAAAATATTTAGATAATTTCATGCAATATTCTCCCATTATTATGTTTCTTAACATAAGACAATTGATTTAAAGGGTTATTTTAAATTATTATACTACTGAAATTGAGTTATTATCTCATTAAGGATTTTAGTCGGTTTTTTACCATTTCCAGTTCCTTGTATTTATTTGTTATACTGTATCTTGATGCGAGATCAATTAAAAAATGCCATTCATAAACATCGCTATACATATCATTACTACATATACTACCATTTAGTGAGGTTGATATTGATTTTGAATAAGGTATAAATTCTATTTCAATCTGATTATTAAATAGTTTATAATATTTTCCCTTTGAGATTTTCCAATATTTTGAACGATAAACTTTTACATCTAGATTTAGTAATAAACTTAACCGTTCTTTTAGTTGAGTTTTTTCATCATTTATTTTTTGATGATAATTTTCAGGTGATTCCCCTTTCCATAAAAAGAACTTGAATAAATTTTCAAAATCTATTTCATTAATATATTGATCTATATTATTCTTGTTATTCATTTATAAAATGGGGGTGATTAATTTAAACATATAACAATGTTTTTGATTTTCCAAATTTTAGTTGAAAAATTTCAGTTTTTTCTCGTTGTAAAAAGTTCTTTCATGTAATAATATTTTAGAAAAGGAATCTTATTACGCGGCGGTTACATAAAAGTTACACTAAAATGAAAATATTTTTGAAGCTTAATTTTAATACAGAATTTTATCAGTAATAAAGTACAAAATGAACCTATATTAAAACATTTTTATAGTGTGAATAAATTATTATTCAATGGAGTTTTGTTTTATAATATATAGGAGATTATACCGACCAATTAATTATAAACTCTTTTTGCTCCTCTGTTTGAGGCGAGTTGAATTTTGCCAAACTTGAATTTGCTTTTAATTCATTTATCTTACTGAACACATTGCTTTTATTGGCTAATTTTTTTTCAATTAAATAACAGCCAACTATAGTTCCTGTTCTTCCTAATCCTCCCCAACAGTGTAAATAAATTTTTTTGTTGTCATTGATGAATCGGTCAATTGTCTTAATTAATTTCATGGTTTGAAATGGCGTAGGTATATCCATGTCTTTTATTGGCATACGTATTATAGTAGCATCATAGTTTATAAAACTTTTATAATCTTTAAAATAATCTCCATCGTGGTCTTTTTCATCTTCCTGCATTAAGTTAATAAACACATCAAATTTTTGTTTTAAAACAATTGCTCTTATTCTATTGTTACTTTTTGTATTCTGCAATGGATATGAACCTGCCATAAGTATATTTTTTATGACCCAATAATTTTCAGAAGTTGGCATGGCTTTTTTACTCTTATGAATTTAATGTTAAATATACTTGGCTTAAAATAATGTTCTTTTTAAATTTCATCTTCATAAAAACCTTCCGAATTGAGTTGATCCTTTATTTGTTTTATAAACTCTTCCTTGTTTTCATAAAAATCTGGCCAAAATGAATTTTGATAAAACCATGTTAAATCTGCAACATCATCTTTTGCAATTGTTAGAAAATCCAAAAGGTATTTATCACTTCCACTCCCATGTGAAAAATTATCGAATGATTTCAATTCCTCTTTATTTAAAGTCAGAACTCCATTTTTCATGTAGTTTTTTTCTTCACAATAAGCAATTATAATTTCTTCTGCTTCATTTTCCAACCATTCTACTTCATTTAAATCGCCCATATTTTTTTCTTCCAGCATAGTATATTTTTCCGAAAGGAATTTTATTTTGGACTTGATTTCTTCTATCGTCATTTTTTAACTGGATTGAATTGGATGACTTAATTTTTTAAAACAAAAGTAAATTACAAACTCAAATACTTATTTTAAATTACAGTTTTAAGGAAAAAATTTTCGCGAATTCAATTCTATATTTATAGACCATAATAAAATACACAAATCATAAAACATTGATAATCAACGAGTAGTTTATTTCAACACACTTCGTGTTTTCTCAAAATATTTCGTGTTTTCTCAGGAATTCTCGGGAAATCCCGAGAATTCCTGAATATTCTTAATAATATAACCTATTATTATTTGCTCGAAAATAAATTAAACTGGCTGAATAAATTATCGAAACAGCATACAAACTGCTTCCTGATATAGCTTAACTTATTTAGTTTTTTTATCTTCTTCATTTTCCCTCAATAAATCTGCAATAATTATAGCAGGAGCTTCTTGTTCAATAATTAGTCGTTGGTAAGCAGCATAAATATCTTTTGAAATATCATAATGTTTTATCAGCTGATTATACAGTTCGCCACTATACAAAAGGTTAATAAGCAAATCTTTCTTAAGGTAAAATTCCACGTATTGACTTTCTGTGTTTACAATTACGACCCCTTCGTTCAATAAGTTATTAAAATGAGCAGCAAGCACAAATAAATCAGTTGTTAATTCGGGAGGAAATGTTTCTAGGATTTTTACTTTGCAAAGAAAAAACCCATCATAAATCATATAATAAAAGGTTCCGTATTTTCCCTTTTTAAATGTGAAAGTAGTTTCAATATATTTATCTTTCTCAAATACTCCTGATTTCCAATTAGCCTCTTTATGAAGTTTTATTAAATCATTCCAAACAACATCTTGCTGTTTTTTGGGACTAAGAGTTAAGCGATAAACTCTTTGAAAATAAAATTTAATTGCACTAAGTGTTTTCATTCGTGTCAAATTAATAACAAAAGCAGTTATACAAACTTAATTAAATAGTAGTTAAAGGTAAATAAGAGTAAGTGTTTTTTTTACAAGTTAAACCCTTTTTGTATTAAATGTGATTTACATTTAATACAAAACCCTTTTTCGTTATCAGTATTGTTTTTGCCTTCTGCATCAGTCATTAAACAAGTTTTTTCTTTGCAATGATCGAGATCTTGAGTATGTCCAAGCTCATGAATCGCTACTTTATAAAATTGCGCTTTTATATCCGTTTTTTTTAATCGAAAAGTTGAAACCACACATGCATTTCCTGGTTGATAACCTAATCCCATTACACCCCAATCATAAATTTTTTTATTATTAGTGCTTATATCCTTGTTTGTTAATCCTAAAATTACATGATTTGGTTTTGCTGCTTTTTTTTGGAGTAAAATAAGCGTATCTGCCCGATAACGATTTCTTGGTTTATAAAATGCTCTATTCGGCAAAGGGATTGTAGGCAAAATAGTTACATGAGGATATACTCTACTTAATTCTTTAAAAATGTACGCGCTTAATTCATCTTCTAATCCTTCATAAGGTTGTATGTCAATATACAATTCAACTTTTTTTGGTTTTTGAATGATGTTAGCTTTTTTTAATTGATTTTTTTCAATCTTAACTTGCTTCTTAATTTGAGGATCATTATTGCAACCCACTAAAATTATAAATATCAAAAATAGGACTGACTTGCTTTTTTGATAATATGCGCTACATAATTCCATTTTGATATAAGTTGTTTATTAGTAAATTTTTTAGGTAGTTTCCCTTTCCACTTTAAATATAACATGAATGTTTCAGCAAAATCTTCTCGTGGATATTCCATTGCATATTTTGTAAAATAAGCATCCGCTGGCATTTCCTTTTTATACGCTGAATTATAATCGCCTCCAAAAGCGATTTCAAAAGCTTTTTTTTGAATTAAAACAAAATATTGATGCGCAAACGCATGGGCATATTCGTGTCGGACAACATCTCTTATTGAAGAATATTTAGAATTATCAAGATGAGCTAAAGATAATTTTGGGATATATAATTTTCCATCTTTATACCCCATAAAACTATCCCATTTACTTGTTTCATGCATAAAAAAACCTTTTAGAAAAATTCTTGGTATTGAACAAAAATAAATTTCTATTTCAGTCAAAGGAGAACCCTCATACCACAAGCCATTTGCATAAAGCTCATTTTGCACTTGTAAAATGGCAGCATTAATTTTTTTAAGACTTATTACTGGATTAATTTTCATGCCTGAATGAAAAAGTTATATCGTTATTTTTTTAAATTAATTATCAAGATAAAAACCGAGTTTTTGATGTGACTTTAATTCTGATTTTGCCAATCCAATATTTTTTGAGACACGCTCCCATCTTCAATATAAATTAAGTATTTGAAATCTTCCTTTATACATACTTGCATACAATTTAATGTAAAATCAAATAAAATAAAATAACCTGTTTCAGGGCAACTATGCGCTTTACATCCTTCTGCTATAAATTCATTATTATCAACAATAATAGGCATCTCAACCGAACAGTTTGTAATCAAAAAACTAAATCGTTCTTTACCTATTAAACGTATTAACCGTTTTTTTAAGTCTACATTATCAAATAAACTTATCATGTGCGGATATTTGCCATTCAGTTTCTTTAGGAAAATAAGTTTTCTTGAATCTAGCTTTTCTGACAATTTTAATTTGATTACACTTTTACTGTTTGTTGAATCGATTAAAGAATTAATAATTTCTTGGTTATAGTTTTTGTTTGATTCATTAGATTCATTTATTTTACTATTGTTATTTGTATTTAGGTTACAAGACACGAATAACATTAAGACAGATAAGTAAAAAATTAATTTTTTAAATGGTGAATTCATAATTTAAATTATATATCAAAATTCCTTATTGAAATATAGGAAATTTTTTATAGCTATATATATATTATATTTTAAATTAAGATTCATTTAATAAAACACGAAATATTTTTTTCTGTGCAGATTCATTGCACAATAATAAAATAAATTTGCCATAGAAATTTTTAAAATGGGAAAGGCAATTTATATATACGATTCTTACATTCAAAAAAGTAGAATGTTTTGTTACTCAACCTTAGGAATAAAAAAAGGGAATTACATTATTCCTGAAGAAACATACATGGCTTTAGAAAATCAATATGAGTTTAGCGATTGTAAATTAATACTTCATTATAAAAATTGTAACAACAATGATTTTATGATGTTTACTAAAAACAAATTAGAAAAATTAAATTTTTATGAGAAAAAAATTCCAATTGACATCAATGAAAACTTATTTGTTTTTGATTTTAGTTCAAATAAATTAAATTGGAATAAAATTTTGAATGGAGAATATTCAAAACTCACCTACTCGTATAAAAAAATGATTGAAAATTTTTATTTCTATGAGGAAGAAAATAAAAGAATAGTTATTAAAATTTTAAATCCATATAGACATTATGACGAATTTGCTAGATACCTAGATGTCTCACCTAATATTATTAAAGAGGTTGGAGAGCTAATAGATAAGCCTAACCTCGAAAAAGAAAAATTATCATTAAGTATGTTTTAATTCGGTTTTTAAAATTTAATTAAACAATAAAACAAGATAAATATGGAATTATTAAAGCCAGGTAATGGATTATTTAAAATAATCAATTTAGCAATAGAAGATATTGTAGGAATTGAAGATTGTAGTTATGTAACAATGATAATTGAAAAAGATGACAATAAAATAAAACCAATAAGGGCAAAGATTTTTTTGACTGAATATCCTTTTAGAAGTGGAATTACAAAAGAAAACATTCGTATCAATAAGGATCAAGAAATACTGAAATTGTTCAGTCAAATTTTTAATGCAACAGGTAATTTAGAATGGTTTTATGATCAAGATGGAAAGTTTGAAAGTTTAAGTGATTTTATAAGTGAAATAAATAAAGTTAAACCATTTGGTGATTTAAGTTATCGCTTTTGTGTTGCAGGTAAGTTTTTTATTAATAAAAATAATGAAGAAGAAATGTATCTTTTTTTACCTAAATTTTCTATAGAAGGTACCCCTATTGAAAGAGACGATATTAGCATGACCAATCTGTTATTATTTACACCTGAAGAATATTTAATAAAATACCACAAAAACGACTTCCAATTTTCTCAAAATATTTCATCATGAAATTACTTTATAAAATCATAAACCTATTTAAAAAGGATAAGTTAAACCCAATTGATAGATGTAAAAAAACATTCAGAAAAATGGGGTTCAAAAAAATAGATGAATCTTTCTTTGAAAAATCTAATTCAAATGGAAGAACGATATTAATTCTTAAAGAAAATGGGCTCTTTATAAAAGTATATGCACACGGCTATGGTGAATCTGATTTTTTACCTAATCCTTTAGATGATCAAGAAAGGGTTATTAATTTCATTAACGAAAATCAACTTTAATAAATATTTTTTTATAATTATAAAATGGATTCTTCTTTGGTTTAAGTATTTTATTTTAAATTTATAATAATTCAATGAATGAATCTTTCGGCATAAAACTTTCTGAACTTACAAAAAAAGTTGCCGATGTAATTTCTAAAAATTTCTCAGATTACTATTGGATAATAGCTGAAATTTCTGGCCACAAACTCTACACATCCCAAGACCGGCATTATTTTGAATTTATTGAAAAAGAAGAAGGTAAAACCGAACCTGTTGCAAAAGTAAAAGGGGTTTCATGGAAAGAAGGTTCGCAACACATAAAATTATTTGAGCAGGTAACAGGTCAAAAATTTACCAATGGAATTCAGGTGCTTGTAAAAGTTCGTGTTGAATTTCATGCCTCATTTGGTTTTCAATTAGCGTTATTGGATATCGATCAATCTTTTACTCTTGGGAATCTTGAAAAGCAACGCCGAGATACATTATCTAAATTGATTCTTGATAATCCTAATCATGTTAAAAAGGTTGGTGATGAATATTTAACATTCAATAGGCAACTTCATTTAAAACCCATCATTCAGCATATTGCGGTTATTGGTTCTCCTAACTCTGAAGGATATATTGACTTTATGCATACAATAGATCACAATCAATTCGGTTATAAATTTTCCATTGATATCTATCAATCTGCAGTTCAAGGTCAGGGCGCCGAAAATGAACTGGTAAGTCGATTAATTGCAATATTTAATTCAAACATTAAATACGATGCTGTTGTAATAATTCGAGGTGGTGGTGCAAAAACAGACTTTGTTGTTTTTGATACTTACCCTTTAGCAAGAGCTGTTGCACGTTTCCCATTACCAATCATAACTGGAATTGGCCATCATAAAGACATTAGCATTGTTGATATGATGACGCATACAATGACCAAAACACCTACAAAAGCAGCGGAGTTCATCATTTCTCACAATAGAAAATTTGAAGATGGTGTTATTCAGATTCAAAAAAATATTATTATCAAAACTCAGCAGCTATTAAGTAAATCGAAGCAAAATATTAATGCTTCAAATGTTATAATAATTAATAAGTCAAGATTATTTATTTCTGATTACAAGGATAATTTGAACAACTTTAATCAAATCATTATCAATAAAACAAAATCGATTTTATATAATAGAAAAAACAACTTAATTAACTTGCTTACTCAATTGTCTTCAACCCCAAAAATTGTAACAGGAAATAAATTAAATGACTTGAATAATATTATCAATAATTTAAAACTATTCTCAAACAAGTTTATAATAAATCAACGTGGATATATCGGACATTATGAAAAAATAGTTTCGATAATGCGGCCAGAAAACATACTAAAAAAAGGATTTGCTATTGTTTCTCAAAAGGGGAAAATCTTAAAAGATGTAGAGGATGTTAATCCGGGTTCAGATCTTACAATATCAACAAATAATTATGAAATAAACACGAAAGTGATAACCAAAACGAAAAAGAATGGATAATCAATTAACCTACGAGGCGGCTTATGGCGAATTAAAAAAAATATCTGATGATATTGCAAATGAAAGCGTATCTGTTGATGTGCTGGCTGCAAAAGTAAAAAGAGCATCAGAGCTGATTACATTTTGTCAAACAAAACTTAGAACAACAGAACAGGAGGTAAATAATATCATCAAACAAATGGAAACAAAATCAATTCCTGAGAAGTGATTAAAATACAAACCCTAATGCGATCAAAAAACCTATTTTAAATTTCTGATTCTAATTTATACTGTTGTTACGTAGAATATTTACATAATTAAATTTTTTATATTAAATAATACATGTCTTGGTTCCTGTATTATCTTTTTTGGTCGTAACTTTTACTCTATCATTTTCTTTTAAGCTATAATCTGAAATCTTTTTTGGAATAATACTTATTTTTTGTGAATCAAAATCTGGTTTAAATGTACCGTAGCCTTTTTCTGCAATCTTAACGAACTTTGAGTTATTTGAACGTATTTGTCTACCCTAAGCCTTAAAGCGCATTAAGCATGGGAGCCATCTTAAATTAAATTAAGTAAACGAAAAATCGGAATCTGATGTAGTTGGATGGATATATGAATCTACTTGAATAAACGTTGAATGATTATTTGCCAAAAACAAACTAGTTCCATTAATCCTTTTAAATTAAAAAATGCACATCACAAGTATAAATTCATCAATAAAATTCAGTCTTACATTAATTTTGTTGGTCAAGTGAGAAGAAAATATGATATAATTTATATTAAGTTTAAAACTACATTTGATGCTTTGTTTGTGAAGGTAGAAGTATAATTGAACTAATACCTTTTGCTCTTTTACTATTTAAATATGCCTAAAAAAATACGTTTACTTTTTGAAATTGGAAAAATTGCTGATATTAGAGTGCCAAAAAAATTGCTTGTATGGAAATAACCAAGAAATTTCAAAATGAAAACTAAATTTTTAAGGCTGGGCTAAAAGCAGCCACCCACTGATGTTACAGTTAAATAACAAAAAATGGTTGCTGTGCAGATAGAATGCACAAAATAATTGTTAATTTGCATAAGTTCTTTGAATGCTCGCTTGAAGATTTTGATTTCGCTAGTTGTCGTAATGCAAATTACGAAAATCGGCTAGTGGTTAGTAAAAGTAATTTTACTAACTGAAAGTAAGTTCGTCATTTAGACAGTTTTAACATTGACAATTAAAGCTGGTTAAGTTTATGAAATTATTTTATTATAAGATATTATAGATATGTCTTTACAACTATTAATACGATCTATAAACAAAGAAAACAAGAGCGAGTATTCAAAGACTTTTTAAACTAAAATGGAATTAGATAAAAAACATATAAAAACAATTAGAACTCAATTTGGGAAAATGAAAACCAAAGAAGAGTTGTTAGCATTATTGAATTATGCTAAAGCAGTTTTATATGGAGAAAAAGCAATTCCATTTTCTTTAAATCAATTAAATTATCATTATACCCCAAAGGCAAATCACAAACGTTATATTCAGTTTACTGTTAAGAAAAAATCTGGGGCAGAAAGGGTAATTTCAGCACCGAACAATGGCTTGAAAGAAATTCAAAAATGCCTTAATCTGGTTTTTCAATTAGTACATGACCCTAATCCTGCCGCAAATGGATTTGTTCCTGGTAAATCCATAGTTGATAATGCATTAATTCATGCAGGAAGTTTTTACGTTTACAATATAGACTTGAAAGATTTCTTTCCAAGTATAGATCAGGCACGTATATGGGGTAGACTAAAAAAACCTCCATTTAATTTAAATGAGACTCAAAAAAGGTTAGATTTAGCTAACATAATTGCATCCTTATGTTGTCATGAAATGGAAGTTGAACGAATGGATAACACAGGTGCTTTTGTAAAAGTCTTAAAAAGTGTATTACCTCAAGGCGCACCAACATCACCTACTTTATCAAATGTTATCTGTGAACGTTTAGATATTAGATTGTCAGGAGTAGCAAAAAGATTCGGACTTAAATATTCAAGGTATGCTGATGATATTACGTTTAGCTCAATGCATAATGTGTATCAAAAAGATAGTGAATTCCTTATCGAAATAGCTAGGATTATAACAGATCAAAACTTTCATATTAAAGAAAGTAAAACTAGGTTGCAAAAACAGGGGTTTCGTCAGGAAGTGACCGGGCTAATTGTGAATGATAAACCTAACGTAAACAAGAGATATATCTCACAGTTAAGAATGTGGATTTACTACTGGGAACAATATGGTTATGAAAAAGCAAGTAGCTTTTTCAAGCCTAAATATATTGCCGATAAAGGTCATGTAAAAAAGGGCACGCCTAGTTTAGAAAATGTTCTGGCTGGTAAGTTAGAATATTTAAAGATGGTTAAAGGTGACAAGAACTCGCTTTATCTTGGTTTGGCGGAAAGATTAAAAAAACTTTCATCTCAAGCCAATCCTTTAAATGAGGTTATATCTATTTGGGAAAAGCAGGGTATTGAAAAGGCGATGGAGCACTATTACTCAAATACTACAACTGAAATAGGAATTAATACATTTACAATTTAAATATGAGCAAGTCAAAAATTGATTTTATAAGTGATTTATTAGCCAGTAAAAGGCTCGATTCATCTATGAAGCAGAAGTTTTTTGACTTAGCGGCAAAAGAAATAAAAAGCATCGAAATTCAAGATTCAAAAATTTGGGACGAGATAAATAAGTTAAAGGCTGAATTTGAAAGGGAATTAAAAACCAAAAAAGTAATTGTTCACACTGCAACCTTGCATGATCCAAAAAAAACCGCACAATATTTAAAATTATTTAAAGTGGGTAGTCGGCTTAAGTGGATAACTCATATTTACCCAAATACAGAATCGAATGTTTTTGACTACAACAAAATCACAAAGGAGGCAAATAAAGAGTTAAAAGAAATTTATACTCTTTTGCCCCATAAAGTAGCAGGTTTAATTTATGGTTTTTTGAATAAGCAGAAAACCAAAGACATGAAAAAGTTTCGTTATTTAGGGGATTATTATGATACTTGGTGGTCTGATAAAGTAGTTAATTGGTGTAAGGAACATCAAGGCATTCACCCTGATACAGATGATTATTTAAGCAGAACGATTATTACACCATTTAAGAAGAGTATCGAGATTAGAGATGGAAATGATTTAATAGAGGCTATTAAGTATAAGCTAATCAAAACCTATAGTGTGGAAATTTTTTCTGAACTAGACATAGATTTTAGTTTAGTAAAGCGATCTCCTAGATTTTTTACAGGTGTAGATCAATTGATGACTGGAATTTCTGCGTTATTTGCACCTATAAAAAAACGTATATCTTACTCAAATAAAGTCAAAATCTCTTGTAGTATAGAAGAGATTAACAATCAATATGTAAACGTACTAGAAATCAGACACCTAAATTCACACTGTGAAAAGGAGTATGAACCAAGTGTCCTTTTAAATGGAGATATGCTAACAGCAAAGAATGAGTTTCACTCACTTTGTGATTGGAGCATTTCCGCAAAATTTCTTAATGGTTCATTTATTACTCATATGCTTGATTCATCCTCTAATGAGACGAGTGGGCCTTTAGATGAGCAAATGAATGATTTTACACATAAATTAATATTCTATTAAGATGTTATATGTTTTAGACGATGACCAATTTAATTTAATAGACAAAGAGTCTATCTATGCCTTCATATTAAATTCTGAACAGTCCATTCGTTATTATAAGTATGAAAATCAGGTTAACTTTAAAATTGATGAATTAAGTAGTGGAGATTTTGTTTGTTATCATAACTCATTCCCATGCGACAAAACATTAATAACAAATAGATTAGTACAGGCTAATGAAAGTACGCATACTTTTAATCTTATATGTTTTAGTGCTGCGGCAGAATTTCTTAACTTAAGTGTAGAAGAGAAATTTATTAAAATACATAAGGATAGATTTTATCATAACTTGAAAACGTTTGTAGAATCGGGATTTATAATTGACAATCTTTTGTATGGCGAGTATAGTAAAGATGTGGAGCTATCTATTATTCAAAACAGAATCAACTTGGCACTTTTTTCATATTCAAAATCATCTGAACTTCCAATTAAAGAGCTACAACCAAGGGATTTGAAAAGAATTTGTGAATTAACAGGTTTTGATTACAAGGATCTACTTGATAAAATAAATGATTTTACTATAGATAAATTTAAACGTTTTATTAATATTTTAATTCAAAATAAATAAGATGAAATTATTATTGATTAGACCACTTGGTAGCAATTTAAATGTATTAAGTGAAAAGGCTACAATTGAAATTTTACCATTTGATAGTGAAAAATTTAAAGGAAGTTTACAAGAGTTTGTATCCTCTTTGGTGGAATATTCATTTGATGGAATAATAGTTCCTGATAGCTTAGATGATAGTTTAAACTATTTAGGACTGGAATTGTGCACTCGGATTAGATTAAGTTCAAATGAACTTGGCGATAAATCGTATTCAACATTTTTTATTTACAGCTCTAAGGATCCACAGGAAATATATAAAAGCCAACTTTTACAAAAAGCAAATACAACTGCATCATTGTTTTTTACTGAAGGTACATTCTATTTTAACGATAATGATTTAGTGAAAATATTAATTGAAAACAATTCTAATTTTAATCTACTAAATAAAAACAATTTTAAAGGTGATTTTCTGGAAGTAATACAAATTAAAAAGAATCCCGATTTTGGAAACCATACAATAGCAAATATTTGGGGCGCAATTCGGCTTGCGGAAGTTACAGGGAATAGAGAATTACTTGATAGTTACTTTAGTTCAAATAATAGTATTAAAACTAATCTATCCGACCTATATTTCAAATTTCTTTTAAACCAAAATTCTTATTCATATACTTCTCCGGTTTCTATAAAAACAATAAGTTCAACAGGGAAAAATATTTTACTTATTGATGATGAAGTTAACTTTGGATGGGGGTTAATTCTAAAAAACATATTATCAGGAGCCAATTTTGAGAATATTAATCCAGGAATAAATTTCATTAACGAGGCAAAAGCAAAAATTAAAGAAAAGATTAACGGGATTACTAAATGGGATTTAATTCTACTTGATTTAAGACTTGAAAAGCATGAAGATCAAGGAACAAATGCCTATAAGTCTGCTTCAGAATATTCGGGAGCGAAAATATTAGATGAAATAAAATCTGATAATTTTGGCACTCAAGTAATAATGTATACAGCTTCTAACAAGTCTTGGAATATGCGAGAGCTTATTGGGAAAGGAGCAGATGGATTTTATATAAAAGAATCCCCCGAATTCAATAAAGAAATTAGTTTTAGCGAGGGTAATTTTCAAAGTTTTGAAAAGCAAGTTCAAAGATGTTACTTAAGAAGGGATTTAAAGGAAATTTGGTTTTGTTGTGAGCAAATTAAAGATAAGTTCAAAAAAAGTCCATTGGTGAAGTACTTCCCATCAGGTTTTACTCAATTAAGAGGTCTCCAATATCAAACTTTACTATTGAATGAAATTGATACAATTTATGAAATCATTGATTCAGAAAATTTAAATAGATTTAATCATTCACTCTTAATGCAATTTAAAATATTGGAATGCATTTCGGAGATATTTGTTTGTGAAAAAACTGGAGCGGATTTGAAGTTTTGGGATGGGGAAATTTTAAAATTTTATCAGAGCAGCACAACAAGCTTATTGAATCGTACAGATGTTGTTCCAGTTTATAAACAGGATTTGAGACGAACAGAGAACGAAAGAATTCCAAAATTTTGGTATGAATCAACAGGGAATAAAATCCATGCTTTACTATCACAAAAACTAGGGTTCCCTTTAAATCATCAAATTCATTCTCAGATTGATAGTTTGGTTTCCTACAGGAATAAATTTATTCATCCTAAAGACAGGATCAGTTTAACTCCTTTACAAATAAACAGTGTAAAAGATTGGATGTTTAGCATTTTGGAAGTAATTAAAAAGATATAATTTCTTCCTGTGCAGATAGACTGCACACATTCATCCTTACTTTGTATCAGAAACAAAAAGGAAGAATGGAAACTAGAATTAAAATATTAGATTATTTAGGGTTTGACTCTCCAACCAAAGAACAGGTTGTGGCGTTAAACGCTATGTCTGATTTTGTTAAAGAGGACAATACGCAGGACTTCTTAACCTTATGCGGAGCAGCGGGCACCGGAAAATCTTCCATCACTTCGGCTTTGATCGGTTATTTGAACAGCCGTGATGTGGCATACAAAATTGCTGCACCTACCGGAAGAGCAGCCAGAATCATTGGACGTAAAACTAAGTGTCTAAATAGCACCATTCACTCCTTGATTTATAATGTGGATGTAAATCCTGAAACCGGAGAAGTTACTTTTTCACTTAAGTTGAATGAAGATACTGATAGAACCATCTTTATTATTGACGAGGCTTCTATGATTACAACTGTGGTTAATAATAACGAACTTACTTTGTTTAAAAGCGCTAACTCGCTCCTTTCTGATCTTATTAAATTTATCAAAGCAGGAAATTCGAAAAACAAAATCATTTTCTTGGGAGATAGAAATCAATTGCCACCAATAAATGAAACAGAATCATTAGCTCTAGTTCCTTCCTATTTGGAAAATGAGTTCAATTTAAAAGGAAACGTATATTTTCTTACTGAAGTAAAACGTCAGGAAGATGGCAGTTACATTATGAAAAATGCTATCAATACCAGAGTAGCGATTGAAGAAAACAAACAGTACTCAAAAATTGATGCTTTCAAATTCAATTACATTTCAGGTGCAGCAACCAAATACGTTGAAGATTACAACAACAATGAAAGAGATTATTGCATTTCAATTAACCCATTTCACAAGGGCAACCAATTATTTAATCAATTGGTTAGAGAAAGGCTTTTTGGTAAAAATGTAAAGATGATTGAAAAAGGTGATTGGATGTTGGTTACTCAAAAATGGTCGCGTAACGGACAAGAATTATACAATGGCGATCATGTAACAGTTGAAGAAATCAATTTAGTTTCTGCTGAATATGTTGGAGGACTATACTTCGCACCAGTAAAATTGAAAGCCAAAAGCCTTGCCGGTGAAGATATCATAATTGAAGATTATATTTTATTGGATAGTATTTCCTTCCCTACTGGCTGCCTACCAATTGAAAAGGAAAAATCTCTTAGAGGGGAACGATATCGCAAAAACCCCGTTTTTCGTGAATCAGGATTCCCTCAAGATGATAAATATGTTGGAGCAATTAGATTGACTCATGGGTACTCTATCACTTGCCACAAGGCGCAAGGTGGCGAATGGCAAAAAGTATACATGGGTACTTTCAAAATCCCTTCGTTGAAGTATCAATACACTGCTATCACCAGGGCCATTAGCAATCTGGTTTTATATTGATTTTTGCAGAAAAAATTGTTAATTTGCATAGGATGTTTAACCAAAATCAAATAAATTCATACTGTGCAGTTCTATTGCACTCAACCTTAACATCTTTGTATCAAATAAAACAACAACCATTAATGTTTAACCAATTTTATTTGATATGCGAAATTTAGATTTAGAAAAGAAAGTTCAAAAAACTTTATTGAATTCCTTTAGTGATTTTAAAGGATACCTAAAAAGTTACGAAATATTCCCGGTTTTTATTCTTCTTAAAAGAATGAATAAAAGTTTTGATGACATTGTTATCAAACAACATAATGAGTCTAATTTGGATATTTACAGATTGCTTTATCGTGGGATTGGTATTGATAATCCAGATTTAATAAAGGCCTTTGAAAGTTGCGAGGATTTTATTGAAACCCGAACTGGCATTTCTGTTCATTGGCCATCGTGGTTTAAAGAGTTTCCAATTGATACAATGACACAGGATGAGTTTGAAATTCATTTTGAACAAGCCTTAGAAATAGCTAGAAATAGAAGCTCATACGGTGATTTCTCTACTCCAAAACAAATTTCTGAATTACTTACTTCTGTTTACTCTTTAGAACCCAAAGCAAAGGTTTATAATCCTTTTGGAGGAAATGCCTCCTTTGCGAATTTTTTACCAAAGGATGCAATTTACTTTGGCAACGAAGTATCTGAAAAAACATGGGCCTTAGGTATTTTAAATTTAGCTGCTCACAATAGGTTGGAGAACTCTTATTTTGTAAAAGAAGACGCTTTTTATAACAGAAGAAATCCTGATCATTTTGATTTTGTAATAAGCAATCCGCCTTTTGGGCTTAGAACACCCGGTAGTAGTATGTTTATACCATCTGAAGTTGATGGTAACACTATTTATCATGCGATGCACCAAATTGCACCAAATGGGAAAGCGGCAATTGTAACTGCACCCAGCTTCTTATCTAATGGCAATCAAAATGCAAAAGGTTTGCGAAAGGAGTTGTTGGAGAAAGATATTTTAGAATATGTAATTCTTTTACCAGCTAAATTATTTCAAAATACTTCTATTCCTTGTGCCGCTATATTCTTAAACTCTAAACCAAATAAAAAAGGTGGAGTTACTTTTATAGATGCAAGTGATTTTGTTTTATCAGCAGGAAAAAAAGATAAAATTTTAGACACTGGTAGATTATTAGAATTAATTGAAGAGGAAGGGGACGCCATTCATAAAAGATGGGTATCACAAAATGAAATTGTAAAAGAGGACTACAATTTTAGTGTTCGTAGATTTTTAATTACTGAAGAAGAAGTTCCCGCCAATGTAAAAATTGTTACTCTTGGTGAAATTGCCCAAGAAAGACCGAAAGAAAATCCTATTGAACCAGGAACAGTAGGTAGATTTATAAGGATTCGTGATTTAAAAAGTGATCTGTTAGAAAATTTCATTAAGCCTGAAGAAATTGAAATCACAGATGTGCCAACACATGCCTACGAAGTTAAATATGCGAGTTTACTTCTTGCTTTGAGATTTAAAACTCTAAAACCGACCGGTATTGGTTTTTCAGGTGGTAAAACAACTGCATTTGTGAGCAATGATATATTATCACTTCGTGTTGATGAGAATTTAGTTGATTTTAATTACTTAATTGCCGAATTGAATAGTGACTTTGTTCAAAAACAAGTTGCAGGTTACCAATATGGAGCCACCATTCCTACAATTCGTAAAAAGGATGTTCTTAATTTAAAAATACGACTTCCGGAAAAGGATGCTCAGCGTAAAGTTTTTAATGATAAGCTTGAATCTTTTTACAAAGAAAAGGACAAGGAGTTAAAGGCAATTAAAAGCCAATACAATTTAAAGGGAGAAGCGTTTAAGGAGATTGCTTCGTTAAAGCATTCACTTGGGAGGCCTTTATTAAATATTGGTTCCGGTATACTAACCATTGAAGTTTTATTAGCAAAGACTTCTGATCTCAGTTTAAAGAAAGAACTTGATAAAGTTTTGGAAGGTTTAAAGCTAAATATGGATTTAACCAATAATCTGTTAGATCGTAATGAGCATGAACTTGATCTTAATAATTATAAGTTAGAAGAACTTGATCTTATTTCATTTATTAATAAGTTTATAGGTAGCTCAAGTAATTATTCCTTTAAACCAATCATATCTGTTTCAGAAGAAATTATTGACGAGTTAGGGAATTGTATCACAGTTAACTCTAATAAAGATTTACTAGCAGTCTTGTTCAATAATATCTTTGATAATGCAGAGAGACATGCCTTTAAAGGTCAAAAAAATGATGCTAATGAGTTGATTATTCGTATTGATTTAGATACAGAACAAGAAACCTCAAAAGTTATATTATCATTTAAAAATAATGGATTGCCATTCCCTGAAAATTTTGATAAGGAAAAATTTATCAGAAAAAATTTAAAGGCCGGTGACACCGGTAATACTGGAATAGGTGGTTATGATATTTACCGAATAGTTGATTTTATGCAAGGGTCTTTTGATTTAAAACTAAATGAAGATGATCGGTACGCCACTAATTACGAAATTGAATTGCCAATTATAATTACTAAAGAAAGCGAAGATGAAGACATATAAAGTTTTATGGATAGATGATGATTTCGAAACATTAGACCTTTTTTCAGGGCTTGCTAAATCTAATGATATACTTTTAGATGGGTTTAAATCATATGAAGAAGGCTTTGCAAATTTTGAAAGCAAAGTGTTTGAGTATGATGCAATTCTTTTAGATGCTTTGTTTTTTAAAACAAAAACGCAAGTTGGTGGATCAGAAGATTCTAAAGGTTTAGCTGCGGCAAAAGAAAAGATTGCAGAATTTAGAAGACAAAGAAACATTCCTTATTTTATACTTTCTGGTCAAACAAAACTCGAAAAAGATTCTACATTCTCGGATACTTATGGGAATTATTTTAAGAAACAAAACCCTGAAGATGTTAAAAGACTTTTTCAGGAAATAAAAGAAGCCGCAGATAACGAACCATATACTCGCCTTAGACATAAATACCAAAACGTATTTGACGTTTGTACTGAACAATATTATTTAGATGTTGCGGGTAAGCATTTAATTGATGTATTATTTAGCATTGAAAATCCAGGAGATAAATTTGATGATGAAAAGTATTTTAATGGAATAAGAAAGGTTGTTGAATATATTTTTAGAGCCTCAAACAAAATTGGGTTATTACATGACAAGTGTATACCGGGAGGCCTGGTTAATTTAACTTGGAGTAGTATGTTTTTAGCGGGGCATGACCTTTTACTTAAACCATCTACAAACAGAATAAGTTGTACTCATTCATATTTCTCGAGTATTCTTGCAAACAATATTAAAAGCCTACTTGATATTACAAGTGCAGCTTCTCATACCGAAGGTGACGAAAAGGAGAATGCAAAGCTTAATTTTTCAGAATATAAAAAGCAAATCAATTCTAACTATCTACTCTACTCGTTAGCGTTTCAAGTTATGGATTTAGTGTTGTGGTTTAAAAAAAGTGCTGATGAAAATCCGAGTTATGCTGAAAACATAAAACGTTGGAAAGAAACAACGGCTGAAACGGTTGTTGAAGGTTGGATAAAAGGTGCAGTTTTGAAAATAGACTCCAGTAATGGTTTTGGCACTTTCCAAAGTGCAGTTGACAGATCAAACCTATCTATCCTTCCAGCGATTGTAAAATCAAACGCCCTAAAGGTTGGAGATAAGATTGAAGTAAGAACCAAAATGGATGCTGCTGGTAGTAAATTATTAATTGCTGAGTTAAGGAAGGTATGATACTAGTTATTCTTAAGAAATAATGAGAAACCTCGTAAAACCTTAAGATTTCCCGAGAAACCTTAAGAAGAATCCTAAACATGCTATTACATGCATAAACGTACAAGCGAATACTACGTTTATAGTATAAATGGCCCTTTTTTAACGGTTTGTCTACAAAAACATATTGTAAAATGATATATCTATCGATTTTTTGTTTTATAATTGATAGAGTAAATTAGAACTAAAAACATAAACATTATTTCTACTTCGCACCTAATAGAAATGAATCTCATAAAGAGAGTACTTGAGGAAAAAGGCTTAAAGCAAACCTGGTTAACAGAAAAATTAGGTAAAAGTTATGCTATTGGAAATGCCTATGTTCAAAATCGTAAACAACCTCGCCTTGAGATTTTATATAAAATTGCTAGCATTCTCAAGGTTGATCCTAAAGAATTAATAAACTCAAATATCAAATAAGCGGACTTAGTTTGAACACATCATTAACATATGGTCAATTACTCGCGTTACCTCAATGGCAAGAAAAACGTTTAACTATAATTAAACGCGATAATTTAATTTGCCAAAAATGTAGCAATGTGTCCTATGAAAAGGATCATTTTTATGGCCCACACATACACTTCACTGAAACAAATCGACCATACACAATATTTAAATCATTTGATCAAAAGGCGGAAGAAATTTATGTAAAGGATGAAAATGGAACTTTGTTAATTCCTAATCTTGCTAGAGTAATGCTTTATCTAGTAAAACATAGAGCTTCTGGGAGAACTGATATGCCACAAGATGGTTATATGGTAGCAGCTGCTCGATACCTTACAAACGACGAGATGTATTATTACTTTCCAGAAACCGATCCAAATTTAAGCGAAAATGAAAGATTAGAATTAATAAGAGAAACACTTAAAAGATTAATTAATAAAAATAATGAAGTTGAATTAATTCACGAACGTAAAGATTTAATAACAGTACCCTTAACTGAACTAAAATGGATTTTCGCAAAAGACCTTCATGTCCATCATACCTATTATCAAATTGATAAATTACCCTGGGAATACCCAGATGAATCTTTACAAACGTTATGCAGATCATGTCATGAGAAGGTGCACGAAGAAGATATAATTCCTGTAAGAGATGAGTGTGGTATAAAAATAGGCAACTACAAACCTTGCACACGTTGTTATGGTGCTGGCTGGTTTCCCGAATATTCACATGTTGAAAATGGAATCTGCTTTAAGTGTAGAGGTGTTAAATATTTAAGTGATGAATTTATTATAAAAGATTAAAAAAATTATGACCCAAGACCAAATTAAACAACTAGAGAAAGAATTGTGGGATGCCGCCGATGCGCTTCGTGCTAATAGCAAGTTAACGGCTGCCGAATATAAAGACCCTGTTTTAGGTTTAGTATTACTTCGTTTTGCGCAAAATAAATACGAAGAGGCTACGCCAATTGTACAGAAAAACATTCCTTCCGGACCTCGTGGTAAACGCGAAGCCACTAAAGAAGATTACTTAGCGGCTGGTGCTATTATGTTGCCCGAAAAAGCAAAGTATGACTACTTAGCTGCTTTACCCGAAGGACAAGATATTGCTGCGGCCATCAATAACGCCATGAAATTAATTGAGGCCGAGTACCCCGATTTGCAAGGTAACTTGCCTAAAAATTACCAAGAGTTTGAAAGTGATTTATTACGCGACCTTGTTCGGGTATTTAATAAAGATGCTATAAAAAATGCTACCGGAGATGTGTTTGGACGTATTTACGAATACTTCCTCATGAAGTTTTCCATGATGGGTGCTGGTGCGCAAGAAGGCGGCGAGTTTTTTACACCGCCAAGTTTAGTGCAATTGATTGTAAACTTTATTGAGCCTGATCATGGCATTATACACGACCCTGCTTGCGGTTCTGGTGGTATGTTTGTGCAAACCGGTTATTTTGTAAAAGACCACAGCAATAAAGAAATTAACGAAGCCATTAAGTGTTATGGTACCGAGCAAAAAACTAATAACACTAAACTTGCTAAAATTAACTTAGCCATACACGGTATTGAAGGCAAAATTATAGAAGCCAATAGTTTTTATAGCGACCCTCATAATTTGTTTGAGAAGTGCGACTTCGTAATGGCGAATCCTCCCTTTAATGTAAACAAGGTTGATAAAGGAAAAGACTTTGTAAAAACCGATCCTCGTTTACCATTTGGTTTGCCAAAAGCAGACAATGCCAATTACATGTGGATGCAATATTTTTACAGTTACTTAAACAAAACAGGACGTGCAGGTTTTGTAATGGCCAGTTCTGCAACCGATGCGGGGCATAGCGAAAAATTAATACGCCAACAATTAATTGAAACGGGTGCGGTAGATTGTATTGTGAGTGTTGGTAACAACTTTTTTTACACCCGCTCCTTACCTTGCCATGTTTGGTTTTACGATAAAGGCAAATCAAAACTTCCTGCTGTCAGTTCGAGCGCAGTCGAGAACAAAGCAGGAAGGAAAAATGGACCGAATACTATCTTAATGATTGATGCCCGCAATGTATTTAGAAAAGTTACTACCACCATTAACGATTTTAGCGAAGAACAATTAGAAGGCTTAACTGCCATAATGAAATTATACAGAGGCGAAAAACCTAAAGTAAGTAAAATAAATACTTGGTTTAAAGAACGCTTCCCGGATGGCAAATACACTGATATTGAAGGCCTTTGCAAAATTGTTTCTTTAGATGAAGTGATTGAAAACGATTATAGTTTAACCCCCGGCCGTTATGTAGGCGTAACTTTTGTTGAAGATGATGGCGTTGATTTTAAAGGGCGCTTGGCAGAAATACAAGAAGAGTTAGATGCTTTGAATAAAGAAGCTGCACAGCTAAGTAAAACTATTGCTAATAATCTGAAAGAACTAATATGAAAGGATGGAAGGAATATAAAATTGATGAAATCTGCAAAGTTGGTAGAGGATCTTCACCTCGCCCAATAGATAATCCAATATATTTTGAAGGAGGTGATATCCCTTGGGTTAAAATTGCTGATGCAACAGCTTCTGGAAAAAAAATTTATCAAACTAAAGAATATATAAATGATTATGGTGCAAGCTTTAGTCGTCACCTTCCAGCTGGTTCATTAATTCTTGCCACAAGTGGTGTTTCATTAGGTCAAACAAAATTTCTAGGTGTTGATGCTTGTATACATGACGGGTGGTTGTATTTTGATGAATTTAACGACAAAATTGATAAGGAATATTTTTATCATAGATTGTTATTGTTAACTGACTATTTACACGGACAATCCTATGGTGCCGCAATACAAAATGTAAATACTGGGATTTTACGTTCCATAAAACTACTTCTCCCCCCTCTCCCCACCCAACGCAAAATCGCCTCCATACTTTCTGCTTATGATGATTTAATAGAAAATAATTTAAAGCGCATTAAGTTGCTGGAGGAAACAGCTCAACGCACCTACGAAGAGTGGTTTGTAAAATTCCGCATCAATGGCAAACAATTAAAAATAAATAAAGAAACTGGTTTGCCGGAGGGGTGGGAAGAAAAGGAATTAGGAAAAATAATTACCAAACTAGAAAGTGGAAGCCGGCCAAAAGGGGGAATCGATAAAGAATTGAAGAATGGCATTCCAAGTGTTGGTGCTGAGAGTGTGCTTGGTTTGGGGCAATACAATTATGGAAAAGAAAAACTGATTTTAGAATCTTTTTATAAAAAGATGAACAGAGGAAAGGTTGAGCAGAAAGATATTTTAGTATATAAGGACGGTGCTTACATTGGAAAAACCTCAATGTTTCAAGATGAATTTCCTCATAAAATTTGCGTTGTAAATGAACATGTCTTTCTAATTAATACAGGAGATGAAGATTATCAAAACTATTTGTTTTTCACTCTCAACAGACCAGAATATTTTCAGAAAATGCAATCTCTTAATTCTAATTCGGCTCAACCCGGTATCAATCAGGAAAAATTAAACTCCTTAATAATACTTGTTCCTAAAAAGGAGATAATCAAAAAATATAGTGAAATAATTAATCCATCAGTAAAAGAAATCTTCAATCTCGCCAAACAAAATCATCTATTGAGAGAATCTCGCGATATCTTATTGCCAAAGTTAATGAGTGGGGTAATTGAGGTGGGGTAAAAAAAATTCTAAAAATTAAAAGAATATAACATGGAACAAAAAAAGTTTGCTGCTGATTTTAATACTTTTTTAAATAGTTTAAGTCCAAATACTATATTAGGTAATTGGCATTATACAGGAAAAACTAATGTTGCTTTTGGCACACCAGGAGGCGCATGGGAAAATACAGATGGTTTTGAATTTAGAAACACAAGCAATTCTAATAGATATATTTTGCGCAGCATTTCAAAGGATAGAAGTTACATAGTAATTGAATCTTTTCAAATTCCAGGCCAACTTTATAATATGGATTTGACTAAGGATAAAATTCATGGCAATATTAATAATTCTTCATCTCTTTATGAATCCTATAAAATGACATCTGGTTTAGGTGGAGTAAAAACAGAGTTAGTTAAAAAGCAATTTGAAAAAATAGGAGTTACTGAAAATAAAATATTTACAATAAACGATAACAATCCTGATTGGAGTGGATTAACTGTAGCTCTTTTAAAATGGGCTGAATTAAGAGAAATCATAAAAAACAACTTAAAATTACTCAAAAACCCCAAAGCCAATTCTGCAGATGCAATTGAAATAAATACAGAAAAACATATTTCATTAAAAAGTCCAAATGCATTAAATCAAATTATCTATGGGCCTCCTGGTACAGGTAAAACTTATAACACTATAAATAAAGCATTAGAAATAATTAATGATGATGAAGTTAAGTTACTTGATTGGAGAGATAGAGTTCAGGTAAAAGATTTATTTGATAAAAAAGTACAACAAGGTCAAATTGTATTTACTACTTTTCATCAAAGTATGAGTTACGAAGATTTTATTGAAGGAATCAAGCCACTGACTCCAATGATGGGAGATGCCTTTGTTAAGTATGACGTTGTTCCCGGAATTTTTAAGAACTTGTGTACAAGAGCAAAATCAAATTATGAAAATTCAAAATCAGGAAACAATACTAGAATTAGTTTTGAAAAAGCCTTTTATAAATTACGCGATGAATGGGAAGATTTTAAAGAACTGAAATTTCCTTTAAAAACAAAAGGATATGATTTTACCATAACTGGTTTTACTGAAACTTCTATTCAATTTAAAAAGGCAAGTGGGGGCACAGGACATACGTTAAGCATAAATACGCTTAGAGACCTATATTACGGTAAAGAATATGATTTTAATGCGGGAGTTGGCATTTACTATCCTGGAATTTTAAAAAAACTTAATACATACAATGATGAGCAGAATGTTTTTATGGATCTGAAGATGCAAATAGATATTCCCGTCGAAAAAAGTGTTGTAGAATTAATAAATTATGTAATAATTATTGATGAGATTAACAGGGGTAATGTTTCTCAAATATTTGGGGAATTAATTACTTTGATTGAAGACGACAAACGATTAGGCAAACAAGAATCTTTGGAAGTTGAGTTACCTTACAGTAAGACTAAATTTGGAGTTCCACCAAATTTATATATTTTAGGTACAATGAACACCGCAGATCGAAGCGTTGAAGCATTAGACACTGCCCTCAGGAGAAGATTTACTTTTGAAGAAATGCCACCAAAGTATGATTTATCAGAACTTCAATATTCATTTGCAGGGGTAAAAGTTTTTGAAATTTTACAAATAATAAACAAAAGAATTGAAAAGTTACTAGATAAAGATCATCTTATTGGGCATTCATTTTTTATAAGAAAAGATAATGAGAGTGAGAAAAGTGCCATTATGAAAGCATTTCATAAAAATATAATTCCATTACTTCAGGAATATTTTTTCGGAGATTATGGAAAGATAGGACTTGTTATCGGAAACGGTTTTTTTGAAGTGCAATCTACAAATAACGATAATATTTTTGCTGATTTTGAGTATGACGGAAGAGATAGCCTTGAAGGTAGACAAGTTTATAAATTAAAAGATTTTCTTAAATCAAATGATTCAAAAGGATTTGAAGAAGCAATTACCATTTTAATGAATAAAAAGTCTTGATTAAATCACGAAAAATAGTTGTTTTTGAACATATGCCCCTTCGCAAAGGTTCCGGCTCCGATCAATTAAATGATGAAGAGCTAAGTTCCCTACAGCGTTTTTATGGCAAGGGTATTCCATATTATAACTTAATACATAATGGTGTTCAATTCAAAGAATATGTTGGCGTATTACAAATTGGACATATTCAAATTGAAGTGCTTCCTAAGTCTGATAAGAATAACTATAACGAAGATAATTGGCGCAAACTTTTAATTGGAATGTTGAAAAGCATTTTGGGTTTTGAGGTAAAAGTAACCAGTAGCGCAAACCTAAAAATTAGACCCAACTCCATTCTTGATCTTTACTTTGAAATGTTCATAAATGAGGTTGAATATTTGTTTCATCTAGGTTTAATCAAGAGATATAACAGAACGCAAGGAAATACAACCGCTTTAAAAGGGACGATAATATTTTCGAAACAGATTCAACTTAATTTAACTCGTCAAGATCGTTTTTATAACAGTTACACAACCTATGATAGAGAGCATTATTTAAATCAAATTCTTTTTAAAACGCTTAAATTACTTAAAAAAATAAATCTTGATCCATCTCTTAAAAGTAGAATTGGAAATCTTCTTTTAAATTTTCCAGAGTTAAATGAAATAAAAGTATCTGAGTCATTATTTTCTAAAATTGACTACAACAGAAAAACTTTACCCTATAAAAAATCAATAGAAATTGCAAAGATGATTTTGTTGCAATATCATCCTGATTTAACTAGCGGCAATAATGATGTCCTTGCGTTAATGTTTGATATGAATTCATTATGGGAACAATTTATTCTTGTAAGTTTAAGAAAGCAAAGAGAATTTTCTGTTAAAGGTCAACAAAGTAAATATTTTTGGAAACCTCAAAATGGAAATAGAAGAAGCATTAGACCTGATATTCTTATCGAAAAAAACGGAAAGAATTATATTTTAGACACAAAATGGAAGAATATTGACAACAACCCAACAATTGATGATATCAGACAAATGTATGTTTATCAGCATTATTACGAAGCAAATAAAGCTGCATTAGTTTATCCTGGTATTGATAATTACTTTGCTGGTAATTTCATGGATTTAAATAATCAAAATAGCATTTCCAATTTGGAATGTGGTTTAATGCCAATTAAGCCAGAGCAAGACATTAAAAAATGGCAAAAAGAAATTATTGAAAAAATAAAAAATTGGGCAGAATAATATGAGATACTAATATTCAGAAGATGGACTTGTAGAAAATGTATCTCAATTTGTTTTTACTGAATAGAAAATAAATAATTAATTAATAGTGCCTTAAAACGCACTTTCTGTCTTGTTTTTTAGGAAAATCAGATTATTTGCGCTAAATAGTGCTTTTTATTGCTCTTTTTGTTGTTTTTTGTAAAATTCATTGTATATTTACGCATAAAAGAGCAGTATAATGCACTATAAAGAAATTATTCATTCAATTAAAGAACGCAGAGAAATTTTAAAAGTTACGCAAGAAGCGCTTGCTGAACTTTCTGGTGTAGGATTACGAACCCTAAAACAATTTGAAAGCGGAAAAGGAAATCCAACGCTGCTTACCTTACAAAAGTTGGCTGATGTATTAGGCATGGAAGTTTGTATTCAAGTAAAAAACACTTTCCGTAACAAATGAGACAAGCAAAAATTTTATTTAAAGAAGAAGAAGCGGGTTTGTTGACACAGCATGATGATGGTTCATTTACATTTCGTTACCATGATGTGTGGTTTGCGAACAATAGCAAGCCAAGTATAAGTCTCACTTTACCTAAAACACAGCAAGAATTTCATTCTAAATATCTTTTTCCTTTTTTCTTTAACATGCTTCCAGAAGGATCAAACAAGCAAGTGGTTTGTAAGCATATGCGTATTGATTCTGATGATTATTTTGGATTGTTATTAACCACTGCAAAAAACGATAGTATAGGCGCTGTACGAGTGATTAAAATAGAGTAAGAAAAATGAGTTTACCTGAAATAAAATATTGTCCCGGCACACTTGCAGCGGGATTTGAAACATATAGCAGAACATGTTTAAACCGGGTATTCAACGGAAAAAAAGTATATCATGTATTGCCGTATGATTCTCCGGCATCTAATCAGGAAACGGATAAATTATTTAATGAAAATAGAAAGCGGATGTCAATTTCTGGCGTTCAGGAAAAATTTTCGGTAGTGCTTGATAAAAATAAGTTAAGACTAATTAATGAGGGAGAACGGGGTACTTATATTCTGAAACCAATTCCAGATCACGGAACAAGAGCAAATCAAATGCCTGCCAATGAACATTTAACCATGCAAATTGCTCGACAGGTGTTTGGTATTGAAACGGCAGAAAATGCCTTGATCTTTTTTAAGAACGGCGCGCCTGCATATATTACCAAACGCTTTGATGTGAAAGAGGATGGAACGAAATGGGCGCAGGACGATTTTGCATCCTTGGCTCTAAGAACACCACAAACACATGGAGAGCACTATAAGTATTTAGGCAATTATTTGGAGTTGTTTCAGTTAATGAAGGAACATTTACCTGCCTATAGGTTAGAAGCTCCCAAACTTTTTAAATTACTCATATTTAACTATCTGTTTTCAAACGGAGATGCTCATTTTAAAAACTTTTCATTGTTGGAAACACCAATGGGCGATTATCGTTTAAGCCCTGCATATGATTTATTGAATAGCAGGATACATATTGAGGACAAAGATTTTGCCTTAGATGATGGGCTTTTGCCTAAAAATATGATGCAAGGTAAAGTAAGTCAACAGTTCGCCATGCTTGCTGAGCATGCGGGTTTAAGTAAAAAGCAGTTTAATGATATATTCAATTTCATGATATCCGATTTAAATAAAGTAGAAAATTTGGTAAATTCATCATTCCTTAATGAAAGTACGAAACGAAATTATTGGCAATCTTATTTAACCAGAAAGAATAAACTAATGCGCTCATGAGTTACGAATATTCAGAAGATGGCCTTGTAGAAAATGCAACGCAACAAGTTTTAGAAGACTTGGGCTGGGAAGTGAAAACTGCCTGGAAAAAGGAATCCTTTGGTCCGGATGGATTATTGGGTCGTGATAACAAATCGGAAGTCATTCTTAAGCGCTATTTATTGCAAGCATTAAAGAATTTAAATGAAGGCTTACCTGATACTGCCTATCAACAAGCCATTGAAACCATTGAGCAAAAACAAGCTGATAAAACCTTAGGAAGAATAAATAAAGAAAAATACCATTTATTAAAAGATGGTGTAACCGTAAGTTATACAAACGATGAAGGCGAACTAGAGAAAAAGAAATTAAGGGTTTTTGATTTCGAAAATTATACAAACAATAATTTTTTAGCAGTTCGTCAGTTTGAAGTTGTTGGCGAATTGTATAATCGTAGGCCAGATGTTGTTGGATTTGTAAATGGTATTCCGTTAGTGTTTTTTGAATTAAAAGCACATCACACCGATTTAAGAAATGCTTTTACTGATAACATTACAGATTATAAAGACACCATTGATCACGTGTTCCATTGTAATGCTTTTATCATATTAAGTAATGGAACAGATGCAAAAGTTGGTACTGTTACCAGCCCTTATAAATTCTTTTTAGATTGGAAACGTATTACAGAAGAAGAAGAAGGAATAGTAAGTTTAGATACCATGTTGCGAGGAACTTGTTCCAAGGAAAACTTGATGGACATTTTCGAGAACTTTTTGTTGTTTGATGATAGTGGAGGAGATGTTGTTAAGATTATGGCCAAGAACCATCAATTTATTGGGGTTAATAAAGTAATCAATAAAGCAAGTAGTATTGAAGAACTAAAAGGAAAGTTAGGAGTTTTCTGGCATACTCAAGGCAGCGGAAAATCCTACTCTATGGTTTTTATAAGTCAAAAAATTCATCGAAAATTTGGAGGTTCTTACACATTTCTAATTGTTGTGGATAGAAGTGAGTTGGAACGCCAATTATATGATACATACACAGGTGTTGGGGCTGTAACTAGCAAAGAAGTAGTTGCGAAGAGTCGCGAAAATTTAAGAGAACTCTTAAAGGAAAATCACAGGTATGTATTTACGTTAATACATAAATTTTCTATCGACCCAAAAATAGAAAGTGAATATCCATTGTTAACGGATAGAAAAAATATCATTGTTATTTCGGATGAGGCACATCGTACACAATCAGGAACGTTTGCAAGAAACATGCGTTTTCAAGGTATTCCTAACGCTTCCTATCTAGGGTTTACAGGCACACCGATTATCAAAGAAGAAGAAGAACTTACAAAGAATATTTTTGGTGAATATGTTTCAGTTTATGATTTCAAAAGAGCCATTGATGATGGCGCAACGCTTCCTTTAAGATATATAAATAAAGGAGAAAAACTGGGAATTGAAAACCCGGCATTAGATCAGCAAATGGTGGAAATCCTCGAGGAAGAAACATTAGATGAAGATCAAAAAAGAAAATTAGCTTATCTCTTTCAAAGAGATTATGTTGTTTTAACTGCTGAGCCACGTTTAGATGCAATAGCGAAAGACTTAGTATGGCATTTTAACGATAGAGGATACCAGGGTAAAGCAATGTTGGTGACTTTAGATAAACCAACCGCGGTTCGAATGCACGCCTTAATTATGAAATATTGGCCGCAATTCATTGAGGAATTAAAATCAAAAATCGATAATGCGAATGATATCCAAGAACAGCAAGAGCTTCGCCAAAAGTTAATAAAAGTTGAAGAAACAGAAGTGTGCGTTATTGTAAGTTCAGAGCAAAACGAAGTTGACAAATTCAAAAAAATGAATTTGAACATAGAGCAACACCGCAGAAAAATGGTGGAGCGTAATTTAGAAAAAGAATTTAAGGACGAGGAGAATCCATTCAGATTAGCTATCGTTTGCGCCATGTGGATTACCGGATTTGATGCACCTTGTGTTTCTACTGTTTACCTTGACAAACCAATTAAGGGTCATACATTAATGCAAACCATTGCACGCGCTAATCGTGTGTATGATGACGAAAAAGAAAATGGATTAATTGTAGATTATGGAAATGTTTATAAGGCATTAGAAAATGCATATTCTATCTACGGTCAGGTAGATAAAGCATCACCTGGAAAGAAAAACAAAGAAGAAAAATTTGCTGATAAACCCTTTGAATTGTTAGAATCGTTATCGGTTGAGTTGGCAGACGCAATAAAAGAAGTTAAAACTTATCTTAAAGAACTTGGTTTTGATTTAGGATTGTTAAGTAATGCGGATGTTAAACCAATGGAAAAAATTGCCAATTTAAAAAAAGCAGTTGATTGCATTTGTTTAAATGAAACAACAAGAACAACATTTGAAATTACGGCTAGGAATGTTTTTAGAAAATACCATGCCTTATATCCCGAAGATCAAGTAAAGCAATATATACGACAGTTTAATGCTATTGATGCAATTTACGGTCAATTAAATCAGCAAACAAAATCAGCAGATGTTACTTCAATTATAATGGAATTACAATCTGTGGTGAATGAAAGTATATTGATTGAAAGTGCTTCCTTAAATGAGGGAGAAGGAGTTTATGTTGATCTTAGTAAATTAGACTTTGATAAATTGAAATTAGCTTTTGCAAAAACTCAAAAGAAAAACACACTCGTTTATGATTTACAAAGAGCTGTTGAAAAGAAATTAGAACAAATGTTAAGAGAAAATCCTTTGCGATTAGAATTTTACGAACGGTATAAAGAAATTATTAAAGAATATAATCAAGGTAAAAGCCTTGAAGACACCATGAATGCTTTTAATAATTTAAATAATTTTATAAAGGATTTAAACGAAGAAGATTTTAGAGCAATAAAAGAAAATATTGACCAAGAATCATTGGCAATATTTGATTTATTAAGAAGCGGTAAAGATTTAACAAAAGAAGAGATCAAGGAAGTTAAAAAAGTATCGGTTGATGTGCTCAAAAAATTAATAAAAGAAAAATTGAATGTGGAGCGTTGGCGAGAAAGCAGACAAATTACTGCGCAGGTTAAAACTATAATTTTTGACACATTACAATGGTTGCCACAAAACACATACACAGATAAAGATGTAAGTGAAAAAACTTTACAAGTATATCAGCACATATACTCCAACTATTCAGGCAATAATCCATCAGGAAATTTCGCGGGCAGATAAAAATCACTTAATCTTTTATAAATTTATTTGCGGCATCAAGCAATTTCGTAAAGATGATGTAGCAACAATAATTAATTTTAATTTATTAAGTTATATTATTATTTCCAATGCTTTTAAGCAATTTTAATTCGACACCTTTTTGTAAGTTTTAAATCTATTGGATTTATGGCCTAAGTATTATGATAAAGAAATTTTAAAGAGAATAAATTACTGTGCAGAATAAATGCACACTATTGAATAAACTTTGTGTAGTCAATTATGATTATGCAAAAAAGCCAGCAAAAAATACTTTTTATACTGTTTCTATTTCTTATCATTATTTTAAATGGCTGCGCAATACATATTACTAAAAAAGAAAGTTTTAAACCATGTAAGAAATATTTAAAAAATGGAGTTTGCCTTCATCATTTAAATAAAAATTTTAATTCGGGTATTAATGAATTAATAAAGGGTCAGCCTGAAATTTCAATTAAACATTTAAAATCAATTAATAGGTATAATATAGAGAATGAAAATTTTCATGAAAAAGTAAATTATGCATTAGCATTAGGATATGCAAAAACTAAAAAATTTGAACAAGCCTATCAAACACTTCAATTAACAAATAAGAAAGAATTTAATTTTTATCACTACACTAGTGGTATTATTCAACTTCATTTAAAAAATTTTAAAAATTCAGAAGATGAATTTCAAAATCAATTAATAAGCTATCCCGGCAATAGTCATAAATCTTATTATGCGCTTGGTTATTCACAACATAAACAAAACAAATACAATGAAGCATTAAACAATTACTTTATCTCAATTAAACATAAATCATTTTCTGAATCTTATATTGGAATAGCTGGAATTTATTTAAAACAAAATAACCCAAAAGCATCTTTTAAAATATTAAAACGAGCAAATAGAAAGCACAGAAATAATGAGCGCATAAAAAATTATAAATTATCGCTTACTTATTTACCAGAATTTATTGATAATAATTATAGATTAAAACATTCTCTTACATCAGATTTAATTAAAGCAAATTATTTATTCCATAAAGGCAATTATAAAGATGCCTTAATTTATTACAATAAAGTAAAAACAAAAGATCGATCAGAGTATGCAAATGCACTTGCCGGAATTGGAAATGTATATTTAGCAATGGGAGAAATTCAAAAAGCTGAAAAATATTTTAAACAATCTTTGGAAAAAGACAGCTTGTGTAATACTGCCATTCAAGGAATGGGACTTATTATGTATCATAATTATGATGATAATACTTCAAGGAAGTATTTTAAAAAAATGCTTAATGAATTTAATGATTATAAAATTTCATATGATTCTAGAGTTGCAATAGGAAATCTTTTTGTGAATTCAAATGAATTGAATAATGCTAAATATCATTTTTTAAAAGCCCTACAACTAAAAAAGAAAAATGATATTGCATTATCCGGTCTTGCCTATTGTATAACAAAACAAAACGGATTTATTTATTCAGAAGAATTAATTGATTCTGCATTTACTTACCTTAAACTTGCTTTAAAAATAAGTCGTGATAATCCTAACTACTTATTTAGAATAGGAATACTTTATTTTTTAAAAAAAGATTATAAAAAATCAGAGCAATACTTGAATAAAGCAATTGAATTGGGTTTTAACTATGCTGAAGTTCATAATGCAATTGCTTTTACATTTACTTATATTAATGAATATGATAAGGCAAAAAAACACATTAATAAAGCAATTGAATTAAACCCATTTGATTATAATTATTACATAAATGCCGGAGTAATTTATTCAAACTATTTAGGTCAGCTTACACAAGATGGGTTCACGGATAGCAGTGATATAGCATTAACTAAAATTAAAGAATATTACAATAAAGCAATTTTTTTAGGAGCTGATTCCATTATTTGTAATATAAATTACGCATATGCTTATGTAATGTCAAAAAATTATGACAAAGCAATTGAAATCTATACTAAAATTCACACGAATGATTCTGTAAAAAATTCTGCTCGAATAAATAATATTGGCGTAGTATACTCCTTAAAAAACAAATATGATAATGCTTATCAATACTATAATATGGCAAATCATCATGATCAGTTAAATTTATTTTTAACTACAATCAACTTAAATCTAAAGAAAACAGAAAGAGCCGAGCAAAATATAAATTCACTTAAGAAAATGAAGTATACTTCTATATTGTTTTATACTTTACCGTTCAATTTAGAAAATAGAAATTTTTCCAACTCATTTGCTTATCCTATAAATGAAATCAAAAATCTTCCACCTGATTTAATTATAGAATCATCACATTTAAATGAACATTGTAGCTCCACTCATAAAATTAATTATGCGATTACTGTTTCTAAACGATTTAAAGGAGTAGCAAAAAAATCATTTACTTTCTGTTCAGGTAAATAAAGTGCAGAATGATTGCACAATTAGTAAATAATTTTGTATTACAAACAAAATAAATCTATCAAATACATGAAAACCACAGTAAATAACATAAAACCTGTAAATAAAATAAATTATGACTTGTATTCAAACTATATCCAAAAAAGCAGATTGTTTTGTTATACAGTTACAGGAATAAAAAAGGGTTCAGTTTTTATGCCTCATGAATGTTATATGGCCTTAGATGGCTTTTACGACATGAATGATTACCGACTAATAGTTTACTATAAAGAATGTAATAAATCTGGTTTTAATGCTTATGCTACTAATGAACTTATGAAGAAACCTTTATTTGAGAAAGTAATTCGGTTAAATGATAAACAAAGTTTATTTGTGTTTAATTTCGAATCCCATCAATCGGATTGGAATAAAATTCTAAATGGAAAATATTCTCAACTCAGCCCTAGTTATAAACATAAGATAGAGCAATATTACCTGAGTTGTCCTGAAAACAAAAGATTAATTTATAAAATTTTAAACCCTAAGTTTTATTTTGATGGATTTGCTTCTTTGATAGATATTGATCCAAAAATTATTGAAGAAGTTGGTGAAGTTCTAGATAAACCGCACCCTGTTTTTGAGAAACTTACTTTAACTGTAATTGAAAATAATTTGAGTAGCACAAATAATTAATTACATTAAATTAGCTTCTTAAATAGTTAGTAATTAGTTTAATGTTTTCAATTATAGAGTATGATTAAAAATTTTTCAATTCAGGGTTTTAGGGCAATAGGCAAAAAGAAAAATATAGAATTAGCCCCGATTACTATTTTAATAGGCAATAATGGAAGTGGAAAAAGTTCTCTGATAAAAGCATTATTAACCTACCCTAAATTGTTTAAACTAAAAACTATAAAAGATGATTTTGGATACAACAATCCAAATTCACCTCATAAAAATGTTTTTGGTTCGTTTAAACAAATTACAGGAGTTTTAAAAATTGATCCTACCGACATTTCAGGAAACTCAATTTCTTTCGATAACATTATAAATAAAAGTTCCGGCACCAATCTGTTTTCTTTTGGAACTAAAATCCCGTTAAAATTTTTGCCAGGTAATTTTCAATTAAACATAAGTGTACAACCTAATGATGATAATTTTGGAGAAGTAACATGTATTGAAATTGTTGACAAGGATAAAAATGAAGTTTTTTTACAAATTAATGCAGAAGAAAAAAAGACAACGGGTTTTTTGACTTTAAAAATTAAAACTCGAAAATTTAAAAAACAGATTTATGATGCCATTCAAAACGAAGTAAAAAAAGATGGCGATTCAACTGATGAAAATAATTTAAGTCCTGATGACCAGATAATTCATAACAATTACTTTAACGAAGCAAAAAGATTATTTCAAAAAAACCTAAGAAGCCCTTTTCATAAACAAGATAAGTTAGTTTTTTCAAGTATTGAATTTAATGACCCTATTGAACAACTAATTTCATCTAATTACTCCTATTTTCAAGGACAGTATACTTACTTATTTAATTATTTAATCAACGAAGAAACTTATAATTCAATAAAAGACGCAAGTGCAGATGATGAGAGTTTTTATCATAATATTCATGCTTTTTTAAAAAAGAATGTAAATTATGCTGAGAAAAAAGCCATGGAAACATTAGCTGAAGGTGTAAACATAACAATTGGTCCAAGAGAAAAATTTATATCAACTGAAAATTTTATTGATTTATTTTTATCAGACCCTTTTGTACTTAGTAAAATAATGGCTGAAGAAGTTAAGAAGCATCTTCCAAAAGAAATTATCATTCAAACTGAGCAAAACGATTATTTAACTGAGTTTGGTAGTTTCTTCTTAGCTGAACTCTTGATTAAAAACATTCAAAATGCAGTTTCAACAACTCTTTATGAATTTAAGAGCATGGAATATATTCCACCCTATAAATTTAAGCAAGAATCCTTCTATGCAAACAAAGGGACTTATCAAACTATTATTGAACGATTAAGAGAGATTAAACAAAAAAATATTTGGTTTGGCGCATCTGAATATTTCTCCGAGTATTGGCTTAAATACTTTGGAATTGGTGAACGAATTGAATTTGAAAAATTAAAAAACAATCAAGAACAAGTTTATTTAGTTAAAGGTGACACTAATCTGCCTGTAGAAGATCAAGGTTTTGGTTTAAGTCAGCTAATACCTATTATTTATTTATGCAGTTTCCCTAAAAATATTGCCGAATCTGAAACTGCAATGCGTAATCCCGATTCATTTTTCTTTATGAAAGAACAATTACAGTCAACTTTTTTAATTGAAGAACCTGAATCTAATTTACACCCAAGTAATCAATCAAAATTGGCTGATTTTTTTATTGATGCTCACTGGAAATTTGGCCATCAGTTTATTGTAGAAACTCACAGTGAATACTTAATAAGAAAACTACAATATTGGGTAGCCAAAGGCATAATTAAAAACGATAAAATCAAAATAGTTTCTTTTTCAAATGATAAAACCGAAAAAGGAAAAAAAGATGTAAAAATCAAAGAAATATTTATAAAAGCTAATGGTGATTTAACGGGTGATTTAGATAGTGGATTTTTTGATGAATCTTTACTACTTAGTGAAATGTTAAGAGATGTAAGAAAAAATAAAAATTAAATCTTATCATGTACCATATTGAGATAAAGCATTTTTATATTTTGATTTAAATAGATCGACTATTTTTTTAGGACTAATAATTTTTACTTGATCTCCAAACGATAATATTAATTTCTCAAACTCGATATTAGGAATTATTTCAATGGTTATTAATAAGCCATTTTCATCAATTTTTTTATTGTGTTGAGAGCCGTGCAAGGGTTTTGTGAAAACATATGGACCAGCCTCTTTATTAAATTGTAATTCAACTTTTACAGCTTTCCCTTTTTCAGGTTTAGTAACTCCAATTACATCTTCAAAATATTCTTTAAAATCAATGTCTGTATTTTTAATGTACTTTTTAGATATTGTTTCAAAGCTAACTATGCGGTCAAGAGCTATGTTGTATATTTTTTTTAATTCATCGTTCAGCCCTAATAAAAACCATCTATTATTGAATTGTTTTAAATAATATGGGTGTAATATAATTTCGATATCCTCATTTGCCTTAAATGGGTGGTAAACAACTTTAATTACTTTACGACTATTGATTGAATTAAATAAATTTCCTAGATGTTCAATCCCCTTTAAGTATTCGTTGTGGTCAAAACTGATTATACTGTCTTTCTCGTTTTTAATTTCAATTCCATTATTTATTTTGGTTAAAATACTATTTACCAATTCAAACTGAGGCATACCTTCAAAGCGACCTATTATTTCTAATGCGGAACTGATTTGAGATAACTCACTTTGGTTTAATGGTTGATTGTTTATAGAAAAATCAGGATTTTTATATCGATAGATGCATTTTTTTCCAAAACGAACTCTTTCTATTTCTGCCGACCAACCCAATTCACTCTCCATAAAAGCAATATCTTCTCTTACTGTTCTTACCGAAATACCATCAGCAGATGGATCTATCTCAGCTAACGCATCATTAATTGCATCTATTAGGTCCTCAAATGTATAATCTCTTCCTGTGTTTTTAAAGCAAGAATCCAAAACTTTGTAACGAATTTGAGCGTGTTTATTTGTAGCCATTTTTGTTGTGCAGATATATTGCACAATATTACAATAATTTTGTGTCTAAATCAATTTTAATGAAAAAATATTTATCTATTCGTTTAAATAACCAAAAAAGAAAAGCAAATGAATTACTAGTAAATGAATTCATTTATTGTTTTACTGAGCAGAAACCTAAGCGCCTAGAAGCATTACTCTCTTTTCAATACAAGTATTTAGATGGTAAAACTAAGTGGGAGTTACTGCACTATTTTAAAACCTATTGGAATATGATAAATGAACAAGGAATTAAAGTTGAAGTTGAATATGGTGTTGCACTCGATTATTATCCAGGCTGTATTGCTATAAAAATTAAGTTGATTGAATTCAGCGGGAATAAAGAATTTCCAAGCAGACTGACTTTAATTCCACTTTTTGAAGGAGATTATTTATCCGGTTTAGTAGTATGTAAACGCTGTGCGCCTTACTGGGTAATTAATCGATTAATGAGAGATAATTAATAATATAAACAAACAAATCATGCTAATCACAGGAAAACTACTAAATGTATTACCAGAGGTAAAAGGTAATGGCAAAAATGGCAATTGGATCAAAAAAGACATTATTATAGAAATCGATGATCGTTATCCAAAAAAAATATGCGTATCTGTTTGGGGAGAAAAAATTGATCTTACCCCTTTTAAAATTGGAGACATATTGAATGTTAATGTTGACATCGAAAGTAAAGAGTATAATAACAGATGGTTTACCGAAGTAAAAGCATGGAAGATTAATAAAGCAGAAATAATTGTTCCGGAAAATAGAGAATCATCTGAAAATAAATCAATTCAAAGTAATGATGATTTTGATAACACACCTTTTTAGACATTAATTCTCTATGCGGATATACTACACTCTTTAAAAATAATTTTGTATTAAATCAATAAATCATGAAAGTACTACTGGCCAAAAAACAAACTGAAGAACAAATAAAATCAAACGAATATGTAAAATTTCAATTTGTAATGGCTATGATGAATATGGATGAACGAATGATAGGTACATTATTAAAAGAAAATGGTGTTTTTTTCGGCAATAAAAATAACTGGCAAACACTGCACTGGTTTAAAAAACAATTTAAAGGACTAAACAATACATTTTTTAATTCACGATTAAAAGAAGGTTTGTCTCTTGATGTATATCCAGGCTCTATTATGTTTGAGTTTAAGTATTCGGCATTAAACACCGACAATTTTGATGATGATCCATTTAGTGAAGAATATCAAGAAGCGCTTTTTAATAGTAAAGATGCTATAACTATAACCTTAGTTTTACTGTTTGAAAATGGAAAAATAACAGATATCAGAATACCTAAACGAATAATTGAATTAAGTAAATTAAAACAGTTACAAACGGAGAATTGAATTAATTAAAAATGTGAGTATTGTACCAATCCCTATATTAAAGATTTTCTATACAAATACAGAAGTTGTAGAATTAATCAAAAAAGAAATTCAGAAATTAAGTAAACCAAAACATCTAACTTATCAAGAAGTATTAGAACAGCAAAAACAAAATAATCCTAACGCATTTAAACAACAACAATAGTTTAGCCATTAGCCTTTTTTAACCATCAATTTGGTTAATTTTCTCCCTTAATTCAATGTTTTGTATATGAAGTATATAAACTGTAATTCCTAAAGCAATAGCTACTCCGCTAATAAGTAAAATCATATTAGCATACTTATTCTTAATTTTTGCAGATTGTATAGCGCTCAATTCTTCAATTGGCATCTTGCCAAATAGTTTTTGCATTACTGGATCCATGGTATTTGATTTTTATGGGTTAATATTAATTGATTTTCATAGCCCCATGCTAAGGCATAGGGCCCATATGTAAGAACTTTTAGCTCAGTCCCTGGCATTAAATACTGAGCATCATAGACTTCATAAGAAGCGCCTAAATTACTCAAATGATTTAGTGGTAACTTCAAAGCAAGTTGGTTGTTTAATAGATGTTCCATTAAGCTAATTGTTATGTCTAAAAGCGTTTCTTTTGCACTTTCAGTTTCAGGATTTTCAATTATACTATATCTTTCTTCATTAGTATTAATTCGAACTTCTATAGAAGACAATTCCTCATTTATTTTACGCTTATACCTATTTTTACAATAATCCTTAAAACCATTTTTTTCAAAGCAAAATTTACGATTCATATGACCAGCAGTGAAAGTTTCACCACAATAGGGGCATACTTTTACATATTCCCCTAATGGGTCTGGGTTTTCTTCACCAATCATATCTCCCCCTTTCTTCTTTTAAGTTCCATTTCGGCTACCGTTGGTCTACCAATTTTCATCCATAACTGTAACTCAGATCTAGAGAACATTAATGGTCTACCTCTTGTAATAGTTGGCATTTCTAATCGACACACTTTACTATAGATAGATTTTTTCTTCAATCCTGTAATTTTTGTTGCCTCAGCCCTATCGATTGTATCTTCCAATTCAGGATTTTCAGATTTAACTTTACTTACAAATGACGTAAGCATTTCTTTAATGATGCTTTCTATCTCTTGTTTTTGAAGCTGCAAGAACTCGGGCATACTATAATGCCAAAGTGGTTTTTCTATTTCGTTATTCATTTTTTTTTATAAACATCATAATATTGAACTGGAACATAAAAAAAAATATTTTTTTTGCGTTTCGGATTATCTCATAAATGAGTTATAAATTCTTGACCTTATTGTATTAATGGATTGAGTTTTTTTATTCGTTTGTAAATTATAGTCCAAAACGGAATTAACAAGATTAACTTCCTCCAATGCAGCAATTGAAATGTATGCTATTTTATCATCATACTTTATTTTTTTTAAGTAATTACTAATTTCCTTGCAAGCAGTTTTTGAATATTGAGCATTAGCCTGATCAGCTTTAGCGTAATTATTCGCAAATAATCCAAGCTCTTGATTATATGAATCAGCCATTGCCTTTACACTATGTTCAATCTTTGAATTCCTAAGAATAGTTTCAATTAATTTAAGAACTAATCGTCCACAAAAATCAATAGTTATAGGTTGTGCATCTCTTATTTCTTTATGTTTCTTTAATTTAGGTTCTTTCTCCTTCTTGTATTCATAAACATTCTTGAACTTAATAACTATTTTTTCTGTTATGAATTCATATTTTTCAATAGACTTGATATAGTATAGCAGTTTATCTGCCCCTTGAAATTCTTTTTTAGGTATAATGACGCGATTTTTAATTTCATTATCTATACTTTTTTTATAATATAACTCCATTGCTATAAGGATTATTTCTTTACAATGCTTTTCACTAATTGTAAATTCAGAACATAACTTTTTAATGGTCTGTTTTAACTTTAATTGCAATGTTTTATCCTTTTTAATTTCCTCTAGAATTATTCCATCATACTTTAATTTTTTCACATTTATCTATTTTAATTTAATTCTAAAAATAGGTATCGAATTTGCAGCTTGCATTTTTTTATTGTCTACAATTTTTGTGTAAATCTGAGTTGTTTTCAATTCACGATGGCCTAACATTTTACTCACTGTATAAATATCAGTTCCATTTTCAAGAAGTAAAACCGCGTGCGTATGTCTCGCGCAATGAAATGTAATTTTCTTTTTAATCCCTGCATCAGCAATCCATTTGTACAAACCTACGTTCATGTATGCGCTGTATTTAAGTCCTACAAATAAACGTTGATCATCAGATCCACGCTCACCCAATAATGAAACTGCTTGGTCGCTTATAGGTAAATATTCCTTACCACCTGTTTTCTGCTGACGGAACGATAACTCGTAACCTCTCTTTTCTGAAAATCGAAGGTTATCCCAGGTGAGTCGTTGTATATCACTCCAACGTATTCCGGTCAAGCATGAAAAGATGAATGCATTTTTTAAAACAGGATACATGCAATCTGTTGCAGCTAGTTGTTCAATTTCTTCAAAGGTTAAGTATTCACGATTTGGCTCACCTTGTTTGAATCCTTTTATGTAATCAGATAAATTTTCATTTATTAATTTTTCTTTATAAGCTAACTTTAAACAAGCTTTAAATTTGTTGAGATAAGAATACTTACTATTTTGTGATAAAGATTGATTCCCTTTTGTTTTGGCTTTGTTTTCTAAATACATTCTAAATTGATTACAGGTTTCAGTATTTAAATCAGCCATTTTTAAAATTTTACCAAAACATTTTTTAAGGTGTTTTAAAACAGAATCCCAATTACCATAATTACCGGCCGAATTAAATCGTTCATTGGTCTTCTCTTTAAAATAGTCAATGAAGTTTTTATCGCTAGTATCAATTCGTTTAGTTCCGTATTGATGATCTTGCAGTATAATGGTTTTCTCCGCGCGTAAGCGTTCTACCAACTCCATTGTTTTTTTGTTTTCATATTGCTCCGTTTTGTTTTTAGGATTGTTGTACACAAAAAGATTTAGTGCTTCTTTTTTTCTTACACCATACTCGTTGTAATCGAGGTAAAGAAAACTTTTTTCTTTACCTGTTTTGCGTTTTCTGATTGTTACTTTCATTTTTTTAGGTTTAAATTTTTTGTCCCAAATTTGTCCCAAACTGGTGATGTGGGACAAATTTGGGACAAAAATGTGCTAAAAATATGGAAAGCACCCAAAATACTTCCTAACAAAACAATACTGTAACCCGTTGAAAAACAGTAGATTGAAGCACTAAATCATTGATTGAGTTTGCTCTTTTTTGCGCTGATTTTATGCGATTATTTCCCGATACAAAACTTACTAAAAATATTTGCAAGTAGCTCATCATTAGTCACTTGACCAGTTATGGTTCCGAGGGCATCTAATGCGTCACGAATATCTATGGATAAAAAGTCGCCGGCAAGATTTTTAGATAAACCTTCCAATACTTTATACAAAGCAGTATTGGCTTTTCTTAAAGCATCAATATGACGAGCGTTGGTAACAACCGTTTCAGTAGTATTTACTGTTCTGCTATCAAACAAGGCCAACAATTTGCTTTTTAAATCTTCAATATAAAGATGTTCTTTTGCTGAGATGTAAATCAGGTTATCTAATTCGGCAAACTCTTTTTGTAAATCGCTTAAATCCTCGGTATCAATTTTATTACACACTATTAATAATTGGGAAGTGCCAATGTGTTCCTGTAACTTTTCAATCTCCAATTTTACATCGCGGCTGCTTAATTCATGTGCATCAAACAAATAAATTACAATGGCTGAATTTTGCATAGCCTGCAATGATTTCTTAACGCCAATTTGTTCGATTAAGTCAGACGTATCTCTTAATCCTGCTGTATCAATAAAACGAAACAACACACCTCCAATACTCATTTCATCTTCTATCGTATCACGAGTAGTTCCTGGTATTTCACTCACTATGGCTTTATCTTCATTTAAAAGCACATTTAGCAATGTTGACTTACCGGCATTGGGTTTACCTACTATGGCTACAGGTATTCCGTTTTTAATTACATTTCCAACTTCAAACGAATCAATCAATCGCTCAATAATGCGTTGTATGGAAATGATTAAATTTCTTAATTCTGTTCGGTCAGCAAACTCCACATCTTCCTCGCTAAAATCAAGTTCCAATTCAATGAGTGAAGCAAAATTGACTAAGTTCTCTCGCAACACTTTTATTTTACTACTGAATCCGCCTCGCATTTGGCTAATTGCCACTTGATGCGAAATATTGGAATTAGAAGCAATTAAATCTGCTACCGCTTCTGCTTGCGATAAATCAAATTTTCCATTTAAAAAAGCACGAAGTGTGAACTCTCCCGGCTGAGCAATACGCGCTCCATGTTTAATAAAAAGTTGTAATAATTGCTGTTGAATAAATTGAGATCCATGGCAGGATACTTCAATGATATCTTCTCCTGTATAAGAATGGGGTGCTTTAAAAAGTGACACCAATACTTCATCAATTACAATTTCATCATCACAAATTATTCCGTAATGTATTGTATTGGCTTGTTTGAGAGATAAATTTTTATTAACTCCTTTTTTATCTGTAAATATTTTTTCAACTATGGCAATTGCATCTTTACCCGAAAGACGAAGCACTGCAATAGCACCGGTTCCATGTGGAGTGGCTAATGCTGCAATAGTATCTTTATTTAATATGGAATTCAAAATATATGTATTTACTCAAAAATAATAAAAATAAAACACGAATAATATTTTAAGTACTATTCAATAATAACCTGTCTGATTTCTTTAATTTTTTGATGTAATCTATTTATGATTTCAAGTTTTTTTTCAATTGTAAGATTGTTAGCTGTCAACTCCGTAAAAATTGGCTGAATTAATTTTAAGTCTGAACGCATCTTTTCAATTTCAACAGAAATCGATTCATAAGAATCTAATAATTTAATTATACTGGTTAAGGTTTCATGATGTTTTGCTAATTCAAAAATAGCCTGTTCGTTTTTTGAGTTAATTGATAAAGCAGATGCTAAATAAATTCCTTCTATCCATCCACCAGTAATAATTAAAGTTGAAAAATTACCACGTTTATTTTTAGTAAGGTATTCATCTGCCTGAGAAAATGAACCAGAAATAATAGCTAATAAAGAGTCTTTGTTACTTTTATTTTCTTCGATTCTATCACTTGTTTTCTCATCAAAAACTCCATTAATACCTAAACTTTTACATAATTGATTAACGCATTTTAAATAGGTAAGACATTCTTGGGTTTGTTCAAACATACTTGCATAACTTAAATCAGTTCCATAAACACCAAGGTTTAATGCTTTATCTTGTTCTAAATTATAGGCATTGTATTTTATTGGGTCGTTTAAAAGTTCGGGCTGGTATTCTAATTGTGCATCATTAATGATTTGTGTTAAAACTAACGGATCTGGAATACTATTAAATACTTTTTTGGCATACTCCTGATGCGAATTACTTTCGCTCTTAGTTTCTTCATTTAAATCAAGATGTTCATCATTTGAAGAACCACAAGCAACCAAAAATAGAGTAGTTAATAAAATGAAAGATTTATAAAGATGCCTCATTGTTTTTGTTTAAATATAAACAAATATATAAAACAAGTAGTTAAGTGAACTTGGGGAATTTGATTAGAAATATTGAGGAATGATTAATTCACTTTTTAATCTATAATCAGTTTCAAGCGTTTATTTGAAATTTGAAGAATATAAAAACCTTTCGAAATGTTTTTTAATGACAGTTCAATTTTGTTATCAGACCTATTCAATACTTCTGCTTTAAATTCTTGTCCGATCTCATTAATAAAAATAGGGCTTTCATTTTTAGACCAATTAACAGAATTGCTAATGGTTATTTTTTCATGAGCTGGATTTGGAAAACAATAAAGTTCAGCTAAATTATTCTCAAATTGAGGTAATGAAACTTTACAATCTAAATTCATAATTTTTCCCCATAAAACATTATCGAAGGTAGAAAGTGCAAGATTATTTGTAGTTGCTGCATTACCCATTCTTATAACAACCATATTCAAAGAAGGTACTATATATATTTTCTGATCGTATTTTCCAAGAGCAGCATACATGTCCGGTGGTGCATTTGGTATTAAATAACCTTGAAAAACAAACTGTGATTGAGGAAGCATAAAACTATTTTTGCCATTCAACCACCATAAATACCCATAAGATAAATTATATGGGTTTGAAGAGTTTTTCATGTTATTTAAGTACACAGGCTGGTTAATTATTGTATTATTATTCCATTTTCCATTTGCAAGCGCAAACAATCCAAAACGGGCCATATCTCTGGCAGTTGAAAAAAATGTTCCGTTAAACCACCATCCAGATTGCATTCCAATTTGATTTTTTATTTTCTGATTTGTATATTGTTGTATAGTTTGACCGGTAGCTTGCTCAATAACATCATGTAGCAATAAATAAGGCGCATTGTGATAAGCCCATCTTGTACCAGCATCTGCTAAATAATTAAGGCAAGTATCCAAAGTGCAATCAGTATTAATTACACCATCATCTAAACCTGTTGTCATACATAACTGATCCCTGACTGTAATCAACTTTTCTTTTTGTGACAAACAAGTTGTCCAACCACTTCCAAGATATTTTGAAACTGAATCATTTAAATTTATAAAACCATCATCTAGTATTCTTGCAACCAGCATCGAAGTAAGCGATTTACCTGCTGATGCCCAATACCAAGAGCTGTCTTTTGTGAAAGTTCCGTAATACTTTTCTATTACTATTTTCCCATCTTTAAGAATTATGAATGCTTTTGCGTTTGTTTCTCGAACGTATTGAGTTAAACTATCCACTCTTTGGCTACACCAACCTAAATTTGCTGGCGAAATGGTATCCCATACCGAAGAAAAATTGGGTGGAAAATAAAGCGATTGAGACTTTCCTGAATTAAAAAATGAAACTATAAAAAATGTAACAAAATAAAATTGTTTTATAAAAGCAAATTTGATTTTCATATTTAATGAATTAACGATGAAGAAAAACAAAACATGTTACAATAATATCAATTTTATTTCGTTAAAAAGTTAAATTCTAAAATCGCCTATGATAAAAACAATTACTAAACACTTAAAAAATTCGAAAAAAAATAAATCAAAAATTAACGAACCGGGGCCAAAAGAAAGCACCATTTTTGCTTTATTAAATTATTCTAAATCACTTGTTGTAATTCAAAGCCAACAAATTGGAAAAATTGCTCAGGTTTATAATTAAATTAATTAAGCATTTATCATTTGCTTAAATCTCATTGGATTTTTTTATAGTTAATATAAAATGACCTATCGAGCGAATTCGAAACAGACAAGTCTCGATTTCGCACAATAGGATAAATGAATATTTATGAATAAAATCTAAAAAGACACTTAATTTTAACTAAGCCGAAACATTAACCAAAACATGAGTAATGGCTGTTGAAGCTGTACCACCAATGCTTTGGATTAACCCGATATTAGCATCTTTTTTAATTTGGTTTTCACCGGCAATGCCACAAATTTGCATGTAGGATTCAACTGCCTGATAAACACCTGATGCTCCAATAGGATGACCTCTTGCTTTTAAACCACCAAAAGTAGAAACCGGTATTTTGCCATTAAGCGCAATTTCACCATCTGCAGCTAATTTCCAACCAGATCCTTGTTTAGCAAAGCCCATGGCTTCTAAAGATAATGTAGAGATAATAGAATACGCATCGTGTAATTCGAAAAAATCAACATCGGCAGGTTTTATTCCCGCCATTTCATACGCTTTAATTCCTGATAACCTAATGCCATCAGCATCCAGCGGAGCATTTCTTCCGATAATAGAAACATTTTCTGTAGCACATGCCGATGCTATTATTTTTACTGAAGGAAGAACTGATGTTTGTTTAGGATATTTTGAAAGTACAATGGCTGCAGCTCCATCACAAATTGGAGAAGCATCTAAAATTTTAACTGGTTCTGCAATATATGGCGCTTTGATATAATCCTCAACGGTAAAATATTTTTTAAGTAATGAATAATTGTTTTTTAATGCATTATGATGGGCATTAATTCCAAACATGGCAAAAGAATCAGAACTCACATTGTAGTTATTCATATACATTTTCATCAATTGCGAATTAAGCGTAACAAATGTTTCACCCCTACCACCTTCCTGATCCCAATCAGAAGCTGATGCAATTGCTTTAACAATAAAGTCTTTATCTTCATGCGACATTTTTTCTACACCACAAACAACTACGTTTTCGCAAAGTCCACTCATAATTGACATGAATCCAATTCGTAATGCTGCACCACCCGAACCACAAGCTGCCTCTAAAGTTACAGCTTCAATACCTTTTAAACCTGCAGCATTAGCAATGAGAGACCCCAATTGTTGTTGATTGGAAAGTGAACCTGAAAGCATATTTCCCACAAACAATGCATCTACCTTATCTAAACCGGCATCAGCCATTGCAGATTTAATTACATTGGCCCCCATTTCTCGAATACTCAAATCCGTTTTTTTTTCCACTTTAATTTGAGAAACACCTGTTATGTAAACACCTGGTTTATTAGAAAATCGCATTGTTAAGTTTTTATAGGATTATGTCTTTTATTAATCGAAGGTCAACCGAAACCAAATAGTTTCAATAACCGTAACAAAACTAGTTTGCCAAAATCAACAAAAGGTTAAATCTGTATTATAAAAACAAAAGTAATTCTGCCAAAAATAGATAAGAATGATTTATATCAATGGAAAAGGTAAGATATAACAACAATTATGATCCAGTAATAATTCTACCCAACAATTTATTTACCTGAGATTTGAAGCTTTCCATTTTTTTTATTTCGGACAATGTAATTGAGATATCGTTTTCATCACCAGTATTTTTTAAACTTTCTTTAAGTTCCAAAATCATATCTCTCAAACGCTTTTCTTTATAAGCATAAAGTGCATGCTCAATTGTTTTTTTCACATTGAGTCCTTCACTATCAATTTTAATCCCATATTTTAAATCCCAGTTTTCACTCAACGTATAATTATCTTCGGCAAGTTGAATAGCGAGTTGTGAAATAATTGGATTACTATGTTGAATGAAAAAATTTAATCCAGGAATTACATCTTGTCTTAATTGATGTATGACTTCATCTAACAACAGTTGATTTATAGGATTTACAAAATTTAATTCATCATGAAACAGCTCAAGCAGAATATATTCTGCCGAAGAAATTTGCATATTAATTAGTTCCCCATCTTGAAGATGGTGTTCTACATCTACTAAATGATTCCCAAATTTTAAAAGTAAACGACAAATATTTTTTTCAATTAAATCGTATTCCTCAACACTATTTATTTCCGTTTTTTGATCTTCACCAATAGATGCTTCAACCTGAAAGGAATCAGCAACAGAAGTTGCTTCTTCATTTTTTTGAGGCAGTTGCTGATTTTTTTCTTTTTGTTTTCTTGTTTCCTTGTTTATCCTTATTTTATTGACTTCAAGCATTAACACTTGCTCATCAATCTCTACGATTCTGCTACACTCTTTTATATAAACTGAGCGAGTTATTGAATCAGGAATCAAAGCTATATTTTCAATAACATGCTTAACAAATTCTGTTTTTTTAATCGGATCGTTTTTAGCTGCTGCTGAAATTTTGGATGCAGAATACGTTATAAAATCCTGAGAATTATTTTTAATAAATGTTTTTAATTCATCAGCACTTACTTTACGCGAGTAGCTATCTGGATCATCATTATCAGGAAATAATAATACCCGCACATTCATGCCCTCTTCCAAAATTAAACTGATGCCTCGTTCACTCGCTTTTTGTCCGGCTTCATCGCCATCATAAAGTATGGTAATGTTATTGGTAAAACGTTGTATTAATTTAATTTGCTCTATAGTTAACGAAGTGCCTGATGATGCCACAACATTTTCTATACCTGACTGATGCAAAGCAATTACATCGGTGTAACCTTCAACTAAAAAACAAAAATCATCTTGTTGTATACTTTTTTTAGCAAAGTATAAGCCATACAAAATTTTACTTTTATCGTATAAATCGCTTTGTGGTGAATTAAAATATTTTGCTGTTTCTTTGGTATTGGTTAAAATTCTGCCACCAAAACCAAGCACATCTCCCGAAACGGAGTGAATGGGAAACATTACACGACTATGAAAACGATCGAATAGATGTGCTTCTGTTAATTCCTGTACATTTTCATAACGTTCTGGGCGAATAGATAATCCTGACTTCACCAAATAATCCGCTTGATAACCCTTTGAAAATGCCTCTTTGGTAAATGCCTTTCGTTCTTCAAACGAATAACCTAATTGAAATTTCTTAATGATATCATCCCTAAAACCTCGCTCTCTGAAATAACTTAAACCAATAGATTTACCTTCATCACTTTCCCATAAATTGGATAAAAAATAAGCACTTGCAAATTTGTTAAGTATTCGTAGAGACTCTTTCTCGTTTTGAGCTTGCAATTCTTCGGGACTTGCCTGCTTTTCTTCAACTGCAATATTATATTTTGAAGCCAAATATCGGAGTGCTTCGGGATAAGTTTTCTTATCCACTTCCATTACAAAGTTTACCGCATTACCTGCTTTACCACAACCAAAACACTTATAAATACCTTTGCTAGGAGACACGCTAAAAGATGGTGTTTTTTCGTTATGAAACGGACAACATCCCCACATGTTTTGACCACGTTTTTTAAGTGGAACAAAATCGTTTACCACTTCATCAATACGTGCGTAAAATAAAATTTGGTCGATTGTTTCCTGAGGTATCATCGTTAACTAAAGATACTATATTAAACTGCTATTAATCCAAAGAAAAAAAATCAAATACAGAATTAGTTTACTTCAAATGTTTTAGATTTATTGCATATAATACAATAAATGCCAATGGAAATAAAAGTCCTAAAATCGTCATAAGTGTTGTACCCTGTATTATTGGAAATAAAATTGGAAATATAATGGAACAAATCTGGAAAAAAGTATAAATATAAAACCCTGTCTTATTTAATTTCCACATTAAAATGGCACCAATTAAACAACCAATTGAACTTATTATACCTGAAATAATGGTTACTTTACTATTGTAAAGCATCGTTTCCGGATCAAGCATCTCTCCGCTTTTTGCAGCAGCTTCCATTAAAGCGACATTAAACGCGTGAGTTGTTTTAAGTGCAAGCAAACCAAACACATTTGAAAAAATGCCCAAACCGCAACCAATAAAAGTTAGGATACATAATACTTTTAAAAATTGAGGTAATTTATTTTCTATTATTGTATTTTCTTCGTTATTCATACTATTTTAATTTTTAAACAAGTATAGTCATTTATTTTATTCGCTATTTATTTAAAAGTGAATCTGAATTTAATTCTACAATTTCAATTTCTACCCGCATATTTTTTTCACGATCGCTTCTTGTTTTTGGTTCTTTTACAATAGGTTTTCTGCCTGCAAACCCTTTACTTGAAATTCGTTTAGGAGAAATGCCTTTATTAATAATGTATTCGCATACTTTATCTGCTCTTTTCTTCGATAATTTTTTTGCTGAACCTTTAAAACGTAAATCAGCATCAACCTTACTTGAATTATTACTGATTTTTTTATTTCCTTGTGTATGCCCATTTACTCTTATTGATGCCGGATTGTACTCAAGATATGTTACCAACTGATCTAATGTTTCAAATGATTCTTTTTTTAGCTTAGTAGAATTTGGAAAGAAAAACACATCAGGTAAGGCTAATTTATCACCTTTTTTGTATGGCCTTATTGGAATTAAATAACAATAATCATCATCACCTACGTCAATACATTTTTCCGAATCAAAATACTCTTCGTAAGGCATAAAACCAAACACTTCACATTTTAATACCCATTTATTCGAATTTAAAAAAGAGCAGGAATACGAACAAAGCGAATCGATGTAAATTAAATTGGGCTTTTTAATATTTCCTTTTTTATTAAATTTTAATTCGGGGTAAGATATGGCCCGTTTGGTACTAGCGTCAATAACAGTAAAATATACATTTAAAAGATTTCGCTTAGTTTTAGGCTCAATTTTTTTGTTTTTATTATTCGTATTATCGTTAGGATTTGTTTTTAATGGTTTTTTAAGAATAAAATCCATAATGGAATCCTTTACCCGATAAGGCGTAAGTTTTACGGGATTTTTTTTACTGGTATCTACTTTTACAGAATCAAGAAACGTGAATATTTGAGGGAAGAAAATACTTTTTTTAATTTCTGGTGGCTTTATGCTGTCCTTCTTTTCATTTCTCATCGGAACTTTTCTTGGAGTAAGATCAGCCAAAGGTTTTCCTGCCAATGAATCGAAAGATCGAATTGCTTTGGCCTGAGCTATATTTGCTGAATCGAGCGATTTTTTATCGAAATTTTTAGTAGACATTTTATCTCCTAAAAAACTAGAATAACCCAATTTTTGATCATCATTTTGTTCGCACAACTTACGCTCAACGGATAATAAACGAAGTTCGGGATTACTCAAATTTGATCGATCTTCTTTTGTCCCACCATCCTCTAATTTGTCCTTATTCACCTTTAACACGTAAGAATAATCGCACGTTTGTAAATCGATAACATGTCCTAAATCTGGTCCTTCTAAGTTATTTACTAAAATAAAAACAGCTTCATCTAACTCCACATTAATTTGACGTGTATTAAATAAACTACCTCTAAAAGATTGCGACTGAAAATTATCGGTGTATGTTACTGTTTTACTGAGACTATCAACCCGATCAAATACTTCATTTAAAACCGTATTACAAATTTTTACATTATTTTTTACTTTGTAAATCTCTAATTCATACCTATCTGTTTCATCGTTTGGAATTACAGTAAAACTTATAAAACAGGGCTGATGAAAAACCAATTTGTACCAAATTAAGGTTCTGTCTTTTTCCGTCTTTTTTATGTTGGATTCAAAGAAGAGGTTGAAGTTTTCACGAATGATGCACTTATTGGACATAATAACTTCTGATAGTGCACCCATACCAGAGTACTTTTCTGCAAAATCTTCATATTTTTTTTGTGAGAAAGATTGAACAGAAATAATGCAAAAAAGGATAAAAAGTAAACTCCTGAATTTTTTAAAAACATCACTATTAATCAGGCTCTTTAACATACTATCAAATAAATATAATAATTTATTAGTTTACAACTTATAGTTTTTAAATTATTCAATAATAATTGTTAGTTTAAATTGTTAATTAGAACAACAACAAAGAGAAATTTTAATCAAATTTGCTTAAGAGTAAAATTCTCTCAAATAATTCACTAATTAAAAGTAATCAGATGCTCAAGCACATTATAATAATACTATTTTTCCCATTTTTTTTAGCTGCACAGAAAATGGGGATAACCCACACTATCCCTAACTCCATTGAATCGGGAAAAACTATTGAGGCAGAATTGACGATTGAAAAAGGTGACGTTAATGGTTTTGCAAAGTTATTTGGAGATGTACCAGAAGGATATACATTAAGTAATATAGATGCAAAAACAGGAAATTTCACATTTGAAAATCAAAAGTTTAAAATCATTTGGATATCAATACCTGTTGAACCTTCCTTTACTATTAAATTTAAAATTACATCTGCTGCTGAAAACACAAGCGATTTTACTTTTTCTCCAAAATTTACCTATTTGCAGGAAAACGTAAAAAAAGAATTACTGATGCCCCAACACACTTCAAAAAATGCAAATGGTGGAGCTATTGCTTCTAACAAGTCAAATGACAATACTGATATTAATTCAAAAAGTAATATCGGAAGCAATGAAGCTATAAATGAAAAAAGCAGTACTGATAATGCTTCAGAAAACTCAATAAATGCAGTCGTAAAAAACAATTCGAGTTCAGCTAGTTCAAGTAACTTATCTAACTCAAACGAAAATGCAAACTCATCTAATGCAGTTGCTAAAAATAATTCGAGTTCAACTAATTCATCTAACTCAAAAGAAACTGCTAATTCATCTAATGCAGTTGCAAAAAACAATTCGGGTTCAGCTAGTTCAAGTAACTCAAACGAAACTGCAAACTCATCAAATTCATTTGCGAAAAATAATTCAGGCAAATCTAGCTCAAGTAACTCATCAAATGCAGTTGAAAATAATAATTCGGGTTCAGCTGGCTCAAGCAATTCATCTAACTCAAACAAAACTGCAAACTCATCAAATTCAGTTGCGAAAAACAATTCGGGTTCAGCTAGTTCAAGTAACTTATCTAACTCAAACGAAACTGCAAACTCATCTAATAAAGTTGCAAATAATAATTCGGGTTCAGCTGGCTCAAGCAATTCATCTAACTCAAACGAAACGGTAAACTCATCTAATAAAGTTGTGAAAAATAATTCAGGCTCATCTAGTTCAAGTAACACATCAAATGCAGTTGAAAATAATAATTCGGGTTCAGCAGGCTCAAGCAATTCATCTAACTCAAACGAAACTGCAAACTCATCTAATAAAGTTGTGAAAAATAATTCAGGCTCATCTAGTTCAAGTAACTCATCAAATGCAGTTGAAAATAATAATTCGGGTTCAGCAGGCTCAAGCAATTCATCTAACTCAAACGAAACTGCAAACTCATCAAATTCAGTTGCGAAAAACAATTCGGGCTCAACTAATTCATCTAACTCAAAGGAATCTGCAAACTCATCTAATTCAGACGCTAAAAATAATTCAAGTTCAACTAATTCATCTAACTCAAAGGAAACTGCAACCCCATCAAATGCAATTACGAAAAATAATTCGGGCTCAACTAATTCATCCAACTCAAAGGAATCTGCAAACTCATCTAATTCAGACGCTAAAAATAATTCAAGTTCAACTAATTCATCTAACTCAAACGAAACTGCTAATTCATCTAATGCAGTTGCAAAAAACAATTCGGGTTCAGCTAATTCATCTAACTCAAACGAAAATGCAAATTCATCTAATGCAGTTGCAAAAAACAATTCGGGTTCAGCTAATTCATCTAACTCAAACGAAAATGCAAATTCATCTAATGCAGTTGTTAAAAATAATTCAGGGTCTTCTGCATCAAACATGAAAACTAGCACAAATTCATCTACTAATGAAACTACTGTAAGTAATTCAAAAGCTATTGCGCCAACCAATAGTAATGAGAGTTCTATTAATAAGAATGGTGTTTCTATTTCAGGTAACACAAATAAAAGTTCATCTAGTAACGGAACAGCAACTACAACTTCTAATAATGAAATCGTGTCAAAAATCACGAATGCTAACACAACTTTTAAAGTGCAGATTGGTGCATTTAGTGGTAAACCAGATAAGTCTCAGTTTGCAGGAGTTAAATACGAAATTTCTATGGAAGAAGGCATGACTAAAATTTTAACGGGAAGTTTCAAAAATTTTGATGATGCCATTAAAAGAAAAGACGAACTTAAAGGTAAGGGTTTTGATGCATTTGTAGTTGGTTATGAAAACGGGAAACGTATTCCGATAAAATAGTTTGAATAAAACTCTTTATAATCAATGGAAATTAAAATTTGTTCTCCAATAACTGCAGATGAATTTAAAGAATACTTTAAACTACGATTTGAAGTATTACGAAGACCTTGGAACGAACCGGAGGGAAGTGAAAAAGACGAATTAGAAGAAAGTTCTTTTCATGTTTGCGCAAAGTACAATCATTCCATTATTGGAGCTTGCCGATTGCAATTTTTAGATGAACATAAAATTCGTGCACAAATAAGATATATGTGTACACGAATTGATTTTCAGGGTAAAGGAATTGGCAAAAAAATGATAAGCTTTGCAGAAGATTTTGCAAAAAGGGATACAACTACTACAATTATTTTACACGCACGAGAGAATGCAGTAAATTTTTACAAAAGTTGTGGATATACTGTTATTGAACCTTCCTATTTACTTTTTGACAGCATACCTCATTTTTTAATGCAAAAGAATTTATAAGATTCTGAACCATTGAACTACAGGAAATGGTATTGGTCTAAATTCATTGTTAACCAAAAGTGAAGCGAATCCAATTTGAAAAGCTCTTGTATCAGTACTATGAATTCTTATGCCGGGCAAAACAAATCCAAATGTAGAATTTTGACTACTGCTATAATTGCTACTTGCAGAAGCTAATAGAAAGAATGAATCTAAAACTAATGTAACTCGTTTTCCTACTTTAGTCATACCGCCCAAAGAAACTAATGGTCTTCCGTTTACATATCCATTTAACCATATTGCACCATAACCAGCGCTAATATTTAAATTACTTCTGCCATCGCCAAAAGTTAAAGCACCAAATGGCAAAGCTCCCCCAAAGCTTGGTGCTATATAAGTTCCTGATCCAATTAATGTTCCAACAGCATAATTTAAGTTTTTAGAAATATTACCTGTGTATTTAATGGTTCCAATAATAGGCATACCTATCCAAGAAGTCATAACTCCAGCGCCTAATCTATCTGTGATGCTAAATTGTAAATCAGGCCCCAACAGAGTCCATTGCACATAATTTTTCCCTTTTTTAAGGGGCAAACCATTAGTAGTTAAAAAATAGCGTGTTCTAAAATTCTCCTCACCAATAAATTGACCTATAGCATTAAAATCACTTGAATTTGCAGGATTAATAGTCTTAACAACGTATTGTGGTATAATAATTTTTCTACCATCAGTTAACAAAATGGTTAACTCTCGTTCATCACTTTTTAAAATTTTACCAGTAAATTCAGAACCATCATTTTGAGTAAGAACATAAATTTTTGTTGAATCAATTTTTTGCTGTGAAAAAATTATACTTGAAAAAAACAAAAAAGTAAATGAAATAACAACTTTAAGATTAATGAATTTCATCTTGTATAGTTTTAAACTATAACAAATTTAATAAAACAAAATAAAATATCTGCTTATTTTTAAAATCATAAACTTACGTTTTTTGCTTTTTCTTTTTTGCAGCGGGAAAAAGAATATTATTTAAAATTAATCTGTAACCTGCTGAATTGGGATGTAGATTTAAATCAGTTGGCGGATCTTCAACACGATGCTCATAATCTTCTGGATCGTGACCTCCGTAAAATGTCCAGGTTCCTTTTCCAAATTCTCCATGAATGTAACGGGCTTCATTAGCAGCTTTATTTTCGCCCATAATCAAAACATTTTTTTTGATATAACTTTTTTCAAAAGCAACTGTTTGTCCCCAGAATCCTTTAATTAATTGCTCGTGATTTTGACAAAGCATAGTTGGTATTGGATCCCATTTTGCAGAAAACTCAAATAAGCTGAAAAAATCATTTTCTTTAGTCATATTATACTTTTGCCTTCTTGAATTATAAGTGTCAATAGTCGAAAATTCATATTCGAAAGGATTAACACTTAAGGTGTAATTTTCAAAAGCAAAGCCTTTACTATAGTCAATTTTTTTATTCATATTAGGATCTGCAGGATCATGATCATACATGCTTTCACAAACATCAACGCCATCCGAAGCCAGAGAAATATCATAAGAATCAGTTGCAGAACACATGGCAAATAAAAAACCACCCCCCATTGTAAAATCTCTTATTTTTTTTGCTACACCAAGCTTTAATTCTGATACTTTTTTAAAACCTAGTTTTGCTGCCATTGCCTCATTGTTTTTCACATCTTGAATATACCAGGCAGCATTTTTGTATCCGGCATAAAAACGACCATACTGTCCGGTAAAATCTTCGTGATGTAAATGCAACCAATCGTACTCTAATAATTTATTATTAATAATTTCTTCATCGTAAACTACTTCATAAGGTATTTCAGAATAAGAGAGCACCATTGTAACAGCATCATCCCAGGGTTGTTTTGTTTTTGGAGAGTAAACAGCAATTTTTGGCGGTTTCTCTAATTTAACAGCATCCATATTAACCTCCGGATTTGATATTTCACTTAAAATTGCATTACTTTTAGCATCGGCAATAACTTCATAGCTTACTCCCCTAATAGTAAGTTCATCTATAAATGATTTATCATTATTAAACATAAAACTACCCCCACGGTAATTTAATAGCCAATACACCTGAACATCTTTTTTTAATATCCAGTATGCAATACCATAAGCTTTTAAATGATTTTTTTGTTCCTTATCCATTGGAATGAGCAGCTGAGAAGCATATACTCCTTGAGATAAGATTACCGTTACAATGAATAATAAAAACTTTTTCATGAATATTTTCTAAAACAAATTTACACGAATACAATATAAATACAACTTGTTTTAGTTTGATTTAAAAACAAATAACAAATTAAAAAGTTTTAACTCAATTCCAATCTACCTGAATTATAACTCATTTAATAATTTATTAAGCTGTTTTGATTTAATAAAATAAGATAAAAGCAATTAATTTCTATAACTATTTGAAAAATTATTTCAATCTAGATTGAAATTTTTAAATAAAAACTTCATAACCTAACTACTTATAAAGCATTGTAAAAAAACATCACCATTAATTCATCAATAAAAAAACTAGTTTCAAATATTGTTAAGCAATTCGTCGTCTACTAAATTAGGGAGTGTAACTTTTAAGTTAGGTGTTCTTTCCATTTCACGTTTAATTGCAAATAATGCTTCCTTATTTCTTGCCCAACTTCTTCTGGCAATTCCATTGTTGACATCCCAGAATAACATTTGTTTTAATCTTCTATCTGCATCTTCGCTACCATCTAATACTAAACCAAAACCACCATTAATTACTTCTCCCCATCCTACTCCTCCACCATTGTGTAAACTAATCCAGGTTGCACCACGAAATGCATCGCCAACAAAATTTTGAACAGCCATGTCGGCAGTAAATTTTGAGCCGTCATAAATATTTGATGTTTCACGGTAAGGCGAATCCGTTCCACTTACATCGTGATGATCTCTTCCTAAAACAACAGGGGCAGAAATTTCTCCCTTAGCAATTGCATTGTTAATGGCTTCTGCAATTTTTATTCTGCCTTCGCTGTCGGCATATAAAATTCTTGCCTGAGAACCTACAACCAAATTGTTTTTCATGGCATCTTTTATCCAGATGATATTATCACTTAATTGTTGCTTGATTTCTTCCGGAACGGTTTTATAAATTTCTTCCATTACTTGAAGAGCAATTTCATCCGTCTT
>JBILCU010000005.1:105000-250478 GCA_044352985.1 Bacteroidia bacterium
TTGACTTTTGCTTCTTGACTTGAATCCCTTAACTCATCGATTGAGCTGAACTTAGCTCGTTTTGGGTGAGTTTTAATTTAATTCTTTTCTTACATTATTTTTAAATAATATTTAGAATAGAAAATAAATAAAATTTCCACAAAAAATATCTAACCAACAGCAAGTAACTCACTTTAGTTACTACGACACTCCAGAAAGGAGGTGTTCCAGCCGCACCTTCCGGTACGGCTACCTTGTTACGACTTAGCCCCAATCACCAGTTTTACTCTAGGAGGCGCCTTGCGGCAACCTACTTTAAATACCCCCAGCTTTCATGGCTTGACGGGCGGTGTGTACAAGGCCCGGGAACGTATTCACCGCGCCATTGCTGATGCGCGATTACTAGCGAATCCAGCTTCATGAGGTCGAGTTGCAGACCTCAATCCGAACTGAGAATGCCTTTCGAGATTTGCATCACATTACTGTGTAGCTGCCCTCTGTAGCACCCATTGTAGCACGTGTGTAGCCCAGGACGTAAGGGCCGTGATGACTTGACGTCATCCCCACCTTCCTCTCCGTTTGCACGGGCAGTTCCATTAGAGTCCCCGGCCGAACCGCTGGCAACTAATGGTAGGGGTTGCGCTCGTTGCGGGACTTAACCCAACACCTCACGGCACGAGCTGACGACAGCCATGCAGCACCTAGTTTCAGGTCATTGCTGACTGACTACTTTCATAATCATTCCTTAACTTTCAAGCCCTGGTAAGGTTCCTCGCGTATCATCGAATTAAACCACATGCTCCTCCGCTTGTGCGGGCCCCCGTCAATTCCTTTGAGTTTCACCCTTGCGGGCGTACTCCCCAGGTGGATAACTTATCGCTTTCGCTTGGACGCTTACGGTATATCGCAAACATCTAGTTATCATCGTTTACTGTGCGGACTACCAGGGTATCTAATCCTGTTTGATCCCCGCACTTTCGTGCATCAGCGTCAATAATAGTTTTGTCAGCTGCCTTCGCAATAGGTGTTCTATGACATATCTATGCATTTCACCGCTACATGTCATATTCCGCCAACATCATCTATATTCTAGGTCTGCAGTATCAATGGCAATTCGATCGTTGAGCGACCGGCTTTCACCACTGACTTACAAACCCGCCTACGCACCCTTTAAACCCAATGAATCCGGATAACGCTTGGATCCTTCGTCTTACCGCGGCTGCTGGCACGAAGTTAGCCGATCCTTATTCTTACGGTACTATCAACCTTTCACACGTGAAAGGGTTTTCTCCCGTACAAAAGCAGTTTACAACCCATAGGGCAGTCATCCTGCACGCGGCATGGCTGGATCAGAGTTGCCTCCATTGTCCAATATTCCTTACTGCTGCCTCCCGTAGGAGTCTGGTCCGTGTCTCAGTACCAGTGTGGGGGGTAGTCCTCTCAGATCCCCTACTGATCGTAGCCTTGGTGAGCCATTACCTCACCAACTAGCTAATCAGACGCATACTCATCTTCTACCGACGGATCTTTCAAAATAAATTGATGCCAATTCATTTGTTATGAGGTATTAATCCGAATTTCTCCGGGCTATCCCTCTGTAGAAGGCAGATTGTATACGTGTTACGCACCCGTGCGCCGGTCGCCGGCAAGTATTGCTACTCCCGCTGCCCCTCGACTTGCATGTATTAGGCCTGCCGCTAGCGTTCATCCTGAGCCAGGATCAAACTCTCCATAGTAATAAAAAGTTTGTCTGGATATTCAAATCCAGGAATTATATTCTGTTCAGGGTCGCATGTAACTTAATCATTTCTGATCTCGTAAGTCACTTGCTTGCTTGGTTAAACATTTCTTTCAAAGAACTTTTTCCCTAGTCGTTGCCTTTCGGGTCATTATATCTTCTCGCCTCACAGCGATTTTTTTTAATCTTTTTTTCTATTCCGATTTCCTTTCTCTCAAATCGGGCTGCAAAAGTAATCACTTTTTTTTATCTACCAAAAAATATTTTACTTTTTTTGAAAATATTTTTTTTAGCTATTTTTTCTTTTTAATCCTTTTGCTTTATCAAAAAACGGGCTGCAAAGATACTCACTTTTTCTTATACTCCAAATTTATTTTGCATTTTTCTGAAAAAAAATAAAAAATGAATCATATTTACATAATGTTTTTACGACGATAATACTCAGAAACTATGATCCCTAAGGCCATCGCTGCATTTAGGGAGAATAAAAATGTAAGTTTATTTAATTGAAATTAATTTTGAATATGCTATTGCTTTATCTTTAATTTCAACAACATTAGAGTTTAATTCCCCATTTACAAGCACTACTCCCATTCTTCTAAACTTACGTTTAGTCGGCTTGTTAAAAATTCGAATATCGGTATTTGGATTGCTTAATACCTCTTCTATTCCTTTATAAATAGGATTTTCACCATCTTCATCTGCTAATAACACTGCTGATGCTCCATTAAAAAGTAATTTAATTTCTGGAATTGGATAGGCTAAAATGGCGCGAGCATGCAATTCAAACTCGGATAAATTTTGTGTTCCGGCAAGCGTTACCATACCTGTGTCGTGGGGTCGCGGTGAAAGCTCTGAAAAATAAACACCTTTAGATGTAAGAAAAAACTCTACTCCCCAAATACCATTACCGGTTAATGCTTTCGTAACCTTTTCCGCCATTATTTGAGCTTCTTTTAAATCATCTTCGCTCATTGCAAAAGGCTGCCAACTTTCCTGATAATCTCCGCGCTCTTGTCTGTGACCTATTGGTGGGCAAAATAGTGTTTTGCCATCTTTTTGAGTAACAGTTAAAAGGGTAATTTCAGCGTCAAATTTAATGAACTCTTCAACTATAACTTCTTTATAATCGCCACGAGAGCCTTGCATTGCATAATCCCAGGCCTTTTCAATATCATTTCCCGACTTTAAAACACTTTGTCCTTTTCCGCTACTACTCATTAATGGCTTAACTACACAGGGAATACCTATTACAGAAACTGAATTTTTAAAATCTTCAAAAGTACTTGCATATCGATATTCTGCTGTTCTTAAGCCTAACTCTTTAGCTGCTAAATCGCGAATTGCTTTACGGTTCATAGTAAAGTTAGCTGCTTTTGCGCTTGGCACAACTGTTATTCCTTGTTGCTCAAATTCATAAAATTTTTCTGTACGAATAGCTTCAATCTCTGGTACAATAAAATCTGGTTGGTGTTTTTTTACAATACTTGTTAATGCTTCTCCATCTAACATATTGATTACCTCAAACTCATGAGCGACTTGCATAGCGGGGGCACCAGAATAACTATCAACAGCAATTACATGCTGACCTAAGCGCTGAAAGGCTATTACCAATTCTTTACCTAACTCTCCTGAACCTAATAAAAGTATTTTCTTTTGCATTGTGTTATATATTGTTTGATTATTTTGAAAATTGAGCGATAACAAAATTCACGACGTATCCCGCTGCTAAACCAATTCCTCCACCTATTAAACCTTTTACTCTACGCTTAGATCTAGCTCTTCTTTCATAGCCTAAAAGATAAGGATCGTGATCTATAAAATAGGGATTTGAAATGGTTTCATGACGAATACGAACTTTAGGTATGCCACATAAACTAAAAAAAGTAAATGGAACAATTGGGCCAATAAAATTACCAGAAAGTCCGCCTAAAAAACCGGCAGCCATACCCCCGTAAAAAGCTCCTTTTGCTGTAAATCCTTTTTTTGCATCACGCTCACCATGCATGTAATAAATCATTTCATCGCGAGTAAAATAATTCCCAATTAAAGTATCGTATCGGTAATAATATCTAATGTTTCCGTTTGAAAAATTGATAGAAAATAAATCCTCATTATCTAATGTGAATTTTTGTAAAGAATCTTTAGTGTCAATAATAGTAACACCGCCCAATAAAGTATCTAAAACAGGTGAAACAAAAATTTTTCCGTTTAGTAAAAACAAAGTATCCTTTGGCTGCTGTGCTTCTAATAAAAATGAATTGAAAATCAACAATAAGCAATAGATTCTATGCATTTGTTAAAAAAAATTGTTGAACATTAATTTTGAAACAAGCTGGGCAAACATTATAAAAGCTGAAAAGGAAAAAGAAATCACAATCCATTTACCTCCAGATATTTTTTTAAAAAACAATTGAAAAATTAGAATTAAAAATGTAACCATAAGAGGTATTAAAGCAGCATTAAAACTAATACTTTTTAATATTTCACCATGAAATAATGATTCAATTGCCCTTTGCATACCGCAGCTGGGGCAATCAATAAAAAAATATTTTTTGAAATAACAATCTAACATCAATTCAAAAGAGAAAAAGCCCCAATTGCAGTGCCAACAAAAACAACTATAATAAATGCTATTATAAAATATATGGCAGACAAACACAGTCCCACAATTGCGCAAATTCTCCCTGCTTTTAAATTATTGTATGATGCAAGGGAATACCAAGTAGGATTAGCTTCATAAGCTTTTTTACCTGCACTTGAAATATACAAAGCGATGATTCCTAAAATTATACCAGGTAACCCATAAAGCCAACATGAAATAATAGATAATATACCTAAAACTAAAGTTGCTGTAGAATTAGGCACTACCTGCTGACCATACTGAAAATTTGGCTGTTGCCATTGATTATTGTTGGATTGATTATTTTCCATAAACGAAAATGATAAAAAAATAAAGTTAATTTATTTGTATGAATAAAAAAAGCCAAAAAGCACTTGCTTTTTGGCTTTTAAAAAATAGAAAAAATATTATGCTACATTAATAGAGCTCAACACATTGTTCATGTTACGAACTGCATCTGCACTTTTATTAAACATAGCTTGTTCATCAGCGTTTAATTTAACATCAATGATTTTCTCCCAACCATTTTTTCCTATTACAACTGGAACACCTAAACAAATGTCTTTTTGTCCGTATTCTCCGTTTAATGAAACACAGCAAGGGAATAATTTTTTCTGATCGTTCAAGATTGAATCCACCAAAGAAGCAACTGCTGCACCTGGTGCATACCATGCAGAAGTTCCTAACATGCCCGTTAACGTTGCTCCGCCAACCATAGTATCAGCTGCTACTTTTTTCAATGCGTCTGCATCTAAGAATTGAGAAACAGGTACACCTTTGTAAGAAGCTAAACGGGTTAAAGGAATCATGGTCGTATCACCATGGCCACCAATTACCATTCCTTCGATATCGTTTGGAGAGCAATTTAATGCAAGAGATAAATAGCATTTAAAACGAGCGCTATCCAAAATACCACCCATGCCAATGATACGGTTTTTAGGCAATTTACTTTCATTTAAAGCAAGAAATGTCATAGTATCCATTGGATTACTTACTACAACGATTACTGCATTTGGAGAGTGTTTTAATACGTTTTCTGTAACACCTTTTACAATGCCTGCATTTATTCCGATTAACTCTTCACGAGTCATTCCAGGTTTACGTGGAATACCACTTGTAATAACAACAACATCGCTACCTGCTGTTTTTGAATAATCATTTGTGCTTCCGCTAACACGTGTTTCGAAACCGTTTAACGTTGCAGTTTGCATCATATCTAATGCTTTTCCTTCTGCAAAATTTTCACGGATATCCAATAAAACTACTTCACTTGCAATTCTTCTGAATGCGATAGCATCTGCACAGGTTGCACCTACATTACCTGCACCTACGATTGTTACTTTACTCATTTTTCTTTGTTTTGTTTTTATTTTGATTATTAAATATTAAGCATCAATTTTTGCATATTTTGCATTTTTCTCAATGAAATCTCTGCGTGGAGGAACTTCGTCTCCCATCAACATAGAGAATACGTGATCTGCCTCTGCAGCATTTTCGATGGTTACTCTACGTAATGTTCTGAATTCAGGATTTAAGGTTGTTTCCCACAATTGCTCTGCGTTCATCTCACCTAAACCTTTATATCGCTGAATATTTACTGATTCCGGTTTATCGCCACCTAATTGTTTTACAAGCGTATCGCGTTGTTCTTCGTTCCAGCAATATTGTTGTTCTTTACCTTTTTTCACCAAATAAAGCGGTGGAGTTGCAATGTAAATATGACCTCTTTCGATCAGCTCTTTCATATGACGGAAAAAGAAGGTAAGAATTAAAGTAGTAATGTGAGAGCCATCAATATCGGCATCACACATGATAATAACTTTATGATAACGTAATTTTTCAATATTCAGAGCACGCTCATCTTCTTTTGTTCCACGGAAAACACCTAATGCAGTAAAAATATTTTTAATCTCTTCGTTATCGTAAATTTTGTATTCGAGTGCTTTTTCAACATTTAAAATTTTCCCTCTTAAAGGTAAAATAGCCTGAAAAGCCCTATTTCTCCCTTGCTTTGCAGTTCCACCTGCAGAATCACCCTCAACTAAAAACAACTCACATGCTGCCGGATCGCTATCTGCGCAATCAGCCAATTTTCCTGGTAATCCGCCTCCCGTCATTACGCTCTTACGTTGCACCATTTCACGAGCTTTACGTGCAGCGTGACGAGCTGTTGCAGCTAAAATTACTTTATCTACAATTATTCTCGCTTGCTTAGGGTGTTCTTCCAGATAATTTGCAAGCATTTCACTCACCGCCTGATCAACAGAACCCATCACCTCATTGTTTCCTAACTTGGTTTTGGTTTGTCCTTCAAACTGTGGTTCCTGAACTTTTACAGAAATAACAGCAGTCAATCCTTCACGAAAATCATCTCCGCTGATTTCTAATTTTACTTTTGATAAAAGTCCTGTTTTTTCAGCGTAATTTTTTAAGGTTCTAGTTAATCCTCTTCTGAAACCCGCTAAATGTGTACCGCCTTCATGCGTATTGATGTTGTTTACATAACTCTGAACTGTTTCGGCATATGAAGTATTATACAACATCGCTACTTCAACAGGAATTCCAGCTTTTTCACCCTCAACATAAATTACTTCATCAATCAATTGCTCTTTTGCAGCATCAATGTACTTTACAAACTCGCGCAAACCACCTTCTGAGTAAAATTGTTCTGATTGAGGATTGCCTTGCTCGTCTCTGTTTCTGTTATCAGAAAGTGTAATACGAATTCCTTTGTTTAGATAAGCCAACTCACGCATACGTGTTGCAAGCGTGTTATAATTATATTCACCAACTGTGAAAATTGACAAATCGGGTTTAAATGTTACAATGGTTCCTCTGTAAGTTGATTCGCCAACGTGTTTAACATCATACAATGGCTTACCAATGCTGTATTCCTGCATCCAAACTTTACCTTCTTTGTGAACTTCAGCTGAAAGATGAGTAGATAATGCATTCACACAAGAAACACCAACACCATGCAAACCACCTGAAACTTTATAACTGTCTTTATCAAATTTACCACCGGCATGTAAAACTGTCATTACAACCTCTAAAGCCGATTTTTTTTCTTTAGGATGAATGTCAACCGGAATACCACGACCATCATCTTTAACGCGAATGGAGTTATCTTCTAAAATTGTTACTTCAATGTTTTTACAATGACCCGCAAGTGCCTCATCAATTGAATTATCAACAACTTCATAAACCAAATGATGTAACCCTTTCACTCCAACATCACCAATATACATGGCAGGACGTTTTCTAACTGCTTCTAATCCTTCTAAAACTTGAATGCTATCCGCACCGTAATTTTTTTGTTGTGTTGTATCTACTGTTTCTTCCATGTTTAAGAACTGAATTTTTTTTCGAGCTTTTGATTGAACTATTCTTGTAAAAATAAGCTTTTTCCCTTAAACAAAACCCAAAACTTGCTAACAATTTATTTAAAAAACAACTCTTTAAATGATTTTTTAAATTTGAAAGAATTTATTCCTACTTATCGTTTTAAAAAGCATTTTTGTATTGCTGAAAAGTTACATTTTAAATCCCAAATACAAACTTAAAAATTGAAAAAATTAGTAGATTATATTATTGTTGGTCAAGGCATTGCAGGCACTATTTTGGCTCATGAGTTACTTAAAAAAAATAAAAATATTATTTTCCTAAACAACGAGAATCTTTCATCTTCTTCAAAGGTTGCGGCAGGCATCTGGAATCCGGTTGTTTTTAAGCGTCTTACCAAAAGTTGGTTAGCTGATGATCTTATACCTTCATTAAATACCTTCTATAACGAAATTGGTAAAAAACTAAATTTTCAATTCATAAAAGAAACAAGTATCGCCAAACTTTTTTCTGAAGAGCAAGAAAAAACACTTTGGATTAAAAAAGCCGAAACCGAAATGAGTAATTATTTAAATTCTGAAACGTTGGAGATGAATCAACCCACTCACACAGAATTTGCTCTTGTTAAACAATCTGGTAACCTTGACACTAAACTGTTTTTAAATGAGTCAAAAAAGTATTTTCAACTCCACAATTTATACTTAGATGAACAATTTGATTTTAATCAACTGTTTATACACCCCAATTTCGTAGAGTATAAAAATTATACAGCGGAAAAAGTTATTTTTTGTGAAGGCTACCGTATTCGTGAAAACCCCTATTTTAAATGGATACCCATGAAACCGGCAAAAGGCGATGTGCTAACCATATATTGTAAAGAATTAAAACTGGAATTCATTTTAAACAAAGGTATTTTTATACTTCCTTTAGGAAATAACTTATTTAAAATTGGCGCAACTTATAATTGGAAAGAACTACATGATCAACCTGATGAACTTGCAAAAGCAGAATTAATATCCAAATTAAAAAAAATTATGCCCTATGAATTTGAAGTGGTTAATCATGAATCTGGGGTTAGACCAGCCGTAATTGACAGAAGACCTGTTATTGGAAGTCATCCAAATCATGAACAGTTAATGGTTTTTAATGGTTTTGGAACAAAAGCGGTAATGCTGGTACCATATTTTGCAAAAATGTTAGCTCAACATTTAACAGAAAAACTACCTCTTCATGAAGAAACAAGTGTTAGCAGATTCAAGAAGCATTTTAGCGAATAAAAAGTATTTATTTATATTTACAACATGAGTAAAAAAATTGTAAACGTAGGAAACATTCCTTGTGGCGCTGATGAATTATTTCTGATTTCAGGCCCTTGTGTTATTGAAGAAGAAAGTATCATGCTTAAAACAGCTGAAAAACTCAAAGAGATTTCAGAACGCATGAAAATTAAAATTATTTATAAATCTTCTTTTCAAAAAGATAACCGCAGTAGCTTAAAATATTATGACGGACCAGGTTTGGCTAAAGGTGTTGCTATTTTAGGGAAAATTAAAGAGCAGTTTGGTTTTCCGGTTTTAACCGACATACATTATCCTGATCAAGCAGCTGCAGCCGCCGAAGTGGTTGATGTTATACAAATTCCTGCTTACCTATGTATGCAGTCTGATTTACTAAAAGCATCAGCAAAAACTGGTAAAGTTATCAATATTAAACATGGTCAGTTTTTAGCGCCTGACAACATGAAACATCCTTTACAAAAGTGCATTGACTCTGGGAATGACCAAGTTATTTTAACGGAAAGAGGATACACCTTTGGGTATAATGATTTAATTGTTGATCCAAGAAGTTTTTACCACCTCAACAATTTAGGTTACCCAGTAGTGTTTGATATAACTCATTGTGTGAGAAAATATGGTATTCCTAGCTCTGACGCAAAAGGTGGGGCACGCGAATTTTTACCAGTGCTTTCAAGAGCAGGTGTTGCAAGCGGTGTTGATGGTGTGTTTATAGAAACACATCCTGAACCTGAAAAAGCACTTTGCGATGCAGCTTCACAATTGTGTGTTTATGATTTAGAAGAATTTTTAAAACCGTTAATCGACATCCATAATTTGGAAGTTTCTTTCAGAAAATAAATAATTTTAAAGTCCATTTTATTTTTTTAAAGCCTGATAATCAGGCTTTAAAAATTTAAATTACATTACATGTTGCAACATATAATGTTATAACTTATATTTGAATAAAATTATAAACCATTAATAATGAAAAAACATTTTAAAACTGTAGTAGCTATCCTTGCACTTGGGATAAGCGCAAAGGCACAAACAAACTGGAACGTAGATGCATCTCATAGTAAATTAGGCTTTGCCGTAACTCACATGATGGTAAGTGAAACAGAAGGTAAATTTAAAATTTATGAAGGAAAAGTTTCATCTCCAAAAGCTGATGGTGATTTTAACGGCGCAGCTATTGATTTTACTGTTGATGCTGCAAGTATTAATACCGATGATGAAAAAAGAGATGGGCATTTAAAAAGTGCCGATTTTTTTGATGTAGAGAAATATCCAAAAATTACATTCAAAAGCACATCTATGAAATCAAGTGCTGATAAAAAATCATATACTTTAACAGGTAATTTAACTATGCACGGTGTTACTAAACCGGTTACTTTAAAAGCTGTAGGAGCGCCAAAAATAATTAAAGATCCTTATGGAATGGAACGTTACGCATTTAAAGTTACTGGCGAAATTAACCGTAAAGATTTTGGTTTAGCTTGGAACGCACTTATTGAAGCTGGTGGTGTTGCAGTAAGCGAAGAGGTAAGATTAGACATCAACGTTGAGATTACAAAAGCTAAATAATAAACTAATTCATTGGAAAGTCCTTGGCAAATTGCCAAGGACTTTTTTTATTTTCATACTATGAAACTGGAAGAGGAAATTGGTCAGAAAAAATTCCATTCGGAGCAACATAAATTAATGGTGAACTTACTTTACTCCACTAACTGGATGAATGCGAAATACACCAATTATTTTACTAATTCGGATATTACGATTCAACAGTACAATGTGTTACGAATTTTACGCGGACAACATCCTAAACCCTGCAACATCAAATTAATTAAAGAACGCATGCTCGATAGAATGAGTGATGCATCAAGAATTGTAGATAAACTTTTTCAAAAAAAATTCTTGATAAGAAAAGAATGCCCAGACGATAGAAGAAATGTAGATATTTTAATCACAGATAAAGGATTAAAACTATTAAGTGATTTAGATTACATCGATGAAACATGTAAAGATATTTTCAAATCACTTACTATGACTGAAATTAAAACATTAAATAATTTATTGGATAAATTGAGAGAATAGCTGTGTCGCTATTTCATCAACAGCACTTCTGTTTGCTGATCAGAACGTATACTGAATTTTCGTTCAATCGTATAAACACTTTGTTTTAATGATTTTGCCCTATATGTGATTCTATAGTTACCAGGTTGTAATTGAAAAATCTGCTCTGTTTTGTCATCTAAATCAATCACCCATTTCAATTCATTTCCTTTTTCCTGTAAAATACAACCATCTCCTTTTTCAAAATACTTCACTTTTAACTGACCAGCATTTTCAATCTGTAAAATCTTTGTAAAAGATTGCTGAATACTTACTTGCTTAAAATAAGTTCTGGGTAATGTCAGCACTTCAATATCATAATCTCCAATAATAAATTTTTCCTTTGTATTGATTGGCTGTACATGAATGATAGCGCTGTTCGAACTTTTTCTAATAATACATTTTAATTTCTCATTAAAATTATAAATTCCGTTATCTCTTTTTAAATTCATATAACCCTGTGGCGCATCCATCGCAATTATATTATGTGTACCTGAATTAATTGTTATTCCAGATTTATTTACCGATGGAATTGTGTGTACGGTCATTTTATATGTCTTAAATTCATCAATTGTTATTGTATCAGGATTTCCAATTGAATTGATTGAATGAATCATATTATAAACAGGGCCAAGCTTTTTTTCGTCATAAAAAGTCATGTTGACATTAGTTTCAGAAGGCTTTTGAGAGACATCCAATAAATTAACTTGTACAGTAGTTTTTAAAAGCTGCTGATTGGAAACCAACTCAACTACATTTCCTACAACTTCATTATTTTCTTCGTAACTAAAATAATTTCCAACACAATCAAATGTTTTTGCCTGCAACTCGGTTAATCCAATGCCAATAATGCAGGGTTTAAAAACAATTCCTTTTTCAAGCAATTTTTGTCGAGCTGCACAAGGATCTCCTTTACACTCCTCTACTCCATCAGTTATCAATATGATTGTATTAATTGCTTTTTTATCTGGAAAATCATTCGCTGACATAACCAACGAATGTTCTATTGGTGTAATTCCAGTAGGTTTTGCTAATGCAACTTTACTTTTAATAGTAGATACATTTCCTTTCGAGAAAGGAACTATCAATTTACTGTCATTACAATCTCCCGGTGGATACTTAACAGTTGATCCATACATTCGCAAAGCAAATTCGTAATTTTTAAATCTACTCAAACTATCGACTAATGAATTAAAAAGGAATTTGGCGTGTTCCATTTTCGTTTTGCCATTGTATATGCCTTTCATGCTGTTGGAGGCATCAAAAACAAATAAAATTCGAATTTTTTGTTGCTGCTCTTTTTGCGCAACTAGACTAAAAAAAAACAGAAAAACAAAAAGCGTTAGCGCTATTTTCAAAAATGACATCAGTCAAATTTATTTTAATATGAAACCTATTTAAAACAAAAAAAAAGTAGTTACTAAATAATTAACGTTGAAAACCATAAAATAGTGTTAAAGCCAATATTAAAGTAATTTAACCAGTGATGTAATCTTTTGCAATTTCTTGGTTATTCTTTATACTTTTGCCAACTAAAGTTTAGCTAATGAGAAAATTCTTTTCCATTTTTTTTGTATTCTTTTTCCTTTCCATTTTTGCTCAGCAAAAATGGACATTACAACAATGTATTGAACAGGGAATCAAATACAATTTAAGTATTTTGCAGGCAGATGTTAACCAACAAATTGCCAAAGTTAATTATGATCAAAGCGAGGCTGCTATTTTGCCCAGCCTAAATGCTGGCGCCTCTCATACTTATAATATTGGTAGAACCATTGACAGATACACCAATACTTTTGCAAATACTAATGTGCTTTCGCAAAACTTTTATATGGGCACACAGGTTACCTTATGGAGTGGTTTGTCGCAATTTAATTTAATTAAGCAAAACCAGTTTAATTACCTTGCAGGTAAAGAAAACCTTGAGCAACGTAAAAATGATTTAGCATTAAATATTGCCACTGTTTTTCTGCAAGTAATTTATAATCAGGAATTGATAAAAGTTGCTGAAAGTCAAAAGGAAATTTCAAAATTACAATACGACAGAATTAAAAAATTAGTTGAAGCAGGTTCACTTGCAAAGTCAAATGAATTGGATATAAATGCACAACTCGCAAACGATGAATATAATCTTATCAGTGCCAAAAACACATATGGAATGTCGATATTAAGTTTAAAGCAATTAATCAATCAAGACACCTTAACTAATTTTGATATAGAAAAACCAGACTTTGCAGAACCAACGGGCAGTTTTGCCTCACTTGCTGCATGGGATATTTATCAAACTGCTTTAAAAAATCAGCACGGAATTAAAAGTGCCGAATTTAATTTATTGGCGAACGAAAAATCTTTAGCCGCAGCAAAAGGCAGAGTTAGTCCGACTTTAGTTTTAAATGGCTCAATAGGCACGGGTTACTCCGGCTTAGCGAAACGCGTTACCGGATACACAAAAACTGGATTATACAACGTTTATGCAACTAACACTGGTTTGGCAATTGTAGACCCTACTGAAATTGCTGTTCCTGTGTTGGAAGAAACTCCCTTTAAAAATCAATTTAAAGACAATGTAAATAAAAGCTTTGGTTTCTCTTTAAATGTCCCTTTGTTTAATGGATTAACTACTTATTCTTCTATTAAAACAGCACAATTACAGCAAGTGAATTCTAAATATAATTACGAATTAAGCAAACAACAATTATTTAAAACGATTGCTCAGGCATTTGCCGATGCTCAGGCATCTTTAAATAAATATCAGGCGGCTGTAATTGCAAAAGATGCTGCTGAACTATCTTTTAATTTCAATAAACAAAAGTTTGAAGCAGGTGCTTTAGGATTAGTTGATTTTAATCTGGCTAAAAATCGATTACTCAAGGCGCAATCGGATGTACTAAACGCTAAATTTGATTTTATTTTTAAATTAAAAGTACTTGATTTTTACCAAGGAAAATCTCTTTATTAATTCACATAACACAATCACATAAAACTCGTTAACTATAATTAAAACATGAAAAAAATTATTTGGATCACTATTACCGGAATTATTTTAGTTGGCATTATTGTTTCTTTAAAAACATGCGGTAAAAATGCTGTTACCGATGTGAGTGCTGAATTACCAGCAAAAAGAAACATTACAGAAATAGTTAGTGCTAATGGAAAAATTCAACCCGAGGTGGAAGTAAAAATTTCATCTGATGTTTCGGGCGAAATTATTGAAATGTTAGTGAAAGAAGGCGACGCAGTTAAAAAAGGCCAACTATTATGTAGAATAAAACCCGATACTTACGAATCTGCACTCGACCGTGTAAACGCTAGCGTAAATAGCTCAAAAGCCAATTTACAAAACACCAAAGCTCAGTTGGAACAAGCAAAAGCAAACTATGCCAGTGCACAAGCTTCATTTAACAGAAACAAAAAACTGTTCGATCAAAATGCAATTTCAGCACAGGAATTTGAAACCAGTAAAGCCCAATATGAAAGTGCACAAGCAACAGTTAAAGCAGCTGAAGAAACCGTAAAAAGCGCAGACTTTAACATCAATAGTGCTGAAGCATCTTTAAAAGAAGCAAATGAAAATTTATCGAAAACCATGATTTATTCGCCGGTTGATGGTACTGTATCTAAACTAAATGTAGAAAAAGGTGAGCGCGTTCAGGGTGTTCAAGGTTTTCAGGGAACTGAAATCATGAAGTTGGCTAATTTAAATGAAATGGAAGTAAATGTAGAAGTAAACGAAAACGATATCATAAAAGTAAAAAGAGGCGACACCAGTTTAATTGAGGTAGATGCTTACCGTGATAAAAAATTTAAAGGCATCGTTACCGAAATTGCAAATAGCGCAAATACTACAGGTGTAACAGCTGATCAGGTAACTAATTTTTCTGTTAAAATCAGAATTCTTCAGGAATCTTACGCTAATTTAGTTAAAGGATTAAACAATTCTCCTTTTCGTCCGGGCATGAGCGCGACAGTTGAAATACAAACTAAAAAAGTTAAAAACATTTTATCGCTTCCAATTATGGCAGTTACAACGCGAATTGATTCAGCATTGCTGAAAAAAAATAGCGGAAATGAAAACAATTCTGATTTAGAAGTAAGTAATGATTTGGAAGAAAAACAAAAATCAAAAGAAACACCAAAAGCGGAAGAAGTAGTATTTATTTATAAAGATGGAAAAGTTAAACAAGTAAAAGTTCAAACTGGAATTCAGGACAATGACTTTATTTACATCATAAGTGGTGTGTCAGAAAAAGATCAGGTGGTAACAGCGCCATATGGGGCAATTAGTAAAAAGCTGAAAGACGGAATGGAAGTTAATCTAAAAGACAAAGAACTTTTGTTTGAAGAGCCCAAATAATAGAATGAATTTAAAGTTAAAATGAAACAACAAGTAACCATTCTTAACAATAATTTGTTTAAAAACGAACAATAATTACGATTTACAGTAAAGTCGAATTATTATATTTGTAGCGTTAATGAATTCGGTAAAAGGCAACATATTACAACGTTTTTTCTCTAAAAAAGAAATTGGTGGAGATATCAGCATCAATGATTTAAAAGATAAAGAGTTTTCTGGTCAACAGCTGAGTTCAGACGAAAAATCTGCGCTAAAAAACTACGATAACTACCGAATTAATTTACTAAACGCTCAGGAAAACGAAGAAGCTTTTCATCAAACTTATCGCCAATTACAAGTTATTGCAAACTTAGGCGATTGGAAAGAGTTCTTAAAGGAAGAGTATAACTCCAAAAATTAAAAAAAGCTAATTAATTTATTTAAAATTAGCACCCTTTCATTTCCAATAAATTCATAATCCAGCTATTACCTGTTTGTTGGGCAAAGTTTCTTAAATTTTTATCAATTATACTTTTAATCGGTTGTTTGGCATATAAATAGGCGGTTGCTGATTCAACTGCAATTCGGGTATTTGTTTCGTTTATTGGGTTACCTTTTATTTTTTGAAGAGGATGCAATTTATTAGGCTTATCAATAATGATGTGGCTTGTTAATTGATTTATTAATTCTGCAACATCTGTTACTTTACCTACAGTTTGAAAATAATATTGTGTAATTTTTTCTTTGAATTCAGAGTTATGCAATGCAAACGTAAATCGATTTGTAAATGCCAAAGCTTTTATAACTCTTGAGATAAACCACTTTTGTTCATCAATTGTATAATAAGATATTACCGATAACATTTCTTGAACAATACCTGAAGTATGGGATAGTGGTTTGTTTTGTTGCCCTGAAATCAAAATTTTCAATTCAAACAATCTGGATAGTTGATGAAAATGAAGTTGGGTTAAATCAAACGAAAAATTTTGAATAAAATCTAATTCAAATTTATCGCATAGTTTATTTTGATAGATTTTTTTTGCGTTTTGAAAACAAGATTTAAAAAGCAAACTTTTTTCATCTTTTTTGTGTTTTATGTAATGATTGGAAAGGGCATCTGAATAATAATTTCCGAGATCATCCTCATCTACAAAACTCTCATAAAACAAATCTCGTCCATTTTCAATTTCAACAAGTGCTTTTAATAATCCATCTTTTTTAGCATGATTTCTAACCGCTTTTCCTAAGAAAGCTGTAACTTCATTTTTTTCCAATGAATTTTTGTAATCGTATTCCTCTAGAATCAGCTGAACATTTTTGTAATCACAATTATGTATGGCCAATTCAAGAGCGATAAAAGAAAACTCTCCGGTTAAAAAACAATTTGGACTTGATAATAATTGAACGTTTAAAGCGTCAATTTTTGCGCTAAAAACAGCAAAACTTTCATGCCCTAAAAACTCCGCCAACATATTCATAGTTGACACATAAGGCTTGTGTCCTCTTTTTAATAAGCCATAAAAACGGGCCAAGGTATGCGGCGAAACAATAATTTTTTCCTTTTCAAGTAGTTCTGAAAAAATACGGCAATCATAAAATCGAAGAATTTTAAATCCAATTTTACCTTCCAGTTTTTCTTTCAACTGTTCTATGTAGTAAATCTCTTTACTCGGAATCATGTACAAATTAACTTGATTTAAAATTAAGAGAAAATCAGAAACCATAAGATGCAACAAGATGCAATTGGATTAACTATTCATTAAAAATAAATTTGTGTACGTGATTTTGGAAATGAAAAAAAATGAAGATAAATATTTTATAAATCTTGTTGGCGAATATGCTGTATGTTCTGAACTTGCAAAACGAAAAATACAAGCAAATTTAACATTAGGCAATAAAAAAGCTGTTGACATAATTGTTTTAAGGGATGATAACAAAGCCGTAACGATTGAAGTTAAAACAACTAAAAAAAATAAAATTGTAACTGGATTTTTTCAAAAATATAATTCGCCAGAATCGCCACATCCTCAAATTTGGGTATTAGTCTGTATTGATGAAAAAAATAAAACGCGCTTTTTTATTTTAACCCATCAGGAACTGGCCTCCATTCAAATGAAAGTAAATAAAATGAGTAATTGGGAATATGTAAATGGAGTTGATAATATACCAATTCAACAAATTACAGAATATGAAAATAAATGGGGAAAGATTTTAAACTAATGTGATTTATTAAAAATTACAAATAATCATAAACAATATTAACAGATTATCATTTGTATAAAGGAGTCCAGAAACCTTAAAAAAAACGGGGCGTATTCCGAAAAGCCAAATCAGTAGGAAACAATTTAAATTTAAAAAAATGAAAAAATTAAAATCAATTTTTGGAGTAATACTGATTACTCAATTATTAACTAGTTGTGGAGATTCTACCACTGTTGATTCAGTTCCAAAAACAAAAGAAGTAGCTGGCGACTTTGTTAAAAACATTGAAGTTTCCTCCGATAAAATAACTTTAAACATGAAAAAGGAATATGGCAGTGATCGATTGGTTGCAAATATAGAATTCAAAGGCATTTCATCTTGTCCTGGATGCACTTATGATTATGTTAACCTTACATTACTAGATGAAAAAAACATGTCTTTAGGAGTAATAAAATTCAATAGATCTGAAGGAGATCAAATCGACAAATTTGATAAGTTAATTCAAAATGGCTCCGGCAAAACTACTTTTATGTTTACTGGCGGAACGATTACCAACCAAATGGATAAAGAAGCAATGAAAAAAATAATTGAAAGCTGTAAATCTTTTTCAATAGAGGCCAAGGCTTTAAAAATTCCAACAGCTGGCGAACTTCTTATTGGAAAAGAAAAATTAGGTGGAATGATTGTTTCGGCTGATGAAACAGGTGAACACGGACTTGTAATTTCAATGGAAGATCTTAGCACTGAAGCTGATTGGTTGACCGCAAAGAAAATATGTAATTCTTATTCTGCAGGTAATAATAGTGGATGGAGGCTTCCAACAAAAAGTGAAATGGAATTAATTTATACAAATTTTTCAGGAGGTAAATTTGGGCATAAATTAGAGTCTACTTATTATTGGACTGGGACTATATATAATCAAAATTTCGGCACTACATGGCCGTATTCCTTTGATTATAGTAGAGGAGAGTCTGACCATAATAAAGGGATGGTAAATAAATATCACGTTAGAGCTGTTCTCGAATTTTAACAATTTATTTGAAAAAGTATAACCTAACAAAAAATTAATTAAGAATATAAATCGCAAATAAAAATGCTGGGCTAGGGATTAGATGTTTGAGAAATAATTTTGTTGGTTTAACTGAAATTTCTATCCAATCTAATTTTTCCATCTACCCCAACCCAGCAAATAGCACAATAAATATAAAAACAGATACAAAACTAATTGGCGAAAACTATATTATTTATGATAATCTAGGAAAATCTGTATTATCGGGTAAAATAACTACTGAAAATACAAGTATTGAAATACGTAATTTATCCGCAGGCATTTATTTCTTCAGCATCGGAGAAAACATAAAACAAACGTTTAAAGTGGTTAAAGAATAAATATTAACACATATCATTTTAATAATTTAGAATCTTATTAAACCCTTCAAAAACCTCAACTTAAAATTCAGTTGAGGTTTTGTTGTTTTAAATTATACATTAAAATTTCTTTTTCCATGTAGTTCAACTAATTTTGACTTTGTGCTGATATTCATTTCATATGTAATACTAATAATTACCATTACCATTCTTCAAAAAAAAGATTGGCTTCACCCCGTTTTTAAATCTAGTAAAAAAGTATCGTGGTTTATATCCGGCTTGTCGTTATACATGCTATATCTTTCGGTCGAACAAGGCCAATTCCTAACCGGTTTAATAGCGCAATATGGCATGAAAGGAATATGGTTGGTGTGGGGAAGTTGGATAGGAACATTTGTGGTACCTATTGTGTTTGCGCCCCTCTGGCAAAAAATGGATTTTATAACTGATAATCAATTTTTACTTTTCCGTTTCCCGGGTAAAAGCGGGCGTATTTTACATTTGTTTCGCGCTATTTATGTTGGTGGCTTGGTGGTGGCTTTATCACTATGTTTTCATGTGATCGGTTTTGCGCGAGTTCTTCAGATTTATTTTGATATCGATACAGCTTCAGCAGTAATGATTACAGGAAGTATTTTATGTTTGTTTTCATTAAAAAACATTTTTGATTTAAAATTGAAAACAGATGCACTGCATGCTGCTATTTATTTTATTAGTTTTTTAATTATTCTTCTTGCGCTTTGGAATAAAGGAAATGGCTTTACAGCTGTTTTTACTTACTTTGAAAACAATCCTGATAAACGAGCTTTATTTCCCGAAAGTAACGATACAAGCGCTTGGTTTTCTTTAATTGTTTTTATGGGCATTCAGTGGTGGAGCTGTTATTTGTTTGATGGCGGAGGCCCGGAAATGGCCCGTTTTACCTCCGTTAAAAACAAAAAAAGCGCAGTATTAACCGGGATATTACCCAATTTAGTTTCATTTGTATTAGGCTTTTTAGTGCTTGGGCATGTTATATTGATTTTAGGTTTACCAAACACTGCTTTAAATCACGAAATACAATATGTAAACACTGTTTTTTCAATAATTCCAGCTTCATTGAAGCCGCTCGTGTTATTAGGTTTTTTCGTAATGTATATAAGTACTTCAGAGTCTTTATTAAACTGGGGCGCATCTTTTTTAACAATGGATGCATACAAAGGATACATTAACCCAAAAGCAACTGATAGCATCATCCGAATAGTATCATTTGGAAGCATGTTCGCTTTGAGTTTATTGGCTATGTTTTTCGCAATCAAAATTGATAGTTTACAAAGCTTAGTAAAAATTACTTTTTCAATTGCTGCAGGCGTTGCTCCGGTTTATATTCTTCGTTGGATTTGGTTTAGAATTAATGCCTGGTCGCAACTGAGCGCCATGTTAAGTTCAGCAATCTTCACTTTATTGTATCCAAACATTCATCCTTTTTTACCAATCAATCAATTTCCAATGGAAGAAGCGCGCGTGCTAGTGGTTACCATTTTCACAACAATCGTATGGATATCAATTACTTTTATCACTATCAATCAAAGCCAAGAAGTTCGTTTAAAAATGATGCCTATTTTAGAAAGTAGAAAACTCTTTATCAAAAGATTTATTATAGCTTTACTTATAGGGGTTTTGGTGATGGTTTTTTTAGCGTTTAGTTGGAATTGGATATTAAGTTAGAGAACTGTAATTAAATTAGACATGCGCATTTTAATTAATGTTTAAATTATAAGAGCCTGTTTAAAATTCAACGAATTCGCAACCAAAAAAAGCATAACAAAGAGATTAGATGAATTTTAAACAGGCTCTAAAACAAAATAATTTTTCAATCAACAAAGCTATTTCAATAAGAAAGGATTAACCTATTTTATCTTATAAACTGAACAATCTTTCTCAACGGCTTAAAAGCAAAAGTGTGAAAAGAAGGTTTTAGTTGGTTCAGTAGCCAAGCTTGTTTATCTTCTCGGTTTGCTTTTATTCTGTTTTTCCAGGTAACATTACTTTGTCCGCCTACGCGCATTTTTACTAAAAATTCATTTAGATAAAAGGTGCTGATTTTATGTTTGTGCAAAAATCGCAACATCAATTCATAATCTGCCGAAGAGCTTAATATTAAATTGAATGCCCCGAATTTATCATAACAGCTTTTCTTTGCAAAAAATGCTGGATGAGGTGGCATCCAACCATGTGTAAATTTCCCATGTTTGTATTTGCCTGAAATCCATTTCCGAACAATACGATTTGTGTCTTGTTTATCTACATAATATAAATTTCCATACACGCTATCGCATTGTTGTTTGTCAAATGCATGAGCAACTTTGCTTAGTATTTCATTATTAATATAAAAATCATCTGAATGTAAAATGGCAATGATATCACCGCTTGCTGCTGCAATTCCTTTGTTTAAGGCATCGTATATTCCTTTATCTTTTTCTGAAATTAAAGTAGAAATATGGGATTTGTATTTTGAAAGTATAGATAAGGTTTCATCGGTTGATCCACCGTCTATAATAATAATTTCCTTATTGGGATAATCTTGCTGAATAACCGACTGAATAGAGCTTTCAATTGTAGCAGCACTGTTAAATGTGGCGGTTATAATAGAAATTTTCAGCACAGATAAATACGAATACTTAGTTAATTTTAAATTATAATTTACTTAAACTTTATTTTAAGCTACAATTATGAACTTTCTTTTGCTTGATCAAAAGAAAGTACCAAAGAAAAATCAAGAAATTGACAAGGCAATCGCAATAAATTGCGACCGATGAACAAAAGCTAAAATGTTTCCAAGGCTTCAACATTTTTTACGCATTTGTTCGTCTTTGCTGCGCCAATTTCTTTATTGATAGAAAGAATTTTAAAATAATAATTAAACATATTTTAATGTATTTGTAACATAGTTTTTACTATTTGCTCAACCGCTATTGGCAAAAATTCATGTTCTAGTTCTTGAATTTTTTTCGCAAGGCTTAGTGGCGTTTCATTTTGATCAATAATACAAGTTTGCTGTAAAATGATTTTTCCTTTATCGTATTCTTCATTAACTAAGTGAATAGTGATTCCACTTTGAGTTTCATTTGCAGCTATTACTGCTTCGTGCACATTTTTACCATACATGCCTTTTCCGCCAAATTTAGGAAGCAGGGAAGGATGTATATTAATAATGCGATTGGGGAATGCGTTAACTAACTCTTCAGGAATTTTGAGCAGAAAACCTGCAAGAATAATTAAATCTACTTTTTCTGTTTTAAGAAAATCAACAAACTGTGCTGCGTAATTGGTAAGTGTAGCTTTTGAAATAAGCTGAAGATTCTTTTTGTAATTAGTAGCAATATCTACTATTCCGGCATTTTCATTATTGGTAACAATTAATTTAATTTTAACCTGCGTAGAACTACTGAAATAATTTATTATTTGTTCTGCGTTTGAGCCCTTTCCTGAAGCAAATATCGCAATGTTTACCATGCTAAATAATATTTATTAAAATTGCAAATAAGGCATCAATCCATGCAAGCCGCCTTCTCTTCCAAAGCCTGATTCCTTGTAGCCTCCAAATGGAGAAACAGGATCAAATTTATTGTAAGTATTTGCCCAAACCACACCCGCACGCATGCGAGATGTTAAATTGAAAATTCGTGATCCTTTATCAGTCCAGATTCCTGCAGATAAGCCATAAGGAATATTGTTTGCTTTTTCAATTACTTCTTCAATGGTGCGGAAAGTTTGAATGGTTAACACCGGACCAAAAATTTCTTCCTGCACAACACGACTCGATTGCGCTGTGTTTAAGAATAAGGTTGGTTTACAAAAGAAACCTTTTGAAGGCAATTGGCAAGAAGTTTCATAAAACTCATTGCCTTCATCTTTTCCAATTTTAATGTATTTGTGAATGGTTTCTAGTTGTTGTTTGGAATTGATAGCACCGATATCTGTATTTTTATCCAAAGGATCGCCAACAATTAAACTTTCCATTCTGTGTTTTAATTTTCGGATAACTTCATCGGCAACACTTTCCTGAATAAACAAACGAGAGCCTGCACAACACACATGCCCTTGATTAAAAAAGATGCCATTTACAATGCCTTCAACTGCTTCGTTGATTGGCGCATCTTCAAAGATGATGTTAGCAGCTTTTCCGCCTAACTCAAGTGTTACTTTTTTTCCTGTACCTGCAACTGCACGCTGAATAATTTTACCAACATCAGTACTGCCTGTAAATGCCACTTTATTTACTTGTGGATGATTAACAATTGCAGCACCTGCCGCGCCATGTCCGGTAACAATATTTACAACACCATCAGGCAATCCTGATTCTTGAATGATTTCAGCAAGTTTTAAAGCGGTTAGCGAAGTTGTTTCTGCAGGTTTTAATACAACTGTGTTTCCTGTTGCCAATGCCGGAGCGATTTTCCAAGCAGCCATTAACAATGGAAAATTCCATGGAATAATTTGCCCAGCCACACCTAATGATTGAGGCTGACGATTAGGAAATGCATATTCAAGCTTATCAGCCCAGCCAGCATAATAAAAGAAATGATTAGCAGCCAAAGGAATATCAATGTCTCGGCTTTCACGGATTGGTTTACCTCCATCCATGGATTCGATAACTGCAAACTCACGCGCACGCTCTTGCATTAATCGCGCGATTCTGAAAATATATTTTGCACGTTCTTTTGCAGGTAATTTTTTCCAAACCTGATCGTAAGCTTTTTTTGCTGCAAGAACGGCTGTGTTCACATCCTTTGCATCTGCTTCTGCAACTTCTGCCAATTTCTCTTCAGTTGCCGGATTGATGCTATTGAAGTAAACACCTTTGTTTGGTTTTACAAATTTACCGTTGATGAATAAATCGTATTTTTTATTTAAACGAATATGATCCTTTGCTTCTGGAGCTGCAGAATAATTCCAGGAAAATTCGTTTGATGTAGTTTCTTTTTTTGACATATTAATCGATGCTGATGTAATCTTTACTGTAATAAATTCCTTTTGCTTCTTTTTCTAATTGAAGAATGATGTCGTTAGCTAAGCTGCTTGCACCAAAACGAAACCACTCATTGCTCATCCATTTCGGACCAAGAGTTTCATACAACATTACTAAATATTGTAATGCTGATTTAGCTGTTGAAATTCCACCAGCTGGCTTCATTCCTACCATCGTTCCTGTTTTATCGTAATAATCTTTTATGGCTTGCAACATTACCAATGAAACAGGCATAGTTGCTGCAGGCTGAATTTTTCCGGTTGAGGTTTTAATGAAATCCGCGCCTGCATAAATTGCAATATCACTTGCTTTACGTACATTGTCTAATGTGGAAAGTTCTCCGGTTTCAAAAATTACTTTTAGTCTAACCTTTCCGCAAATTTCTTTTATTCGAGCAATTTCATCAAATACAAAATTATAATTGCCTTTTAAAAATTCACCTCTTGATATAACCATATCAATTTCATCTGCACCATTATCAATAGCAAATTGGGTATCGTATTCCTTTACTTGTAAAGGCGCATTACCGCTTGGGAAAGCAGTTGATACGGAAGCTACTTTAACTGAAGAGCCTTTTAATGCTTCTTTTGCTGTTTTAACGTAAGTAGGATACACACATACTGCGGCAACAGTAGGTAAATCTTTTAACGCATCGTGCGGATGCATTGCCTTGTAACACATCTGTTTCACTTTGCCTTCTGTATCCTTACCTTCCAAAGTGGTAAGGTCAATCATGTTAAGCGCAAGTTTTAATCCGCTAACTTTGGTTTCTTTTTTAATGCTTCTTGAATTTAAACGCGCAATACGTTCTTCAATTCCAACCTGATCCACTGTTGGCGTGTTGGAAAAATCAGCAATAGTAACTTTACTCATAATTGTTAATGTATTCAAAAATAGTAATAAATAAACAGTAAATAAAGCTGAATTGTATTTCCTTTCAATAAATTTGCCCGTCTATGATAGATTTGTGTGCCAAAATTGATCGGTTGATTTTTAAAAACAGAAAACAAATTTTGTTTGATGATTTTCATTATCAGATTTTTGAAAATGTAAAAGATGTTCCCGTTGAATTATGGCGAAAAGCAAATGAAGCCAATCATTTTTTTTTGAGTTTAGAATACCTCCGTGTAAATGAATCTGTTTTTAATGATAATGGAATACGTTTTAAGTATGTGCTTATTTTTAAAAATGAAGCCCCAGTATTAGCAACAGTTTTTCAAATCGTTGAATTTTCAGCGTCAGTATTTGGTTCATTAATTCAGGAACAATTATCTTCTATACAATCGAATAGAATGAAATTGTTTGAGCACTATGTTGATCATAAAAAAAATGGAATCTTACTTAAACTAATAACTTGTGGCAATAATTTAATAAGTGGTCAACATGCGTTTGTGCACCATGCTGATTTAACAACTAAACTTGCTTTTGAAATTATTCAAAAGTTAACTTTAGTAATTACAAAAACTGAAAAATTACGCGGTAAAATTTCAGCAATTCTGGTTAAGGATTTTGAAAAATCAGTTTATGCCGAACATTCATTTGGAGAAAAATATAATGAAGTTTCTGTTGAGCCCAATATGGTAATACAGCTGCCAAATGAATTAAGCAGTATTAATGATTATATACAGCTGTTTTCAAAAAAATACAGGAATCGATCAAAAACCATTTTCAGGAAATTTGAAGGTTTACATAAAAAGGAACTCACTAGCGATGAAGTTGAATTAAATAAACTAGCTATTTTTAAACTGTACGAAAAGGTATTTAATCGTGCAAAGTTTAAACTGGTAAAATTAAACCCCGAATATTTTGTGGAAATGAAAAAAGCTTTCCCTGATCAGTTTTTTATCAGAGCTTATTTTAAACAAGATGAATTGGTTGCTTTTCAGTCGGGTTTTATTTTAGAAAATAGTATAGAAGCGCATTATGTTGGCTTTGATGAAAATTACAATGAGGCGCATGAGTGTTATCAGAACTTATTATATGATTTCATCAATACTGCAATAATCAATAAAAAACAAACGATACAATTAGGTAGAACTGCCGCTGAAATTAAATCAACGGTAGGAGCAAAGCCGGTAGATTTAGTATGTTATATAAAGCCTCAGAATAGTATTAGTAAATTAGTTATGAAACCATTTATTCGATTTTTACAACCTAGTGAATGGGTACCTAGAAATCCATTTAAACAGGATTAATTTCAATTTTTGAGAGGTGAAAAATAAAGTTGTCCATCAACGATGATGTAAAAAAAGTTACCACTCACAATAAAATTTTCGATGGATCTATCAATATAAAAAGTAGCCCGCTCTTTACTAGGTAATGCATTTAAATTAATTTCTCTTACCGTTATTTTCCCACCTTTTTTTCGAATGGCAAGACATAAACTAACCTCCTGATTAAAATTTCCTTTCCAATCGATACAAGCGCCAGGGTTTGATAAATGCCAAAAGAGAAAATACAAAGTTCCGTTTTTGTCTTTTTTACTGGTTTTATCAATAGATATAAAATCTTTAAACCCTTTTAATTCGGTTTTATTTCTCTCATCAAATTCATCCCAAACGGTGACTGTCGGTATATTTTCTGTATTAAAAAAGGTACCGTTTGTAAAATCAATCACTGTACGCCCGAATTTTTGGCTAATTTGATTGTTTTCAGGGATAACAACTAAAGGTCGACCTTCGAAGCCTTCACTGAAAATAAGTTGTTCGTCAAAGTTTAGTCGGTTTAATAAATGTGCAGTCTTTTCTTTTTTTATTTCCTGTAAAATAGCACCATGAAGTAAATAGAATTTTTCCTTTCGACTATCTTTTACCGTATCACGAACATAGAGTAAATTAGTATCCTTTGTGCAAAGAAAAAGTTTCACTTTGTACCCATTTAAGTTAATTGGTTTGTAATCGTCTTTCCCTACAATAGATTCATTTCTGTAGTATCCATTTATGATAGAAAAATAACCATCTTTCGATTCCTTGATTATATAAGGAAATCCAGAAATTACCTGCGATAATAGAAACATAAATGTAATTGCGTTGATAACTATCAAAAATGATTTTTTCACTTTTGTATTTCTAATCCACGCTACATATAATATTGATGTTATTATGAATAAAATAAATAAAAATATTAAAATTATCATTTCACCTACTGCCTCGCCTGCCGCTCCTACTCCTACATCTGTTGCATTAGAAGGAGGAGATGGTATATAAATAAATAGCACAAAAAATAGAAAAACTTGAACTAAATAAGTAATAAAGGTTAGCCAGTTAAATTGGAGTATTTTTTTGAACATATTTATTGAATACTATCGTGTTTTATGCCCAAATTAAACTAACGTTATAATGATTTCAAAAAACGTAATAACGAGATATATTATACCCAATATTAGAGGTAGAATTCGTTTTGATTTATTTTTAATAGTTAACGAAAGTACAATTGGAATAACTGCCCAAATTATACCAATTAGTATATTGGCTACTTTAAACCAACCGCCTAAAAAGAAATTATTCATAATTTTTGGCATAAACAACCAAAACAATCGAGAAAAAATCATCCAAAAAATAACTACCAACAGAATTGAATCTTTTGAATTTTCATCTGAAATTAATTCTTCATCTGAAATTAATTTCGGACTCTCTCCATATTCATTTTCTTCATATTGACTGTTAGTAAGCAATAAAACTAATAACCAAATTGCGCCAACTATAGGCAATAACGAAATGAGCAAGATCCAACCACTTTTACCAATGTCGTGAAGTCTTCTAACGGTAACTGCAAGTCCTGGAATGAATATGAAAATGGCATATAAAAAATACAGAGCGCCGTAAGGTAAATTACCTATTGTTAATCCCAACACATTATCTAATACCATTGCAACAATAAAAAATATGCAATTGAATAAAGTAAACATCCAATATTCTTTTCTTCTTGCTCTGCCGTAAAAGTCAGTGTACTGTTTTACAACTTTAATATACCAATTCATAATTTTTATCTATTTGTTTTACTTTTCTTCCTTGTAAAAAATATTTCCACTCTCATCACTTTAATAAAAAATGCAGAAATGTAGTTACTTCATGTTGCTAAATTGTAACTTGTTTTTCACATTCGTATACTTCTATTTTTATCGCATTCTAAAATTAGCAATTGCTTTTTCAAACTTTAAAGTAGTTTTAAATTAGGCTATTTTTATTTTTCTAATAAAAGATTGTGTTTTAATGTAAGTTGAATAAACTAGCAAATAAATTTATAGAAAAGTGAATGTAATCAGATGTCCTTTAAAGCAGAATTAAAATTTATTTACTCAGAAACTGACGCTGCTCTTTTTAAACGATCGTTTATTGCTTTTCCTAAAAAAGTATCCGGTAAATACTCAGAGATTATTATTTCAGCTTCACTTTCATCTAGCTCTCTCAAATAGGAAAATAAATTTTTTGCTGCTTCAGAAAAATCTCCATTTTCAGATAAAATCAAATTAGCAGAAGTGTATTTTTTTTGAAAACTTAAAACTGCAGTTTTTTTATTTTTAAATTCTTCAAGCAATTCATTTACATCACCAATTATAAGTGGTTTACGCGGCGCATAATGCGATTTTAATTTCCCTGGTGCAGAAGGATTACTCGATTGATTTAATCGCAATTCAGTTTCTCCAAACTGTTGTAATTGCTCTACAGATAAGCCGCCTAGTCGATGTACAATGATTTTATCATTTTCAAACTCTACAATTGTTGATTCTATACCTACACTACATTCGCCTCCATCTAAAATATAATCAAGTTCATTTTCGAGCTGTTTAAAAACATGCCCCGCTGTTGTTGGACTGATATAACCAAAAGGATTAGCACTTGGTGCTGCCAATGGAAAATCAATTTGATTCAAAAGATTTAATGTTAAGGGATGATTGGGTATGCGAACAGCCACTTTTGGTAAACCTGAAGTAATTAAATCAGGAACATTTATTTTTTTAGGTAATAAAAAAGTAATTGGACCAGGAGAAAATTGTTTTGCTAATAACCTTGCTTTATCAGGAATTTCATTGCAATATTTTTCAACTTGATTAAATGATGCAAAGTGCATAATTAATGGGTCAAATAGCGGACGTTTTTTCGCTTTAAAGATATTGATAACAGCATCTTCGTTTAATGCATTTGCTGCCAACCCATAAACTGTTTCGGTAGGAATTGCAACTAAACCGCCTTTTTGCAATATACGTTTAGCAAGTTCAATGTCTTTACCAATTTTCAAATTCATAATTAACGAATGCTATCGCATTGTGCGCATTTTTCAGTAAGTATAAATTCATTGATTTTACTTACGGTATCGCAATCTAAAATAACTAAAGTGAAAGGGGCATTTTTCTGATTTCCTTCTATAAATAATTTACCGCAAGGAATCGATCTTACTTCACTTTTATCATAGTTAATTCTGTAATTATTTTGTAAAATCAACCGCAAAGAATCTTGGTTAATTTTTAAATAAACTAATTGACATTTTGCTTTTTCGCTAAGTAAAATAGTTTGATCGGTAATTTCAATCAGCTTCATTTCATTTACACTGCTGCATTTTTTACCTTTTAATATAATGGCTAAAATAAGTAAGCCAAGTAAGAACCCGAAAAGGTATAATTTAATACGATAATTGAAAGTCATTATTGTTTTATTAAAACATAGCCATCAATAAATTGATGTCTTTGTAAGGTAATCCAAATGTTTCAGCTAAAAACTCATTCGTGAGAACACCGTTATAGATATAAACACCATTTCTTACGCCGACATCTCTTCTTAATAATCCCTCTATTCCTCCTTCTTCACCCATGTTGATTAAAATTTGAGAAAACATGTTACTTAATGCATATGATGCTGTTCTTGATACACGAGAAGGAATGTTTGGTACACAGTAGTGAATAACTCCATGTTTACGATAAACGGGTTTGCTGTGATTGGTAACTTCTGAAGTTTCAAAAATACCACCTTGATCAATACTAACATCAACTATTACAGCTCCCACTTTCATTTCACTTACCATATCTTCTGTAACTAAAATCGGACTTCTTCCTTTTGCACTTCTAATGGCACCAATAACAACATCAGCAGATTTTAAATGTTTAGCTAAAACTTTTGGCTGAATAACAGAAGTAAAAACTCTTGAACCTAGTGAGTTTTGTAATCTTCTTAATCTGCTTGTAGAATTATCAAACACTTTAACATATGCTCCCAAACCAATCGCAGCTCTTGCTGCAAATTCACCAACAGTTCCCGCTCCAATTATAATTACCTCGGATGGAGATATTCCTGAAATTCCACCAAGAAGAGCGCCCATTCCGTTATTGCTATTGCTTAAATACTCGGCTGCAATTAATATAGAAGTTCCGCCGGCAATTTCGCCCATGGCACGAACTGCTGGAAAAATACCTTGATCATCCATAATCCAATCAACGGCTATGGCATTTATTTTTTTAGCAGTTAATTTTTTAATGAATTCGTCAGGTTGCGTAGAAAATTGCAAAGCAGAAAAAAGAGTTTGCTTGTGTTTCATAAACTCTAATTCATCAATTGTAGGAGGGGCAACTTTAATAATCATATCTGCCTTGTAAACTTCCTCCGGAGAATATACAATCTCTGCACCTGCTTCACTGTAATCGTTATCTTGAAAATTTGAAGCTTTACCGGCGTTACTTTCGATAATGACATGATGACCATTGTTCACCAAAAGTGATACTGCATCAGGAACTAAAGGAACACGGTTCTCTTGAAAAGAAATTTCTTTTGGAATACCAATAAGCAGTTTCCCTTTTTTTCTACCAACCTCCAACATTTCTTCCTGAGGAAGTAATACGCCCTTAGTTAATGACATTAAAGCTTCTTTTGAAATTACCATAGTTTTTTGTGTTAATAGTTTCCTCTATATACAGGAGCATTACAATCGATATCAACTGATTCTCTGTTTCGCAACATGATTCCGATTCTTAATTCCCAGGTTCTGTTTTTTACTTGAATATTATTTTTATCGTATTGCTTTAAAACATCAGGATTATAATGCAATTCGGCAATGTATTTTAATTTCCCAATAGAAAAAGGTTCGAAGCCAATTCCTATATCAGGAGAAATCGCGAGTTTTCTAAAATCAGATGAAACGGTTTCATAAGCAGGTGTGGCTTTACTTAGCATAAACTCCGCTCTTGCCCCTACTAATAAAGAAGAAGTAAAATTGATAGTTTCAAATCTGTATTTAATAAAGTTGTTGAACCCGATGTATTTGTACTTATTTGTATTTTCTCTTCTGTTATCGCTTTCAATACTGATTAATTCATTTTTTTCTTTTGCTCCTTTATTAATGTATTCTAGTTCGCTTTGCCATCTGCATCCAAAAAAATTAAAAATTTCAGCCATAACACCAACTCCCCAGCTTAATCTTTCAGATGAACGGTGAGACTCAGGCAATAGTATTCTATTTGGAAAATTAACGGGATCGTTTCCATTTGTATAATCGTGCCGAGAAGATGTTCCTGAAGCAAATAAGCCAAATCCATTAAAAACTTGCGCATGGATTGAAAGAGAAAAAAAGAGAAGTAAAAAAAATAAATTTTTCATGATTTTTTATGCGCTAACAGCTTCAATGTCTTTATTAACTTTTTTCACTAATCCTTGCAATACTTTTCCCGGACCAACTTCTACAAAAGAGGTAATTCCATCCTGAATCATATTTTCAATAGTTTGTGTCCATTTTACAGGAGCTGTTAATTGCGCAATCAAATTGTTTTTTATTTCATCAGGATTATTTATTGCTTTAGCACTTACATTTTGGTAAACTGCACAAATCGGCTGATTAAATACTGTGGCATTTATGGCTGCCTCTAATTCAATTTTTGCAGGCTCCATTAACGGCGAATGAAATGCCCCACCTACAGGCAGAACTAATGCGCGCTTTGCCCCTGCTTCTTTTAATTTTTCACAAGCAATGGTAATTCCTTCAATTGTTCCGCTTATTACAAGTTGGCCCGGACAGTTATAATTTGCAGCAACTACTGTATTACCTGAAACGGAAATATCGTTACAGATGGCCTCTACGATTTTATCATCTAGATTTAGAACAGCTGCCATAGTAGACGGGTTTAATTCACATGCTTTTTGCATAGCTAAAGCGCGTTTATAAACTAATTTCAATGCGTCTTCAAAATGAAGTGTTTTATTAGCAACTAAAGCAGAGAATTCACCTAGAGAGTGGCCCGCAACTGCATCGGGCTTAAAGTTATCTATTAAACTTGCCATTACAACCGAATGAAGAAAAATGGCAGGCTGCGTTACTTTGGTTTGCTTTAGTTCTTCTTCCGATCCATTAAACATAATGTCTGTAATTCTAAAGCCAAGTATTGCATTTGCATCTTCAAATAGTTGTTTAGCTTTAGCATTGCTTTCGTATAAATCTTTCCCCATTCCGGGAAATTGAGAACCTTGTCCAGGAAAAATATAAGCCTTCATAAATTAAATGTAGTTAAAGTAAATAATAGTGAAAGATACAATTTACTGGGTAAATTTATATAAAGTTAAAGCCCAATATTTTGAACTAATAATTGTTGAAAAGGCTTTTTATTTTGAGAAAGCAACCAAGTTTTTATTTTCAATAGCTAAGCGTTTATCCATTTCAACCATAGCTGCAAGTGCAAGTTGAGAATAATTTTGAGATGCTGTTCTAAATCCTTTTGCTTCGGTTTTCCATAATTTTTGAATGATATGGATGCCTCCGTGATTTGGATTAATTGCAGCTAATGCGGCCCTAACGTTTCCAGCACCTGCATGATAACAATGCATTACCAAAAGTCTAAACCAAACATCTTGTTCATTATAAGTAATCCCCATTGTGTCCAACATTTCTTTTGCTTTAGGAATACAAATATTTTTTAAAAGTGAAGAAGCGGCATATGCAGAACGATTAAAATCGGCACGTTCATCAGTATGTTTATTTACTTTTAAACCATACATTCTTGCTACTGATTTCATTAGCTGAAATGGACCGTATGCCCCAACATTTGATTTTTGTAGTTTGTTTGGGGATTCAATTAACAAAATAGCCTGGGCATACCAAGGATCAACACCGTTTGAAACAAAACATTGAATGCCTTGATGAATATTTCGATAAGCATTATCAAAATCGTAAAAAAAACTTTTACCGCTTGTGATGAAAATTTTTGACGAATCAGTTAACCCATTTGCTTTTCTAATCTCGTTTTTGTAAAATTCTTTTTGAACATCTGATTTAGCCTCCCAGTCATCAGCACTAATTTTAGCTACAATTTTTCTACTTTCAGCAATATTTACTAAAAATGAATCTTTGGGCAATTTCATCACCTGTTGCCAGAACTTAACTTGTGGTAAAGTATCGCAACCCAACTGATAAATTTGTTTATCAAAAACATAATCTTTTGTTACATTATCGTTTTTCATCACACCAATCACATCTCTGCAATGGTCAGTTGAGCATTCAACTTGTCTAGTTGTGTCAGGATTTTTTCCTGAAATTGAAAAAGCAGTTATAACTGAAAAAAGTAGTTTCATGTGTTTACAAATTAATAATTTAAATACCAATTTTTTCAATTAAAAATTGATCTCTTTTATTAGTTCACAAATTACACTACTAAAACTAAATTAAAAAGCAGCTATTACATTACTTATTAACCTTAATTATTTAATAACTCTTTTTATAGAGTTTTTGCATTTTTGATTTTACTGAATGATAAGAAATAATTGCTACTATACATCCAAACGAGTTGGCTATAAAATCTAGTAGATCTCCACTTCTTTGTATAAAGAAGTGGCTTTGCATTAATTCGAGAATACCCCCATATAAAATACAAAAACCAGTTACAATAGTTGCATTTAATTTATTGTATTGAGATAATGCCCGAATAAATAAATGATTGAGGATAAAAAAAACAGAAGCATGAACAAATTTATCGAAGGATAAAAGTTCGAGCCAAGAAACGTGAGGTATTTTATTTCCTGGAGTACTACACAGCAATAAAATAAAACCTGCCCATACAATTACCGGAAACCAATATTTATTAAATCTTTTAGTCATAGCTTTAAACACGAAGAGCTGCTTAATAAGCAGCTCTTCGTGTAAAATTTTACAAGTAAAAATTATTTTACTTTTTTAGCTAATTCAGAACCAGCTTTAAATTTCACTACTTTTTTAGCAGCAATTTTAATTGGTTGTTTTGTAGCTGGATTGATACCTTTTCTAGCAGCTCTTTTAGCTACTGAAAAAGAACCAAAACCTACTAATGCTACTCTGTCACCTTTTTTAAGAGCTTTTTCAACTGCTTCAATTGTAGCATCTAATGCTCTTCCTGCGTCAGCTTTAGTTAATTTTGCACCTGCTGCGATTGCTTCGATTAATTCTCCTTTGTTCATTTTTTTTAAATTTTTTTGGTTAAACAATGATTACTTTGAACAAGACAAATGTAATACGAGAAGTTAATTTGTCAAGACCTTAATCGAAAAAAAACGCTGAATTGTTGAAAAATAGGGCTTTTGTTAATAAGTGAGATCAGAAACCACTGAATTTAATGCCTTTCAGGCGCTATTTAATAAACTATTTAATCTCAATAGGCTGTTTGAAGTGTATTTTATTTGTGGGCCTTCATTACATGGTAGTTTCAAAAACTAAATAAATCTAAAATCATCCGAAAATTGAAAGCCTCTTAATAATTCTTCAATTTGTAATTTTTTCTTTCCGGCTAATTGTACTTCTGTTATTCTTATGAAACCATCATTGCATGAAACTTTTAAATAAGTTTTATTATCAGTAACAACGCTTCCAGGTTGTAAATTATGATTTGAAATCTCTTTAACTGATTTGTAAATTTTAAAATGCAAATTGTTGTCATTTGAATCCACTCCTACTGTCCATGCAGATGGATATGGGCTCAATCCACGAATTAAATTGTGTATTTGAGCTACTTGTTTTGTCCAATCAATTTTACAATCCTCTTTAAAAATTTTTGGAGCATGTTTCCAGTTACCTTTCAATGAAGTTTGTTCAATAAGATTTACTGTGCCTGATTCAATTTTTTTCACTGCATCAAGAATTTGAGAAGCCCCTTCCATCATTAATACATCATGCAATTCACCTGCTGTTGTTTGATCGTTTAATTCTACTTTAAATGAGGATAAAATATTACCTGTATCTATTTCGTGTTTTAATTTAAAAACAGTTGCACCTGTTTCTTTCTCTCCATTTATCAAAGCCCAGTTAATTGGTGCTGCGCCTCTGTAATTAGGAAGTAAGGAAGCATGCAAATTATAAGTTCCTAGTTTAGGCATATTCCATACTTCAACAGGGAGCATTCTAAATGCAACAACAATTTGCAAATCGGCATTTAGCAATTGAAGTGTTTCAATAAAATCAGGTGATTTTAATTTTTCGGGTTGCAGAACCAATAAATTATTTTCGATTGCGTATTTTTTCACAGCCGTTTGTTGAAGTTGTTGTCCTCTGCCAGCAGGTTTATCTGGTGCCGTAATTACAGCAACAATATTGTAATTATTCTTTACAAGCAGATCAAGTGTTGGAACAGCAAAATCAGGCGTTCCCATGAATACGATTTTCATTTGTTATTTATGAATTTGCTAATTGTGAATCCAACAAAGCTAAACCTTCTTCAAATGAATGGGGTTTATAACCTAAACTATCTTTTGCTTTATCAATTACAAAACCTGTAATTGGTGGTCGTTTTGCTGGTTGGTTAATTCCCTCGCTAGTGCTAGGCTGAATTAAATTTACATCCAGTTTCCAATATCGTGCAACACGCTGAACTAACTCAAATATTGACATAAAATCGGGCCCGGAAATATTAAAAACACCACTCTCTTTTTTCTTCGCTATTAAAATACATCCTTGCGCTAAATCTTCTGCCAACGTTGGTGTTCTGAATTGATCTGTAACTACGTTTATTTGTTTTCCTTGTTCTAAAGAAGACTTTGCCCAAAGTACTACATTGCTTCTGCTTGAATGAGGAATAATACCATAAACCAAAACTGTTCTTGCAATTGACCAATGTAATTCACTTTTCATAATAATTTGCTCAGCTTCCAGTTTCGACAATGCATAATAGCTTAAAGGATTAGGTTGCTCATCCTCTGATAATGGACCTTTTGTTCCATCGAAAATAAAATCTGTAGATAAGTGAATCAAATGTGGATTGTAATTATTTGACCTTAATTGTTTTAACGCATTAACAATAAACTTAACTGCATCAACATTCATTAACTTGCATTGATCTTGATGTAATTCACAGGCATCAACATTCGTCATTGCCGCAGTATGTATAATCGTATCGGGCTTATATTTATTTAAAACTAGTTTTACATCATCTTCAGATGAAATATCCATCGAACAATATTCGTAATCTTGTTCGTCTGGAATTCTATTTTCGCCTCTTGCAGTTGCAATTAGCTTTACCGAAACATCTTTTTTTAAAAACTGCACTAATTTTTGTCCTAACAAACCATTAGATCCTGTAACAAGTATTTTTTGCATTTGTACTAATTTGATTCGCAAAATTAAACAATTGCATGAACTCAGCTTTTTTTTCTTTTAACTTTACACCATCTAATTTGTAAAATATGATTACTCATCGTTTAAGAAGAAACAGAAAGTCACAACACATTCGTGATTTGGTTCAGGAAACAACGCTAAGCGTAAAAGATTTTATTTTCCCGATGTTTTTAATTGATGGAAAAAATAAAAAATCCGAAGTAAAATCAATGCCAGGTATATTCCGTCTTTCTTCTGACCTTTTAATAAAAGAAATGGAAAGCTGCATGAAGCTGGGTATTTTTACTTTTGATTTATTCCCAAATATTTCAGAAAAATTAAAAGATAAAACAGCGAGTGAAAGCTTAAACGAAAAAGGACTTTATTTAAGAACCATTCGAGAAATAAAAAAGAAATTACCAGAAGCGGTTATCATGTCGGATGTTGCTATGGATCCATACAGCAGCGATGGACATGACGGCTTTGTTGTTAACGGTGAAATTAAAAATGATGAAACCCTTGAGATACTTGGGAAAATGGCACTTGCGCAGGCAGCTGCCGGAGTAGACATTATCGGGCCAAGCGATATGATGGACGGACGAGTTGGATTCATTCGTGATGAGCTAGATACAGCAGGTTTTACCAATGTTTCTATAATGAGTTATACAGCAAAATATGCAAGCGCTTTTTATGGCCCATTTAGAGATGCTTTGGATAGCGCACCAAAATTTGGCGATAAAAAAACCTATCAAATGAATCCTGCAAATAGCAGAGAAGCTTTACTGGAAGCACAACTCGATATGGAAGAAGGTGCCGATATACTAATGGTGAAACCAGCTTTATCGTATCTTGACATTATAAAATCTTTACATGATAATTTTAATGTTCCCATTGCAGCATACAATGTAAGTGGTGAATATGCCATGGTTAAAGCTGCTGCTGCAAAAGGTTGGATTGATGGTGATCGAGTGCGAGATGAAATGTTGTTGAGTATGAAACGCGCTGGCGCAAAAATTATACTGACCTATTTTGCCAAAGAATATGCATTGGCTCAAAAAAACAGAAAATCATAAAAGTTCATTTCAATGCAATTTGATGAACTAAAAGATTTCCTGGAAGAAAAAGTAAATCAATATAACACCATTCACTTTATAGAAGCTGATCCGGTTAGTATTCCGCATCGTTACAGCAAAAAAGAGGACATTGAAATTGCCGGATTTCTTGCTGCAACAATCTCATGGGGCAATAGAGAGCAGATTGTAAAAAATGCCCATCGCTTATTGGATAAGTTTGGCGAATCGCCTCATGATTTTATCATGAGTTACAAACCAAATCATTTAAAACGGTTTAACAGATTTGTTTACAGAACCTTTAATGAAGATGATTTGCTATATTTCGTTAGAGCACTTCGTCATGTTTACACCACGCAAAATGGAATTGAAGCAATTTTCAATAAGCATTCAACAAGTGAAGATACTCAGTTTGCAATACATGCTTTTAGAAAACATTTTTTAGACTTAAAGCATGATGTGCATGTTGAAAAACACATTGCCGATCCGACAAAAGGTTCAGCTGCAAAACGAATCAACATGTTTTTAAGATGGATGGTACGAAAAGATAAAAAAGGCGTTGATTTTGGTTTATGGAAATCCATTTCGCCATCAGCTTTAAGTTGCCCACTTGATTTTCATTCAGGCAACATTGCTCGTAAATTAGGCTTATTAACTCGTAATCAAAACGATTCAAAAGCAGTTTTAGAGCTAGATAATAATTTAAGAAAAATGGACAAAAACGACCCTGTTAAGTATGATTTTGCACTGTTTGGGTTAGGTATTTTTGATTCTTTTTAATTTTGCATTGGGTTTAATAAAAATAAGTTTTTATAAAGCAACAAAAACTAATATCCCATGCTTTTTATTATTTTCCTAACTTTGAGGTCTTAAAAATCTCAAAATGCCAAATGTTGTAGCCATAGTAGGAAAACCAAATGTTGGAAAATCTACCCTTTTTAATCGTTTAGTTGGCGGAAGAGTAGCCATTGTTGATTCTATATCCGGCGTTACACGCGACAGACATTATGGTAAAACAGACTGGAATGGGAAAGAGTTTACCGTTATTGATACAGGTGGTTATATTTTTGGTAGCGATGATATTTTTGAATCAGAAATCAGAAAACAAGTTGAAATAGCTATAGAAGAAGCGACAGTACTTTTATTTGTAGTAGATGTTTCTGATGGTGTTACCGAGTTTGATAAAGAGGTGGCAAAATTAATTCGTAAAAAGAAAAAAGACGTATTGCTGGTTGCTAACAAGGTCGATAATTCTGAACGAATTGCTTATGCAGCCGATTTTTACACACTTGGATTAGGTGAAGTATATTGCATTTCTTCTATTAGCGGAAGCGGAACAGGCGACTTATTAGATGAAGTGGTTAAAAAATTGCCGGAAGATACAGCATTAGAAATGGCAGACTTACCTAAAATTGCTATTGTTGGTAGACCCAACGTTGGAAAATCATCTCTTACAAATGCATTATTGGGTGCTGAACGCAACATTGTTACCGATGTTGCAGGTACTACCCGTGATACCATTCATACACGTTATACTTCTTTTGGATTAGATTTCTGGTTAATTGATACTGCCGGAATTCGTAAAAAAGCTAAAGTATCTGAAAACCTAGAGTTCTATTCGGTTATGCGATCTATTAAAGCAATTGAAGATTGTGATGTAGCTATCGTGATGATTGATGCAACCTTAGGTTTCGAAAGTCAGGATCAGGCTATTTTTTCGCTAGCTGAAAAAAATAAAAAAGGAATTGTAGTTGTTGTAAACAAATGGGATTTAGTTGAAAAATCTACCAATACAGCAAAAGAGTTCGAAGCAGCCATTCGCGAACGTATTGCACCTTTCCGCGACGTTCCGATTATTTTTACTTCCGCAACCGAAAAACAACGTATTTTAAAGGCAATAGAAATTGCCATTCAGGTTTATAAAAATAAAATTTTCAGAATCCCAACATCAAAACTAAACGATTTCTTCTTGCCATTGATTGACAATTTTGGTCCACCAGCCATAAAAGGTAAGTTTGTGAAAGTTAAATACGTAACAATGCTGAAAATTAAAACGCCTACTATTGTGTTTTTCTGCAACCTTCCTCAATACATCAATGAGCCGTACAAACGCTTTTTAGAAAATAAACTAAGAGAAAATTTTCCTTTTTCTGGAGTGCCATTAACACTTGCTTTCCGCAAGAAAAGTTAAGGAGTTGTTAGTTTTAGTTTTGAGTAGTTGATTAGGAAGTCGAAACAAAAAGCGAAGTTGAGAGTTATGAATGATAAGTTAGCTGTTAATCAGAAACTCGAAGCAAAAGCGGCTTATAACTGTGAGTTTCTAATTTGGAATTTAGATTTTAGTGTTGGTAGTTTAGCGTTATAATTCAATTACAATTCATGAAAATCACTTTACTGCAAATTGATAAAACCGATCTAAAATGGGTAGAGGATGGCTTTGACATTTACGTTAAACGACTGCAACATTACATACAATTTGCAGTTACAACATTGGTCTATCCCAAATCAAATCGTAACCGACCTATTGAACAACAAAAAAAAGAAGAGGCTACGCTTTTACTAAAAGAATTTCAAAAATTTGATCATTTGATTTTATTAGATGAGAATGGAATAAGTCAAACTTCAATGCAGTTTTCATCTTATTTAAATAAACTAAATCTTTCAGGAAAAAAACACATTGCATTTGTAATTGGTGGCCCCTATGGTTTCGATACTTCAATTTACGAAAAGGTAAAAGATAAAATCAGTTTGTCTGAAATGACCTTTTCTCATCAAATGGTAAGAGTATTTTTTGCGGAGCAACTATACAGAGCTTGCACTATATTAAAAGGCGAAAAATACCATCACGAATAGTTTGTTCATGGAAAATAAATTTACTTTAATTTATAAATACAATTTTTTAAAGAAATAAAAAGTAGTTTTAGTTGCTGCATGAAATACCTTTTAAAAAATAAAAATTATCTCTTCTATCTTTTAGTGGCTTATATTCTATTGCAGTTTATTTGGTGGGAAATACTTTTAGTAAAACAAAGCCGACAAATATTTGATAGTAAGGAAAAAATTTTGGCATTGGGAATCAGCAATCCTGATGTGTTAAAGAATGAATTAAAAGAGCTACAAAAGAAAAGAGATAACTATATCTATATGATTATTGGAGAAGGCACAATCTTTTTAATTTTTATTAGTATCGGTATTTTAAGAGTATATAAATCACATCAACGTGAAAAAGAAATTTCTCGTCAACAAAAGAATTTTTTATTGTCAGTTTCACATGAATTAAAAACACCATTGGCTACAACAAAACTTAATTTGCAAACGCTTATTAAACGTGATTTACCAAAAGAAATGCAACTGCAGTTTCTTGAAACATCATTACATGAAAACGAGCGATTAACTCAACTCATAGAAAACATTTTAATTTCAACAAGATTGGATGATGTAGGAATTGCTGCAAGCTTACTTGTTCATGCCGAAAAAATTAATATTTCACAGCTTATTATTAGTACGATTAAAAAAAGTTTTACGATAGAGCAACAACACCGTATTATAAGTAAATTAGACGATAGTATTTATTTAACAACTGATTCAGCTGTTTTTCCATCAATTGTTATAAATCTTATTGAAAACGCATTGAAATACTCAAGTGACAAAGTGGAAGTTATTTTAAAGAAGCACTCCAATTCAATTATATTCATTGTAGCTGATAATGGAGCCACTATTCCATTACATGAACAATCAAAGGTTTTTGATAAATTTTATCGCTCAGGAAATGAAGAAGTCCGAAAAAACAAAGGCACCGGATTAGGATTGTTTATTGTAAAAAAATTAGTTGAAATGCATAAAGCAAGTATTCGTTTGTATCCAAATGAGCCAAACGGTAATGTTTTTGAAGTAAAATTTACGGAATAAGAATTTATTTCCTTTTTGATTTTTTTGTTGAATTCTCGTTTTTTCCTTCCGGGTTTGATACAAATGCATAATCCAATTGCTTACGAATAACATCTGCTTTTTTTACTTCCACCCAAACTGTTTCGCCCAATGCATATATCTTGCCTGTATTTCTTCCCACGTATCTGAAATTATCTGAGTCAAAATGATAGGAATCGTCGCGCATGTCTCTAACACGAATCATTCCCTCACATTTGTTTTCATTAATTTCCACATAAATGCCCCACTCTGTAACGCCACTAATGGTTCCTTTAAACGATTGCCCAACTTTATCTTCCATAAATTCAACTTGCTTGAATTTAATAGATGCGCGTTCTGCATCAGAAGCCATGCGCTCCATATCAGAAGAATGTTTGCACAACATTTCCAACTCCTCTTTGCTTGAATAGTTTACACCTTCCAAATGCGCTTCTAATAAACGATGCACCAATACATCAGGATATCGGCGAATTGGTGATGTGAAATGGGTGTAATGTTCGAAACCTAAACCATAATGCCCAACATTTTGTGTGGTGTAAACTGCTTTTGGCATAGATTTTAAAGTCAACAATTCAATCATGCTACCCTCTTTTTTACCTTTTACATCTTTCAATAATTTGTTTATTGATTCAACGGTTGATTTTTTATCTTTTAGACTAACATTATAGCCAAATTGATTAACGAATTGACTTAAGCTGTTCAATTTATCTTCCGAAGGAATATCGTGCACACGATACACCATGGCTTTGGCTTCCGTTGGTTTTTTCTTTTTTCCTTTTTGATCAGCATCAATTGGTTTGCCAATCAATTCAGCAACTTTACGATTAGCAAGCAACATAAAATCTTCAATTAATTTATGCGCATCTTGCTGCACTTTAAAATAAACACCTAAAGGATTTCCCTCTTCATCCAAATGAAATTTCACCTCTTCTTTATCAAAGAAAATAGAGCCTTTTCGGGTACGTTCAGCGCGAAGTTTTTTTGCCAGTTGATCAAGAATTAAAATTTCATTTTTAAAATCACCTTCTTGTGTTTCGATAATTTTTTGTACTTCTTCGTATGCAAATCGTCTATCAGAATAAATGATTGTTTTACCGTACCACTCACGAATAATTTTCGCATGTTCATCCATTTCAAACACGGCACTGAAACAATATTTTTCTTCGTGTGGACGAAGAGAGCAAACAAAATTACTTAACACTTCCGGAAGCATTGGAATAACGCGATCAACCAGATAAACTGAAGTTGCTCGATTAATCGCTTCCTGATCAAGAATAGATTCGGATTTTAAATAATGAGTAACATCTGCGATGTGAACTCCAATTTCATAATTGCCATTTTCTAATCGTTGAAACGATAGCGCATCGTCAAAATCCTTTGCATCAATTGGGTCAATTGTAAAAGTGGTAATCTTTCTAAAATCTCTGCGTTTTGCCACTTCCGTTTCTGTTATGGCTGTATTAATTTGTTTAGCTGCTTTTTCAACTTCTATAGGAAATTCAGGCGGCAAACCATATTCAGCCATAATAGCATTAATCTCCGTTTTATGTTCACCCGGAAAGCCAAATACTTCCAATAATTCTACAGTAGGGCAGGTTTTGCCCTGATCCCAGCTGACTAATTTCACCAAAACTTTTTGTCCGTTCTCCACTTTTTTACTTTGCTCCATCGGCAAATAAAAATCAACATGTATTTTGTTGGAATCAGGAATGATGAAACATGATTTTGGAGTTAGCTGAACAAGGCCAACGAAATTCACTTTATTTCGTTTGATCACCTCTTTAACTTCACCTTCTTTTCTTTTTCTGCCTCCAGAATACAAGTAAACTTTTACCAAATCACCTTGCAAGGCATCCTTTGTTTTGTTTTCCGAAATAAAAATATCCTGCTCCTGATTTTGCACAACAACATAAGCAGATCCGGATGCAGTAAAATCAATCACCCCAGTAACGTATTGCTTATTTTCTTTGAATTTATATTTTCCTATCTCAGCTTCAATCACTAATCCTTCTCCAACTAATTTTTCTAATACTTCAATAATATGAAACCGCTGCGAGTCGCCATCAATTTCCAAAGCAGCAGCAATTTGTTTATAGTTCAAAGCTTTCCCCTGATTGTGCTTTAAAAAATCAAGTACTTGTTCAAATAAATAACGTTGTTTGGGTTTATTGCTTCTCGACATAATTACAAATTCTTATAGTATAAAACTAAACAATCCACTTACAAAGTGACAGCAACTTTAAAATACTAATGAATGATTTATAAACAATAATTGCGTTTAGCGTAACGAATAATCTAAAGTATAGATTTCTATTTTAAAGCTTTTTGTGGATGAGAATAGTTTTAAATGATGAGTATCAAGTATAGATTTTAACTGAAGAGCTTCTAAAAAAATGTGAAACAAGAACCGATTAAACTATATACAATTTCGAAATTACTGTTCGAATTTTTTATAATCAGCAGGCACCGAAACTTGTGTAAGTTCAAGTGTTTTTTTATCAATTTTTGTCATTTCCAAAACGGAAACAACTTTTCCATCAATACTAGTTTCGCAAGAAGCAAGTGGCATAGCTCCTTTAGGAAGATCTTTTATTTGATTGAAGTAAATAGATTGTTTGTCTTTTCTATTCCACAACCTAACCATTGGAACAAAAAAATCGAATTTTTCTGTGCAAATCCAATACGAAATTTGGGTATTCTCTTCAGTATTTTTAACAATGTATTCGTTGCATTTTCTTCCTAAAACTGTTTTTACATTTTTTGTTTTTATAACCTCACAAGTGCCTTTAATAACCGCTGGAGTCTCTGATTTATGTTCTCCCCAAACTTTTCGTCCTGGATTTACAAACTTTATTTGTTTATTTGTTAAATCAAACACAAAACTACCCTCTACTTTCCCAGATTTTTTACCTAATTGATCTAGTTTTATATGATCTGACTTAATGTAATAAATATTTATTGTAGTATCTTTTTTGGTTTGCATTTTAAATTCTATTACACCTTCAAATTGGGCAAAAGAAACAAATGTGATTAAGAAAAATATTGGGGTTAAAACTAATCTCAACATATAATTCAAATTTTGCATTTAAATTTAACGAATAAATTGCTAATATAATAAGAATGAATTTACATTCAAAAAATAATGCATCACAAATAACAGGCCAGAAAGGAGAAGAGCAGGCTGCATTTTTTTTAACTGCAGCTAATTATAAAATATTGGATATTAATTGGCATTATAGAAAATTTGAAATTGACATTATTGCAGAATACGATAATAAGTTAATAATTGTAGAGGTTAAAACCAGAAGCACCAATCTATTTGGAAATCCTGAAAGTTTTGTCAGTTTAAAAAAACAACAGTTTTTAATTGCTGCGGCTAATGCCTACGCTGAAAAGAAACAGCTAGATAAAGAAATACGATTTGATATTGTTTCTGTTCTGTTTCACAATAATCAGTTTACTATTGAGCACATACCGGATGCGTTTTATCCAAGATTATAATTTAGTTTTTTTATCAGAGATTGAACCAATAAACAAGTTTAGCAATAATAGCTTTGTTTTTATTTTGAAAATTAGTTGCAAAATAATTATCTGAATAAACAATAAAGAAATCGCTCATTGGTTTAAATCGATATTGTAAACGGGTATTGATATTGAAATTATTGAGTTGTGAATTGTACTGCAAAAAGGTAGTTAAGAATAGTTTTTTGGTAAAGGTGAGTTCTATTTTTGTCCCTAATAAATCCAGACCTACAATTTGATTTAAAATATTAATTTCATCATGATTATAGGTTAAACTAAATATCCCATAGGGTTGTTGACGAAAAGAAATTTCTGTTTGATAGCTTAATTTTTTACCAGAGTAATAACTTCCATATTGAACTGTTCCTCCAAAAATAAATAATTTACGCTGATCGGTTTTAAAGTTAAAAGTAAGATCAGAGTAATAGTAATCTCCTTGACTCAGAAAATTATTTTTATTGCTAAATGTAACATCAGTTGCGTAAAGCAATTTGGTATAGGTTTGTTGAATCATAAAATAAATGAACGAAGTATTTTTGAAGAGTATTCGTTCAGAAAGTTGCGCTAAATAATCGGTTGTTTGGTACTTTTCATTTGCATAATAATCAAGGTAAACATTGGTAGAAAGTCGATTTATTTTTTTTGAAGCAGGGAAAATATTATATGTAGCAAAAGGTTCCAATCGCCAATACGAATTTCTTATTTGTTCGCCGGTTAATTGATTAACTTGAAAAATACGAGGAGTAAAACCTGTTTCAGCGTTGTAATGTTTGTTAACGTATTCATGATTCCAATGAACACTTAAGTTTTGATTTGCATAGCGTAACCAACTTGCATGCGTAAATGCTCCGGCATTTTTAGTTGGCGATAAAGAATGATGAAAGAAAAATTTCCCTGTCCATTTATTATCTGCGGTAGCTAAATTGTAATCTAAACCTACAACTCTATTGTAATTTTTACCAAAAACACCTGTTGAATCATATTGTTGACGGTTAACAACAATCATGGCAATATTAGAGCGTTCAAAAACATTTCGTTGAAATGCAGCAACAAAATAGTTTTGAGAAAACACCTGATTATCATTTATTTTTGTTTCTGCTGTTTGTAAATCCATCAAACCAATTCGCCAATCTTTATTGGGTTTACCGCTTAATCTTAACCCTGACAAAATAGGAACAATGTTGCCATTGTTAAGACCAATTCTTCTTGAGAAAAAAGGGCGTATTTGCCTAAAACCAAAACTTTGAAACAAATCACTGTTTTCAATAAAAAACTGGCGCTGTTCGGGGAAAAACAAACTAAAACGGGTTAAGTTAGTTTGCTGACGATCAACCTCAACTTGAGAAAAATCCGGATTAATTGTAAGGTCTAAATTTAAAGAAGAACTTATTCCGATTTTAGCATCACCACCACCGTTAAATGTTTGCTTGGCTTTCATTTTCAACGACTCCGTTGAAAGCCCCCCAGTAAGGTACGGAATAAACGAAATATTTGGTCCTGATTTACCTAATAAACTATCAAAATGTAAGGTGCCAGTGTAAGCCAAGGAGGTAACATTGAACTGACGAGGAACTTTATTCCATACAGAGCTTTCATTACTTTTCAAATCGTTTCTGCAAAAATTAATTCGCCAATCTTTTAAGTTATTTTTAAAACGAATAGACTTAAATGGAATTCCCATTTCAGCAATCCAATAATTTTCTTTTCTGCTTACTTCTGCATACCATTTATTGTCCCAAATAACAGATATTTCTGCTTCTCCACCGCCATTTGCAACTAAACCTTCTCGTTGAACGCCATATGGATTAACTCCGAAACTAAAACCATTTTGCTTGTCGGAAAAGGGGTCGAAGGTAACTACAAAAACATCACTTGATGAATAAGAATAATCACGTTTTAAAGTTTGAATAATATGTTTACCGGGCAAGCTATCATAACAAATTGCTGCAACATAAATCATTGAATGGTCATAACAAACCATTACCTCCGTTTTGCTTCTAGCTTCGCTGCTGTCGTATGGAAAGTTTTGCCAAAAAGTACTAGTTTTATCTGCTGATTTCCATATTTGTTCATCTAACAAACCATCTATTTTAATTTTTTCCTTTGTTTTAGATATACTCAAACATGTATATTCTTGGGAGAACATTAAAAAATTAAAAACAAATAAAAGCTGAAATAAAATCCATTTCATTTTTTCAAATTTAAATGAATTTGTGAAATGAAAATCTCTTTCCATTTTTGTTTATCAATACTCGCTCTTTATACAAGAAGTCTGAATGAATTTTTTACCCAACTAACACCTTAAAAGGGATTAAAAATGAGAAAAATTATTTTTATAACCGATAAACAAATAAGTCATTTATCTTTGCTATCATTTTAAACTATGAACAAAACAATTTTAGTTACTGGAGGTTCTGGCTATATTGGTTCACATACAATCGTAGAATTAATTGCACAATCATATGATGTTGTTTCAATTGATAACCAAAGTAACTCATCAATTCAGGCATACGAAAACATTTCTAAAATTACAGGAAAACAAATTCAACATTATTCTATTGACATTTGCGATAAGGAAGTTTTAGAATTGGTTTTTAAAAAGCATGAATTTGCAGGAATAATTCATTTTGCAGCGTTTAAGGCTGTTGGAGAATCAGTTGAACAACCATTAAAATATTATCATAACAATATCAGTTCATTAGTTACGATATTGGAATTAAGTAAAAAACACAAGGTAAATAATTTAATTTTTTCGTCGAGTTGTTCGGTATATGGCAACATTGATAAATTACCGGTTGATGAAAACACGCCTTTACCAAAAGCAGAATCGCCATATGCCTACACTAAACAAATTGGTGAGGTAATGATTGAAGATTTTTGCAAAGTGAACGCTAATTACAATGCAATTGCCTTACGCTATTTTAATCCGGTTGGCGCCCACGAAAGCGGTTATATTGGGGAATCTCCAATTAATAAACCCAATAATCTTGTGCCTATTATTACAGGAACAGCAATTGGAAAAATCAATCATCTAACAGTTTACGGAAATGATTATCCAACACGAGATGGTACTTGCATTAGAGATTACATTCATGTTTCTGATATTGCCATTGCACATGTAAGTGCGATGAATATGTTATTGACTAACAAGCAAACTAAAAATTATGACGTGATTAATTTAGGCAGCGGAAATGGCGTAACAGTACTGGAAATGATTGATGCATTTGAAAAAGTTTCGAAACAAAAATTAAACTTTAAAATAGGAGATCGCCGACCAGGTGATGTAATTGCTGTGTATGCAGATAATAGTAAAGCGCAACAACTACTTAATTGGAAATGCAAGTATGATGTTGAGGCGATGATGGAAACTGCTTGGCGATGGGAAAAAAATATTAAAGATTAATTGCTTTCACCACTTCGTTTATAGAACAACTTTGTTGTTCGCCGGTTTTCATGTTTTTAATTTTGATAGTCCCTGAATTTATTTCCTCACTACCAACAATACCAACGAAGGGGATTTTTTTCTTATCGGCATAATCAAATTGCTTTTTGATTTTTGCAAAGTCAGGATAAATTTCCGCATTAATTCCTGATTTCCTAAGTTGATAGATTAAAGGCAACAAATAGTGTTGTTCTGTTTCTCCGAAGTTTATAAATAAAATATCTGAAGAGCTGTTTTGGTTAATGTGTTCAGGAAATAAATTCATTTCATTCATCACATCTAGTATTCTATCAACACCAAATGAAATACCCACTCCACTCATATTTTTTAAACCAAAAATTCCGGTTAAATCATCGTATCTTCCACCACCGGTTATACTACTACTTAATGTACCGGTTAATGATTTTACTTCAAAAATTGCACCTGTATAATAATTTAAACCTCTTGCAAGTGTAATATCTAATTCTAACTGAGCAGTACTCAAACCAATAGCTTCAGTTTCCTTAATTAAAAAAGCTAATTCTTCAATTCCATTTTTGCCAATTTCAGAACCCGCAAGCAGATGATTTAATTGCGAGAGTTTATCGGAGTTCGTACCTCTAATTTCAAAAACAGGATCAATTAATTCTATGGCTTTTTCAGATAATCCTTTAGAAATTAATTCATTAATTACTTCTTGTTTACCAATTTTATCCAACTTATCAATTGCAACAGTAATGTCAACAATTTTTTCGGATGAACCGATTATTTCAGCTATTCCGGATAAGATTTTACGATTATTTAATTTAATGCAAACCGGAATGTTCAAACCCGAAAAAACTTCATCCATTAATTTAATTAACTCAATTTCATTGAGTAATGATTGGCTTCCAATCATGTCTGCATCGCACTGATAAAATTCACGGTAGCGTCCTTTTTGTGGTTTATCGGCACGCCAAACGGGTTGTATTTGAAATCGGCGAAATGGAAAAGTAATTTCATGCTGATGCATCACTACATAACGTGCAAACGGAACGGTTAAATCATATCTTAAAGCGCGTTCAGTTAACACATCCGAGTTACGTGCCTGTTCAAGACTCAATGAAAATTCTTTTTGTAAGGTTTCTTTGTTTTTAGATTCGTGAATTCTGCTATTTAAAATTTTAAATAATAACTGATCACCTTCTTCGCCATATTTACCAGTAAGCGATGATAAATTCTCCATGGCCGGAGTTTCTATTTGTTCAAATCCAAATAATTGGAATTGTTTTTTAATGGTATCAAAAATAAAATTTCTTTTCTGCATTTCTGCAGGATTCATGTCGCGTGTTCCTTTTGGGATAGAAGGTTTCATGCTAAATTCAATTTTTATGATTTATAAAATCAATTTCTTTTTTTAATAACTGTAATGTGATTTCTTCTGAAGAATTTTTTTCAGGATGAAAATTATATTGCCATGAAGCATGCTGTGGCAAACTCATTAGAATGGATTCTATTCGCCCATTTGTTTCCAAGCCAAATTTAGTTCCTTTATCGTAAACTAAATTAAACTCCACATATCTTCCTCTACGCAATAACTGCCAATTTTTATTTTCCTCGTTATAACTTTTATTTTTATTCTTCTGTACAATTTTAAGATAGGTTGGCGCAAATGCTTCTCCAACTGCTTTCCAGAATTGAATCAATTTTAAAAATTCATCTTCGTTTTGATCGGTTAAACGGTCGAAAAATATTCCGCCAATGCCACGCGTTTCATTTCTGTGTTTGATAAAAAAATAATCATCAGCCCATTTTTTAAATTTCGGATAATACTCCGGACTAAATTGATCACACACCTTTTTTAGTTCAGTATGAAAAAATGCTGCATCATCTAAGTTAATGTAGTGAGGAGTTAAATCAATTCCACCACCCAACCATCTCACGCCATTACTCATTTCGAAGTAACGGATGTTCATGTGAATTATAGGGACAAATGGATTTTGAGGATGTATAACAATAGAAACACCGGTTGCAAAAAAAGTTGAGTTTGTTTGTTCATGTGCAAGTAAACTGTGTTCATTTTCACTCATTAAAAAATCAGGTGTTTTGCCATGCACGGCAGAAAAAGCAACACCACCTTTTTCAAAAACATTTCCTTTTTCAATAATACGAGTTATTCCACCACCACCTTCTTCTCTTTTCCATTGATCTACTAAAAAAGTGGATGAACCATCTTCATTTTCGAGTTGAGAACAAATTGACGATTGTAATGTTTTTAGCCAATCGGAGAGTTGATATTTTAATTCAGAATTCATTAATGAATTTTTACAAATTTGTAATCTTGATATTGAATTAATTTCAATGATTTATTATCAAAACCTGTTTTGGAACTAGGCCTGAAAAAATGAAAATCCATTGTCAATCCTTTTTCTTCAATTCTATCGAGGTATTGATAAAATCCTTTACCATATGTTTTTAATTGTTTAGCATAGAACAATCCAATATCAATGCCTTGAAAATAATAATCACTAGGATCAGTTGCGTAAATTTTTTGATAGTACTCAATTGCTTTACTTATTTCCGGATTGGTAATATCAATATAATTTGGACTTGGAAAAATAAAATGAAGGCGATTTAAATAATCTGCATCTAAATTCTCTAATTCAGTCCATTTTTTTAAACCTATTGCAATGTTATTATCATTTTTATCATTTATAGATCGGCTTAAACGAGTAAGCAAATCCGTTAAGTATAATTCATCTTCAGAGATAATAATAAAATAATTCTTCCTTGATGCAGAAAAATTTACTTTCTCAAAACTGCTACTTTTTATTTCTAAAACGGTATCTGAAATTGGCCGTTTTTTATCTTTCAAAAATTCGTTGTATTTACTTTTGAAAGCTTTAACCAATGTTTGTTCTTTTGATTTTCCGCTATTAATTACAATCACATTAGCCCTTTCCATTGAATCTATTATGAATTCAGCCAATGATTCAATTAATGTAACATTAGATGGTGTGGTTTTACTTGCATGTTGGTTCTCAAATAAAATTTTGTTTTGCTGAGTAAATGGTGAAACAACAGGTTTATTTAAAGACTTACATTGATCGGCAACCATTTTAAACATGGAGTTGTAAACAGGGCCGATACATAAATCAAGGTCTTTAAACTTTTGCTGTTCAAACACAGAAATTAATTTTCCTGAATCGCGTTCACTTACATCAAATAACTCTAATTGAAAATTAGAAGAACTGGCTGTATTTGCTAATGCATAATTTATTCCTTCGTAAAAATCAACAGAAATATTTTGCTGCTCAGGGAAATTTTGTTTTTGTTCAGCCAGTTTATCAATTTCAATATAACTTGTTTCATCAAATTTAAACGGGAGCATCAACCCAATTTTATACGTATTTTTTTTAACGAGTTGAGAGGTGTCAATTGGTTTTTCTTTTAAAACACTTAGTGGTTTGATATCGTTAATTTGAATGCCTTCATTTTTTTGCTTTACAGTATCAAGCAAGTTATTTATTGTGTTCGCTTTTTTTGTGTAGTAAAGCTTTATTAATTGATTTTTTCTTATGCCTTGTTTGGCTTCCGGGTTTAAATCATAGAATTCATTTTCACTCATTCCCGTCATCATTAATATGGAAGTAATATTGTCTTCCTCTTTAATCTGATAAATTTCAGGCCTTGTGATATTATTAGTGGTTGAAGTAGTAGTTGTGTTTTTTATCTCCACATTTTTGATTTCAATTTTCTTTGTTTCTTCAAATTTCACATTAAGAAACTGACCTTCCTTTAAACCGTCTTTCAATATTGGATTTAATGAAATAAGTTGTTCTTGATTGAGGTTATATTTTTTGCAAATAGAATAAATTGTTTCTCCTTTAATTACTTTGTGCGAAGTAGAGTTTGGCTGTATTGAGGAATTTTTTTCCGGCTGTTGATTTTCTTTTTTAACGGGAGAAGATTTGGTGATTGGGATTTTCAATTCCTGCCCAGTTTTAATGCCATCAATTGCATCCGGATTTTCCATAATGATTGAATTTAATTCAACATTATACAATTTTGCAATCGCATATAAACTTTGACCTTTTTCAACTTTATGCGTTTTGTAATTTTTAACCGAATTAGATTCGCCATTTTCATTTTTCTGAGCAAATCCTTTTTCTATAGATAAAAAAGAAAATGTAGTGATTAGTGAAAGATAAATTAGGTAGTGAAATTTCATAAAGTATAAAGTACAAATATAATTCCAAATTGTGGAAAGCTATCAAAGAAATTAATTTCTTTCTTCTTCAAAATCTGGTGCAAAAATAAAGATGTGTGCAAATGCAACAATAAATGCCCCTAAAGTTTGTTCAGTAATTTGCCAGATTAAATCTACAATTAATATTTCAACAGAATACGGTTTTGAAAATCCAATGCCAATTACTGAGGTAATGGCAAATAATAAAAATCCAAACACACTACCAACAACAAGCGCTCTAAGGTGTAAATTTTTAATTTTTTTATGGATTCGCTTGTGTTCAAAAATCTTGGTTAAAACAAATGAAATTACAATGTATACCAAGGCAGAAAACAACATAAAAATACCTTTAGGATATTGAATTTTGTAGAAATCGTTAGATAAAATGCCATGCCAGCAATAGAAAGCAGAATACATGACTATTGCACTTACAATCCAAGCTATAACAAATCTTAAATTTGGCATTTTATAGTACAAAGATAATCTTATAACAATGTTAAAGGTTATTTAAAAACGAAAAAAAGTGAACAATACTTAATCCTGCTGTTTCTGTTCTTAACCTTGATTTCCCTAAGCTGATTTCTTTAAAATTAAATGCTTGCGCTTGAGAAATTTCATTTTCTGAAAAATCACCTTCAGGTCCTACTAAAACTATTGAATTAGTGTTTTTCGTAATTTCCTTACCTAAAAATGGAAGATTTTCTTTTCGGCAATGTGCAATAAATTTATCACTAGGTGAACTTGAATGCATTTTTAAAAAACTTGCTAAATCTACTGCGTCATTAATTTTAGGAAAATTAAATTTAAGTGATTGTTTAGAAGCGCTTTCAGTAATTTTTTTAATTCTATCGGTTTTAATAATTCTTCTTTCAGAATTTGAACAAATAATGAAACTAATTTCATTTATACCCAGCTCAGTAGCTTTTTCGGCCAGCCATTCAATTCTATCGTTATTCTTAGTAGGAGCGATAGCAAGATGCAAATAATATTCCCAAGACTTGGGTTTAATTTCATTAGCTAATATTTCGAGTGTAATCTTTTTTTGATTTGCTAAAGTGATTATGCCTTTAAATAAATTTCCTTCGCCATCAGTTACCCATAATTCATCGTTTACTTTTTTTCGTAAAACTTTGAAGCAATGATGCGATTCTTCTTCAGTTAATTCAATTTGAGTATTATTTATCTGTTTTCCTATAAATAACTGCATAATAAATGGTTTTAGAAGAGAAACAGAACAAATATACGTTTATACCTTTAAAGTATTACTTTTGCAATATGCAGAACGAAGATAATATGTACGAATTTGGTTTATCCGAATTTTTTGTATTGGCAATAGTTATAATCGTATTTTGTTTGGGCATATATACATTAATAAAGTTTATGAAAAGTAAAGATTTTTAACAATGAACGCAGTATATTTATTCTTGAATTTAGGTGGAGGCGAAGTATTTTTAGTACTTGTAGTAATTCTTTTATTATTTGGAGGGAAAGGTGTTCCTACTATTGCTCGTACACTTGGTAAAGGCATAAGAGAATTTAAAGATGCCACTAATGGCATTCAAAGAGATCTTCAAAATCAGGCTAACAATATTAAGCAAGAAGTAATGAATCAAACTAAAGTTGTGCATGAACAGGCGCAACAAGTAAATCAAACAATTTCTTCAAATAGTCCGCAAAGTAGAGTGGAAGAAAAAACTTCTACTGAAAAAGCTTAACAAATAGGCATAAAAAAAGGGTAAGCTACTTTCATCGCACCGCTACAACCGTCTACCCTTGCTTTGTTCCCAACCTGGGGGATTTAACAGGAGCTGGTCGTGAAAGACTTACCCACCGCAAAACTACTAATAAAATTGAAATTTGGAATTAATTTACTTCTTTTTTTCTTTAACTTTTTCCTGACCGGTAAACTCAAATGCTTTTTTAACCTTATCCGACTTTAAAACTTTCATAGTTCCTTGAACTTCAAAGTTTTCTAAAAGGCAATGAAATTCAAAAATTTCGTTTTTCTCTAATTGAGTGGTGGCAAAAATATCAATGTATTCCACCTCAACATCTTCATCCATATAAGTTGAATCTTTTTTCAATTCGTATTTAATTTGATCGCTTGAACCTAATTTCTCGGCAGCAAAATCACCACAATATACTTTTCCATCTTTAAAAAAGATTTCATCAGGTGTTGGCTTTGGTTTTTTACCATCTGTAAGACTAATGGTGAAATGTCTTTTATGTAACTTGTCTTTATCTCCTTTAAAAGATGCCAATAATAAAACTGCAAATAAGGAGATTGAAATGGTTTTTAAATTGTTCTTGTTCATGTTTTTAATTGGTTTAATTCAAATCTACAAAACTCTGTTTAATGGTAAAATTTATTTCCCTAAACTTTTCAAATAATATACCAAATTATCTTTCGAATGTTAATCTTTTTCCAATTTTGTCCGATTTAAATTTTCCGTTATCGTACATTAATTCTCCATTAACAAAAGTTTTTTCAATGGTAACAGGGAAAGTATGGTTTTCGAAAGGTGACCATCCACATTTATATAAAATGTTTGATTTTGTTACTGTGTATTTATTTTTTGGGTTAATTAAAACCAAATCAGCAAAATAGCCCTCTCGTATATAACCTCTGTTTTTAATTTGAAATAAATCAGCCACATTATGACTCATTTTTTGGACAATCATTTCTGCACTAATTTTGCCTTGAAAATGTAAATCCCACATAGCCTGAATAGCATGCTGAACAAGTGGCCCTCCGCTTGGTGCTTTTAAATACGATTGCGATTTTTCTTCAATAGTATGCGGGGCATGATCTGTTGCTATTACATCTATTCTTCCATCAATAACAGCTTGTAAAATAGTATCTCTATCGTACAGTGTTTTAACTGCAGGATTCCACTTTATAAAATTGCCTTTTGTTTTATAATCTTCATCACTAAACCATAAATGATGAATACATGCTTCGGCGGTTATTTTCTTTTCTTTTAATGGAATTTTATTGGTAAATAAAGCTAATTCTTTCGCAGAAGAAATATGTAAAATATGAAGTCGTGTTCCATATTTTTTAGCTAAATCAACGGCTAATTTAGATGATTGATAACACACTTCTTCATTTCTGATAATTGGATGAAAACTAGCGTCAATTTCTTCTCCATATTGTTCAATTATTTCTTGCTGTCTTTTTTTAACCAATGGATCAAACTCACAATGCGTTGCAATTAGCGCATCAACATTTCCGAAAATGGTTTCAAGTGTTTTTTGGTTATCCACAAGCATATCACCGGTTGAGGATCCCATAAAAATTTTTAAACCACATACATTTTTAAAATCAACTTTTTTTATTTCCTCTAAATTTTGATTAGTGGTTCCCATAAAAAAAGAATAATTAGCCAACGAGCATTGTGCCGCGCGTTCATACTTTTTATTCAACTCCTCAATAGTTACAGCTTGCGGATTGGTATTGGGCATTTCCATGTAGGATGTGATACCGCCTGCTACTGCTGCCTTTGCTTCTGTATAAATTTCGCCTTTGTGAGTTAAACCAGGCTCTCTAAAATGCACTTGGTCGTCAATAGCTCCAGGCACTAAATACAAACCTTCTGCATTAATTTCAATGGCATTGCAGTCGTTGTCAATGGTTGATTCTATTTTTGAAATAATATCATTTTCTATTAATAAGTCAGCTACAAATTTTTCGTTTTCGTTTATTATAGTGGCTTTTTTAATTAAGATTTTACTCATAGCAAATATGTTGTTTTTTATAAATGTAAAAATGCAAATACTTTTTAATCTTATAACTAAAGTTAAATTTTAAATTTGTTTTTTAGCATTTTTTAAAAATAATCAAGATGATTGAAACAATAGATCAACTAGGCAACAAGTTGAAATTTAAAATCATGCCTCATCGAATAATTTCTGTTGTTCCTTCTCAAACAGAATTACTCTATGATTTTGGTCTTGAAAATAATCTAATTGGAATCACAAAGTTTTGCATTCATCCCGAAGAAATTTACAAATCAAAATTTAAAGTTGGAGGAACCAAACAATTAAACCTAGAAAAAATAAAAGCCTTACAGCCTGATTTAATAATTGCAAATAAAGAGGAAAATGATCGAGAACAGATTGAAGAATTACAAAAACATTTTCCGGTTTGGATCAGTGATATTTTTACGTTAGAAGATGCTTTAAATATGATAAATGAATTGGGAAAACTTTTCAAGAAAGAAACTATTGCTCATAAAATGATTAATGAGATTAATTATAGCTTTTCTAATTTGATAAAATTTACTCACTCTAAAAAAATTTGTTATTTAATTTGGAATAATCCAATAATGGCGGCAGGTAAAAAAACATTTATTAACGACATGCTTATACGTTGCGGTTTTGAAAATGCAATACAATCTGAAGATTCTCGTTATCCTGCATTATCAATAAACGACTTACAAACTTATAATCCTGAAGTTGTATTCTTGTCTTCAGAGCCTTATCCATTTAAAAAACATCACTTAGAATATTTTAAAAAACATTTACCTAATGCTAACCTAATTTTAGTGGATGGCGAGATGTTTTCTTGGTATGGGAGTAGATTATTAAAAGCATGTAATTACTTTAAAATCATTCAAGAAAATTTAGCAAAAAGTTAATCAATTATTTTTTCTTGATTTTTGCTTTAGATGTAGGGTTTTTTTTGTTTGAGGGTTGAACCTGAACTCTGATACTTTCTATTGCTTTACTAAGTGAGTTCAATGACTCAGTTAATTTTTCAATATCAGCTTTGGTAGCAAAGCCAAATTTATTTTTTGTATCTCTTACTGAATTACTATTGTTGAAATCAAATAAATCGATTACATCAACTTTTAAGGCTTTTGCAACTGCAAATAAGTGTTGGGTATTTATATCAATCTCTCCGCGCTCTATCTTGCCAAAATTACCATGACTCATGCCTATTTCGTCAGCAATATTTTCCTGACTCAACCCTGCCAATAGTCTTAATTGACGTATTTTTTCACCAACTGTATTCATTAAACCAAATTTACTCTGAAATGGAAGGAAATGCAACTACTTAAGTAATTTGTTTTGTCAATAATATGTTAATTTTTGTATTTGAGTGACTATGTGTTAAACAAGGTTAATTGTTTGAAATAGTTAACTTAAAAAAGATAAACATAAAAAAATCAGTATCAATACAATTTAACGTTATAAGCAGATTATTTTTCAGAAGTATAAATACATGCAACTCCAAAGGTGAGCGAAATATAAGTTGATTTTGTAAAGCCAACTTTATCTAAAATTGCAGTAAAATTTTCGAAATCTGGGAATGCATTTACTGAAGCCGGTAAATAGCTATATGCCGCTTGGTCTTTTGAGAAAACCCTTCCAATTATTGGTAAAATAAAACGGAAATAAAAATTATAGATGTATTTAAAAAACCCTCTTGGTTTTGAAAATTCGATTATCACTACTTTCCCGCCCGGCTTTAAAACCCTCAACATATTGGACAAGCCTTTTTCCAGGTTTTCGAAATTACGAACGCCAAAAGAAACGGTAATCACATCAAAAAAATTATCGCTAAAATTAAGATGTTCTGCATCTCCAAATTCTAAAGTTATTTTTTCTGATAAATTTTGTTTGTTGATTTTTTCTCTGCCATATTTTAGCATTCCTTCAGAAATATCAACTCCAACAATTTTTTCGGGTTGAGCAGCCAATGATGCTATTGCAAAGTCACCTGTTCCTGTTGCAATATCTAAAATGTTTTTAGGCTTTAATTTTATAAATTGCTTAACAGCTGTTTTTCTCCATCTATGATGAACCCCTGCAGATAAAACCTGGTTGAGTGTATCGTATCTGAAAGCAATGTTGTCAAACATTTTTGCAACTTGCTTTTTTTTGCTTTCAGTGGTAGAAGAATAAGGGGTAACTGTTTCCATTGTGAGTTCGAATTTCGTTAAGTTTTTTTGATTGACCAACTACAAATTATTTTGTTAAAGTAATTGTTTATGACTACTAAAAATCTTGATTTATAGCATAGATTTATGTCCAAAATCATTTATTAAAATTAAGGTCTGCAAATGTTTTTTTTCCTTTAACGTAAAATTGAAATACGACATTTGAGTTTAGTACAAGCTTATTGCTTGAATTAAAATCTGGATGGGAAAAAATTATTTTGCGTTTAGCTAATGTTTTTGATATCAATCCGTAAAAAGCAAAATGTGCTTTAATGATGGCAAAGCAATCTGCGAATTTCCCTTTACTTATGAACACCAATCCTGCTATTCCATCTAATAGTAATCGATAAGTAATTTTTAATAAAATAAATGATGAAGCGTCATTTTTCAAAAGCATCACTAAATTATTCCTAAAATTTAAAAACGTTTTTTTTGGATTTGATTTATTGAGTGTGCCGCCGCCAACATGATATACTGTAGATTGAGGAATCACAAAAATTTGTTTACCCAAATTTCTCATTCTCCAACAAAGGTCTATTTCTTCCATATGCGCAAAAAAATCTTCATCAAAACCATTTAATTGGTTAAAAACATTTGCGCGTACAAACATACACGCGCCAGTTGCCCAAACTATTTCGGCAATATCATTGTATTGACCTTCATCTGTTTCACAAACATCAAACATTCTTCCCCTGCAAAAAGGATAGCCATATTTATCCATAAAACCGCCGCATGCGCCCGCATATTCAAATTTTGACCTATCGATATAGGATAAAATTTTAGGCTGACAAGCGGCGACAGTTGGGAGCTCATCCATAAACTCAATAATTGGATTTATCCAGTTTTCGCTTACTTCTACATCTGAATTCAGAAGGATATAATATTCAGCCGGAATTTTTTTAAGTGCATCATTGTATCCTTTAGCGAAACCACCATTATCTGAATTTAAAACAATGTTTACATCTGGATAATTGGATTTTAGATAGGCTATAGAATCATCACTAGAACAATTATCTGCAACAAAAACAGAGTTGAATGGCGAAAATTTTAGAACAGATGGTAAAAATTTCTCAAGAAAGTGTTTTCCATTCCAGTTAAGAATAACAACTGCTACTTTTAAATTGCTCATTTTATAAATTAACGCGGATTGGAAAACAAATCATCAATACCAGTTCCATATGTATTCATGTTTGGGTTTTCTACATCCAAATTCACATTGTTTTGTGTACGAGATTTTAAACGCATTTGCCAACGACTATCGCGTAATTCACCACGAACATCACTATGTAATAACCTGTAACAACTTCCATCCAAATCTTTGTTCCAGAACACAAATCGTTTGTTGGTTTGAAACTGACCCGTTTGTGGATCTTTAATGCGGTAATATTGCCAGATTTCGTATGGATAAGTATCTGGTTCGTTTGGTACTTGTTGCTGAGCATCCGGTGGTCCATATTGTAAATATACTCTACCTCTATCGGTAAAATAACCTTTCATTTTTCCACAAGCCAATATTTTATTTACATAAAGCACCTGCTCAAAATACTTATGCCATTCGGCTTCGGGATTTTTATCATTTCTGTTTTTCCAAAATGCATAAATGTATTGCTGCATAATTTTCACATCAGCATTTTTAATTTGCGTTTCCTGCCAGTTACGCTCTACTTCGCTTGAAATAGGCCACAAACAAGCAATAAACTCTTTTAGTGAATCTTTATTTGTGTATTTGTTAGTGAAAATTGTTTCTGCGTTTATAGCTCCTAAATTTTCAAGATCAATTTTAGCTTGTTTATTTCTTCTTTGAATATAAATTTTCTTTTGTGCCAATACCATTCCTTTTTCATCTCTGATTTCAGAAACTAAATTATAGTTACCTGAAACAAGTTGTGCAATATCCATTTGAGAAAACAACACATTTACTTTTTGTGTTTTTTGTTTTGAAACTCCAAAATAACCATCAATTTTCTCAAGTGTTTCAGCAGCTTCCAGATAATAAACAAAAGCTACTTTTTGATCATTACCTAAAACAGAGTCGGTTCCATAAGCTTCATTATAAAAAATAAGTTTATTACTGTTTTCGGGATAATAGTTAATGGAGAAAGGAATCAAATCAAAACCACTTTTTGAAAGCGAATTGTTTTTTTCAGTTTTTTGATAACTATCAACTAATTCAATATCTGATAAATTGACTTGTTGAGTTGCGTAAGCAATAGTAATCTCTTCATTAAAATCGAATACTTTTTTATCAGGTGAATTGTTGTCGCTCAAGCTCACTTCTACCTTGTATTTTCCAGGCTTAAGAAAATAACGCTGTACATCAATTAAATTTTTTGATATGCTTGTATCGTTTAATGATTGTGAAATTACATTGTATTTATTACCTGCTTTAACAGCGTTGTTTTGGTCGGAAAAAGTGATAAAAACATTTACTGAAGCTTCTTGTTTTGAATTAACTTTTTTATGATTTAAGGTTTTACTGATGATAGTTAAATTAGTTTCGACGTAACTTCCTCTTTCGGGACTGTAAAAAACAGAGTATGCGAAAAACGCATTCAGGTTTTTATTAGCAAAAACAAGTGAACCGGTTAATAATAAGTAAGTTAAAATTATGTTGGAAATGATATAGTTAAATTTCACGCTATTTAATTGATGTATTACAAAAATAGCAGAATAAATTTTCGAAAAAAATTTGTAGATGAAAATAAAATAGTACTTTTGCAGCGGAGAAATGGCAGAGCGGTCTAATGCGGCAGTCTTGAAAACTGTTGACTGTTACAGGTCCGGGGGTTCGAATCCCTCTTTCTCCGCAGAAAGGGACTTATCACCTAAAAAAGGGGTAAGTCCCTTTGTTATTTTAGCTAAACCGCCCTTGAATCGAGAGATTTCAGTTATTACTGAATTTATTTCAGGAGTTCGAAATACCCCTTTTTTCTTGTCATATACTAAACCGGACGGGAACAATAACCTTTGTAGTTTCTCCTTTAAGCCAATACTGCCTTCATGCCACAGTTTACTTAGGTTTCTGCATAAAACAACTACTTCATTTAGCATTTCCTGAAGGTTCGAAATTGAAACCGTGCAACTATCCAATTCCTTTTGAATTAGAGTGAACTCATCTCGGTATTTTACTAAAAATCTATCATAAGTATCTTTGCTCATTTCTTCCTTAATGAAGTACTTTTCCTCCAACTTTTCGATGTTCTTTTTAAGCTCAGTCATTCTAATTTTTAGCTCCCTTTCTTTTTCCGAATTTTCTTTATTTAATTCGTAAAAAGTGTATTCCAGTTCCATTTTTATGGCTTCCGTTAAATCATCCTTAATTTGGTAATTATTAAGGTTATTACAGAATAATTCGTGCATAGATTTAGCGCTTTTATTGCACTTACAGCCATTTGTTCTGCACTTATAGTAATACAAATTCTTCTTCTTGACAATATATCCTGTAAAAGGCTGATTGCAATCCGAGCACTTTACAAAAACCTTTAATGGAATATTAATATCTTCCAATTTATGAGGTACACCATAACGTGTAGAATTTAAGGTAAGCAAATCGTTTACTTTCATGAAAACCTCAATTGATATCATCTTTTCATGCGTGCCTTCAACTACTTTTCCATCCAACATTCCGTGTGAAATTAAACCACAATAAAAAGGGTTAGTGAAAATCTTATGTATTTGTTGCTTATACATTTTTACACCAAGTGATTTAAGCTTATTAATAATTTCTTCATTCTTTAATCCTTGTAACTTCCAGTCCCAAGCCTTCTTTATTTTACGGCCATCATCATTCAGAATAATTTTTCGCTCACCATTATTTTTTACAATATCGTATCCTTGAGGTGGTTTTACAACCCAAATACCTTTTTCAAATTTTGCTTTCATTCCGGCCATGGCTACTTGTTTACGCTGTTCGTTGTCCCAACGACCAAATATCAATTGAATATCTTGAAACAACACACCATTTGGATTTGTAGTATCTATTAATTCCGTAACTGATGTTACATGTATTCCGTGTTTTTCACGAAGTTCATCTACTATTGCTATAGCTTTTCCTCCAGTTCGGCTAAATCGGGCCAATTTGAAAACTAAGATAGTTCCTATTCTTCCTTTACTGGATTTAATAAAATCCAACATACGCTGAAATTCCTTTCTGCCATCTGTTTTAGCACTCTCAAAAGTTCCACCAAAAGAATTTACAATAATTAGATTATTTTTTTGTGCAAATTCTTTGATGGTATTGGTTTGAGTTTCAATTGACATATTTTTATCGAACTGTTCCTTACTCGAAACACGTGTATACATTACAGCAAGATTGCTTTCTACTTTTTTAATCATATTGGGGCTGTACTTCCCAAATCTCGATGCGATTAATTTTTCTTCTGGTGTCATCTTTACTTTTTTTTGTTTTTAAGCCGCTTTTTTTCTTTTACTATTATTAGTAACAGGCCTCCTTGTTTTTTCCGTTACTTCGATTTCTTTTTGTATTTCATTTTTCGCTTTATCTTTTTCCTTTATTTTTTTATTTAAGTGTTCATAAAACATCACCGCCAGGTTTCTGACCGCAAAAATGATTTCCTGTGCTTGTTCTTCCGATACATTTTCATAGTTCTTCATTTTTCTTAACTCAGCAATGGAGAGTCTTTTTTTGTCATTTTTCTTTACTTCATTTTTTTCTAGCATTTTGTTGCATGGATGCAACTAAAAGCCTTTCTACAGGGTTTTAATTCTTGTTATTTTTTTCAGCCGTATCCACGGGTCGTATTTTTACTTTTTTCTTATTTTCTATGTAAAGGTGTTTTTCATTACGCAAAACAACTCTAACATCATCAAATTCATTCATGCGCAATAGTTTCTTTATCATCTGCACTTTATCATCTTTAATTTCATTTTTTGATGTGGCAGTATATGTTAGGACTTCATTGTAATCTTTTTTAATATGAATCTCTTTCACTTGTTTATCGCGAATGACTTTGATAAGTTCTTTTTCTTCCACTGAAATAAAACCAAACTCTTCATTAATTTTTTCATAATTTTTATCCAATAAATAGCCACTTATTAATTCGTTTAGAAATATGGTAACATGATTTTTACTTTTTATTTCACCTATTTCTTTTTGATCAATATTCTGAAGAGTATAGCCTTCAAAAGCAATTTTATACTGATCCCCTTCAGGTAAAATTAAAAGCGTAATTCTTTTATTAGAAAGTAATATTTCACCAAGCATTGCTCCTAAAGGTGTGCAAACAATCCTCATTGGATCTCGGTCGGGTTCAGCATTTCTTTCCTCTTCAAGAAGGAATAAAAATGAATCAATAGTTGATTTATCTTTGAAAGAATCATGCATAAGTTTTGACACTGCATTTGTATCATTTAGATATATCTTAAGAATATCCGTAAAAAGCAGCTCTTTTAATTGTACTAAAAACGAGAATGGAAAATTGAACTTTCTTAATTCCTGGGCTAATTTTATCCAAACAACTTCAACGAGATTCAATCTGCTCCAACCACTTTGTACTTCCTCTTCCTTCGGAATATCTACTACTTTTTTTTCCGTCCAATAAAAAAATTCTCTTCGGGTAAATCCAAGATCAGAAGGCTTGGCCAAAGGCTCTAGTAACCTCGGAAAAGCATTTAGAATTCCCGCCTGTGTTAAACCCAAACTATTCATTAGAATCTCAACATTTTGATTTGGTTTATCCTTTTTCATACTTAGTTGTTATTAACGTGTTGATAAAACGTACCACAAATGTAACGTTTTATTTTTAATTTTGAACCATGAATTCAAAAAACTTATTAACTCCAAGACCTAAAAGTCCTTATAGACTGGACCCAAATTCCGACAGGTACCGGGTATGTCCTAATGATGGTGTTGAATTTATGGCTGCTCACAGAAGTACCATTTTTTGCAATCCTAAATGTGCTGATGAATATCACAATGAGAAGAAACGATTAGCGGCTGAAAAACAACTTCAAGAAGAAATTAATGAGACTTCTAATGTAACAACTCCAAAACCCGAAAAGCTGAACGAGCAGAGTAATGTTTCAAAAGAAGTAATTCCAACTTCAACAACGGTAGTAACAAGCCCACTTGTAGGAAACATAAATTTAATTGGGGCAACATTAGGCAATAGCTACTACCTTAAAGTTTATAAGAAATATCTTACAGGCATGGGATTAGATTATAGCGTATACGATAATAAGTATCAACTGCCCGGCACCGAACTCAGTGTATTGACATACGGCCCTTATGCAATTGCATGGGGTTATGAAAATCATGTAATATTAACCTATAAAAACAAAATACCATGGATCCAGTAATGCAAGCCTTATTCGGCAAAATGCCGATAGAACAATTAACCGCTGTACAAGCAGCAACAAACAAGAATAACAACGCAAATGCAATTTTAATTTTAGGAGGGGTAGCTATTGTGTTAGGTTTCACAGCCTATTATTACTACAAGCAAAACGAAGAACTCAAATTGAAGATTAAAATAATTGATCCAAAATCAAGAAAATAGTAATTAAATTAGTTTTTAAATAGTAAAATAAGTTTTATGTATTTGCTAATTGTTTTGTTCTGTGATTAGATTTATTCAAATTACAGATATTCATCTGCCACAACACAAGGAGGATTTGTTGCATAATATTCCTATTTATGAATTATTTGTTGAAATAATTAATGATATCATAAAAAATGAAGAACTATATGATTTTGTAGTTTTAAGTGGCGATTTAAGTGATAAGGGGTTTAAAGAGTCTTATGAATTACTTGATAGTGTTTTATCTGTTCTTTCAATTCCATGTTATTGGATTCCAGGAAATCACGATGATTTAAAAGTGTTACAAAATATTTCTCCATATTGGAAACTTTGTAATAATAAGAGTTTTAACATAAAAAACATACATTTTACTCTATTAAATAGCGTAACTCAAGATACGGAAGGAAAAAATAAAGCACGCGGTAAACTAGAAAAAAAAGAACTTGAGTTTTTAGAGGAAGATTTATATAAAAATTCATTGTCGCCCTCCATTATTATAATCCATCACCCTCCTATTTATTCGGGTACATGGAAAGATGAAAAAATGCTAAAAAACTACGATGAGTTTTTTGAAATTGTAGATAGATATCAAAATGTAAAATTGATATTATATGGTCATCAACACCAAACATTAATAAAAATAAGAAATAATGTTATCTATTATTCACCACCATCAGCATCTTTCCAATTTGATAGAGAAGTGAAATGGGCTTTTGAAAATTCTTCTCCAGGTTATGGTATTATTGAGATTAATGATAGTTTTGAAATAAATTGCAATGGAAAGCGTGTAAATTTCCCAGTTAATCCAATCTATGAGAAATAATATAGCTATTGTGGTTCGTCATTCCAATGAAAGAACGTTAGGGTATTGTCTAGAATTATTAAAAAAACAAGTATCTGAAGAAAATTTATTTATCATAAACGAAACACCTTTTAGTAATGCGGTTAAAAGAACTTTCGAAATTGGTATAGACTGCAACAAAGATTGGACATTAGCGATTGATGCGGATATTTTGGTAACAGAAGATTGTATTACTAAAATAGTTTCTATAGCTGAGAACTTGGAAGATTACTTTTTTGAAATACAAGGTCGAATATTAGATAAATTTTATGGTGTACCTCGTGGGGGAGGCCCTCATTTATACCGTACTAAGTACTTACCGAAAGCTATTAATTTTATACCAAAGGAAGGAACTTCATTACGCCCAGAAAGTGATACTTATGATCGAATGGCTGAAATAGGTTGTCACTTTTATTTTGGAAAAGAGGTATTTGGTTTACACGATTATGAACAGTTTTATAAAGATATATATAGAAAAGGTTTTTTGCATGCTAAAAAACATTGGCGCTATTTATCACATTTCGAAAATTATTGGCATGTAAATAAGGAAACAGACAAGGACTTTCTTGTAGCGATTCATGGATTTAAGCAAGCTCAATTTTATAATGACACAGTCTTTGTCGATAGAAATTTTTTTCCAACTCAATTAAATGATTATTTAAGTGAGATTGGACTTGTTGAAAAAAAGGCAATTGCAAGAATGGACAATTTGTTCATTAAAAATGAACTTGACAATTATATTCAAAATACATCTAAACTTAAGGAAATAGAAAACAAATATTTCAACTTCATAAAGCGTAGTGATCTAAAATGAATTTTTCTATTTCTTGGTTTCCACAATTCCAAGAAAAATCTTTTTCCGGTTTGTTTTTTATAAGAAAATCAAATGATTCTAATATTTTTTGTTCTTCAGATTGAATATCAATCCCAATAATCAAACTATTAGTAAGTTGTTGAACTTTTTCTAAATTAGCAAATTGTTCAGATCCTCTAAAATTACAACTTGTTGCAAAAAGGAGAGAAGGAATTTTTTGGTATAATAATTCACTTATAGTATTTCTTCCTGCCCTTGCTATAACAAGCTTTGTATTTTGATACAATTGATTGGGTGATTTTAATCTTTTGTGTAATATAATGTTTTCGGTTCCAAATATAGATTTAATCAAATGGTTATATATTTTGTCAGAACTACAAAATATATCCATTTTATAATCTGAATAATATTTTGCAATTAAAATTGCATTATTGGCAATTTTTAAGGTGTTTTCGAAAAAGGCTTCGCTTCCGTTTACCGATCCTCCGCCTAAAATGCAGACTATTCTGTTTGAGTTACGGTTTGAATTAATGTTAATATCAACAACATCAGTTCTTAAAATAGTATTTATTGAAATATATTTATTATAAAACTCAGTTGGTTTTCTCACTTTCCAAAGTCCGTGAACAACAGCGTAATCTGCCTTAGCATAGCAATCCTTGAAAAATAGTTGACTACTTAGTTTGTTGTAAGGATTATTTATGTCAAAAGGATTTAGCAAAGTAAGAATTTTTAATTTTGGGAATCGCAATTTAATAGTTGCTAATAGTAAAGGTTCGCCATCTATTAGAATTAAATCTGGGTCAAAAATTTCAATTTCATCAATTATCATTTCCCCGCTTTTACTTACAGGAATAATCCCAATACTTGAAATATCATTATTTAAAAATATATCCGAAGTGTTAAAGATATTTTTGCAATACTCAAATCCTTGTAAATAAGTAAAGATCTTGACCTTTGCATTTGTCTTTAATTGAAATTGCTTCAATACTTCAATACCTGCAACTACTCTGCCTAACCCAGGAAAGCCACGTAAAATTCCAACTACTTTCATACGTTAAGAATTTTAATCAGTTCATCTGTTGAATATCTCCGAATTTGATGTCTATCCATAAAAATATGTGTGCCACCTGAATCAACAACAAATATATTTTTATATAATTTTCTAGTTAGTCCTGCTATAAATGGATTGTAGTCTCCATATGGGTATGCAAAAGAAACAACATTTTCAAAATGAAATTCTAATTCCTTTTTTGATTCTTCTAAATTCCTTAAAAGTTGTTTTTCGTCTAGTCTTAAAAATGAAAAATGATTTGTTCCGTGGGAGCCAATTTCCCAGAAATTGTTCTGCAATTGTTTTAGAGATTCTAGGTCTAAATGGTTTCTATTAGACTTGTCCTTCTTATTCCATGAATTAGTAATATTAATATAATCACTACAAACAAAAATAGTTGCAGTAAAACCATATTTCTTTAGAATTGGAAAACCTAAATCATATACGCCTTGATAGGAATCATCAAAAGTGCAAATAATTAAATTGTCTTTCTTTTCACTAGAAAAATATTCTTTTGCAGAAACAAAGCGAAAGCCTTTTGAATAAACCAAATTACATAACTTTTCAAATTCAACTTTAGGTATATCAATATTACTGTAATTTTTTTCTGAAATATCGTGCAGAATCACACTTAATATATGCTGGATAGAAATTGAATAAAAAGGCTTTTTTAATTTTAATTTTTCGAATAATGAAACCCAATGTTGTTTAACTACTTCATTAGTGACTAATGGTTTCATATACTCTGCAGCTTCAATGCTTTGTTTTTGTAATTCTCCAGACCTAAAAGTTTTTAATATTTTATTCGCCATATGTTCCGGAGAAAAATTATCAAATACTAATTCAGGAAATTTATCCTTGATCTGTTCGGCAATAAATCCTGTATTAGTTGTTATAAATGGTTTACCAATTCCTATAGCTTCACCTATAGTATTGGAGAACCCTTCACAAAAAGAACTTTGAACTACTAAATCCCATTGTTTCATTTCTTTATAAAACAATTCCTTAGTTAAATTACCCAGAAATATTATATCATTATTGACTTTAAGCGAATTAGCTAACTCTTTATATATAATATGAAGATCATTGTCAATTTCACCAGCAATTTTCAATTTAAAATTTATATTGGATTGTGTATTAAGATGACTTAATGCATGTATTAAATTCGCTATTCCCTTCTTTTCATTTATATTTCTGGCCCCAACACCGATGATCACATTATTCTCATTACGACTGGTACTTATATGTTGTTTGAAATCAATTGAATTTGGGATGATCAAGTATATATTGTTAGGATTAAAGTATATTTGCTTTGCCCTATCAATTAACTCATTTGTTAATCCGACAACTACACTAGCATTTTTCAGACTTTCGTAGTTAGAATAATATAAACTTGAATCAGAAATTGCTAAATTAATTTCTGAACCACGCAACATGATAATTAATTTTGTATTAAAGTATTTATTGATTTCGCTTGCAAATAGCGAGTTTTCGCCACCTCCAAATGCAATTATTGCAGTTGGAATAATATCCTTTAGTTGTTCGTAAACATTAGAAATATGCGCTCTAAAAAATAAATGCTTATGCAAATCAGATTTATAACCTCCCTTAGTTATATGTACAGAATTCACTATTATATCACAATCATCAACTCTATTTTTTTCTTTATCAGTATTGTTTGAAGAAATAACAACTTTCACTTCAAAATCAATTGATATTAAGAGTTGTACAAACTTAAAGCAACTGTTAGATAATCCACCTCCTTGCTTTCCAAATTCTGAAGTAACAATTACAATTCTATTCATTTTTTAATTAAATAAATTCGTTTAGTAGATGTATTTCTTGGGTACTCATAGGTGATCTGCGAAAGAACAATATTGTCGCCAAACGTAACTTCGAGATCTTGTCTATCTATTCTTACAAACTCCGGAAACACCTCTGAGTTTACTTTGAATGAGCTATCAATAACCTCTAATATGAAATACCTTGCACATGAAATATCAAAATAATTTTTTAGGTGTCTCAAATATTCTGATTTGTTTTTTATACCATCAAAATAGACGCAATTGACCATTATTAAAATATCAGAATCAATTGAATAATTTGGATAAACATCATTTTCTATTACTTCATTTTCTTCAAAAAAATGAAGATATTTTGAATTTGCAATTCTTGCCATCTTTTCATCCTTTTCAATACCTTTTATTGATTTAAATCCAAGATGCTTAATTAATGCAACAATATCTCCCAAACCACTCCCAACTTCCAAAATTGAATTTTCTCGTGGTAGGTTACTCAATATCTTATATAATTCACTCCAATATGTAGGAGGGTTTTCTTCTGTATATATTTTAGTCCAGGCAGGAAGACTGCTTAGATCCAATTTTCTATTGTAATCTCTTAGCAGTGCGTAAAATTCTTCCATGATTTCTGAAAAAGGTCATTTATTTTATCGTGATTATTTACAGTAGTTTCAAAATCTATTTTTAGATTTCCTTCAGGGTTAATTAAACACGATTGTAACTCCAATCCTGGCGTTATTCTGATTTCCCCATAGTTTTTGCAATTATCAAATTCATATTTAAAGCATGGAGAATTGATGTATTTTATATTTATTGTTTCTCCATTTGGAGCTTTAAGCCACCACTTTAAAGACCCGTTTTTTTGATCCTCATATTTATAACTTAAGCCGTTTAAAAATGGAATAATGTTTTTTTCAAACTCATTATATTTTAAGGTCTTTTCATTTACATATGGCAATAGCTTTAATGAAATTCCGTTTTCATAAAGAAATGGTAAAATATCTTTAAAGTCATCGATGTTAGGAGTAAGTAGAACATAATTCAAACTAAAACGCACATTATTAATTTTCAGATTACGCAAATTAATCATGAGTTGATCGAATAAATCTGTCTTAGTAATGGATTGGAATTTAATTTTATTGTAAGTTGGAAATTGTATGTGCAAATTAACTCTTGTTTTAGCCAATTCCTTCATCATACCAATATCCAAATACTGAGTATTTGTTGCACAACCAATTTCTAAATCAGTGTTGTTGTTCACCCATTTAATCATTTCAAGGGTATCTGGGTTCATAAACGGTTCTCCTCCGCTAAATTGAATTTCCCTTAAACCACTTTTTTTAATGGCTGTAACAATTGAAATAAAGTCATCATACTTTAAATACTCATTATTAATTCCTGAATATTTTTCCTGACCCTCGTTATGACAAAAAACACATTTGTAATTACAAGCGTTGGTTGTAAGTACTCTTAATATTTTCCAGAAACCTAGGCTTTCCATATCTCTGTATTGTATAGAGTTTCTAATTCCTTTATTTCTCTTCCTGTTATATCTTTGGATTCATGGTCGTACATTTCTTTTGGTAAAACAATAATTCCTTCCTTTTTAGCAGGATGAAATTGATTAATTATATCCTCATGATTTAATAATCCAGCAATAGTTACAGAACCTCCATATAATTGGTTTTTTACAAGATGAAGGTCAATATTACTTATGCCTTCTAGTTCTTTGGCAAAATAATTATAGGAAGATTCAGGACAAATAACATTGAAGAAAGAATTTGAGTCTTTTATAAAACGGGATTTTAAATTGGCTAATCTCTCTTTTCCCTGACTAAAATATTCATTTTCTTCTCCATTCAAATATACATCATCTAAGTAAGGTACTGTAAATTTAACAAAAGGGTAATTTTCTTTTAAAAAATTTACACATTTTTCATAACCATCAATACTAGCATACGAAATGCTATTTAGTTTTTCAGGGGAAAACTTAGTGTATTCAACTCTACGTACTAATATTTCTCTTGCCTTAATGTGCCAATTAAGTCCTATCAATTTATCTAAATCACGTTTTAATGCATCCAAATCACCAGTAAACATCAATGATATTTTGCGAATTGGCCCTTCTTTAAGTAAGGTTTCTAATCTTTCTCTTGTTGGTCTTGGAACTATAGTTTCTCTTTGTCCCTGCATAGTAACCAAAGAGAGATCGATACCAAAATTGGGGATTGAATGCAGAAAATCAATTTTATCCTCAGGAATATAACTCCCGGTTGATACAGTCGTTATTTTTTTATTGGGAAAATAATTTGAAGCATGTTTTATGAAATCATAAATCAACGGGTGTAAATACGGATCTGTATGAGCGGCAACCATTACACCTGCACCTAAGCGAACAAAATTATGGCTATCATTAATAAATTTGAACCCTTCATATAAATCAGGCAATGTAATTTCTGGCAGTTTAGGAAAGCGCTTAAGGATAGGATCTCTATGAACTTTACAAAAAATACAACCTATACCACAGTTTTTAGAACTTATAGGAATATTTCCCCAATTAATAATTTCGTATGAAAATGCGTAGAATTCTTCTGGTGTCATATTTAAAATTAATTTACAAATGCTCTTTTATCTCCCAATACTGCCATACCTAAAAGATGTTCAAAAACTGTATCACACTTAGCTCCATAAATTTCATCATAACTTTTAGGCAATTGTTCGTCAAGAATAGTTTTTATTACATCTTGGACCTGTAACCGCGTTATAGTGTCTTTATGCCAATCGTTAACAAGCACAGTAGGCTTCTCTTTTTTAAGTCGCTTTAGGAGAGCCTTTGATGCATTTTTAACTTTTTGTGATTCATCTTTTGTAAGTTTCTCTTTTTTCAGTAAATCAAACATCTCTAATTCTTCCTCAGATAAACCTTCTTTAATATGTCTTTCTTCTTCTTCTTTTAAATTATTTACAAAGTTCACTAGGTCATTAAAGTAATCGTCAGTTAATGCTCCTCCAGAATTATATCTGTCAATTATTTCTTGGAGTTTTTGTGCGAATGAAGATCGTGTTGTGTTATTCTGCATCATTGCATACAGCTTATCCGTAATAAAAGCGCGAAGGTCATTTATTTCAATATTCTTGTGCTTCGCCTCTTTGTATTGCGTCCTAAGTTTTTCAATATTTAATTTACTTAAATCAATCGCCTTCCAAGCAGTTATATAATACTTTTTGGCTTCAGAAAAATTTGAATCAGGTTCTTTTGTCTCTTCATTTGGTTTGTCTTTTACTTCTTCTTGTGCAATTATACTTTCATCCAACAGTTCACTTATTCTTCTTTTAGCAGCATCTAAATTAGTTCTATCAGCTCTGCCATCTATAACATCTCTTAAATAATGAATCACATTTTTCATTGCAAATTCTTTCTTACGTTTTAGAATCTCAGGTTTGCAAGCATCATATAGAGCATCAATGGTATTATCGTAAACTTTGAATTGCTGCTTTTGTTGATCGGTCTGAAGTATTATATCAGCATAATCATCAAAAAGACTTAGGTTCTGAAAGACTGTATTTGAACGCTCTATTTCACTAAGGTCCACGCCAATTGATTCACACCAAGCAACACATTCGTTAATTGCATTTTTTAAAAGTTCATACAAATTATCTTTCTCTTTTACCGGAGATTCATTATCATCTGTACTTCTAGAGCCCCCTCCATAAGAAGCGAATGCTTTCTTTAGATTTCGGAATACGTTATAGTAATCTACAATTAAACCATTCTTCTTTGGCTTGCCATGTATTAAATGATCGGTCACACGATTTGCTCTTGCAATTGTTTGCATCAAGGTGTGATCTTTCATTGGTTTGTCCATATACAAAGTAGATACTGTTGGTGCATCAAATCCTGTAAGCCACATACTACAAACAAAAACCAACTGCAATTTATCGTTTGGATCCTTGAACTTGTCTTCTAATTCATAACCATTTTCATCAACCTCATTTAGTTTTTTACGATGCGGTTTTATATCTAACCCTTGAGCAGTAAACTTTTCTTCCTCACCTGCCTCTTCACTTATTACAACTGCCATCTCCACCTGCTTCATCCAATTGCGTATTCTTGTTAATTCACCTTTTTCTTCTTCTGTTTTAGCAGCTACAATTTCAGCATTAAGATCTTTTAACCCTTGTTTCCAATAAAGTTGAACCTTATCATACATTCTAACAGCGGTAAATTTGTCAACTGAAATTACCATTCCCTTTCCAAGGTATCCTCTTCTTGGGAAATGGTACGCAATGTCTTCCGCTATAGTATTTAAACGATCTTCGGCTTTCAATACCGATAATTCTTGTGCAAATTCTCTCTCTAATCTTTCCTGATCTTGAGCCGATAGATTTTCATCTTCTATTATATCCGCAAAATCACCTTCGAGGTTCTCATTTTGTAATAAGACTTCTGGAACCCTTTTATGATAGAATAATGGAACAGTTGCTCCATCATCAATTGATTGTTTGAAGTTATATTCTGAAACTGTACCGCCAAACCAATCATTGGTTAATTTCTTACTACCTAACAATGGAGTACCTGTAAATGCAATGAATTGTGCTGCTGGCAAACCAGTACGCATATTCTCTGCTAAATCTTTATATTGAGTTCTATGCGCTTCATCAACAATCACAATTATGTCATTCCTATCAGATAATATTGGATATGATTTACCTTTATCAAACCTAAATTTTTGAATAAGTGTAAATATATAACGTTTGTTGGTTTGCAACATATTTCGCAACTCTTCACTGTTTTTAGGACGGCATTGCTCGCTTTTTGAAAATGCTCCTGCACCCAAAAAATTTCTGTAAATCTGATCATCTAAATCGTCTCTGTCTGTAACAATTAAGAAAGTATAATTACCAGTAAATTTTCTAAACACTTTTCGTGTAAAGAAAATCATACTGTAACTTTTTCCACTTCCTTGTGTATGCCAGAACACACCTAATTTGCCTTTGTTGGCTTCATCTGTACCGTCTTTATCATGCAATAAACGTGTGCTGAAATTATTCACTGCATTATTTACTCCAAGGAATTGGTGATTCTTCGCGCAAATTTTCACTGACTCTTTGTAAAAAAGAATAAAATTTTCAAAATAATCGAGCAACCTATTTTTTTGACAAAGACCTATTACAGCATAGTCTAAACTAACAGCAAATTCTTTTATGCGCGCCTCATCGGGCAATTGCTTTTCGTCCTCTACTCGCAGCCAGTTAAAGAAGTGCTCGTAACCTGAAAAAGCACTGCCAACTTTTGTTTCTAATCCATTACTTAGCATGCAGATTCCATTGTAATGGAATAATGCAGGAATAACTTTTTTATATCTGGTTAAGTTATCGTCATATGCATTGCGTACCGCTATATTCGAGTTCTTTAGCTCAATAAAAACAAGTGGTAATCCATTTACAAATAAAATTAAATCCGGGCGTTGGCGAATATCTCCTTTTATCCAAAGTTGCGATGTTACCAAAAAATCATTTTCAGTTACATTTTCGAAATCAATAACTTTTACAAATGCTGGTTCTTTTCTTCCTTCTTTATTGGTAATTTCTACTTGTATACCATTTTTAATTATCCGATAAATCTCATTGTTAGAAGCAACAGTAAGTAGAGGTAATATATTTTTTGTTAATTGATTGAATGCATCCTCTATAGAATTATCTGGAATATCTTTATTAATTGCTTTGAGTCTCTCCTTAAGTATAGGTTTAATAATAACTTCTGATTCATTATCTCTTCCGGTTAAGTCCTTATCCATACAGTCTAAATGACGATAACCGAGCTGCTCTACAAGAATTCTTATAGAGCCTTTTTCAATTTGATCCTCCGAAATAAAATTTGCCATATTACCTTAATGAATAATGATGTTTTGAATATCTCTCACTAGCATCTTCTGTTGTTACATTATTTGATAAAATTAACCTTATTATTTCTATTATTTTATCGGGGTTAATGCCGTGTTTTTCGTGTGTAGTAATTAGTCTTTCATATGCGTTATGTTTTATATAGGAAGGTTTTTTTAGTTTATGCCATGTTTCTTCATAGCTTTTTTTACCTATTCTTCCTAAATGTTCCCAGTACCATATACCATGTTTGGTAACTATCGTGAAATCTGTTTTCATTGGCAGTTCCACATCATCAATTACAGGTTTTACTTCATAAACAAAAGATAGATTTTCTTCCCCTATACCTTTTTCTTTTTGTACATTCTTTAATGCTTGAAAAATTAATAACTCAATACGTGATTCTATAAACTGACCATCAACTTCAAGTGAATAATATCTATATGGTTTATCTAGTAATAAGGATGTTTTTCGTGATTCGGTATATGACCTGGAACGCGCTTTTTCAAAAACAGATTTCTCAAACAAGTCACCCGGTTTACCTTGAACAAAAAGAGTAACAGTTTCACGACTTCGTGTTAGTGCTGTATATACCAGTTCTTTTGATAATAGTCCAGGTTTATTAGGTATCACAAAGAATACATTATTAAATCCACTTCCTTGTGATTTATGAACTGTTATTGCATAAGCTAAGTCAAAATATTCTTGCTCGCTAGAGCGTATTCCATCATCCCCATAAACAGACATAGGTTCGTCCAACTCAGGAAAATATAATTTAGCTTCCGAATCCTTCCTTACTAAACCAATTGAGCCATTGGATAAAATCAATCGATTTTTAACATAATAATTTTTGGTTCGAATAATTTTATCTGATTGTTTAAACCAATCATCCATTAATTCAAGTTCAAGCTTTTCCTTGTAATCCGTTTGTATGTATTCGTTTATTTGGCCAGTTCCAAAGAAATCTGATTTATAGGGTGAAAGAATTTGAAATGATTCTAAGTCAAAATCTTTTGTGACTTTGCCATCCGGTTTTAATTTAAAAATCTGGTTTAATTTTTCAAGTTTACTTCCTTTCAAACTGCTGGTTAGGTATTCGAACTCTTCATTCAATTTCTGATTTAATTCGCTTTCTGTTTCCCAGAAATGAATTCTAAATCCTTTTGAAATGTTTGTGTTTCCGCTAATTATTTTGTCTTTTAATTCAGTGCTTAATTCCCCATCAGTAATATAGCCTTCACTAAATTCAAGTACCTGGCTCTCTGCTAATTCTTGCCTACAGTTAGTTTGAAGTTCAATGCAAGAGTCGTTGTATTGAGTATGTGTATTCAAAAAATAAATAATATCTTTTAAAACTTTTCCATATCCAATAGCGGGTAATTGATGGGGATCCCCTACTAATATTAAACGTTTGAAGGATGGTATTTTAAAATTGAATAACCTAAAAAGATTGCGCAATTTCATCAAATCCACCATTGACATTTCATCAATAATTATGTTTTTGAATTCTTGTAGGTTAGACCTATTAATTTTACCCGATTCTACATCTGCCATGAATTTATCAATCGTAGATGCCTTTATATTTGGATATTTTGGGTCGGATTTTAATCTAAGCGCTGCCTTACCAGTTGGTGCAAGCACAAGACATTTCTGACCTTTTTGTTGTAAATCAGTAATTATGTTTAGTAATTCATACGACTTTCCGCTTCCAGGATTTCCTGCTAAAACAAATAATTTATTCTTATAAATGTTTTCGTATAAAGTAGTTCTTTCAATCCTAAATTGTTCTTCATCAAAATAATCTTTCAATTTATCCTTTAAAGTATTACAACTCTCGTTCAAATAAGTATTGAGGTTTGGATATAAATCGCTATTATCTTGTTCATTTAGCAGTAGTTCCACAACCGCCTCAATTTCTTCTTCGGCTTGATAAACTTCATTTAAATAAAAGTAGTTTGTATCATTTTCATGTATGACCTTTAGTTTACTTTCATTTTCTTCAAAATGAATTATATACTCAGCAGCTAAATTTTGGAAAAAATTGGCAGGTAAGGTATAATCTGTTGCTGAGTTGTAAAACAAGGGATAATTTTTAATTGCTTCTTCCACCTCATTAGCATCGGCAAAACAATGTCCTGTATTCTCCAATGTTCTTAAATATCTAATTAACAATGCACGAATTCTACGTTTATCGTTATTCAACATTTTATACTGAAGATCTAGTCGCTCAATACCAAAGCGAGTATCAGGAAAATAGGCAATGTCAATTTTGAATAATTCAATCGGATTATCCAAAACCTCACCAGTTACTTTATCTAAAAGCTCAGGATAACTTTCGTACTCTTCATATAGAAGATATGGGTTGTTACAGACTGCTTCCGTTGAATGTGATCTTTTTTCTTCATCAATTGTTTTTTTCCAATCTCCAGATAATTTAAGTTTGCCAGAAAGCAATCTTTGAAATTGAAATGGCTTTAAGTTTAAGAAGCATAATTGAACAAATTGATCTTTTGATAAACCATAATTTTCTTCATACTTTGATTTAACTTCTCGTAAAGAGCTAGCATATTTTTTATAATCAGTATCCGAATTTGGATTATCAAGTAAATCCAAGAACTTATCTGGATAACCAGGACCTTCATTAGTTTGTAATTCATCAATAAAATCATCTAATAAAAACTCTTGTTTATCCCAATTTAATAGGTAGCGTGTTATTGATGCAAATCCCGGAAAGTAACTTCTCTTAATCCAACAATGTTCAAGTAATTCATCTACCGCTCTTATTTTTTGTTGCATTTCTGCAACAGGTACAATACTATCATTTTCACAATCAATAAGTCGTTGCCTCATTTTTGAAAGAATGTAAATGGCTTCATCATCATCTACATCCATTGCTACATATTTAAAGCAATGTTCTAATTCAGGTTCTGTAATAGCTACTTTAATTTTATCCAAATAGTTTTGTTTCGTTGCAGCATCAACTTCAGGTTGATCAACATATGCCATGTATTCGTGGTAAGGCATTCTAACCAGTTTGTTTTCATCCTCAAATGAGTAGCGTAATGCCCAATTGAGAGAAGGGAAGTGTTTTAGTTTGGCTTTTGACTTTCTTTTCTCTTCAATTATCTCCATTGGACCAAAGAAATTATAATCTCCTTTCTCGGTAACAAGACCGCAACCTACAACCAAATACTGCTGTTCTTCCTCAGTTAATGGATTACTGAATTTCGTATAAATAAATGCTACGCTTTGGTTTTTATGAATTTTATTGTTAAAACGTGGTATACGAACTTCTTCTAAATTTTTTGGATATGCACCTTCTAATTTATAGGTGTCATTATCTCTTGTAAATGAAACGGCAAATGGCCAGCTAAAAATAGAATGAGCCGGCAATGTTTCTTTAATATATTCCAGCTTTGGTTCAGCAGGGTTATCATGCTGAACTTTCAATGCTTTATTACCAAAAATATTTATACCCCAAAAGCATGGAGGAAGATAAGACTCGGTAACAGGTTGGCCTTGATACTTAATTTCACTATCAAGATACTTCTCTTTGCGTTTACGCAAACGTTCAGAAAGTAACGAATGAAAACCACTACAATGGCGATTTTTTTTAGGATCATTACAAATACTGCCATTCCATTTATTATCGTGCCAGGCTACTCTAAAAGTAACATGCTTTAAATGTTGTTGAATGTTGGAGCCTTTTATTGCGCTTGCTAGATCTTTACTTTTATCAGCTTGCTCTTTTAGCTGTTCAATTTTTTCGGCCACATTAAGGCCCATTAATATTTGTTTGTTGCTAAGCCTATATGTGTTTTTAGCATTTCGTTCCATTTGATAAAGGATATCCTTTTCAAATTTTGAAAAGCCTCTATAGTTATCTGCATGAGATGCAAATTCAATAAATGATTGCCAGTCTGAAGCTGAGTATCCTTCGAACTCCGCCTTCATCATTTCAATATCGAAGTGATCTTGTAAATTATAATTTTTTGCCATGCCTATTTTTTACTTTCTTTAACCTCCAACTTACCACTTATTAATCTTGGCAATAACCTATCACGTATTTGACGGAGTTGAATATTATATTTTTTTAAAATTTCTATTTGCTCAAAAAATGGCTTAACTATTTCCGAATACTTCTTTTGAAGTTTAGGGTCTACAATAAAAACAGACTTTGTTACTAAGTCATTCCAATGCCTTTTGTATTCAGTTGTTTCTACTAAACTTTCAATTAAATAATACAAATAATAAATTGGCATATTGTTTTTTGAAGAGACTGGTATAACATTTTCAGCTAATGAAAATGGCTGAATCATTAATTGCATTTTACAGGTATGGTCACCAAAAATTATTATTGGTTTGTCAGAGGTTGCAATATGGTCTGGTGAATTATTATGATATCCAAGCATCGCCTCGGTTGATTGATCAATGACAATTACTTCACCTTGTTCAGATAGTTCTTCAATTTTATATGTCCTACCAAACTTTCTTCTGTCAACAATATTTTTCACTTTGTCTATAGTCCACCCCTGAGGAACCCCCTTCACAAATTTCACTTTCTTATATCCCGGAAAACGCATACGCACAAACCATTCTTTATATAATTCGCGGGCGGTTTCTTCAAGCAGTTTAATACGTTCGTTGTTTACTTCAATTAGCTCATCGTAAGCAGAAAGGATGGAGGCGATGCGTTGTTGGTGAGAAAAGCTGGGTACTAATATTTTTTGTTTATGTAAATGATTTTGATTTAACGATGGTACTCCAGCTCCTGAATTAAAATTTTCTAAGTGCATTGTTTGGAGAAAATAATATACAAATTTCGGATCGTTACCTTTAAAATCTTTAACGTATAGACTTGTATTTAAAGGCCAGTAATCAACATTTACATATTGTACTACGCCTAAACTTCCTGAACGGCCAGTTACTACACCTGGCCCTTTAACTTTATAAGCATCATGGTAGTCTTTAATACCTGTACTTGCTACAACTGGATAATTCCCTTCCTTTATCTTTTGATTAGGTAAGTCGAACCCCCTGTTGAGTTTTATAAAATCATTGAAATATTTTTCTTCAAAATTGCTCATCTTAAATCTGCTAAATTATTTTGGATAAGATTTTCTAATTTTTTAGATAAATCAGATAAGTTTTGAAAGTTTAAATTTCTATCATTCATTTCAATCTTAAATTCTTCTTCTGTTAACCCATCTTCTTCAATAACAATACCCACATATCTTCCAGGGTTCAGACTCCAATCTTGTTCTTCAATTTCAGCAATTGTCGCCGCTTTGCATAAACCTGTTACATCTTCGTAAACTCCATTTGGGAAACGTTCGGTTAGCCAGGTTATTTGAGTCAAGTAATACTGTTGCTTTTCTATCAGTAATTTGTATTGCTTTTCAACTTCTTCAACTTGTTTTTCCCAACGTTTTAGCTCTTTTTCTTCTTTCGGCTTTTCTTTTTTTATTTTTTCTACAATTGCTAATTGAGCGGTGGCTTGTTTTTCAAATTCCTTTGCCTGCTTTTCGTATTTAGTAAGTAGATTTTTAAAATACTTTTTGTCGCCACGAAACATTCTAAAGATTGAAGTGATGTTTTGAATATGTTCTTCTGTAAACTCACGGTGAGCCCTATCAATTTGCCTGAAAATATTACGCGCATCAACAAAAAGAATTTTGTGATTTTTTTTGCCAACATTTCGTTTATCAAAAAACCATAGCGTTGCAGGAAGCGTTACTGTGTAAAACATGTTTTTAGGAAGTGTGAGCATTGCTTCAACAACTCCACTTTGAATTAAATGCTTTCTTATATCGGCTTCGCTATTTCGGGCATCACTGGCACTATTGGCCATTACTAATGCTGCACGTCCTGTTGGTTTTAATGAAGTTGCAAAAAGATTTATCCACAAATAATTTGCATTGGGTACTGTATTGGTGTCATTTTTCTTTTTACCAGATTTTTTTGTTTTGTTTTGAGGTATACCGTATTCGTTAAATTTTTTCTGGCCTTTAACTTTATCAAGGTTAACATCATCAACATTGAAGGGAGGATTAGCAAGTACGTAATCAAATTGTCCATAACATTCAAAAGGATCTTCGTAATAGGTATTGGCTTTTACAATTTGTCCACGCAAGCCATTAACCACAATGTTCATTCGCGCAATCTTTACGGTTTCAGAATCTTTGGTATTTCCGTAAACAGTAAGGTCGGTTGTATCTGTTTCGTGTAATTCCTCTCTTCTGCGGTTTACAAAATTTGAACTCTGCACAAACATACCACCACTACCGCAGGCAGGATCGTATATCTTGCCACTGTATGGTTCAATAATTTCTACCATCAAACGAACAACGCTGGTAGGGGTATAAAAGTCACCACCACCTTGCCCTTCGGCCATTGCAAAAGCACCCAGAAAAAACTCATACACCTTACCAAACACATCACCGGTTGCATCTTCAGGAATATCCTTAAATGTTTTTAGCAATGATTTCGGTAAACTAAAATCTTCTTTGCTGGCATTGTCTTTATCTTTTAAAATGAGTTCAAAATATTCGTCCTTTGGAAGACTACCTATTAATTCTGGCTTATACTTTTCAATGGCTTCCATCGCCTCTTTAATCTTCTTTGCAATGTTATCTTTTTCAGGAAGGTTTAAGAGGTAATCATATTCAGCCTCAGGCGGCAAATAGAAACCACATTTCAATAAGGCAATTTCATCAATTCGTTTTTGGTTACGACCACTCTGATTTTTGAATTCCTTTTCTATTTCGTTTTTTACTTTCTTATATCGGATAGAAGCAAATCGTAGAAATATCAATCCCAAAATTGGGGCCGAGTATTGTGAAGGTTTTAATCCGCTATCAACACGCAATTTATCAGCTGCGGCCCATAAATTATCTTCAAGTTGTTTTAATTGTTCGTTGGTCATTTCTTTTCTTTTACTGATTTAATTAGTTCTTTGGGATCAACACCCAATATTTTTGCTATTTCAAATAAAACTTCAAGTCGAGGTTGATTTTTGTTTTGAACATAACCATTTATTACTGGGTAACTCTTACCGAGTTTTTCGGCAAGCCAGGTTTGTTTAATTCCTCGTTCTTCAAGTATTTCTTTAATGCGGTTCATTTGAGGATGTTTTAAATTCCTATGTAAAGTCTGATTTTATCTTTTGCTTCAATTTGATTTACAACAAAATCAGTAAACTCTTGGTTAGGAATATTTAGATCAAGAAAATCGGAAAGAATTTCGTTATCGCCGATTAATTGTTTTATCGTTCTTTTTTCTACTAATGCTTTTGCAATTTCTTCTCCTGGATTAACCATAAACATCTCGAAATCAATAATCGATTCTAGAATAAAAAATTCGATAAAATGGCGAAAGCAAAGATCAGATTTTCCTGTTCCAAACCTATTGGCAACTTCATATAGTTTTTTGAGTTTTATTTGTGATTGTGGTTTCTTTTTTACAGTTGATGGTATTCTATCAATGTTATAAAAATGAGGCATCGAACATTCAAATTGTGTAATTGTAGCCGGTAAATAACTAGCGCGACTATAGGATAATAATAAATTAGCAGTTGTTGTTACAAAATCATCAAAACATAAATCATCTATCTGGTTATAAAAATCCGTCATGTTATCAGGATTGTATGAATCAAAATAGTTTTTCTCCTTGTCTTTTAAATCAAATTTTCGAACACAATATAAAGGCAATCCATGGCCAAAGTTTCTTTTAATAAATGGGTCAATATGAGTAATCCATTTTTCTTTTGAGTATTCTTTTGTTGTTCTATAATCTAGATAAGTTTCACGCTCAAATGCATCGGTAATAGTTTTATTCAAATCAAAAAATCTATCATCAAATAAGGAACCGAAAATTAGATTTAAGTTTGGATGTTTTTCGTTAGGATCAACCGTGTTAAAAAAGCCAATCACAGGAAAAACACCGGCTGGTAAGGTAAATGATAATTTATTTCCTTTATCAATAATATTATTAACCGGCCTCTCACTTTTTTCCTCCTTTATTAATTTTTTTACGATGAATGAGTGTGTTTTACTATCCCTTGCCGATACATGAAATTGAATTGGTTCTTTACGCCTAGCTTTTTCAATTAACTCTTTATTGGAAAAAAGGAAAGAACTGGTGGTGCAATCAGTTTTATATGCAGAGAGTAACACTATATCAGACGGTACATTAAATAATTCCTCAAATAATTTCTGCGCCTGGTTAAAAAGATCGGCATGTTGTAAATAAAAAGGAACCATGGTGTTTTGGACTTCTATATCCTTTGGTAATGTGAATATGTATTTATCAACATTTGCACTATTTACTATCAATGATAGTGTTTCAACCCTAATCATATTTGGAGTACGAGAAAGAAAGTTGAAATCTGTGTGCTGCAGAATGGTTTGAACCTCTCTTGGTTGAGTTGTAATTTCGATCATAATAGTGGATATTTTTTGATTACTAAAGTAGTAAAATTGCTTAATAATCTATTAAGTATTTCAATATATTTAATTACTTTTATTTAAGAGGACCCAATTGAAAAGCCTTCAAAATATTTAACCAAATTGGTTATTTTTAATTTAAATATATATGGAAGCAAACGATTGTAAACAATCGTTTATGATCGTAATATTAAATGACACCTAAATTACGATCGTTTTTGGTCGTAAATATTGAAAATCAGCACTTTAAATATTCACTCATATACAAATGTATACGAGTGTTTTATACTCGTTTACGATTGTAATTCTGAAGTTTATAAAGGGAAAAAATCTTGGTGTTTGCTTCAATTTATTATTTGGAATTGAACACTTATTTATTATAAATTAGCACCTGTGCAGATACAGTGCATAAGTATTACTTTATTTTGTACTATAAACAAATAAAAAACAAGAAAAAATGGAATCTCTAAATGACTTTTTAATTCAAAAACCAAGACCATTACCTGTAATTGTAGCTATTGATAAAAGCGGTAGCATGGGTGAAAACGGAAAAATAGAAGCACTAAATATTGCACTTAAAGAATTTATTAATTCAATTAAGAGCGAGGATAGCAATAAGGCCGAAATTCAAATCAGTCTTTTCAGTTTTGGGGGGGATAAGGCGAGCTGCGATCTTCCTTTAAAGCCAATAAACGAAATTGATGTCCCAACCTATTCAGCTGCTGGAAGAACTCCAATGGGTGGTGCTTTTACCTTGCTTAAGGAGTTGATAGAAGACAAAACGCTTATTCCTTCAAGATCATATAAACCAACCATTGTATTGCTTACAGATGGCATTCCAACAGATGCATGGGAGAACCCGATGATGGAATTAATAAATGATGGGCGTTCATCAAAAGCGTTTCGCATTGCAATGGCAATTGGGGATGACGCAGATAAAAATATGCTTTCAAAATTTGTGAGTTTACCTGAGTATTTGGTTTCCGGAGAAAATGCACGGGATATTAGAAAATTCTTCCGTTTTGTTACCATGTCGGTTACGCAGCGTATGAAAAGTCAAACTCCCGATATGCAGCAAGCACCGAAAATGCCAGATGATGATACACTTGATTTTTAATGGAATTTAAAACTGAAATAGCAAAAGCAAGTTGTAAAGGCATCAAGCCATTCGGTATACCCAATCAGGATTTTATTCTTGTGAGGGACAATGCTAAGTATATGGTTGCAACAGTCTCTGATGGATTAGGCTCGTCAAAACACTCTCGTATTGGTGCTAAAACTGCTTGTGAAGTTGTGCTAATTTGTATAAAAGAAGCAATAAAATTTAATAAAATTAAAGCATTAACAACTGAAATACCGGACAAATGGAATAAAATAATAAGTGAAAAACCTGGTCATCAAAAAGATTATAGAACTGCAAATTCATTCGTGCTTATTTTGAAAAAGGAAAAGAAAATTGTTGTTGGCAGATTAGGGGATGTTTTAGTTACAGTTTGTGTGGATGGGAAACTTTGTAACATTGACATTCATGAGAAGGATTTTATTAACGAAACAGATTGTCTGGGCTCACAAAATAAAGAAGAATATAAAGTGAGTTCTTTTAATTTTGAAAAGAATTTTGATTTATTAATTGCGAGCGATGGTTTTGCTGATGAGTTAGTGATGGATAAAATGGACGCCCTTTTTGATTTTTTGAAATTAAAATATATTCAATCGCCAAAAAAACAAAGAAACCAATTACTTAAAAAGGATATAGCATTAAACATGAGCAATAAAAACGGCGATGATAAATCTATTGTATTTATTTGCTCCAATAATTAAAACATGAACGTAGTTGATTCAAAAAATATAAGTTATAAAGTACAACAGAAACTTGGCGAAGGCTCTCAAGGAAAAACATTTCTTTTAGAGGACAAGAAACATATTGTTAAATTGTTTAATCATCGTTTTGATGCAACAGAGGTAAAATCAAAAATTAACTTTTTAATTAACCTTGGCCTTGATAAAAAAATATTTGCTATTCCAATAAGGCAAATTACTCAACCTAATGATGGTTATATAGCAGAGTTTGCCTCAGGCATGGTTTCATTATCTGAATTGAAACTAAATTCAAATTCAGCTGGTTTGGCCAATTGGTATATTCAAAGTGGTGGTTTATTAAAACGGTACAATATTCTTATCAATCTTGCATCTGTAATGCGTGCTTTGCATAGTAAAGGTTTAGCGTATTGTGACCTTTCCGCAAATAATATTTTCATTTCTGAACAGAAAGAAAAAAGTAATGTGTTTTTAATTGACCTTGATAATCTTCGTTATAAGTCCAGTATTATTCATAATATCTACACACCGTTTTATGGTGCGCCTGAGGTTGTTTTAAGCCATTCACCAAATACAACAATGTCAGACTGTTTTTCATTTGCAGTAATCGCTTATGAATTACTCACGTTTAATCATCCCTTAATTGGCGATTACGTTTCAGATGGTGAGCCTGAATTTGAAGAACTGGCATTAACAGGTAAGCTACCTTGGGTAGATCATTCAACAGATAAATTGAATGAGAGAAATACAGGTATACCCACTAGCAAAGTTATACCAAACGCCCTATTGGAACTTTTCAAAAGGACATTCGAAGAGGGACTTAATGACCCTATGCAAAGACCAAGTATGGCTGAATGGTTTGAGGGTTTGAGCAGGGCCTTAAATGAAATGATTCAATGCGGAAACGAGAAATGTGGATTACACTATCCCTATAACAATTTAAAGAAATGTACTTTTTGTGGTCATACACCTCAAAAAGTAACCAGAATTCAAATGCGCAGGTGGGAGGAATTAGATGTTTATGATAAAAATACAAATGCATTGAAAACTGAATTTTGTTTAGAGCCAAATGTATACGATGAAATTTTAATTGATGAGAATACACCGAAAGAGATTCCAGCATTTAATTTTTTGTTAACTAATTCAGATCCTCTGATTCCAATTATTAAAATAGAGTATAAAACAGAAAATTCCGAAAATAAAATTCTATTATCACCAATGAATGAGATGAAGTTTAGCATTTCTCCAAGAACAGGATTAGCGAACGACGCAAAGTCAATTATACTTGATACACCTAAAAAAATAAGGGTAGTTGAAAAAGGACAAACCGACAAGCAAAAATACATGCTTCATTTAGATGATTTAACAAAAACACAAAGAGTATTAACTATAGACTAATATGCCTGAAATTAAAGATATACTATCACAATACCCTGAAGAAATTCTTCAAAACATAATCAAAGGCAAATTGATTAATGGGAAAGTTGAATGGAAGAATAAACCTATTTGTGTTCAGGTAGAAAAATTAGAATCAAACCAAATACTATTTAAACACAATAATCAACCTATCAGAATTTCATATAAACAGGATTTGTCAAATGATAATTTATTGGGAATTGATTCTCCTGGCTATTTTAGGCAAATAGCTTGGATAGATTGGATGAAAGATGATGAATTGCTTATTAAATATTTGTTTTGTGGTAATGGGCAAATATTTAATTCGGACTTGGATATCGGATTCGGGGATAATATTATTCTTTCAAATAAAAATATAAAGATTGAAAAGTGGTCCGAAAACTTAAAGAATGATTTTGTATTTAAATCTGATAGCGGTGAATTGATATTTATTCAAACCTATCCAGGTAATGCAGAGAATTTTACAATACATGGATTAAAAAAAAGAGTAGATATAAGAAAGGTTGAAGATAAATGGATTGTACAAAAAATTATCAATAAACCATTTCCAAAAAAGCACAATGATTTCTTATTGTTGAATGTGGCGCAATACCCTTCAGTTTCATTTGTTGAATCGTCAAAAGCAAAGGAAGCCTATGAAACAATTAAAGCAGAAGAAGCAAAAGGAAATACACTAATTGGTCTTTGGCGAATTTATTCAAGTATCGAACTTGAACGTTCGCAAATACTTAAAGAAAAAGTAGGAGACCTTAAATTTTCAAAAGTTAAAAATTTGCCTGAGGGAATAACTCGAATCAAACTACAAGATCTCAGTGACGATTTAAAATCTGCTATATCTGAAAACATAGATGATATCAGTAATACTTCATTTGAAATAAAACCTCCCGAGGAAAAGGAACAATCTGCTAAATCAAACTCTCAACGTTTCAATATAAAATCTATAAATAGAGATTATACGATAGACCTTTATGATGACATAAACATAATACCCGAAAGTGGAGTTTTTAATATTTCAATGTTGGGTGATGAAATAGTAAATAAAAGAAGAGAGAGAGCATTAAAAAGTCTTAGAGAAGACAGAAGATTTATTACGCGGAACTTACTATTTGCTATTGAAGGTGTTGCGGATGCAATGCTTGTGAAAAAGAGAAATGAAAAGGCTATAACAGATAGGACAAGAAAATTCTTAAAATCTAAATTTGGAATAGATGATTTAACAGCTAATCAAAAAGCCGCTGTTGAAATAGCAATTAACTCACCTGATTTAGCCATTATACAGGGGCCGCCTGGTACTGGTAAATCAACAGTAGTTGCGACTATATGTGACAGGTTAATTGAAATTGCTGAAAAGGAAAAAAATCAACATAATTCTAAGTTAATTCTTGTTTCAGCATTTCAAAATGATACTGTAGAGCATATCGCTTCAAAAATATTTACTCTTGGTTTACCGACAATAAAAATTGGAAAAGAAACACAGAGTAATATACGAGCAGAAGATAAATTGATTGAAGAAATAAAACTAAATATTGATTTCGCCTTGAGGTCAATTTCAAAACTAAGTAACTCTAATAGGATTTCGAAACAATTGAAGGATATATTGGCTATTTATTTAAATGAAAATAATGAATTAGAAACAAAATCAAAAATAAATGATTTCATAAAAACCATCGAATTAAGCGATGAACTTTGGGAGAAATGGAACGACTTAATAAATGATTTAAAATTTAATTCAGAAACCGGAGAAAAAAACTTAACCGCATTGAGAGGCTTAAGGACTGAAAGAGAATCATACAATGATGATGGATTCTATAAAGTCCAAAAATTGCTTAAAACTGATATACAATTTTCTGTTGAAGAACTTGACAAGTTAAATTCCTGCCCTATAGATAACCCTTCTGATGACTATTTGAATTTGATAAAAACAATCAAAGAAAAGTATATGGAAGAGATAAACGGTTCAATATCTAAAATCGCAAGTGGAAATAATATTGGATTAGTTTCATGGATTGAGGACGCAATTTCATATTTTAAGAAACGTGAAGAAACATCCTATGAGGATGAAAATACTTTTATTGCCTCCAACCTTGAAACAATAAGGGCTGAAATTGATGGAAATTATGCTTACTTAAGAGATAGTATAAAAGAATATGGTGAAAGCTTAGCCGCAACTAATCAAGTTGCTGGTAGTAGGGAAATGAGTACCTATAACAATATTGAAAATGTGATATTAGAAGAAGCGGCAAGATCAAATCCATTAGATTTACTAATCCCTATGGCTAAAGCAACGGAGAGAATAATAATGGTTGGTGATCAAAATCAATTGCCCCATTTGCTAGAGGATGACATAGCAGATGAAACCTCAGTTACGTTAAAAGATAAATTTCAAGTGGCCGATACAAGAAAGAAACTTGAGGAATCATTATTTGGAGTAATATTTAAAAATTTATCATTAGCAACGCCACAAAGAACAATAACCTTAACGGAGCAATTTAGGATGCACCCATTTATTGGGGATTTTATAAGTAAAACATATTACCGTGAGGAGTTGATAGCTGGGATGCCAAATCAATCAGAATTAAAACAACATGGCTTAAGTCTTAATTGGGCAAAAAACAAAGTTGCTATTTTTTGCGATGTAAAAAACAGTATTGGTGCTGAGCAAAGAAGTCAAACAAGTAAAATTCGGCCTGTCGAAGCTAAAAAAATAATTCAGCTTCTGGATGAAATTAAAAGTGACCCCAATTCAAAAAACTTAACAGTTGGCATAATTACATTTTATTCAAAACAAGTACTTGAAATATATGCAGAAGCAACTCGCAAGGGTTATGCTGAGCAGAAAGCAGATGGGTCATATGAAATAAGTAAACAATATAAAGAAACAGCTGATGGTAGAGAGATGTTAAGAATAGGTTCAGTCGATTCCTTTCAAGGTAAAGAATTTGATATAGTGATTTTAAGTACTGTTAGATCAAATGTAATAGAAAGAACTCATGATAATTATAAAAAGGTATTTGGTTTCCTCACGCTCGAGAATCGTTTAAATGTAGCGTTTTCACGTGCTCAAAAAATGCTTATTGTGGTTGGAGATGGCAATATGTTTTCTGATGACTATGCTAAAACGTATGTTGAAGGACTTTTTGAATTTTACACACAATTAACAACTCATGCAGAGTATGGCAATAGAATATAATAACATAATACTAAATATAGACCGCAGGCCTTCGTCAAAATACATTTTGATTGCAATTCCATTTTATATGTTTAGAGTGGAAACCAATGAGTTTTCGCATGGTTTAAATTTTTTCCAGAAAATAGTTTTAAAATTTAAAGTCAAACCTGGAATTAAAGATGAAACTATTGCAGATTACTTAGGGCTCGACCAAAAATTAATTGCCATAGTGATTACGGAACTTTCTGCAAATGGTTATATAAATGAACATGGTTCACTTAGCGATAAAGGAAAAGAGAAGTTAAATGAAGTTGACGGACTTGTAGTTGATTCAAGTAAAAAGAAAATTGGCTATGTTCTTCAATACCCTGATCAAGACAAAATATATCAATATTATGTCACTAAGATTTTCCCCGCAGATATTTCTGAAACGGAGAAGGGAAATCATCCTAAGATTGTAACCGGCACAAAGGGTGACGGTGAGGATTATACTGACATGCCTTTTTTTCTGGACGAAATTGTTAAAAACAAAATCTCTTTGCCAAGACCTAGTGAAAAGATTGTATTGCAATTAATAAATAATTCGAACACAAAGCCAAATAAGCAAACTGATATTGAGAAAGAAGAGAAAATTTCTAATCAATTAGCAGTAAGATTTTTGAATGAACAACCTGAATTAATTTGGGTTGCAACCTATGTATATCTGGAGCAAAGAGAAGATGATACCTTTGAGCCGGATTGGAGAATCTTAGATCCTTTTGGATATGGCGATAATGTTGCCTTGAAATATTATTTAAATCGCCCATTAAATAAGAGACTTCTGGAAAGTATTGATAAACGTTTTGCTGATACTAAAACTATAAACGGAAAACTGTTGTCAGATTTTCAGGATCATTTGAGTAAACTCGTATCTGATAAGTTAAGTGATTTTAATATAGGATTTGAACAATTGGATGAAAACCTCAGAATCTATTTGAATACGATTGTAAAGAATTACATATTACAGCAAAATCACAATTATACTGACCTCGATTCAAGCGTTTCCTTTTCTCTTAACCTTCAAAATGTTCTAGAAAATATACTGAAACATGACAGAGAAAATAGGCTATCTCATTATAACAGAGTATATGAAGATCTCGATTTGGATCCCGCAAAAAAACGACTAGGAATTATTGGTATTTATAGGCAAAAATTACTTTCTAAAGACACTCAGGTGCCTCAAAGTTTATTAAATACCAGTAAAGGGAATTTAAAGAGAGGTAGTTCTTTATTGTCCTATCTGGTTTCTTTTATATTAACCTATAATTACGATAACAAATCTGCACTATTTAAAGTGTTTAATGGCAAAATAGACAATATTATAGAAATCGCTCAACTCAGAAACGAAAAAGGCCATGGACAAACGAAAAACGAAAAAACACTTACGCCTTTGACAAAATCTGAAGTTGAGAGGTATTATGAATTTATAAAATCATTAATTAACGATTACATTCAAAATCAATAATATGAGCAAGAATAAAAATAAAAACAGAAATAATCAGCAACAAAATCAGGTAAACAAACAGCCTGTTTCTAAGCCAAGTTTAACTGATGAACAAAAAGTTGAAATCGAATTAAAGGATGATGAAACTAAGGGCTTGGTTATTTCCGAAGGTTTAGAAGTGTCTGCAAATTTGAGTAATGAGTCGGGGAACAAATTAGCTGATGCGGAAAGTAAAGAAGACATAACTAAATATTGGAATTATATTAAGGAGATAAATAAGAGATTCGAAGCTCTAATCAACAAAGCGGAAGATGAAAAGAATAAAACAACTAAAATCCGCGAAGAGTTAGAAGGTTCTAAAAAAGAGACCGAAACAATAAAATCAGATTTACGAAAGAAATTAGAAGAATTTAATAAAAAGGATAAAGAGATAACCGAACGCGAATTTGCAATCGACAACGGAGAGTATACAGGTGTTATTAAAAGACTGCTAGATTCATTAAAAGACACTGAAAAGAAGGTGTTTAAGGATACGGAAGATCTTCTTAAAGAACTTTCTGAATTTCATAAAAAGAATTTGGAAGAATTTATACAACAGCATAAGGAAAATATTGAAATAGAAAAACAATCCAGTGAACTAAAACGTGAAAAGAAGAAATTCGAAGTTGAAAAAAAAATATTTGAAGAGGAGTTAAAAGATGAATACGAAAATAAATATTCTGAAGAATTAAAAATTAAAACTGTTGAACTTGAGAGATTGCAGAGAAAATATATTCAATTAGAAGAAAATAGTAATAAGTTAAAGCAGTTTTTTGATGACCTTCATAATGCATTTGATTCAACTGAACCACAGGAAATACTTATACATCAACGATTTTTAACAGAAGAACTTTCTAAACTTAAAAAGGAACTTGAAGAACGGCCAGAGAAACATGAAATCGAATCGAAGCAAGCCCAAATAGAAGAATTGTTATCGAAAGTAAATGAATATAAGGAGAAAGTAAATGAAGGGGAATTATTAGAGTTGAAAAGAATCCTTACAAATATGGATTCTTATGTTATTGAGATAAACGCATATAAAAACCAAATAGAGAGTGCAAAGGTTCGAGAGGTTTCTTTAAAAAAAACAATTGATGATTTGTCATTGACAATAGATCAACTGAAAGGTGAATCAACCAAAAAGGCTGATGCCTTTGAATTTGCTAAGAAATGTGACGCTGATACAGCATCACTTGGCTTCAATCATATCGAAAAAAACAAAGATCTTCCAAATAGTCTATTGGATCTTGTTGCTTATTTACAGAATTGGATGGCTTTTAAATCTGACAAGCCATTTTATTATTCTCCCGAAACTATTAGGATTTTTCTTGCTGGTTTAAATATGTCCCCAATAAGTATTTTGCAGGGAATAAGTGGGACCGGAAAAACAAGTTTACCTCGTGAGTTCGCTAAAGCAATGCTTACCGATTCCAACTATTTGGGAATTGACATACATAATCAAAATAATGCAGCATATAGAATTTGTGCTATTCAATCAGGCTGGAGAGATAATATGGATTTAATGGGGTATTACAACTCCTTTGAACACAAGTATAAAGAAACTGATTTCTTCAAGGCCTTATACCTCGCTAATTTTCCGAAGTATAGTGATACATTATTTTTGATCATACTTGATGAAATGAATTTATCTAGGCCCGAGCATTATTTTGCAGATTTCCTTTCTCTTTTGGAGCAATCACCAAATGAACGTTATATAAATCTTTCTAATACTCCAGATGAAGTTTTGCCGGCCCGAATCAAAGGAGGAAAACTAAGAATTCCAGAAAATGTAAGATTTATTGGAACGGCAAATCATGATGAAACTACATTAGAATTTGCCCCCAAGACTTACGACCGTTCAAATCTAATGGAAATGCCAAAAAATCATCCTGGAAAAGTGGGACTAAAATCGCCAGAAAAGGCATTCAATGTTAAATATTCTTGGTTGAATTCGAAGTTTATAGAAGCGGAAAAGAAACATAAGGAATATTCAAAACGGTTTCATGATTTTATTAATTCTGACGAAATGAAATTGCTACTGATTGAAAAGGGAATTGGGGTAGGAAATCGTCTAGAATTTCAAGCAGAGAAGTTTATAACTGTTTTTATTGACTCTGGTAATAAACCTGATATAGATTTAGCAATTGCCACTGATCACTTAATTTCAAGCAGATTATTTAGATCCTTGAAAAATAGATATGACTTAGACAGAGCAAATTTAAGCAAGTTTAAAGAAGATTACGTCAAGATATTCAATCATTCATTTAAACAAAAACCTTCATTTGCAATTGAATTATTAGAAACGGAAATTGGGAAGAAATAATGCAATTATACGATAGATATATTAGTAAAATTGTTTCTGACAAAGACTTGCCTGAGAATATAGATTTTGGAAGATATTGTTTAATGGATATCAATTCTATTTCTGAATTAACTTATTCAAATTTCCATACAAATAAACTTATAAAACAAGAATTACTTGTTGATAAAAATAAAAGTTTGCAGGATGTGTTTGTCGACATTAAAATTGATATTGAAAAAAGCAAGCCAGATTCATTTGATGTTGTTCCATTAATCCGAAGAATTAAGAATAAATTAGGTTTAAATGAATTTGAAAGATTATTGCTTGAGAAAATATTTCACATTGAAGAAATCTTCAGGCAACCGCATTATTTGCTTGATAGAGAAATCGAAAAGGTTAATGTTTCTAGAGCAAAAAGAATCCCAGCGAAGAGTTACCAATACTTAGCTTCTCATACAGAGGATTGGATACATAAAAGTATTGTAAGTTTTAAACCCAGCCGAATTTTAAATGAAGAACTAGAGATAAACTTTGATATTTACGAAAATCAGATAACTATCACTTTGGTCGAAAGGTGTCTTGTATATTTAAATTCCAGGCTTAAAGAAATTCAAGACATTAAATCATTTTTAATAGAATATGAGAAGCTGCTTGGTAATAGAAAGGATGATAGAGGTTGGTATAAAAAAATTGAAAGAAATTTAAGATTAATTGGTGTTGTTTATGAAGATGAAAATTATAATTCAAAGTCAAATGACGGGTCGATTTTATCGAAAACAGAAGAAGTACTAAATCAACTAAACAAACGTCTTTTGCTTCTAAGAAGTAGCGAATTATTTGATGTTGTTAATAAAAGGATTGGGAAGACAATTTCCTTAAGAAACACTAATGTTTTGGTAAACCACAAACATTACAGATATGTAAAAACATTATGGGTTGAACTAGAAAATGTAAAGCCAGAAAAATCCGATAATGAAAAAGTAGAGTTTGAACAATCAGTATATAATGGAGTAGTTTCTTATGGTCGGGCACTGATAGCCTATGTTTTAAAAAACTATTTAGATTATGAGATTATTGGCACATACCAAACATTAAAATGTAACCACCTATTTTACCCTGGCCTAACTTTAAAAACTGAAAGAACCGGTGAAATAAAAATAACTATTGATAAGACTGAAATTAAGTTAATAATCATAGCGAATGAACCTGAGTTGGATGAGAATCTAACAAAACACTTAGTAAAAGATAGTACATATATCTTTTACTACTCAGAATCAACTATCTTATCAAATAGCCACATAGTCCATATAAACCCAATTGATCCAGACAGCGCTGAAAGGGTTGCAAGTTTTATTAAAAGTATTTTATTAAAAAACTACGTTAGTAAATTAAATATTAAATATCCCTTTTCGCATTCATTACTTGAATATTTACATTGCTTTCAAATTAAGTTTATCGAATTCAATAAAACTGATTTTACATTTTCATATAAGACATATCCGGAATATGATTTAAAATACGATGACATTCTAAAGTGCTTAGAGTCTGATTCTAATTTTAAAAATAGAATCACTAGGATGGAAAGGGATAGTCTATCAAAAAATGTTGCAAAGTTTGTTATAGAAACAAATAAATGTAGCTCTATACTAAAAAATGAATTATTATATTGCTTTAATTGTTATGAAAAACAATCAATCCATTCTGTTTCAAATTTAAATTACATTAAATGTGCTCATTGCAGAACATTACTTGATATAACAAATCTGAAATCAATAAGGATCAAAAATACAGATCCTAAATATTCTGAATTACATCAAATTGATTGGGGCATGGATTATATTGAAATTGACTTAGACAAAATATGAGTATTAACAAAAATGCATATTTAAGATACCAGGTTCTTGACAGGTGTTTCAGTAATTTTCAAAAAAATTATTTTATTGAGGATTTATTGGAAGAAGTGAATATTGCCTTAGAAGATTTTAATGGTTACGATTCAAATATTAAGAAAAGACAATTATTTGATGATATAAGGTTCATGGAAAGCGATGCGAGTTGGGCAATTCCATTGGATCGAATTAAATATGGTAAAAGAGTATATTATAGATATTCGGAAAAGGGTTTCAGTATTAAAAATCAAAAAATTAGTGATGAAGAGTTAGATTCCATAAATTCAGCACTTATGGTATTGTTGCGTTTTAAAGGCTTACCTGAATTCGAGTGGGTAAATGAATTAGTGCCTAAATTACAATCACTTTTTAAAAGCGAAAACTCACCTGAAGTAATTGAATTTGATAGCAATGAATTTTTAAGAGGGCTTGAACACTTACCAAAGTTGTATCAAAGTATTATTCATAGTGTTCCTCTTGAAATAGAATATCAGTCATTTAAGGATAAGGATCCCAAAAAACTTATCATTCATCCATACTATTTGAAACAGTTCAACAAGCGTTGGTTTTTGTTTGGATTGGGAAACCATGATAAACTTTTGTACAACCTGCCTCTTGACCGGATAAAAGGTCTAAAGAATGAAGCAGTAAAGTTTGAGAAAAACACATTATTCAATTTCAAAGAATACTTTGATGATATTATTGGAGTAAGCAAGCACAATGACGAAGCACTAATAAAAATTGAGCTTTATATTGATCAAGAACTGGCACCATATATTCAAACTAAACCATTACATGGTTCTCAGAAAAACATCAAAGAAAATAAGGATGGGCTTTATATACAAATAGAGGTTATTCCAAACTTTGAACTTAAACAGATGCTTTTATCTTATGGGGATAAGATTGAGGTGCTTTCTCCAAAAAATTATAGAAATGAACTTAAAAAAACAGTGGATAAAATGATGATTAAATATAATACGAAATGAATAGTTTAAGTGTAATAGCAAATAAAAATGGCGTTGGTGCTACATTACATGGCATCAGTTTAGGAAATAACCTAGCAGCCGCAACAATTATCCAAATCCAAGGACTACTAAATATTTGATAATACTTTATGTTTCAAACATATACTAATGATAAGTATGAAACAAAAACTTGAATTTTACGATATACTTAAAGTGAGAAATTCTAATTTTGAAGTATTCAAGTAAGAAAATAATTTGTGAGCTTCTAAATATTTCGATCTTTTTAAAAATAGAATATAAATTTGTTTAAATTATCTTATGGCTAAAGAATTAAGAATAATGTTAATTGAAGAATTAAGGCAATTTAAAGGTTTTGAAAATTATTCAGACGAGCAGGCCGCAAACACCATTCAAAGTATTGTGTCACTAAGTCAATTGTTCTACGAGCTTATTCTGAAAAGTAATAGTAACGAGTTTGAGTTCAATACTCCACAAAAAATAAATAATTCATCAAATTATTTATTATCAATAATCTTGTAAATTTCAATTCTGAATTTTCTGTGGAATTCATGAATCACAATCAAATCTTTTATGAATATTTCCGATTTGCAAACTTTTGACTTATTATTTTTAGGTTCCTTATAACGAATGATTTTTTTAGGTTTTTTGTTCGAACTTTGTAAACAACAGCCCGCCACCTTAAACCGAAACCGTTTGAAAATCAACAGTTTCGGTTTTTTGTTTTTATAAATAGTTTCATTTAAACTATACCTTGGTAATAATAAGCTTGATTTTATGGGATTATGAATGTAATTAATTACCAACTAAAATTTTTAGTCAATATGATTAAATTTTTCCTGAATGGATCTGCGATCTTTTTTTGTTGGTCGGCCACTACCTTTTAATCTGGATATATTAGGAGAAAAAAATGCATCTTGCTCCGTTTTTTTTCTCTCGTAGGGTGGAGAATGATCGATAAAATAATCTTTTACAAGCTGTGCGCTTCCTCTTTTATCAATCAGTTGAATTACCTCAATAATTCTTGTGTAATCAGTTGTAATTTTTATACGATAGGTTTCTCCAATTTTAACAGTGTAAGAAGGCTTTACTGTTTGTGTGTTACAAATAACCTTCCCTTTTGAACAGGCTTCAGCTGCTAAACTTCGGGTTTTAAAAACACGTATAGCCCAAAGGTACTTATCTATCCTGATTTTTATTTTTTCCTGCAAGATGATAACAACTTAAGTTGATTAGTTCGCAAATTCACTCATGAATTTAATACGTACTAATCTTATTTCTTCTTCAGTATATTCATCCTCACCAAGTTCTTTTAATGCAACTTCTATTGAATCAGATTCGCTTTCTTTAAAATATTCATAAATCTCATCTTGTTTATCTGCATCTACCATTTCATCAATATAATAATTGATGTTTACTTTTGTGCCTGACAAAACAATTGTTTCAATTTCAGTTATCATCTCATTCATACTTAATTGCTTTCCTCTTGCAATAGTTTCTAAACTTACTTTCCTGTCAATGTTTTGAATGATGTGAACCTTTAAACCCGATTTATTTACAACAGATTTTACAACCATATCTAATGGTCGTTCAATCTCATTTTCTTCAACATACTTTTTTATCAACGATAAAATAGTGGCTCCGTATTTTAATGCTTTTCCTGAACCCACACCTGATACGCGGGTTAATTCATCCATTGTAATTGGATATTGCGTAGACATTTCTTCTAGAGATGTTTCCTGGAAAATAACATAGGGTGGTAGTTTTTTTGATTTGGCAATTTTTTTTACCTCATCTTTTAACAAAGCATATAATGTTTCATCTGCCGCACCTGCGCCTTTTCCGCCAGCTATAATAACATCATCATCGTCAGATTCAGCGTCACCCGCATAATCATGATCTTTTGTAACCATTATTTCATGTGGATTTTTAAGGTATTTTTTTCCTTCGGCAGTTACTTTAAGTAAACCATAATTCTCTATGTCCTTACTTAATAATCCGTTTACCAATGCTTGCCTTATAATTGCGTTCCAGTATTTTTCATTTTTATCATCTTCATCGCCTTTCCCAAAACACTCTAAATCATTGTGTTTATATGTTTTACCTATTGCAGTTAATAACCCTAACAAGGCGTTTACAACATCTTTGGCTTTATGCCTTTCTTTTAATTCTAAAACAGAATCAATCAACAAACAAATATCTGTACTACCATCCAATTTTTGTTTTGGATTTCTGCAATTATCGCACATGCCATTGCAATTTTTTTCCTCAAAATTTTCTCCAAAATAATGGAGCAAAAATTTTCTTCTACACGATGAGTTTTCAGCAAAGGAAACGGTTTCATTTAATAACTGTTTACCTATTTCCTGTTCAGCAACAGGTTTGCTTTTCATAAACTTTTCAAACTTTACAATATCATCGTAATTATAAAAAGTAACGCAATTCCCTTCGCCGCCATCTCGACCTGCCCTACCCGTTTCCTGATAATAACTCTCAAGAGATTTAGGGATATCATGATGAATAACGTAACGAACATCTGGTTTATCAATGCCCATACCAAAAGCTATTGTTGCAACAATTACATCAATTTCTTCCATTAAAAACATATCCTGAGTTTTTGCTCTTTCCTTGGCATCAAGGCCAGCATGATAGGCGTGAGATTTAACTCCATTTACCCTTAATACTTCAGCAAGTTCCTCTACTTTTTTACGACTTAAGCAATATATGATACCAGATTTTCCGGTGTTTTGCTTTACGTATCTGATAATTTCTTTAATGACATTTATTTTTGGTCGAACTTCATAAAACAAATTAGACCTATTAAATGAAGATTTATAAAGAATGGCTTTGGTCATCCCTAAATTCTTTTGAATATCTAATTGAACTTTAGGAGTTGCAGTTGCAGTTAAGGCCATTACAGGTGCTTTACCAATTTTATCCATAATTGGTCGTAATCGGCGATATTCAGGTCTAAAATCATGCCCCCACTCAGAAATACAATGAGCTTCATCTATAGCATAAAAAGAAATTTTAAATTCAGAAAAAAACTTGATATTATCTTCTTTGGTTAATGTTTCAGGAGCTACATAAAGCAACTTTGTTTTTCCGCTTATTACATCTTTTTTAACCTGAGTTGTTTCACTTTTATTAAGAGATGAGTTCAGAAAATGGGCAATACCCTCATCATTACTGAAACCTCTTATTGCATCTACCTGATTTTTCATTAATGCAATTAAGGGTGATACAACAATTGCTGTTCCTTCACTTAAAATTGCAGGAAGTTGATAGCATAATGATTTCCCACCACCAGTAGGCATAATAACAAAAGTATCGTTGCCATTTAGAATATTGGAAATTATTTTTTCCTGATTTCCCTTGAAGGCATTAAACCCAAAAAACTTTTGTAATGTTTCCATTATGGGAAACTCCATCACTAAACTCATAAGCTATATTTTTAGTTAGTAAATTAGTTTAACTTACTCAGGTAAGAATTTATTAACATATTGTTATTGTAAAATTAAAATAATTTTTTGTTCTGCAAAGCTTTTATGAAATAAAAAAGCCCTATTAAATTAAAATTACTAAAAACGAAATAATGAAAAGATAAACAAAACAAAGCGCTACTTTATTTTGAAAATTAATGTGTAGTAAGAATAGAAATTAGATGACTTTCTCGATTAAAGCAACTGCGTATGCGTTCACCCCTTTTTCTGAGCCGACATATCCTAAAGTCTCGTTTGTTGTGGCTTTAATAGATACGCAATCAACATCTACTTTTAGTAAAGGCGCAATGGTTTGTTGCATTAACGGTATATGAGGATTTATCTTAGGTTTTTCTAAGCAAAGAGTTGCGTCAATATTTCCAACTCTGTAGCCATTTTGATCTAGCAATTGAACTACTTCTTGCAAAAGTATTTTACTATCGATGTTTTTATATTTAGGATTGGTATTGGAAAAGTGAAAACCAATATCTCTAAGGTTAGCAGCACCAAGTAATGCATCACAAATTGCATGCAACAATACATCTGCATCACTATGCCCATCAGCACCCAAATGATAATCTAGTTTAACACCACCTAACCACAATTCTCTCCCCTCTTTTAACTGATGTACATCAAAACCAAAACCTATACGTATTTTCATTTTAAAATTAATTTATATCAAAATAGTTGCTTAAATCATTCACACCAAGTACCGCTGTTTTTTTAATATGAGTAATGTTGTTTGATGGTTGCAAATTAAATTCTTTTGGGTCTATTAAAATCTTTTTAGCTTGTTGGGGTACAAAATTTAAAATGCCCGCAGCGGGATAAACATTTAATGAAGTTCCTATAATAATAAAAAAGTCTGTGTCTTCAAGTAATTCAACAGCAACATCCATGTTAGGCACTGCTTCATTAAACCAAACAATGTGTGGGCGCAATTGTGAACCCTTTTCACATTTATCTCCCAACTTAATTTCCCCATGATCTAAATTATAAACTAAAGATTCGTTATAAGTTGATCTTGCTTTCATGATTTCACCATGTAAGTGCAGCACTTTACTGGATCCTGCTCTTTCGTGCAAATCATCAATGTTTTGGGTTATAATTTGAACATCATAATTATCTTCCAATAATGTAAAATAATAGTGCGCATTGTTTGGCTGAGCTGCCATTATTTGTTTTCTTCGTTGATTATAAAAATCCAATACAAGTGCGGGGTTTTTCTTCCATGCTTCCGGAGTTGCTACATCCTCAATTTTATAATTTTCCCATAACCCACCAGAATCACGAAAAGTTTGAATACCACTTTCTGCACTAATTCCTGCGCCTGAAAAAACAATTATTTTTTTTTTGCTGTTCGACATGGTATTTTTTAAAATCTAAATCTTAAAAACCCAGTACTTAATGAAAGCGTGGGCCCATCTTGAGTAAAGAAGGTTACTGCATCTCGAGAAGCTATTCCTGCTTCATAGGTTCCATTTTTACCAATAAAGATAATTCCAAGCGGTACAGAATAATCATAATTACCTCCAACAATATAACCGGCTTGTAGTTTTAACCATTTTGCCGGATAAAAATCCCCGCCAAAACCAATTAAAGGTTTATTATATTTTCCGGGCACATCTGTTGCTGAAAAAATACAATCGAAGCCTAATTCAGCAAACCTACCCAACATTAAGCTTCCGCCAAACCTAACTAAACCTGGTAATTTTACTACAAGCTCTTTTTTTCCTTCCATTTTTAATAAGCCTTTTGCACCAAAAATATCTTTGAATTGACCGAATACATTATAGTTTTGAAGACCGGTACTTGTTGTTGTAAAAAGTATTGTGTCTTTTACAGAATATAAATTTCCATCCCATTTAATTGATCCTGCATTAATAAAAGCAGCGCCCAATTTTAATCTGTTTTTAATAATCACATTCACTCCGAAATCAAACCCAAATCCAGATCCAACCGGTTTTGGCAATGTACCGGATTGTTTTATTTGGTTAGCTTGATTTATAGCATTGCCATAATCTATATTAAACGCAGGAGATAAAGAACTATACCCAGTTAACTTATCATTTTCAGACTTAATATTTACTAGTGCCAAACCTTGAAGGTACTTCACTCCTATTCCACCAAACAAAGCAAATACACTATCGCCAAAAATTCTTCTACCGTATGAAAAGTTATACTCACGTGTCCAAGTATATGTCATTTCCGTTCCGTTTAAAATTTTTGAAATTTCTTTTGGCGCAGAGCTATAGCCATTAACAACAAGTTTAACGCTGTCAGGACTCATATTTGGATTGTTAGGAATAGTAACGGTTGCGCCCGTAGTAGAATTAACTAAATAAGATAATGAATCAAAAATACTAGATGTTTTACCAAGGAAAATTAAATCTGCAGCTTGATTGCCCAATTTACAATATGCTTGATAACTGTCGTTAATTCTAAAACCAAAGCCTCCAATATGTTTTGTAATAAATGCTGCGCCAAACGAGCCTAAGTTTGCATTTACTGAAAAACCAGATTTAGTAAACTCTTTAGCTGCATTACGTTTTTGATCAATAGTAAAATCTTGTGCCCCGCCATCAATCATATCTTTCACCAATTGGCGAAGGTCGCTTTTGGAAAGTGCTTCTGAATAAATTGAACTTGTAAGTTCGGCATAACCCATTGTAAATTTCTTTTTAGCATATCTGTAATCCCATCCAAGATTTGCAGGATTAATGCCTGTTGCCTGATAATCGGTTGCATAGGTTGTAGCCCCTCCATGACCAGTGTTACAAAACGAACTTAATTCGTATTGAGCGATTAAAAAGTTAGAAAAAGCAAAAAAAGTAATAATAAATAGTATTAATTTTTTCATAGAGAATGTTTTGAGAATTTGTAATTCGAAGGTAGTAAAATAATACAAGTTAATTAGTTATACTTCCTGAAAACCGGCTTTATGCTTTTGCCAACCAGGTAATCACTAATATCTCCTTTAAGTGCTTTTTTGTAAACTTCTAGCGATTTGTAAATTGCATGCAAGGTTAGTTCCAATTCTTTTTCCTGATGAGCAAAACTTAGTGCGACCCATGGAATTAAAACACCATGTTTAATCATCTCTTGAGAAAACAAAGTTCTAAATTCTAACGAAATTTCTTTATTCTGGTTTTTTGTGATGTAAATAGGAGAACAAGCATAACCACCAAACTCAAAATAATCACTTATCTCTAAACGTTTGGCTATTTCGTTAGCACCTTCAATTAGTTTTTTTCCGTAATCCCAAAGATGCTGCGTAACGTTGTTTTTTTGATAAACCTCTACTGTTTTAATAAATGCACCTAATGCTGTCATTTCAGAACCGTGCGTAGTGCTTATTAAAAATAAACGTTCTGCACCTTCTTTATTTATAGAACCCAACTCCATAATTTCACGCTTCCCAATTAATGCAGCAAGAGGAAAACCATTTGCCATTCCTTTTCCAAAGGTTGCCAAATCTGGCTCAATATCAAATAACTTCATTGCGCCCTGCAAATCAAATCGGAAACCGGTAATCATTTCATCTAGAATAAAAACAGCACCATACTTTTTGCATAAATCTTTTACTTCGTGAAGAAAATTTTTCTTAGCGCATGTACAATTTGTACATGATGGTTTATTTAAAAATCCAGCCGTTCCATTTTCGCATGGACTATGAAATGTTGAAGGCTCTAATATTACGCAAGCAATTTGATTCGGATTTTCTTCAAATATTTTTTTTAATGAATCAATATTGTTGTAATGAAATTTATGACTGAAGGTTTTTGTTTCGTTTGGAATTCCCTTATCCATTGGGGTTGTACCAATAAACCAATCATCATAAGTAAAGAAAGGGTGTTCTGCGCAAAGTGCAATATGTTTTCTTCCTGTGTACGCACGGGCAAGTTTAATAGCCGCAGTAGTTACTGTTGATCCATTTTTACCAAACTTCACCATATCAGCCCAAGGAAATAAACTGATCATTAATTCAGCAGCCTGTAATTCGGTTAAAGATGCTCTTGTTAGATTTACGCCTTTATAAATTTCATCAATTGCAGCTTTAGAAATTTCAGAATAATTATAACCAACTGTTATGGAACGCAATCCTAAACCATAATCAAGAAATTTATTTCCATCTGCATCCCAAACGTATGCGCCTTCTCCGTGATCAAGAATTTGTGGTGCGTTTTCAGGGTATTGATCATCGCCTCTACTATAGGTATGAGCACCTCCGGGAATAACATGATGTAAACGTTGCGAATAATTCATTTTATTTTTCCTTCCTCTCTTGCTTTTAATAATTGTTCAATAATTAAAAAATCTGTCAGATCATCGATTTCAAATGATTTCCATTTAGGCATAACGTAACCTAATGTTTTTTCATGATAAAAACTTTTTCTGTCTTTTAATGAATCAATTTTTGAAATATACATACTACCCTCATAAAAGTAAACCTGATCGGTATCTTGCCTTCTGTAAAATGTGAAGCTTTTATTTTCGTATGGATCTAAAAAATTATTTTTTAATTTAGTTAAAAACATAGGGTGACAGCTTTCTGTTTTACTTATTCCAACTAAACTTTCAGCATGTTGTTCTTGCTTCAATAAATTAAATGCGCCAACCAAATCAGCCGAATCTCTTTGCGGAGATGTAGGTTCAACCATAATGATATATTTAAAAAAACAATTTTGTTTTTCCATTTCTTCAATCGCATGAAGAATAACATCCATATGCCCAATATGATCTTGCGCTAAACTATCCGGGCGCATAAATGGGATTTCTGCGCCATAAGTTGTTGCAACTTTTGCAATTTCTTTTGAATCAGTAGTAACTATAACTTTTGAGTTCCCAATTTGTTCAGCTGCGTCTTTAGCTGCTTGAATTGACCAAGCTATTAATGGTTTGCCTGCAATTTCCTTAATGTTCTTTCCTGGTAAGCCTTTGCTTCCACCACGTGCGGGTATTACAAATAATACTTCCATTTTATTATGCTTTTACCGAATCAAAAATTACCTGAAATGCTGAACGAATATTGTTTAATTCTGCATCGGTTATATTTACAGAGGAAGGAAAGCTAATTCCCTGTTTGGATATGAATTTTGAATTTTCGAATGTGCTTTTAGTTGGGTAATTTTTGTACGGAGGCATTTCGTGTAACGGATAAAATACCGGACGTGTTTCAACCCCATTTTTAAGCATCTTACTCATGAATTCATCTCGAGTAATTGTACTATTTTCTTTTAAAATAGCCGTATATAACCAATATCCATTAATTGCCCAGCTTTCCTGAGGTGGAAGAATAAAGAAATCGGTTTCGGCTAATAATTGATTATAAAAATCAGCAAGCTTTCGTTTTTCAAATACAAAATCATCAATTCGTTCCATTTGAGCGCAACCAATTGCTGCCTGAAGATTGGTCATTCTGTAATTGAATCCTACATAGTCGTGCCAATACTTTTTAGTTTTACTCATCCCATGATCTCGTAAAACAACAGCTTTTTCATAAGCTTCTTTATCTTTGAAAAAAACCATTCCGCCTTCACCAGTAGTAATCGTTTTATTTCCAAAAAAACTGAAAGTTGAAGCATCACCAAAAACACCTACATGTTTGTGTTTGTACTTAGTGCCAATTGCTTCAGCTGCATCTTCAATTACTAATAAATTATGTTTTTTTGCAATAATCATAATCTCATCCATATGGCATGGGTGGCCATATAAATGAACTGGCATAATCGCCTTTGTTTTGGGATTTATATTTTTCTCGATATCTTCAATAGAAATGGTCCAAGTTGTTTTATCTACATCAACAATTACGGGTATCGCTCCTGCACAAATTATTGAATTTATTGATGCTGCAAAAGTTAAATCAGGGACTAAAACTTCATCGCCTTCTTTTATGCCCAAAGCAACTAATGCTAAATGTAAAGCTACTGTTCCGTTACTAACAGCTATCGCATAGGTAGCTCCGCAATAATCGGCAAATTCTTTTTCAAATCTTCTTACATAAGCTCCTTGAGAAGATATCCAACCTGTTTTGATGCAATCAGAAACATATGCCAGTTCGTTCCCATTTAATAAAGGCTGCATAATGGGAGTTCTGTGCATGCGTGAAAAACAAGCATAATCAACTGGTATTAGCTCATCATCAACCAACGGAATATGACGAATTACATTAGATAATTTTTCTTGAATTTTTTCTTGTGATGTATTTACATGCAAATAGGTAAACTGTTTCTGCATAATATCAGACACAGATGATTCTATTGATTTTCCATCTAACAAACTTCTTCTAATATCTCCATCTGTTAAAACTCCAATTAGTTTTTTTTCTTGTGTAACAAAACAAATTCCTTGAGCATTTTTTTCGATTACAATCAAAGCATCTTTAATTGTTTTTCCTTCATCTATAAGTAAATCTTGTATTTCAGGTGAATTTTGCATTTCAAAATAATTTAACTTGAACGTTTATAACCGCCGCCATAACTTCCATAACCATATGTACCATATCCATAGCTATAACCATAGCCGTATCCATAGCCATATTTATTGTAGTAATATCTTGATTTTTTTCTTCTAACCCCATTTAGGATGTAAGAAAAATGCTGAATATTATTTTTTTCAATTAACTCATTAATTCCACTAACAATTCTTTTATTTACAAATTTTGTATTAAGAACAAACAGCGAAACATCTGTATATTGCATTAAGTATATGGAATCAGAAATCAAGCCAGCAGGAGGTGTATCAATAACGACATAATCATAATTTGCTTTACCATAATTGATAATTTCTTTTAATTGATCAGATAAAATCATTTCAGATGGATTTGGAGGCATAGGACCTGAAAGCAAAACAGATAAATTTTCAATTGATGTGCTTTTTATGGAATTTGTAATTTCTGACTGACCAATGATTATTGTACTGATGCCTACATCAGGATCCATCTCTAAAGCCTTTTGAACACGTGGTTTATGGAGATCTAACTCAAGTAATAATACTTTTTTACCTGCTTTAGCTAATATAGAAGAGAGATTAATTGACACAAAGGTCTTCCCTTCTCCGGGACTATTAGAAGAAATCAAAATAACCTTTGAGTTTTTTGAAGTATTTAAATACTGCAGATTTGTACGTAAAGTTCTAAAAGCTTCAGTTGCTCTTGATTTAGGCTCTTCATCTACAATTACACCTGTTGGCTTTAAGTTCTTTATAAAAGGAAGCTCTCCTAAAATTGGGAAATGAGATGCTTCTTTTAATTCTTCTAAAGTTTGAAGTGTTGTAAAAAACAATACTCGGATTAAAACGATAACAAGACCAATTACAAAACCAATCAATAAGAATAGATTATTAATTTTGGTTTTATCAGGCCAAGTAATTCCTACTACTCTTGGACTTTCAATCACCTTGCTATCTGGTATAATACTAGCACGAGCAATATAGGTTGAAGCTCTTCGTTCTAATAAAAAAACATAAAGATTTTGATTTACATCTACTTTTCTTTGTATCCCTAACAATTCTCTTTGTTTGCCTGGCAAAGACTTTAAACTGCCTAAATTTGTTGCAATTTGACTGTTTACATTTTCAACTATTTTTGTATAAGCATTTCTTGAATTACTGATGTAAATCAATAAATCTTGTTTTATTTTTTTAATATTATCTCTTAATTGAATTGAAGATTGATTTTTTTCTGTTGCAGTGGATAATTTTTCATTTAATTCTATTTGTTTTTGATACAATTCCGTTGTTGTTTTAACCAGATAAGGGTCTTCTTTAATTACAAATACAGAGGGAGGTAAAAACTGTGGGTCCTTATCATCAACAATATATTTCTCTAAATCATTTAACGCTTCTAATTGTAATTTTAATTGTGATTTTTGAGATTCATAAAAAGTTAATTTTTCATATTCTGAATTTTCTTCTTTATTAATATCTAGCACAACTTTATTTGTTTTAAAATTTTGCATAGTATCTTCTACATGATTAAGAATATAGGATACTTCTGCCATTTGTTTATCAATAAAACTTAAGGTTCTTTGATTTAATTCGTATTTAGTTTCAAGTTTTTGATCAATATAAACACTTGCTAAAGTATCTAAAAACAGTTTGGCTCTATCAGGAATAATATCATTACAACTAATTTTCAAAATATTTGTGTACTCAGGATTTTCAATTTTTAACCCCTCTTGATATTTAGCAATTAATCCGTCTATTGAATGTATTTGAAATTCAAACTGACTTCCTGAAAATCCGGAGATATTATTATTAGAAAAGTTACTTTGTTTTGAAATTAATATATTAAAGTTTTCATCAATTAATTCCTTTTCAAACTTGCCTGCAATATCCTTTTCTTTACCATTAATATTAACAGTAATAAGATATTCATTTGCGTTTTTAATTTTAAACTTAAATTTTTGTTCGAATAATGAAGAGTTAACAGAATTAACCTTTACCAAAAAAGGCATGCCACTAAAATATTCTGTGGTTCTAACTTTACCAACAATATAATAGGAAACTTGAATTCTACTTTTAATTTTATCTATTACTTCTCTTAATAAATCGTATGACTGAATAATTTTAGACTCATTTGTGTTATCAACATACCTGCCTAAAACGCTTTTATCTGCTCCAGCATAAGTTTCATTAATTAAACTTTTAGAATAATACTGCTCATTTGTATTGAGCATAATTTGGGAAGAAACCTGATATATATTTGTTAATTTGTAAGTATAAAAATAACCGATTAAAAAACTTAAGCCGGCAAATATTATAGGAATGTACCAATTTCTTACAACTATACGCCAAATGATTTTTAAGTCATCTACCCCTACTAATGATTCGTTTTTTTTCTTTTCCAAGAATTCGTAAACTAGCTATGAACCACAAATTTAGTAATTTATATATCATTCTTACAATTTAAAAAAATTGAATTTTACCAATAATTTGTAAAAAGCAAAAAGTATTTATTATTGAGAGTAAATAAAAAAGAGGAATTATTGATAATTCCTCTTTATAAAATCTGTGATAGTAGTATTATCCCTTTAACGCCTCAGCACCCGCAACAATCTCAAGGATCTCAGTAGTAATAGCTGCCTGACGAGCTTTGTTGTAAGAAATTTTCAAATTACGAAGCATTTCTTTTGCATTATCAGTTGCTTTGTGCATTGCAGTCATACGTGCACCGTGTTCAGAAGCAAAAGAATCTAATAATGCTTTGTAAAATTGAATTTTTAATGATTTCGGAATCAATTCCTGGACGATGTATTCTTTACTTGGTTCAAAAATATAATCTGCTATGGTTTTTGATTCAGCTGCTGCTGAACCTGAAGTATCAATTGGCAAGAAACGTTCTGCAGTAGTTGATTGTACTGCTGCATTTCTGAACTGGTTATAAATTACATACACTCTATCGAACTTTCCTTCAGTAAATGCTTTCATTAAAGCTTCTGCTATTGGACTAGCTTTTTCAAATTTTAATCCGTCAAACACATCGCTCAAATTTTCATTTAAGCCATCAAGATGTAAATGATGTTGAGTTTTTCTGAATGCATCGTGAGATTTTTTACCAATTCCAATAACTGACACCTTTTTACCGGCATACTCATTATTAATTAAACTCCATGCTTTTTTTATCACATTTGCATTAAAAGCGCCAGCCAAACCACGATTTGAAGAAACAACAATCAAAAGAACATTGTTTACTGCAGTTTCTTTAGCGTAAAGATTTTCTGTTACATCTATGCTTGAGCTAACATTTTGAAGTAATTCTTTTAATTTGTTAGCATACGGGCGCATTTGCAAAATAGAATCTTGAGCACGTTTTAGTTTTGCAGCACTTACCATTTTCATGGCGCTTGTAATCTGCATTGTTGAACCAACTGATGTAATTCGGTTTCTTACTTCTTTTAAATTAGGCATCTTATTTTAAAATCAGATGTAAGTATTATTTACTTAATTATGCTTTGAATCTTTTTGAAACTTCCTTTGCAACTTGCTCCAATGTGTTGGTTATCTCATCAGTATACTGACCTTTTTTCAATTGATCTAAAATACCTTTATGACTTTTTTCCAATACATCCAAGAAATCCTTTTCAAAGTTTCTCACTTTGTTCACAGGAACTTCACGTAATAAATTTCTTGTACCGCAATAGATAATAGCAATTTGTTGCTCAACACGTAAAGGTGAAAACTGACCCTGTTTAAGGATTTCCACGTTACGTGCACCTTTATCTAATACTGATTTTGTAGAAGCATCTAAATCCGAACCAAACTTAGCGAAAGCTTCTAGCTCGCGGTATTGAGCTTGGTCTAATTTTAATGTACCTGCAACTTTTTTCATAGATTTAATCTGCGCATTACCACCAACACGTGATACAGAAATACCAACGTTGATAGCAGGACGAACACCCGAGTTAAATAAGTTTGATTCCAAGAAAATCTGACCATCAGTAATTGAAATTACGTTGGTTGGAATGTATGCAGAAACGTCACCAGCTTGTGTTTCAATGATAGGAAGCGCAGTTAATGAACCACCACCTTTTACAATTGGCTTTAATGATTCAGGTAAATCGTTCATGTTACGAGCAATTTCATCTGATGCATTGATCTTTGCAGCACGCTCTAATAAACGGCTATGAAGATAGAAAACATCACCAGGATATGCTTCACGCCCTGGAGGACGACGAAGTAATAAAGAAACCTCACGATAAGCCACTGCTTGTTTTGATAAATCATCATAAACGATTAATGCAGGACGACCGGTATCGCGGAAATATTCACCAATAGCAGCTCCAGCAAACGGAGCGTAAAATTGTAAAGGTGCAGGATCAGAGGCATTAGCCGCAACAATTATGGTGTATGCCATTGCTCCGTTTTCTTCTAACACGCGTTGAATGTTTGCTACGGTTGAACCTTTTTGTCCAATAGCAACATAAATACAATATACAGGTTGACCTGCATCGTAAAATTCTTTTTGATTGATGATAGTATCAATACAAACAGCAGTTTTACCAGTTTGACGATCACCAATTACTAACTCACGTTGTCCGCGACCAATTGGAATCATGGCATCAACTGCTTTTAAACCTGTTTGTAATGGTTCATTTACAGGCTGACGATAAATTACACCCGGAGCTTTACGTTCTAAAGGCATTTCATAAGTTGTACCTGTAATTGGACCTTTTCCATCAATTGGCATACCTAATGTATCAACCACACGACCTAACATTCCTTCACCCACTTTTAACGAGGCAATTTTACCTGTACGTTTACAAGTAGAACCTTCTTTTACACCTGAACTGTCACCTAATAATACAGCACCAACGTTATCTTCTTCAAGGTTTAATACAATTGCTTGTAAACCTGTTTCAAACTCAATCAATTCGCCGGATTGAACTTTTGATAATCCGTAAATACGAGCAACACCATCACCAACTTGTAGTACGGTTCCTACCTCTTCTAATTCAACTTGGGATTTAAATCCTGATAATTGTTCGCGTAAAATTGCAGATACTTCTGCTGGTTTAATTTCTGCCATTGTTTATCGTTTCAAATAATTAATATTCCTTAATGTATAAATTCTCAGAGAAATTTTTTCTTAAATCGTTTAACTTCCTTAATACAGATGCGTCAACTTGTCTGTCTTGCATTTTCAACACAAAACCTCCGATTAATGTTTTATCTGTTTTTTCAATTAATTCAACTTCAGAAGTTGTTGTAGATTTAACCAATTCAATTACTTTATTTCTTGTTTGTTCATCAATTCCTGATACAGATGTAATAACAGCAGTTAAAATATTTTTGTGTTTTTTATACTGTTCGTCAAATGCGATACTGATGTCCTTAATTAAAGATTCTCTTCTTTTATCAGTTAAAATAGTTATGAAAGAAATGGTCAAATCATTTACTTTTCCTTCAAACACTGATTTTAAAATTGCTCTTTTTTTATCCGATTTAATTATCGGACTTTGTAAAAAGGTTGTGAACTCTAAAGTTGAATTACAAACGGAGTTAACCAACTTCATATCATTGCTAACTTCTTCCAATTTGCCTTTTTCGATGGCAAGAGTTAAAAGCGCTTTTGCGTATCTGTTTGCTGCAACCATACTAGTTTAGTTCTACTTCTTTTAATAGATTACCAACCAATACTTTTTGTTTTTCTTCAGTAGAAAGTTGTTCTTTTAATATTTTTTCAGCAACTTCAATAGAAAGAGCAGCAACTTGATTTTTTAATTCAGTAATTGCAGCCATTTTTTCATTTTTGATACTTTCTAATGCCTGATTAATTAATTTATCTGCTTCTGCTTTTGCTTTAGTTTTAGCCTCATTAACAATAGCATCTTTTGTTTCTCTAGCTTCTCTTAACAAGTTTTCTCTTTCAGCAATTGCTTCTGCTAAAATTCTTTCATTACTTGCTTGTAATTCTTTCATCTCCAATTTTGCTTTTTCAGCAGATTGAAGAGCAGATTCGATAGAATCTTCTCTTTCTTTAATCATATTAAGAATTGGCTTCCAAGCAAACTTTTTAAGTATGAAAAAAATGGAGAGAAAAGTTATGCTCATCCAAAATACAAGACCAATTGCGGGGGTTACTAATTGCATGTTTTATTTATTATGTTTTAGAAATTTAAATAAAAATAAAAAAGGCATCGGCCAATCGCCGATGCACTTTTCAATTACTTGAACACTACTAAAAGCGCAACAACCATAGCGAAGAAAGCAGCACCTTCAACTAAGGCAGCGGCTAAAATCATGTTTCCACGGATGTCGTTTACAGCTTCAGGTTGACGAGCGATTGATTCTAATGCAGAACCACCAATTTTACCAATACCTAAAGCCGCAGCTAAAGCAGCTACACCTGCACCTACAGCAGCTACACCGTAAGCAAGATCCAATAACATTACTGATGTCATTTTTTTATTTATTTATTTTGTTAAACAATACGCTGTTTTTAAGAAAAACAACAAAAAATTAGTTAATGGTGTGCGTGAGCTTCTTCACCATGATGATCATGATGTCCTTCTTCAACTGCTGCACCAATATAAATTGCCGATAATAATGTAAATACGTAAGCTTGTAAGAATGCTACTAATAATTCAAGCATTCCCATAAACACAGTAAATAATACAGAAACAACTGCCACACCAAAACCAGCACCTGTATTCATTTCCCCAAATATGAAAATTAAACTAAAAAAAGCTAAAGCTATAATGTGTCCTGCAGTAATGTTTGCAAACAAACGTATCATTAACACAAAAGGTCGTAAAATAATACCAATTATTTCTATTGGTGTCAAAATAATTAAAACAGGAATCGGAACACCAGGCATAGCGAAAATATGTCTCCAATAGTGCCCATTACCACTAACTAAAACTATAATTAAAGTTAAAGCTGATAACACTAAACATACAGAAATATTACCAGTTAAATTTGCTCCTCCAGGTATAATTGGAACTAATCCTAACAAATTATTTATAAATATAAAAAAGAAAATTGTTAGTAGATAAGGCAGGTATTTCGCATGTTTTTTCTCGCCAATAGAGTTTTTAGCAATATCATCGCGAATGAACATAATAAAAGGCTCAACAAATGATTGAAGACCTTTTGGTGCCTGACCTTGCCTTTTTGAATACGATTTTGCTACAGTTAAAAACATCCATAGCATTAAAGCAGCGCTAAATAATAAAGAAAAAACATTTTTTGTTATAGAAAGGTCAACAATTTTAGACGAAGCCTCTTCGTTAATAACACCAAATTCATCCACAATTTCAATATGTTCATCATGTAATTTATAACTATAATGACTTCCTTTGTAAATATCATCATGATGCTCTACTCTTGAAGAAGAAAACAGCTCTAAACCTTTATCAGTCCATAAAATTACAGGCAACGGGACATGAACTCCATGACCATGATCTCCCCACAAATGCCATTGATGAGAATCTCCAATGTGCTCTGTTATTAACTTACCAGCATTAAATTTATTGTCTGCTTCATGATTTTCAGTTGAAACATGTGCTTCAGCTGTATGTTCATTTAAAATTACTGAATCAGCTTCAAGAGGCTCATTCGCAATAATTCCTAGAGAAATAAATGTGAAAATAAATCCTAAAAAAAGAGTTGTATTGTATTTATTGAAAAAGAAATTTGTTTTTAGCATCATTAACTTAAAATTAGAAATGTCTAAATAATGTTCAAAAATTCGGCTGCGAAGATAGAAAGAGAAAATGGAATAATAAAATTTATATGTGTTTAAATTTTAAATATAAAATTGAAATTTATGCACAATTAATAAAACAGATTAACTAATAGATAATCAATGGATTAATCAAATATTTTAATTAAAAAAATTCAAAATCGTTAATTCCATATTAAGAACATAAATACTAAAGGGAATAAAAACTTTATACAAAAAACGAGATTTAATAACATTTTTCTGTGCAAAACAATGAATTTAAGCATTAATTCGAATGCTACAATAACTTTACTTAGCAGTGAAATCAAATGATTTATAAAATATAAAAACATGAAAATACATTTCATTGCTATTGGTGGTAGCGCTATGCACAATATGGCTTTGGCCATGCATCAAAAAGAATATAACGTTAGCGGTTCTGATGATGAAATCAATGAGCCATCTAAATCGCGATTATCCAAAGCAGGTATTTTACCAAAGGAAATCGGTTGGTTTCCGGAAAAAATTACCAAAGACATTGATGCGGTAATTTTAGGCATGCATGCCCGTGAAGACAATCCGGAACTCATAAGAGCCCGTGAGTTAAACCTGAAAATTTATTCTTACCCGGAATACATTTACGAACAGACAAAAGATAAAACCCGAATTGTAATCGGCGGAAGTCATGGTAAAACTACGATCACTTCTATGATTTTGCATGTGTTTAAACAACTGAACATAGATGCAGATTTTATGGTAGGCGCACAGCTTGAAGGCTTTGATACCATGGTGAAATTAACAAAAGAAGCCAAATATGCAGTAATTGAAGGCGATGAATATCTTGCTTCTCCAATTGACAGAAGACCAAAATTTCATCTGTATCATCCTAATATTGCTATCATTAGCGGCATAGCTTGGGATCACATCAACGTATTCCCTACATTTGAGATGTATGTAGATCAGTTCCGAAAATTTATTTCATTGATAGAACATAATGGCTCTTTAATATATTGCAATCAAGATGATGAGCTAAATAAATTAGCGAAAGAAAATGTAAATACCAACATTAATCAAATTGATTACGGAATACCCGAGCACATAATAGAAAATGGTGTAACATCTATTGTTCATTCAGGCAAAAAAATTCAATTAAAAATTTTCGGAAATCATAATTTAATGAACCTCAACGGTGCCCGATTAATTTGTAATGCAATTGGAATAAGTGATGAAAATTTTTATGCTGCAATTTCAAGTTTTAAAGGTGCAGCAAAACGTTTAGAACTGGTTAGAGTAACTGATAACTTTGCTATGTTCAAAGATTTTGCACATTCTCCTTCAAAATTAAAAGCTACTGTTTCTGCCATGAAACAACAATTTAATAATCGTGAGCTAATTGCCTGTATGGAACTTCATACATTCAGTAGCTTAACTGAAGAGTTTTTAAATGAGTATAAAGGAGCAATGAATAAAGCCGATAAAGCAATTGTATATTTTAATCCGCACACCATTGCACACAAAAAATTAAAACCCATAACAGAAGAACAAGTAAAAATAGCTTTCGACAGAAGTGATATTGAAGTGTTTACTGAGTCTAAAGAACTTGTAAAAGAAATTCAATCTCAAGATTGGACAAACAAAAATTTACTAATGATGAGCTCAGGTAATTTTGACGGTATCGACTTCAAACAACTTGGAGAATCATTAAACGTACAATTACATTAATATAATTTCATCTCAATAAAAAAACACCTACTTTTGCAGCCATTATGAGTACAGCCGAAGACCAATTTAAAAACGTTATTTCCCATGCTAAAGAATATGGGTTTATTTTTCAAAGCAGTGAAATTTATGACGGATTAAGTGCCGTTTACGATTACGGACAGAACGGTTCAGAATTAAAAAAAAATATTCGAGAATACTGGTGGAAAAGTATGGTGCAAATGCACGACAATATTGTTGGTATTGATGCTGCAATTTTTATGCACCCGACCACTTGGAAAGCAAGCGGCCACGTGGATGCATTTAATGATCCTTTGATTGACAATAAAGACAGCAAGAAACGTTACCGTGCAGATGTGTTAATTGAAGAGCACATGGCTAAGATTGAGGATAAAATTAATAAAGAAGTGGAAAAAGCTGCAAAGCGTTTTGAGAACTTTGATGCAGCTATTTTCAAAAGCACCAATGCGCGCGTGTTGGAATATCAAAAGAAAATTGATGAAATAGAAGCACGTTTTAAAAAAGCATTGGAGAATAATGATCTGGCAGACGTTAAACAAATTATACTAGATTGCGAAATTGTTTGTCCTATAAGTGGAAGCCGTAACTGGACAGATGTGCGTCAGTTTAACTTAATGTTTTCTACATCAATTGGTGCAGTTACTGATGAATCTAACATTATCTATTTACGACCTGAAACTGCGCAAGGTATTTTTGTAAATTACCTCAACGTTCAAAAAACCGGAAGGATGAAAATTCCTTTTGGAATAGCACAAACCGGTAAGGCATTCAGAAATGAAATCGTTGCGCGTCAGTTTATTTTCCGTATGCGTGAATTCGAACAAATGGAAATGCAATTTTTTGTTCGCCCAGGAACTGAAATGGAATGGTATGAGAAATGGAAATCAACTCGTTTAGCTTGGCATAAAGCTCTTGGATTAAGCGAGAAAAAATACCGTTTTCACGATCACATAAAATTAGCGCATTACGCTAACGCTGCCTGCGATATTGAATTTGAATTCCCGTTTGGTTTTAAAGAGTTAGAAGGCATTCATTCAAGAACTGATTTCGACTTAAAACAACACGAGCAATTCAGCGGAAAAAAACTTCAGTATTTTGATCCTGAATTAAATCAAAGCTATGTACCATATGTAGTGGAAACCTCTGTTGGTTTAGACCGTTTATTCTTGGCAATCCTTTCTACTTCTTTCAAAGAAGAAGCATTGGAAGGCGGCGACACGAGAGCAGTATTGAGTTTACCGCCACAATTGGCACCAATAAAAGCGGCTGTATTCCCATTGGTTAAAAAAGACGGCTTACCTGAAAAAGCAATGGAAATTGTTAACCTGTTGAAATTTGATCATCAGGTAACGTATGACGAAAAAGATACTGTTGGTAAACGCTACCGCAGACAAGATGCTATTGGAACACCTTATTGCATTACTGTTGATCATCAAACATTAGAGGATAATACGGTTACTATTCGAAATCGTGATACCATGCAACAGGAAAGAGTTGCTATTACAGATTTGGCTAAGATGATTGACGAAAAAGTAAATATGAAATTTTTATTACAGAAATTGAATTAATATTTTGAATAATAAAAACTCAAATTAAATTAAAAAAATCTTTTCACGATCTGTTCTTTATTCTCTTTTAAATAATTGATATAAGCTTTTGCTAGTGGCGACATCGATTTGTTTTTTAACCAAATCAGTCGCCATTTTGTTTTTATAGGCAAACCGGAACTTGGAATGATTTTTAATCTTTTATTTTTAATTTCATTTCTAATGCCAATTAATGGCATAATGGAAATTCCTAATCCAGCAATTAAAGCTTGCTTTACAGCCTCATTACTGGTTAACTCAATTTTTTTTGTAGCACGAATATTTTTCTTTTCAAAATAATCCTCCATCACTTTTCGAGTTGCAGAACCCTCTTCCCTAAAAATTAAGGCATGCTTTTCCAATTCTTCTTTAGTTAATTTTTGTTTATCAATTTTGAACTGATTGTTTGCAATAAAATAAAGTTCGTTATCTAAGATAAGTTCTTCATTCACATTTAATTTATCAGGCAATATTGAAACAAGAGCAAAATCAATTTCACCGTTGGATAAACTTTCAATTACTTTGGTTTTATTGGTAACATCCATAGTAAGTTCTATTCCCTGATTATCCCTTATGAAATCAGTGATAAGATAAGGCATCACATATTTTCCGGTAGATACAACGCCTAGTTTTAATCGTCCACTTAATAAACCTTTATATGAAAGCGTTTTATAGTTAATGGCATGTACTTCACTAATTATTTTTTCAGCCATTTCATAAATTTCAAAACCAAAATCTGTAATCCTAATTTGTCTACCAATTATTTCTGTTAAAGGAATGTCAAATTGATCTTGGAAATTTTTTAATTGTATTGATACTGCTGGCTGAGTCATAAACAATTCTTCAGAAGCTTTTGTAATGCTTTTTGTTTGAACCACTTTAGCAAATACATGTAATTGATGTAATGTATAATTCATACGTCTTATTTATTTTTTAAATGCTATATCGAATAATCATGTTTAGTAATTTGTGTTTAAGCTTATTGAAAACGCTTATATCATAAATATATGTTATGTATTTAATAACAAATATAAATAAATATTTATAATAAAACGGATATATATTTGTAAAAGAGTATTAATCTTATAAAAATTACAACTATGAAAACAATATCTAAAAACCAAAACACTGCAAACAATACCTATTTAATTGTAATTGGAAGCACGTTGATTATGTTTGGAATAATCGGCTTTATATTTCATATTTCTCCAAAACAAATTGCACTTGCTTTATCAGAATTTGCTGAACATCATTATTTACTAATGAGCTTTATAAGCTTTGTTTTAGGAATGTTAACGATAAGCTATTACTACGATTTGAAAAAAAGTAAGGCGGATTTTATTTCGAGAATTAAAAATAGAAATAAATAATTACAAATGTATCTATAAAGAACTTTTAAAATAGAATCAAAATTTAAAATTAAATAGTATGGTTAATGTAATTTTTTACTTGAAAAAAGAACACGATCCTAAAAAACTAGTATCGTTTCTATTCGGCAAAAAGCTTATTGCGTCTGCAACTATAGATTTAAATAACATTTCATACAAAAAAGAAAAAAACAGAATTAAACAATACGTCTACAATGTTGTAACTGCTCAAACTAAATCATTATTATTCTCAGAAATAATAAAACTAGTTTCTAAAAAATTTGGAGATGAGATAAGAATAAACTCTATTCCAATTATCAATTCAAATCCTTCTTTTAATGAAATGGTAATGAATAATACTAAGCTTATTTAAAATGATATTGAGTTTAATTAAGGGAAATTTTACTTCTAAAGAAGCAATGGAATTAATAACAGAATTAATTCATGTGAAAATTAAATTTCATGAAAACAAGATTAAGCTTGCCGATCAGGAAGAAGACATTAAAATGAGAGAGAAACGAATTAAACAACTTCAAAAAGAATTGTACGAAGTAAAAAATTACATCGACCGAAAAAAAGAAAGTATTTCTTTGTTTGGCGAGATCAATCTCTAAGCATTGAAATTAAATTTAGCGTCGATCAGCATGTTTAAAGGAAGAAAATTATGCATCGCAAGCATGCACAAAAAGGAAAAAGTATTGAAACCATTGCTTGAAAAAGAATTGGGTGTTATATGCAAAGTAGCTGAAAACCTGAATACAGATTTCTTAGGTACTTTTTCCGGAGAAGTTGAACGAATAATTAGTCCATTAGATGCAGCTAGACAAAAGTGTGTTTTAGCGATGGAATTAAGCAATTGCGATTTGGCTGTTTCCAGCGAGGGTTCTTTTGGTCCGCATCCAATTTATGGTTTTATTCCATGCGATGATGAACTACTTTTTTTTTACGATAAAAAAAATAATTTGGAAATCATTGCTTGCGAGCTTAGTACACAGACCAATTATGCCAATGATGAATTTCAAAATTATGATCAAGCCATTGAGTTTGCCAGCTCCGTTTTATTTCCAAGTCATGGCTTGATAGTGAAAGATAAAAATAATCAAGTAATTGAAAAAGGCATTACTAAATGGGAACAGCTAAAATCAGCTTTTTCAAAAGCACAACAAATTAATCCTATTGTAAAAATAGAAACCGATATGCGCGCACACTTTAATCCTACGCGTATGGAAGTCATACAACAGTGCGCACACAAACTAATCAAAGTCATTCATTCAACTTGCCCAAATTGTAAAACACCCGGTTTTGCTGTTGTAAAAGCATTACCCGGCTTGCCTTGTGAACGTTGTGAAGCTCCAACGCGTTCCGTATTTAAACATATTTATCAATGTAAAAAATGTAATCATCAAAAAGAAGTTGAACATCCAAATGGTAAATACCATGAGGATCCTATGTATTGTGACTTCTGTAACCCATAAAACATGTATAAATTAATTAAGAATTGCACCATAATTAACGAAAGAAAGATTTATAAAAGTGATCTTTTAATCAATAATGATAAAATTGAAAAAATTGAGCCATCAATTCAGGAATTAACTCAATTTGAAATCATCGATGGAAATGGTTTCTATTTAATTCCTGGCATGATTGATACTCATGTTCATTTCAGAGAACCTGGTCTTACATTCAAGGCAAACATTGAATCAGAATCGAAAGCTGCAATAGCAGAAGGTGTAACCTCTTTTATGGAAATGCCAAACACCATTCCTAACACAACAACTGTTGAGGCTCTTGAACATAAATATGATTTGGCTTCAATTAGTTCATTTGCGAACTATTCATTTTATTTTGGCATCAACGCTTCTAATTTAGAAGAAGCGCTACAAATTGATACTTCAAAAGTATGTGGAATAACTGATGACGGACTTTATTTTGACAATAAAGATTCCTTGATGTGCAATAACAATGATTATCTGGAAAAATTATTTTCAAAAAGTAAATCATTAATTGCCTTGCATTGTGAAAATGAAAAGATGATTACCTTAAATGAAGAAAAGTACAAACAACAATTTGGAAATTTTATACCTGCAAAATACCACGCAGACATCAGAAGTAGTGAGGCATGTTTTGAGGCTACAAAAAATGTTGTTCAACTTGCAAAAAAACACAACGCACGTTTGCATATTCTTCATTTATCAACCTTAGAAGAAACAACGTTGTTGGATAGCACAACTGATATTAAATCTAAACGAATAAGCGCAGAGGCCTGTGTTCATCACCTTTATTTTAACCGAAACGACTACGATAAAAAAGGAATGCTTATTAAATGGAATCCATCCATTAAAGAGGAAAAAGATAGAGCAGGATTATTAAGTGCTTTGAAATTAGGCAAAATCGATAACATTGCAACTGATCATGCTCCACATTTGTTAAGTGAAAAAACAACTGATTATTTTGAGTGCAAATCGGGTGCGCCATCTATTCAGCATGCCATTCCTGCATTATTAGAATTATATCACCGTAATGAAATTTCATTGGAAGATATTGTAGAGAAAACAAGTCATCATCCAGCAGAATTATTTAAAATAGAACAACGTGGCTACATACGTGAAGGATATTTCGCGGATCTTGTTGTGTTGGATTTACATGAAAGCGAAGTCGTAAATAAAAACGATGTATTATATAAATGCGCTTGGTCACCATTTGAAGGCGATACCATGAGAGGAAAAATAAAAATGGTTTTTGTAAATGGTACTGTTGTTTACAATCAAGGAAAATTTACAGGAAATAAAAACAGCAAACGATTAACTTTTAATAAAAATAGATAACATGAACTTAGATTTATTAGTTTCCAATATAACTAATCCTGCATTTTTATTTTTTATTCTGGGCATTATTGCTGTAAGGGTAAAAAGTGATTTAGAAATACCGGCAAATTCTTCAAAATTCATTTCACTTTATCTCTTGTTTTCAATTGGATTTAAAGGAGGACAAGAATTATCACATGAAACCTTTAATGCAGAAATCATTTATTCCATGTTATTTGGAATTGCCATTAGCTTTTTAATTCCAGCTTACACTTTTTTTATTTTAAAACGAAAATTTTCAGTTTATGATGCTGCTGCAATAGCTGCTGCTTATGGGTCGGTAAGTGCGGTTACTTTTGTAACCGCTGTAAGTTATTTGGATGCTCAGCAATTGCAATTTCAAGGACATATGGTTGCAATAATGGCTTTAATGGAATCTCCTGCTATCATTGCCGGTTTACTACTTTTTTCTATTTATAAAAAAGATGAGCAGAAAACAATTCGTAAAACCACCCTAATAAAACATTCATTTACAAACGGAAGTGTGTTATTGATTTTAGGTAGTTTAGTTATTGGATTACTTGCCAACGCTAAACAAGCAGAAGGAATTAAACCTTTTACCAATGATATTTTCAAAGGATTTCTTGCTATATTTTTACTAGACATGGGAATTAACAGCGGTAAAAAACTAGATTCATTTTTTAAAAATGGAATTTTTCCGCTTTTATTTGCTATCATAATTCCTTTAATAAATGGAAGCGCAGTAGCTTTATTAAGCAACCTTGTAACACATGATGTAACTAATAAATTTATGTTTGCTGTTCTTGCCGCAAGCGCATCTTATATTGCTGTTCCGGCTGCCATGAAACTAGCCATTCCAAAAGCAGATGCGGGATTGTATGTTCCAATGGCGCTTGCCATTACATTTCCACTAAACATTACAATTGGGATGCCTCTCTATCTTCAACTTTGTTTAAGCCTATACTAATAAAAACTTATTTATTACCTGACTTATCCTCTTTTGGAACAAAATACACTTTAGAAAAATCCCTGAATTCCATTGCATTAATAGGTAGGTTACGAACATGTTTTTGCACTAAACGATCATTTTCATGATAATATATATTTAGCAATGCACCTTCATTTATTAATATCTGATCGCATTCTTTAAATAATTGATAACGTTTTGTTTTATCTTTTTCATTTAAAGCAGCTTCGTATTTAGCATCAAACTCTTCATTTTTAAAACGAGAGGAATTAATAAAAGATTTTTCATTCTCAGGAGGCACATTTTTACCATAAAATAAATCAAGGAAAGATGAAGGATCGGGATAATCAGCCACCCATGAGCCTCTTGTAAAATAGGCTTTACCAGTACTTCGTTGTTCGAGTTGTTCAGGGAATGGTATAACGTTAATAGATACAGTTACACCAATGTTTTCTTGTAACATTTTTTGAATTACTTCTGCAATTTGTTGATTTCTCTCTCCACCGCCACCGTTAATAGTTAAAACTATTTCCGGAAATCCTTTACCATTAGGATAGCCTGCTTTTCTCATGTATTCTCTTGCCTTATCAACATTAAATTCGTTTCCGGTTAAAGATTCAAAATCTAAACCGTTTTTCTTAAAAATTTCTAATGGAGGAATTACTCCATATTTACCTGAAACTCCCTGACCTTGTAATGTAAAATCAACAATTTTATTTTTATCAATAGCATGGTTAAAAGCTAAACGCACCTCTTTTTTACTAAATTCAGGATGAGTACATAACATCGAATAAAAATCTAAAGATAATGCAGGAGAAGATTGAATTTCAAAATCATGTACCTTAGCTTGCGCATGTTGGTAGTTACCCATAAGTTCTTTATACATTTCAACCGGTATTCTAAATATCATATCCAAATTACCTTTTTTAAACTCAATCATTTCTGATTTTTTTTCTTTAATGAATGAACATTTTATTGCATCCAAATAAGGTAAACGATTTCCAAATTGATCAATTTGCCAATATTTTTTATTTTTTTCTAATACAACAATTTTCCCTTCTTTAACTGTTTTGGTAAAAAACGGTCCTGTACCTACGCAGCGAGCTCTTAAAGCTTCGCCATATTTTTCAAATGCTTCTTTAGGATAAATATAGCACCCGGATGTAGCTAGTATATTTAAAAAATCAGGGTTGGGTATACTTAGTTCTATACTAATAGTTTTATCATCAATAACTTTTAAACCTTTAATAGGCTCAGGTTTCCCTGATTTTATTGATTGTTTATAAGCATCGTTAGCGCCTATGACTTTATCTTTAAAAGTGATATCATAAAAAGAATTCAATGAGTGATGTTGGCAAAGTTTTTCAAAACAATACTTTATATCATTTGCATTTACTACTCTTCCTTTAACATCTGCAAAGCAAGAATCATCATGAAAAAAAACATTGTCTCTAATATGAAAAGTCCAAAGTGTGCTATTTTCATTTACTGTCCAGCTATCTGCAATTGCCGGAACAATTTTTAAATCTGACGGATCAAATTTAACTAAGCCCTCATAACATTGACTGGCGATTCTAAAAGAAACTACATCAACAATAGATAAAGGATATAGATTTTTGAACTCATCTAATTCATTTACCTTAAATACACCTCCATAATAAACACCACCTTCTGCTTTAACAGAACGATCTTCTTTTGTTTCATTATTACAGGAGTTTAAAAAAATGGCTATAAATACAAGAAGTATAACTTTTTTCATCATAGGATATATTTTGTGAGAAAATAAAGATACAAAATCATCTTTAATTAATAAGTTTCAATTAAAAAATATTAATCTGTTATTCTATTTTTTTATCTAAAAATCAATATCCAACAAAACTGGACAATGGTCGGAATGAATCGCTTGTTGTAAAATTACAGAACGCTTTAAATTATCTTTTAAATTTTCTGTAACCATATTATAATCAATGCGCCAACCCAAATTTTTACCACGGGCACCAGCGCGGTAACTCCACCATGAATAATGATGTGGATCCTGATTAAAATGCCTGAATGAATCAACATATCCTAAATTCACAAATTGATCAAACCAATCTCTTTCCTCTGGTAAAAAACCTGAAGTGTTTGCGTTTGATTTTGGATTATGAATATCAATGGCTTTATGACAAATATTATAATCACCGCTAATAATTAATTTTTGGCGAGTTGAGCGTAGATTTTCAACGTAATTGGTAAAATCAACCAGCCACTTCATTTTAAAAGCCTGACGATCATCTCCACTGCTACCACTTGGATGATAAACGCTTAATACAGAAACATCGCCATAATCAGCTCTGATCATTCTTCCTTCAAAGTCATATTCACCAATGCCACAACCGTAAACTACATTATCTGGCTTTAGTTTACTAAAAATGGCAACTCCACTGTATCCCTTTTTTTGAGCAGGATACCAATAGTGATGGTAGCCCATTTCCTCTAATTCAAACACGCCAACTTGTTCCGGACTTGCCTTTATTTCCTGAACACATAAAATATCAGGTTCAGCAGATTTCATCCAATCTATTAAGCCTTTTCCCATGGCAGCTCTTATTCCATTAACATTATAGGTGATGATACGTGGCATACTATTTTTTTACGAAGTTAATTAGTTTCTTTTAAAGGAATAAACAATGTTTACGCTCAACACAATTTTGTATTTTTAAAAAGCGTTAAATTAACCTCATTGAGACTACTCATTTTCATATTGTTTTGTTGTTTTTCTATTCAGCTTTCTGCTCAATGGAGTTCGGTAAGAGTAACCACTATTAATCAAAAAAAAGACACCATCAAACTGGATACTTTAACAATAGTTCCAGGAAGTTTAATTATTACTACATCAAATCAATTCATCAATCAAAGACAGTATTCTATAAACGAGGAAAAAAATTACCTTGTATTTAATGATTCGCTTAAACAGGATACTGCACTTTTTAAAATATCCTACAAAGTTTTTCCTTTTAATATTCGAAAAGAATTTAAAAACAAAGATGTGTCTTTGATTAACCGAGATCAAACTCAAAGTAAAAACCCATACATCATTTCCTACGATAAACCCACATCTTCAAATACGGCTTTTTTAAATGATGGTCTTTCTAAAAACGGAAGTATTTCTAGGGGAATTAGTTTTGGTAACAATCAGGATGTAGTGGTAAATTCATCTATGAACCTTCAGGTTTCTGGGAAGTTGAATGAAAACATCAATATTGTTCTGGCAGCAACGGATAATAATATACCTATTCAACCTGATGGAAACACGCAACAATTGCAAGAATTTGATAAAGTTTTTATTCAGCTTAATGATAAACAAAGCAAACTTACCGTTGGTGATTTTCAACTGAATCGGCCCACAAGTTATTTCATGAATTTCTATAAACGAGCTCAAGGTTTGATGCTGGAAAATGTAACTGATATCAATCCCTTGCAAGCCAATAAAGGCAAATTAACTTCAAAAATTTCAGGTGCAGTATCTAGAGGAAAATTTGCGCGAAACACGTTTAACGGAATTGAAAACAATCAGGGTCCGTACCGATTAAAAGGCGCTGATAATGAATTATTCATTATTGTTCTTTCAGGAACAGAAAAGATTTACATTGATGGAAAACTTTTACAGAGAGGCCAAGAAAATGATTACATCATTGATTACAATACATCTGAACTTACGTTTACAGCTAAACAACTAATCACCAAAGACAAGCGTATTGTAGCAGAGTTTCAATACTCCGAACGAAATTACAATCGTTCGCTGTATTATGCTGGAGAAGAATTTGAAAACAAAAATATGCAATTTGGATTTCATTTGTTTGGTGAGCAGGACAATAAAAACAAACCTTTTCAGCAGGAGTTAAGCGATGCCCAGAAAAATTTATTAAGTAACATTGGTGATACCTTGCAATTGGCAATCAGCGATGGTGCTATTAAATCTGATTTTAATACCACGGAAGTTTTTTATAAAAAACAAGATACGATTACAACAAACGGAACGTATACAATCTATGTTTATTCTACCAATCCTGATACTGCATATCGTGTTCGTTTTAGTTACGTTGGCGAAGGAAATGGAAACTACAAACAAATTCAAAGTACAGCCAATGGTAAAGTTTATGAGTGGATTGAACCATTGAACGGCATCAAACAATGCAGTTATGAAGCCGTTGTTTTATTGGTTACTCCAAAGAAAAAACAAATGGCAATTCTAAATGGTAAATATCGTTTTGAAAAAAATGCCAATCTATCTTGGGAGGGTGCATTTACAAATAATGATTTAAATACCTTCTCTGATTTTAACAACAACGATGATAAAGGTTATGGATTAAAACTAAACTTTGATAAACAATTTTTAATTAACAAATCAGATAGCTCAACCAAAAAAATAATTACCAGCGCAGCTAGTTATGAATTGGTGAACAAAAATTTTTCTATGATTGAACGATTTAGAGCCATTGAGTTTAATAGAGATTGGAATAGAACAAATGATTCCATTAAAAACATTCAACACATTGCAACAGCTCAAATTGGAGTAGATTTACACTCAAAAGTAAAAAGTAATTACAGCTTAAGTGCATTTTCAGAACAAAATTTTTATCAAGGCATCAAACATCAATTAGCAACATCATTGAATTATAAAAAATTTAATCTATTGTTTACGCCATCACTTTTAAATACAAGTAATTTTAAAACCAACTTAAGCACCATCTTTTACCGACACAAATCAAACATCCGGAAAGTGATGGGTAAAATTGCGCTGGGCTACATTGATGAATTAGAAATGAATCAATTTAAATTTAACAATGATTCTTTACTAACAAACAGTTATGCCTTTTGGGAAAGAGAGGGAAACATAAGTAAAGCCGATACAAGCGGAAATACATTTAAAATATTTTACAGAGAACGAACAGATAAAAAAATCAGTTCCAATCTATTTAAGGCGGTTGCTTATGCCCAGAATATTGGATTCAACACCGACATCAACAGCATTAAAAATCATCAGATTCGTTTGAATGTAACTTATCGTCAGTTACAAATTTTGGACACCCTTTTAATCAACAATAAACCCGATAATACATTACTTGGACGAATTGAATATACTCCACGATTATGGAATGGATTTGTACAAGGATCTGTTTTTTATGAATTAGGTTTTGGATTGGAACAACGCAGAGAATACGCTTATGTGCAAGTTGCAACGGGTCAGGGACAGTATTACTGGAATGATTATAATGGCAACGGAATAAAAGAGTTAAACGAATTTGAAATTGCATTGTATGCCGATCAGGCATCGTATATTAAAATTTATACACCAAGTAACAATTACATTAAAACCGAACACCATCAGTTTAGCGGAAGTTTGAATTTACGTCCATCGGTATTTAAAAAAACAAATTCGGGAAAGTTGATGAAATTCATTGCGAGATGGGCAACGCAAACGGTTTATCGGACAGACACCAAGTTTATGGACATGGATAATAATTCATTTTTTAATCCAATAACTGCACAAATCAACGATACCGTTTTAATAAGTAGTAATGCATTGTTCAGGCAATCTGTTTTCTTTAATCAAAGCTCAGCAGTTGGTGGTTTTGATTATACTTATCAGGATAACCAAAGCAAACAGGTTGTAACTAATGGTCCGGAAAGCCGATTAAACAAGCAACACGAATTACGTACGCGAATTAATTTCACAAAAAGTATTAGCTTTTTTACATCTTCTACCGTAGGCACCAAACAATCCTTTGCGCAATTTTTCACAAACAGAAATTACTCTATTCGTTTGTTTGAGTTTGAACCAAAAATAAGTTATCAGCCCAATACGGCTTTTCGCGCTTCTGCCGGCTATAAACGTATTGAAAAAACAAATGCTGCTGAGTTTGGCAATCAGCAATCCTTTACTAATGATTTTTTAATGGAATTAAAAATGAATCAACTTTCAAAAGGAAGTTTTACAATGCGAATGGATTATTTAATCATCAATTACAGCGGTGAAATCAATTCGCCCATAGCTTTTGAAATGCTAAACTCATTGAAGCCGGGCGAAAACCTAACATGGAATGCCAACTATCAGCAAAACTTAAATTCGTATTTACAGATTAGTTTTAACTATGAAGGCAGAAAATCCCCGGGGACAAAAATAATACACATTGGTGGCGCACAAGTGCGTGCATTTTTTTAGAAGTTTAAATCACTTTCCTCACCTCTTCAATTGCTTTACTAATTCGTTTTTCACCTATGCCTGAAATACGAGAAAAACTAATTTTATGTTGAGTTAGTATTTCTTCATGCATTTTAAATAATTCATCCCTAAAATTTGGATGCTCTCGTAAAGTATCATTTTCCCATGGCAAATCAGGTGCAGTTAAAAAATGAGCATGGTAAAAATTTTGTAACATATTATGTTCCAATTGAGCATTGAAATAATTGTATTTTACTTTTAGCCAAATTTTAATGGTTATTAAATTTGTATCACAAAAAATAATTTTATTTCCTTGTTGTTCAATTTTTTGTTCAAAATCCAATTGCTCATTTGCAATAAACAAAACATCCTGTAATGTATATGGTCTGTTTAAATTGCTTAAATATTGCCTTGCAAATTCAGGTACAATAGCGCCATTAAAATAATTGGCAAGTTGATTGCAAAGTGTAGTTTTTCCTGAGCTTTCAGGGCCAACGATTGCAATTTTTATACAACCTGAATTTGTTTTTTCCATTTAAATAAGCCATAAACGGCTAAAGCAGCCAATATTAAATACAAAAAAGAGGTGATATATAATTCTTTATAAAAAAATAAAAAAACATACAACACATCTGCAAAAATCCAAATCCACCAGTTTTCAATTATTTTTTTTGCTGTTAGCCAGGTAGCCAATAAACTTAATGTGGTTAAAAAAGCATCTGCAAATGGCACATCGCTATTTGTGTAGTTTTTGAGAAAAAAATAAAAACAAGCGCATAATACAATTGTCGAAAATAAACTTAACATGATTTCATTTAAATTCATTTTCCTTACAGCATGGTTTAATTTTAGTTTTTCTTTTCTCCAACTTAAAAGGCCATAAACAGATAATGCAATAAAAAAGAATTGTAAAAACGCATCGGCATAAAGTTTAGAATTATAAAAAACCACTATGTATAAAAGTGGAGAAACAATAGAGATCAACCAGGTAATTGAGTTTTGATGAGAAGCAAAAAGAACACCTGCAATTGTAAGTATAAAACCAATGATTTCAAGTACTGGCATTTTATTCTACCTGAATATTAAGCTCCTTACATTTCCCCATAAACTCATTAAAACTAGCTAAGGGTTCTTTTGATTTCCAAATGTTACTATTTAATACCATTCCATAAAAACCTAATTCCCTGATTTGTTCTATTTTTTTTGAATCTACACCACCACGTGCTACAATTTTTTTGTTGGATTTTTGAATGGCATTTTTAATGCCTTGCTCATGATATCCACTTTGAAAATTTCCGGTTAATGAATCGAAAATTGGATAAAGCATTACGTATTCATAAACTTGCTCATCTTTTTCATATAAACTAGTTAAATTGGTGAAAGAACGTGTTTTTAATATACTTGGTTTAAAATAAGATAACATCCATTTTCTCCACCAATTTTTAATTGAATTTTTAAAATGCGAACGTGTATAATGAACTCCTTTTAAATTATAAACTCTTGCTAAATGATGATGAGAATGAATAACTATCCTGTCATGAAATTGATTTGGAATTTTATCTAAAATCTTTTTCATTTGATTAGTTGTTACTCTTGGTTTACGTAAGTGAAAATTCTCTAAACCACTTTCAAACATGATTTTAACTAAATCAATTTCTTCTTCATCATAACGAGGTTTAGATAATAAAATAACTTTCATTGTAGTGTTCGTTTTAAATCATCAATCAAAGATAAATTTTTTTCAAGAGCATTTCCAATTACAATAACATCAGCGCCAGAACTTTTTAACTTTAAATATTTATCTACTGAATTTATACCACCACCAACCCAAACAGGCAATGAAGTAACACTTTTAACTGCTTTAACAATATTATTATTTAAACTTGTTTTAGCTCCGCTACCTGCTTCCAAGTATATCATTTTTAAGCCTAAAAGCTCGCCGGCAATAACAGTGCGCTTAATTAAGTTTAAATTGTTTTTGGATATTGGACTTGTTTTAGTTACTCTTTGAGTTGTAGATATATTTCCGCCATCAATTAATAAATAACCTGTTGGAATAATCTCATGTTTTAGTGCTTTTAATTTATAAGCTGCATCAATGTGTTTCCCTATTAAGTAATCTGAATTGTTTCCTGAAATCAAACTCAGTAACAGAGTTGCATCTGCTCTATTATCTAACTGATTGGTATCTCCAGGAAAAATGATAATAGGCAGTTGAGTCATTTTTTTAATTTTAGCAAGGCATTTTGGTAATTGACCTTTCTCTAAAGAACTTCCGCCTATTAAATAGAAATCTGCTATATTATTTGATTGTATTACAACTTCAGGATTGAATTTTTCAGGATCAATTAAAATAGCCAGAAGTGGTTTCTTTTTATTTTTTAATATTCTTTTTAAAATACTTTTCACTCTTAAACGGAATGTACAACTACAAAGTTATCTTTCATAAAATACCTCAAGGTAATTTCTTTTTTTAATTTATTCACATCAATAAATCCGCTTATTCTTCCTTCTTCTGTTGAAAAATTAAACTTAGAAACTATAAAATCATTTTTTAAACTTTTTCCTTTTAACCCAAGGTATTTAAATAGTGTTTCTTTAGCGCACCAATATGTTGTAAGAATTTTATTATCTGCAATTTCAGTTTCAATTAATTCTTGATCATTTAAAAATTTAGTTTTTACCCGCTCAACCTTTTCACTTATTAATTCTATATCAATAGCAACATTTTGATGAGAAATTATTAATGCTAAAAGATGATGAGAATGACTAAGAGAAATGTGAACATTTTGATTATTAATAAACGGCTTTCCATTATTATCATAAATAAGTTCAATTTCTTTATTAAAATGATGCTTTAATAACTGCTGCAAACCTTTTTTTTCCCTTGCTCTGCCAATGCAATCCAAAGATGTTAAATCCATGAAATAGATTACGGTAGTTGGGTTTATCTTAAGTTCCTGAATTTGCATTTTTATGCTTTAAAAAAAGTATGAATTTTAAATTCACTATTAAAATAAAAAATCCCCGAATTACTTCGGGGATTTGTGTGCTCCCACCTGGAATCGAACCAGGCACCTACTGATTATGAGTCAGTTGCTCTAACCGAATGAGCTATAGGAGCAGATTAGGAGCGCAAAATTAAAATTAATTTTATAGATTGCAAATAAATCGCAAGAAAGGGTAAATTTACACTTAAAATTTTTAACATGTTAAAAATAAGCAACTACATTAATGGCAATTTAACTGCTCCTATATCAGGCAATTACTTAGATAATTTTGACCCTTCTAGAGGCAAAGTATATTCTTTAATCCCTGATTCTGATGAAAAAGATATTGATGTAGCAGTTAAAGCTGCAAAAGCGGCTTTCCCGACTTGGTCTACAACACCAAAAGATGTTCGTGCAGCTTTTTTAATGAAAATAGCTGATTTAATAGAGAAAAATTTAGAAAAACTTGCTCATGCCGAATCATTAGATAATGGTAAACCATTACATCTGTCAAAATCGGTAGATATTCCAAGGGCAGCATCTAATTTCCGATTTTACGGCACAGGTATCATGCATTATGCTGCTCAGTCGCATGCTATGGAAGATACTGCAATCAATTATACTTTACGTCAGCCGGTTGGAGTTGCTGGTTGCATTTCACCTTGGAATTTACCTTTGTATTTATTCAGCTGGAAAATTGCTCCTGCTTTAGCTGCAGGTTGCACCGTTGTTGCCAAACCTTCGGAGGTTACTCCCATGACTGCTTATTTATTATCTGAAATTTGCATTGAAGCAGGTTTACCTTCAGGCGTTCTAAATATAGTTCATGGCTTGGGAGCAAAAGTAGGTTCAGCAATTACTTCTAATAAAGATATTCCTGTATTATCATTCACAGGCGGCACAAAAACAGGGGCAGAAATTGCTCGCGTAGCTGCACCAATGTTTAAAAAAATGTCTTTAGAGTTGGGAGGTAAAAACCCTAATCTTATTTTTGCTGATTGCGATTATGAAAAAATGCTCTCAACAACCATGCATTCCTCATTTGCTAATCAAGGTCAGATTTGTTTATGTGGTTCGCGCATTTTTATTGAGCGACCTATCTACGAGAAATTTAAAGCAGATTTTGTTGAACGCACAAAAAAATTATTAGTTGGTCAGCCATTTGACGAGAAAACAAAAATTGGTGCAGTTGTTTCCAAACCGCATCAGGAAAAAGTATTGTCCTATGTTGAGTTAGCAAAGCAAGAAGGTGGAACAGTTTTATGCGGTGGTCATGCTGTAAAATTAGAAGGCGAATTTGCAGAAGGATACTATATCGCTCCAACCATCATTGAAGGTTTAACATACAATTGCAGAACCAATCAGGAAGAAATTTTTGGACCAGTTGTTACCATTATGCCATTTGATAAAGAAGAAGAAGTGTTGCAATATGCCAACTCAACTATTTATGGCTTGGCATCAACCGTTTGGACAGAAAACTTAACTCGTGCGCACCGTGTTGCTCAAAATTTACATACCGGAATCGTATGGATTAACTGTTGGTTATTACGCGATTTACGAACTCCATTCGGTGGGGTTAAATCGTCTGGCGTTGGAAGAGAAGGTGGTTTTGAAGCCATTGAATTTTTTACCGAACCTAAAAATGTGTGTATTAAATTAAAATAAGGATACAAATAAGTGTTGCCTGTTTTTTCAAAACATATATATTTCTTCTTTAGTTTTAATTTAATTTTTTACAGTTGATGTATACTGTCATATAGAACAAAGTAGAACTAAATTTGGCTTGACTTTGCTTAAAATGATATAACAATAATTCACAATAAAAATTTAAAAAACATTTAACACCTTAGTGTTTTTCAACTCAAAAACTAAATTTTTCACAACTATCTTTATTTCCAAAAAATCATAAAACTATATAATAAACGTTTTATTGTTACTAACTTGATATCTAACTATCTAAATGGTTAAGAATTAGTCAATAGTTTTAATCATTAATTATTGATTAAAATTGGATTCAGAGCATTCTTCTTCATTCTTATCAAAACTGATTTTTTATTCAAAAAATCACACCTATCATCTATTTATCTCTTGTTCTTTTTTCATTATTGTTGGCATAATTTGGTTGAGCGTTATAAGAGAGAAAAAAACCGTTGTAATAAATCAGGCAGAGGATTCACCTTTAATTAAATTTTACAAATCATTGAATTTTGCGGGCGAGGGTTTTCCGGTAAACGACACAAATTGTATTATGTTATTGGAAAAAGAAATCAATAAAAATAAAGAGCATCCAACTGCTTTAAAGTCCTTAGTAAATCGTTCTGTAAATTGGTTTGCAGTTATAGAACCCATATTAGAAAAAAACAACATTCCGGATGATTTTAAATATTTACCTATTATTGAAAGTCAATTTACTAATGTAGTTTCTCCAAGAGGCGCCACAGGTTTCTGGCAATTTGTTGCAGGCACAGCGAGTAATTATGGGCTAGAAATAAATGAGCATGTTGATGAACGGTATCATGTGGAAAAAGCAACTGAAGCTGCGTGCAAGTATTTTAAAGAGGCTTATGCCCAATTCAATAATTGGACCTTAGTTGCTGCATCATACAATCTTGGCATGGGCGGCATACAGCAACAATTGGTAAAACAAAATGCGAAAAACTATTACGAATTAAAACTTAATTCGGAAACAAAACGATACATTTTTAAACTTCTTGCAATAAAAGCATTAATACATCATGCTGATTTTTTTGAATTGGATATATCATTTAAAAAATCAGGTTCTGTTGTCAATCATAAAAAAATAAAAATAGACACTAGCATAACTGACCTTAAAAATTTTTCAGAAAAGCATGGCTTATCTATTCATATTTTAAAACAAGTAAATCCTTGGATTGTTGGAGATAAATTAATTTGCAATGGAGATAAAAAATATTTTATATGTATTCCAAATAAGGACTTGGTGCAACAAATGCAAGATCAACTTAAAAGAGACAGCATTGAAAAAGTAAAACAGATGGAGGTAAAAAAAAATAGCGATACTATTTCCGACAAACATATAGCATCTCTCCCGCCGGTAATCTAAATCGCTCTACATCAGCAGCACTTAATTGATTTACATAATCATCTACAGTAACTTTAAATCCTGCTTTTTCGAGGCGGTCTTTGTAATCCAACCCGAACAATCTCACATGATCCTTTTGCCAAAAATGTAATTCTCTATCAGCTTCAGAAACAATTGAAGCATCTTCATAAGTAGATGTTCTAGTTACATCCAAAGGCACCTGAAAAATTCCCCAGCCACCCGGCTTCATAATACGATATAATTCACGCATACATTGTGCATCATCATCCACATGCTCTAACACGTGATTACAAAAAATCACATCATAGGTATTATCCTGAAATGGAGCGTTATGTAAATCAAAATGCACGTCAGCAATTGGAGAATTGTAATCACCTGTTGTATAATCAATGTTTTTCATTGCTTTAAACAATTTATAAAAACATTGTTCAGGGGCAATGTGCAACATTTTAATGTTTGCTGTAAAAAAATTGGTTTTATTTTTTAGGTAAAGCCAAAGTAAGCGATGCCTTTCTAAACTTAAGCTTCCAGGACATAAAACGTTTTTACGTTTTGCTCTTCCTCCATAACCATAAGGCAAAAATTTTCTATACGATTTTCCACTGATGGGATCAGTGTGTTTGTTCCCATAATAAATGATAGGAGCAATTTTACTGAACCAAATACTTAATTTGATTAATAACGGACGAGGTATAATTTTTAATAATAGATGAAACATGGCATTAACTGATTAAATAAGCTAGTGCAGCACCCAGCAAAATGCTACTCATTTTTGCAAAATTATATTTGTGATTACTGCTGCTCTCAAACATGATAGTAGTTGAAATATGTAAAAATATACCAATTACAATTCCTAACGAAATATGGATGATGTAATTGATGTTGGAAACCCCAGCATACTTCATCAATTCATTTGCAATAACTCCAAGCGGAGCCATTAAACTGAATAACAATAAAAACAATACTGATTGATTTTTTTTGATTTCCAATTGTTTTAATAGTGTAACAAATGCAATTGCGATTGGAATATTATGAAGTGTTAATCCAAGTATCATTGAGTTTTTAAAATTCAACAGTGAATCAGTTATGCTGCCTTGGTTCATTAACTCTGCAATTGGCAACCCTTCCAACAACGAATGAACATACAAGCCAAAAATGATGGTAAATGGGATTTTATTTTTATCTTCTTTGTGAATATGGATGTGTCCATGTTCAATACCGGTAGAAAAATAATCGATGAATAATTGAATAAAAAAGCCAATTAAAATAAACATACCTGCATCTTGACTCCCTTGCTGAAATACTTCAGGTATCAGATGCAAAAATGTTAATGCCAATAAATATGCTGCACTAAATGCTAAAATTAACTTCAACTGGTTTTCTTTAATTACAACTCGAAAAACCAATAAGCCCCCACAAAAAACCGGAAGAAATAAAAGCAATATGGTGATTAAAAGAGTACTCATTATTGTTTTTCAAAAACAAAAATCATTCGGGGAGATGTATTTGCATCAAATGTATTCAATTCGTAGTCACCAAATAGCATGATTTTTTTTAGCTGAGTTAGTTCTGCCATTTCTACAATTTCACCTGGCTGAAATAATCTTACAGATTCGTTGAAATCGTAATGTTCACCTTTATCTTCAATATGAATATGTTTTATAATTTTATTATCCTTTTTCTCTTTTTTGATTGTAAATTTAACCTGCTCTTTTAAAATCACTTTTTCCTGATCAATATGAATACAATTTGGATTTAAATAATCAAAAACAAAAAGACCATTTTTTTTAAGTGAATTAGAAACAGATTGAAGCACTTTTAAATCATCTGTTTTTTTATCAAAATACCCAAAACTAGTAAACAAATTCATTACTAAATCAAAGTAATTCACCCTAAATGGTGAACGCATATCCAATTCAAAAAAAGATAGTCTATCATTTTCATAGCTACTTGCAAATTGAATACTTTCTCTTGATAAATCGGTACCACAAACACTAAACCCTAAATTATTTAGAGCTATTGAATGCCTTCCTTTTCCGCAAGCCAAATCCCAAATACAAGCATGTTCTGGTATAGCTAATTTTAGTATTAAGTTAGAAATGAAATTTTCAGCTTCTTTATTAGATCGATTATTATAAAGAATATGATAATATTTGGTATCAAACCACTCTTTATACCATTCTATTAATTCTGTTTTCATTAAATAAAAAAACCGATTTTAAAATCGGTTTTCAAAATTACGTTTTTTATTGATTAATTATTTTTTGACTTCTAGTTTTACGTATTGAAATTTCTCATATTTCTCAACGTTTTTAGGATCATTTTCATAATTTGGACCTGATACAATTGCTTTTTTAGAAACAACCTCAACATTATTTTTTGTAATTCCTTTACGTTCCAAAGTGGATAAAATTCTATTCAATGAATTTTGAGCTCTTTTAGCTGCTAATTCCTGATTGTTTACAAATTTTTTAGTTGGCACCTTAGATGCGCTTGCTATAATACTGATTTTAATTTTCCCAGAAGCATCTTTGTTATCCAATAAATGATCTATAAAACGAACGTATTCCGGTGCCTGTTCATCTAAATCGTTCATGTTGTATTTAAAGAAGAAACTAAATGTTTTACCATCAAACACACTGTTATCAGGAATAATTTTTTCTCCGCCCTTAGCATATAACACTTTAGTAAACGTGTTTGATTTTTTAATACCAACAGTAGAAACTAAACTTTCAATTATAATATTTCCTTTTGAAATGATAATTTCATAATTAGACTCTCCGTTTAGTTTTATATCGGCAATACGTCCTTCTTCATTTGTTTTACCTTTAAAGTAAGATCCATCAGTACCTTCTACAATTACATCTGCATTTTTTATTGGTTTTGATGATTTCTCATCCATTAATGCTAAAATATTTAAAGTGTATTTTATGTCACTTTCAGTTGAAATTTCTCCGGATTGAAATAATGTTTTTTCGAATAATTTTCCTTTATCAAGACCTTTTGTAGTAAAAGTTGATTTCACATTAGGAATATCTGTTAATTCTAAACGGTAATCTTTATTTTTTTCGAGTAAAATAGATTTGGCTTTACCATTATCATCTGTTTTTCCACTATAATACAATTCATTATCAGCATATAATTTAAACCCACTATGAGGCAAAGGCGTTTTTGTTTTAGAATCACTTAACACAGAGAGGGAAAGTAAAATTTCTTTTCCATCTGAATCTGAGTCATAATTTGTTTCGTTACATAGGTTATGTGGACGGAGCTTAATATCTCGATTAATCTCATCATACGTCATTTCTTCAGCAACATCAATATCTTCATTTAATATTTCAATACCACTTTGCTGATATGAGAAATTATACGACAATCCAGGTGTTAATATTACAGAAAAAGCGCCGGTAACATGTTGCGGACGATAAGTCCCAACTAATTCATTTGAAGATTTATTTGTTACAATAATTGCAATATCATTCGGTATACTATCGCAAGGGCCAGGTTTAATTTGTCCTTTAACCAATACTAAAGCATTGGACATACCTTTTGAATAGTTAATCATAAAGATATCTTTTTCACCGTGACTATCAGCCCCTTCGTGTGCAGAAGCATAATACAGGCGCTTATTGTCAGGGGATGCAACTAAATACAAATCATCATCTGGTGTATTAATTGGGTACATCATATTAATTGGGCTACTGAAATTGCCCTCATCATCAATTATGGAATACATAATATCGTACCCTCCCATCGATTGATGGCCTTCTGAGCTAAAATAAAAAGTTATCCCATCTGCACCAATGAATGGAGATTCTTCATTGTAGGGAGTGTTAATGGTAGGGCCAAGATTAGTTGCTAAACTCCATTGCCCATTTGGTAGCTTTATACTTTTCCAAATATCTTTACCACCTAACCCACCCGGACGATCACTGATAAAGAAAATTACATTTCCGTCACGAGACAAACAAGCAGATGGCTCCCAATGTTCAGTGTTAATATTAGAACCAAATTTTACAGGCATACTCCATTCTTTACCATCAAAAGTAGATTCGAATAAATCGCCACCATTATCGTCCTTGTAAACAATTAATGATTGACCATCAGGACTTAAACTTACAGCGCCATCATGACTAATTGTATTAATGAATGGACTAATTGAAACTGGTTTTGTCCAATCACCGTTATTTTTTTTATACGAAATAACTACATCTTCGTAAGGTATACCATCAATAGCCATTTCACCACTAGCGGCACCCATATTGTTTTTACCACGATGAGAAAAAACCAATGTTCTTTCATCACCCGAAAGGCAAGGAGAATAATCAGGCATTTCATCATTAATGCTGTCGCCCATATTAGTTATTTCTACTTTTTGTGGAGAAGAATAATATATACGAGCATATTTAATCCAAGTTCTTAGATGCTCAATGTCAGATTTAGCTTTTTTATCTTTTTCTCGAACATAAGTGGAAAATTTATCTAAGGCATCTGTTGCTTTATCGAATTTATAATCGAGATGATAAGCATGAGCAAGGTGATAATAGGTTATAACGGGTGCACCATCAACATCGGGCTCAAATGGTTCATAGTTACGTGTTATTTTTGAAGATGCAATTTCGAGATAATATTCAGCTTCATGTTTTGCAATTGGGTGAGACAAATAGCAATATCCAACTAAATAATTAATATTTGCATTTAAAGAATCGTATTTTCTAGCAAATTTAAAATACTCGAGCGCCATTAATGGATTACCTTCTTCCAATAAAAGACTTCCCTCAATAAAATTAGCCCTATAAGATTTTTTGTCTTTGGGAACAAACTGAGCACTTAAAGTACTAAAAGATGAAAGAAAATATATTAAAAATATTACGCTTAACCTCATACAAAAATACATTCCGTTTTTAACGAAATATACAAATGTAAAAGTAACAATTTTTTTTAAAAAGCACGATTAATATCGAACTCCTCTAAGTAATCTGCAACTTTTCTTAAAAAACTACCACCAAGAGAGCCATCTACCACTCTATGATCATAAGAAAGTGATAAAAACATCATATGACGAATACCAATTGTATCTCCGTATGGTGTTTCAATTATTGCAGGTTTTTTCTTAATTGTGCCAGTTGCCATTATGGCAACTTGAGGTTGATTAATAATTGGAGTTCCCATTACATTTCCGAAACCACCAACGTTAGTTAATGTAAATGTTCCGTCCTGAATTTCATCAGGGGATAATTTGTTCGCTCTTGCTCTTTTCGCTAATTCGTTTACTGCTTTGGTTAATCCTATCAGGTTTTTTTCATCTGCATTTTTAATTACTGGAACAATTAAATTACCAGATGGTAAAGCCGCTGCCATACCAATATTGATAGACTTTCTTTTAATGATGTTTGTTCCATCAATCGAAACATTAATCATTGGAAAATCTTTTATTGCTTTTGCAACTGCTTCAACGAAAAGTGGGGTGAAAGTAATTTTTTCACCTTCACGTTTTTCAAATTGATTTTTAATCTTGTCTCTCCAAAGCACCATATTAGTTACATCTGCTTCAACAAAAGATGTAACGTGTGGGGAAGTATGCTTACTCATTACCATGTGATCAGAAATCAGTTTACGCATTCTGTCCATTTCAATGATTTCATCGCCAGCCATTAATTTTACAGCTGATTTTTGTGCTGGCGCAGGAGCAGCAGCAGAAACAACAGCAGCAGGGGCAGCAACAGTTTCTTTTACTGGCTCAACAACAGCTATGTTTGATTTTCCTTTATTAGGTATATAAGCTAAAATATCGGATTTAGTTACTCTTCCATCTTTTCCGCTTCCTGCTATGGTTTCCAGTTCGGCAACCGCAATACCCTCTTGTTTTGCAATGCTTTTTACTAGTGGGGAGAAAAATTTAGTAGAATTAGAATAGCTTTCTATTGGGGCATCTGTAGTTTTTACAGCAGTAACTGAATTAGAAACAGGAGCAGCAGCAGGTGCAGGAGTTGAAGTCTGTTGCGGTGAGGCAGAAACTGAAGCATCAGAAGAAATAACAGCAATTACAGTTCCAACCTGAACAACATCCCCTTCTTTAAATAATTGTTTTACCAATGTTCCCTCAAAAGGTGAAGGTATTTCGGAATCTACTTTATCGGTAGCTATTTCTAAAACTGTTTCATCCAGTTTTACCGTATCGCCAATATTTTTAACCCATTTAATAATTGTAGCTTCTGCTACACTCTCGCCCATTTTAGGCATTAATAAATCAAATTGTGCCATTTTATTCTTCTTAATTTCGTTGAAACGTTACAAAAATAAACCTAAATTCCATATTAACAAGTAAAAGTACTATTTAGCCAAACGTTTTTGTGCCGAATAAATAATTTGAATAAATAATTAGATTTAATTAATTATTTATTCCCATTCAATAGTTGCTGGCGGTTTGGAGCTAATATCGTAAACAACTCTGTTCACGCCCTTTACTTTATTGATTATATCATTTGATACTTTAGCTAAAAACTCATAGGGCAAATGACACCAATCAGCTGTCATGCCGTCGGTTGAACTTACCGCGCGCAAAGCAACTACATTTTCATATGTTCTTTCATCGCCCATTACTCCAACGGATTGCACCGGAAGAAAAATAGCGCCTGCCTGCCAAACTTGATCGTATAATCCTGAGGATTTTAATCCATTAATAAAAATTGCATCTACCTCTTGTAAAATAGCCACTTTATCTGCAGTTACTTCACCTAAAATGCGAATAGCAAGTCCTGGACCTGGAAATGGATGTCTACCTAGTAATGAATCGTTCATGCCCAACGCCTTCCCTACTCTTCTTACTTCATCTTTAAATAAGGTTTTAAGTGGTTCCACTACTTTTAATTTCATAAAATCAGGTAAGCCACCAACATTATGATGCGATTTGATGGTTGCTGAAGGCCCTTTAACAGATATACTTTCTATGATATCCGGATAAATGGTGCCTTGCCCTAACCACTTTACATCTTCAATTTTATGCGATTCCTGATCAAACACATCAATAAATACTTTCCCAATTGCCTTACGTTTTTTTTCAGGATCACTTAATCCTGCCAAAGCATCATAAAATAGCTGTTTTGCATTTGCTCCAATAACGTTCAATCCCATATTTTTATAGGATTCTAACACAGATTCAAATTCGTTTTTACGAAGCAAACCATTATCTACAAAAACACAATACAAATTTTTACCTATTGCTCTGTTTAATAAAACCGCTGCAACACTCGAATCAACGCCACCTGAAAGTCCTAGCACCACTTTATCATTTCCTAATTGTGCTTTTAATTCTGCAACGGTTGTTTCAATAAATGATTCAGATGTCCAGGTACCTTTGCAACCGCAAATATCATAAACAAAGTTTTTAAGCAAGTGTGCTCCTTCAGTTGAATGAAAAACTTCAGGATGAAATTGAATGCCGAAGGTCTGCTCATTGTTTATCTGATAACCTGCAACCTTTACATCATGCGTGCTAGCAGTTATTTCATAATTATCTGGAATAGATAAAATGGTGTCAGCGTGGCTCATCCATACCTGTGAATTATCTGAAATACCTTTGAATAAAGCATTTTCTCGATTTACAAAATTGAGATTAGCTCTACCGTATTCTCTGCTTGACGAACGACCAACTTCACCACCAAAAAAATGAGCCAAATATTGCGCTCCATAACAAACTCCTAACAACGGCAATTTGCCTTTTATCTTTGACAAATCCGGGTGTGGTGGATTTTCTTCCCTTACAGAGTGAGGGCTTCCGGATAAAATAACCCCTTTAATATTGGAATTAATTTCAGGGATTTTATTGTAAGGATGAATTTCGCAGTATTCATTTAACTCTCTCACTCTTCGTGCTATCAACTGCGTATATTGAGAGCCGAAATCGAGTATCAGGATCATTTCGTTTTGCATGCGCAAAGATAGAAATAATTGAAAATGAAAGCAGAGAAAGTAATTGAAATTTAATTGCCTATCAAACTAATAAAACCAGTTATTGTTTTCAATTGAAATTTAAAATCTGTGTATGTTACAATATAATAATATACTCCATCACTTACTTTTCTACCATTACTATTTTTCCCATCCCAAGACACATCAATTAATTTACTATTAAAAACTAAATCTCCCCAGCGATCAAAAAACTGAATTTCAAATTGAGTGATTCCTTCTGCACTAACTAAAAACAAATCATTGATTCCATCGCCATTGGGTGTAAATAAATTTGGAATTGTGATTTGAGGATCTGACATCACATCTATACATTTGAAAATGGTATCTCTGCAATTATTTAATGAAGCAACTAAAACTATACAATAATTTCCTATATTGTTATAAACATGGTTTGTAGTTGTTCCTGTTGAAGTGTTTAAATTACCACTTGATGCATCATCAAAATACCATCCATAGTTTGCTCCGGTTACAGACGAAGTATCTGCTGTTAATACAACTGTTGTGCCTGGAGAAACAATGTTACCTGAACTAATTGAAAAATCAGCAACCGGTGTTTGATCAACTACAACTGCATTTTGCACAATAGTATCATTTGAACAGCCATTTGCATCTGTACAAGTTAAAGTAACATCATAATTTCCTGCAGTGTTAAAACAAATAGTTTCTGATGTATTAGTTGAGGTTGAACCATTTCCAAAATTCCAAGATAAATTTGTACATGCAGAACTTGTTTGCGCATTGAATACAATACATTTTCCATCGCAAACAGAATTTGCCGATTGTGTAAAAGAAACAACAGGCAAATCATTAACAGTAACTATTAAAGGTACTCTAGGACTTTCGCAAGCTCCGTTTCCCTGCGAAACATAATAAGTTACAGTGCCTACTAATGAAGTATTTGGAACAGGTGCAATTCCTGCTGACGTTCCTCCACTTGCATTTATTCCCCACCAATTTAAATTACTTGATCCGCTTGCTGTAAGTAAAACAGCAGGATCATTTTTACAATAAGTAACAGGTTGTGTTGTAGGAGGATTTTGCAAATCAATTACAGTTACATTTAATGTGTCGCGATTACTCTCGCAACCATTAATGGTTTGCGTCACAAAGTAATTATAAGTGCCTACACTTGAAGTATTAATTATTGGTTCAGAGGTAAATCCAACACCTCCACTTGCTTGATTATACCAGGTTAAACTTCCTGTTGAAATAACAACTAAAGAACCTGGTGTTTCGTTAATACAATAAATGGTATCCGATGCAATCGGTTGATTGGGTATTGCATTAACCTCAACATCAACAGCAGTTCTCGGACTTTCACACGAACCATTTCCTTGAGAAACATAATACGTTGTTATTCCTATGCTTGAAGTTGATGGGGTAATTGTTGATTGGGAAGTTCCTCCAGTAGATGCATCGTACCAATTATATCCCGTGCCGTTTGGCGCAAGAGATGCGGCACTTGAGTTTTGACAATAAGTAACTCCACTTGCAGCGGGAGCGCTAAAACCAGTATTTACAACAACTTTTACAGAATCTCTATTACTCTCACAATTGTTTTGTGTTTGAGAAACATAATAGGTTGCAACACCTGTATTTATTGTTGATGGTACTGGAGCCGTTATTGTTCCAACTCCTCCGGTTGCAGAAGTGTACCACAAGAAGATAGCTCCGCTTGGCGTTAATGCTGTTGCACTTTGATTTTGACAATAAGCAATTGTATCTATTGTTGAAGGTGGGCTTGGTAAAGCATTCACAACAACATCAACAGAAGTTCTATTACTTTCACAAGTTCCATTACTCTCACTGAAGTAATAAGTAGTTGTTCCCGCTGTGTTTGTTGATGGAGTAAGTGGAGTTGTTGTTGATGTTCCTCCACTTGCATTAGTTCCCCAGTAATTAAGTATATTACCAGAAACAGAAGGTATTGCAGTTATGGTTTGTGCTGTTTCATTCTGGCAATAAACAATGGGTCCGCTTACTTGTGGGCCTGAAGG
>JBILCU010000018.1:0-56940 GCA_044352985.1 Bacteroidia bacterium
ATGTGTTAATTATTTGTTTTTAATTGCCATATGGTATACGCCATGTATCTTCACTTCGACAAGCTCAGCGCAACGCATTTGTTTTTGTGCGCGAAACACATGGCTATTTCATATGTGTTAATTATTTGTTTTTAATTGCCATATGGTATACGCCATATATCTTCACTTCGACAAGCTCAGCGCAACGCATTTGTTTTTGTGCGCGAAACACATGGCTATTTCATATGTGTTAATTATTTGTTTTTAATTGCCATATGGTATACGCCATGTATCTTCACTTCGACAAGCTCAGCGCAACGCATTTGTTTTTGTGCGCGAAACACATGGCTATTTCATATGTGTTAATTATTTATTTTTTAATTGCCATATGGTATAACCATGTTTAGTCGTTTTTCTTTTTTTTATTATGCAAAATGGATATTTCATATTGACTATAAATTTACAACAATTGGGTTAAATTTTGTGTTCTTATGAAACACACGAAGAAAATTAAATGTTAATTACTCTTAACATTTGTATATTCGCATGATTGTTGTTTTAAAACGTTAAAACTATTTTTTAATTTCATTTAAATGAATTTTTACAGCTCAATTTTATTTTTTTTGATGTTGTGTGTTTTTAATTTAAACGCACAAAAATCAATTAACATAACAGATGCAAAGGGCTTAAAGCAGGGCCCTTGGATTAAATTTAACCCTAAAACAAATAAAGTAATTTACAAGGGTCAATTTAAGGACAATAAACCTGTTGGTATTTTTAGATATTATTTTGAAGAAATAGACACCATTAAAACTTTAATGGATTTTAGGAAAGATGGTAAAAGTGCCTTTGCTCAAATTTATCATTTAAATAGCGTAATAAAAGCTAAAGGAAAATACACCAACGAAAAAAAAGATTCGTTATGGAATTTTTATGATGATGGAGGTAAATTATTATCGGTAGAAAATTATCAAAATGGTTTAAGAGAAGGTAAATCCATAATTTATTATACCGAAGGAAACATACTTGAAGAAGGAAACTACAAAAATGACAAGAAGAATGGATCAATTAAACAGTTTTATCCTGATAAACAACTTAAGATGGAAAGTACATACAAAGATGGTATTATGATAGGAAAAAATGCATTTTATTATCCAAATGGCATGCTAGCAAACATTGGCTATTTAAACGAAAAAGGAAATAAATTTGGTGTTTGGCTTTCAAAAGATAAAGAAGGAAAAGTTACGGAAAGAGAAGTGTATAATGATGGTAAGTTATTAGAAGGAAAAGAAGCAGAAGATTGGCTTGAGAAAAATAAAACAAACAATAAAGCAAACGCTGAAAAATAATTTCAAATAAACATGTCAAAAAAAGGAAGAGTATTAGTTGCCATGAGCGGAGGAATTGATAGTTCGGTAACTGCAATGATGCTACACGAACAAGGTTATGAAGTGCTCGGGATTACCATGAAAACATGGGATTATCAATCTTCCGGTTCCAAAACAAAAGAAACGGGTTGTTGTAGCTTAGATTCAATTCATGATGCAAGGCAAGTTGCCGTTGACTTAGGTTTCCCGCATTATATTTTAGACATAAGAGCAGAATTTGGTGATTTCATAATTAACAACTTTGTTGATGAATATCTTGCAGGAAGAACTCCAAACCCTTGTGTACTTTGTAATACACATATCAAATGGGAAGCTTTATTAAAAAGAGCAGATATGCTCGACTGCGAATTTATAGCTACTGGGCACTATGCACAAATAAAAGAGGAAAATAACAGATATGTAATTTCAAAAGGGCTCGATAGCAATAAAGATCAATCTTATGTGTTGTGGGGATTAAGCCAGCAAAGTTTAAAAAGAACCATTTTCCCTTTAGGGAAATATACCAAACCCGAAATCAGAAAAATGGCAGACACATATGGGTTTTCAGAGTTAGCTAATAAACCCGAGAGCTACGACATCTGTTTTATCCCTGATAATGATTATCGTTCTTTTTTGAAAACAAAAAAACCTGATTTAGAACAGCAGGTTGCAGGTGGTTCATTTATTTTTAAAGGTAAGGAGGTAGGAAAACACAGAGGCTATCCATTTTACACCATTGGCCAACGTAAAGGATTGGAGATAGCTTTGGGCGAACCAGTTTTTGTTTCTGAAATTATTCCTGAAACCAATACAGTTATTTTGGGCGATGAAGAAGATTTAAAAAAACAAAAAATGATGGTAAGAGATTTTAATCTTGTTAAATATCACACTTTACCACAAAATTTTGAGGGATTAACAAAAATAAGATATAAGGATAAAGGCACAATGGCAACAATTAATCCTATTGATAATTTACTTGAAGTAATTTTTCATCAACCAGTTAAAGGTATAGCCCCTGGTCAATCTGCCGTTATTTATGAAAATGATGATTTGGTTGGTGGTGGTTTTATTTCAAGATAATTACTGCTTGGATTCTGCTCTAAAAAAAAAATTAAAATTATTTGATTTTAAAAAAAAAAATTTACTTTAGCGAAGTTATAAAATAATAGATTTATTCTAATGAAAAAGTATTGTTTAACAGTTGCATTTATGTTTGCCCTTTCGCTAATTTCTGTAGCGCAAAAGAATTTCTTAAAAGAGGCCGATAAATTTTTTGAATTAAAAGAGTTTTTTAAAGCGATTGATTTATATAAAAACGCTTACGAAAAAGAAAAAAAAGCCGATAAAAAAGCAAGAATATTATTTCAAACAGCTGAATGTTACAGGCATATTAATCAAATAAAAGAAGCCGAAACTTTTTACGCAAAGGCAATTAAAGCAAAGCATTCTGATCCAATGTCTTATTTTTATTTAGGTGAAATTAAGAAAGAACAAAAAAAATACAACGAGGCGCTTACTGAATTCGAAAATTACAAGAAAGAAGTTCCTTCAGATCCTTTAGTTGAGTCAAGAATTAAATCTTGTGAAATTGCTCAAAAATGGGTAGATAGCCCTACAAAACACAAAGTTGAAAATATGGCTTTATTTAACTCAAAAGAAGCCGATTTCTCGCCTGCCTTCGGAGATAAAAAAAGAAATAAATTAATCTTTACATCCACTAGAAAAGGTTCAGCAGGAGGAGTAGATGAATCTACCGGGCAAACACATTCCGATTTATTTGAAACAACTTTAGATAAAAACGGAAAATGGAGTACACCAGTTCCTTTGCCTGCACCTATTAATTCTGAGGTAAATGAAGGCGCAGCAACAATTTCTAAAAAAGCGGACATGATTGTTTTTTCAAGAGTTTTAGAATCTAAAGGAAAAAAAGAACGCCCTAATTTATATGTTGCAAAAAAATCAGGAGCTGCTTGGGGCGATCCAACAAAAATTTCTTTCTGCATTGATAGTATAAATTTTGCGCATCCAACTCTTACGGGAGATGCCAGTATTATGTATTTTGCTTCTAATACGCAAGGCACTATTGGTCACGCTGATATTTGGATGACGAATTACAATAAAAAAGATAAGTCATGGGGCAATCCAGTAAATCTAGGTCCAATTGTAAATACCGCAGGCACTGAATGTTATCCTTTTGTTTCGGAAGACGGGAAAACACTTTATTTTTCTTCAGATTATCATTTAGGAATGGGTGGACTAGATATTTTTAAAGTTGCCTTAGATAAAGACGGAAAACCTACTGGTCAAGTTGAAAACTTAAAATATCCATTAAATTCTCCTTTTGATGATTTTGGATTTTTAATGGAAGGAAATAAAGAAAAAGGATATCTTTCATCTAACCGTGAAAATGGAAAAGGAGGCGATGATATTTGGTCGTTTTATGTTCCCGTTCTTGCGTTCAATATTAGTGGTACTGTAAGAAACATTGAAGATAAAACACCTGTGCCAAATTGCGGTATCATATTAAAAGGTAGCGACGGTAGTTTAGTACAAGCTAAAACAGACGATAAAGGCGGTTATAGTATGGTGTTAAAACATGAAGTTACTTATGAAATTTATACATCTACTGATAAAAATGTGGTTACACCTACTGCTAAATTAGGTTTCCTTGCATCAGATGAAAAAGGAAATTTCACAACTGTTAGTTTAACAGAATCTCAAAATTTCATCAAAGATTTTGAATTAACGCCAGTTAGAGATGAGATTAAACTTCCTTTAATTTTATTTGATTTGTCGAAGTGGGATGTAAAACCTCAATTCCAGGATTCATTAAACTTTTTGTTCAATGTCCTTACAAAAAATCCAACCATCATAATTGAATTAAGTGCCCATACTGATAGTCGTGATGGTACAGAAAACAATGATGCGTTATCACAAAAACGTGCTCAGTCTTGCGTTGATTATTTAATTTCTAAAGGAATTCCAAAAGAAAGAATGGTGCCAAAAGGTTGGGGTGAGCGAAAATTAAAGATTACAGATGCTGTAATTAATAAAGAAAAAACCAAAGAAGGTAAAGAAGCTTTACATGCGATTAATCGACGTGTGGTGTTTAAAATTTTAAGTTGGGATTATGTAGATCCAACAAAACCTAAAGTGGAAATACCTACATATAGGCCACCGGTAACTGGAGAAGAAGATTCTGAAAAGTTAGAAACAACAGAGCCAGAAGATTAATTTTTTAATTTTAATGAAACTTATTAAACGGGAAAAACAAACATTTTTTCCCGTTTTTTATTTTAAAACAAGTAATAGTTAGGGCTTATAGAATTAATAAAAACAACAATTGCATCATATAACATTCTATATATTGTATCTTTTGAAATTTCTTTCTAGCTTTTATCTTATACTTAAACTAATAACAGTTAACGAATTCTTTGTTAATTCAACATGTAACAATTAATTTTGTTTAATTAAAATTTAAATGGCTCGAGAAATTAAAATTGAAGATTTTTTCTATGAATTACTTGATGAAAAAATAGCTAAATTTCCTTTAGAAAAACGTTCAGATTCAAAGTTATTGGTATATCAAAATGGATTGATACAAGATTCAGTATTCAATAGCATTATTAATTTTCTTCCTAAACCAAGTACTTTAGTTTTTAATAATACAAAAGTTGTTAGTGCTAGATTATTATTTGACAACCAAAACAATAAACGAAAGCCTATTGAAATTTTCATACTTGATCCCGCCAATAACCTTAGCGTTGAAGAAGGAATGTTGCAGAAAGGCAAATCGAAGTGGAATTGTTTGATAGGGAACTTGCGGCATTTTTCAAATCCTTTTATTGAAAAATCAATTAAAATTGAAAACTCGATTTTTTATTTGAGAGCAAATAATCCAACGAATAAAAACGATGCCTTTACGGTTGAATTCGAGTGGGATTTAGACGTAACATTTGCTGAAATTCTGAATCATGCAGGAATTATACCTCTGCCACCTTATTTAAAGCGAATTCCTGACGAAAACGATAAAAACCGATATCAAACTGTTTATGCTAAAAAAGCAGGTTCGGTAGCGGCTCCAACAGCAGGCTTACATTTTACAGATGAAATTATAAATGAATTTAAGAATAATCAAATATCAACGGAGTACTTAGTATTACATGTTGGTGCCGGAACATTTAAACCAGTAAAATCGCTTAGTATGAAAGACCATAATATGCATAGCGAGGAGATTATAGTTACTAAAAAAACCATTTGTAATTTAATCAATAATGCTAATAATCTTATAGCGGTTGGAACAACATCACTCAGAACACTTGAGTCATTATTTTGGATTGGTTTAAAATTCCATCAAGGATTAAAAGATTTAGAAGTTCATCAATGGGACGCGTATGATTTAAAAGTAGAAGATAATTTTGATTTTAGTAAGTCGCTAACTTATATTTTAAAATATTTAGAAATCAATAATCTGGATTCCTTAACAACTAAAACAGAATTATTAATTGCTCCAGGATATAAGATTCGATCAATAAAAGGGATAATAACAAATTTTCATCAGCCAAATAGTACATTATTGCTTTTGATAGCTTCATTAGTTGGAGATAATTGGAGAGAAATTTACCAACATGCATTAAAAAATAATTATAGGTTTCTTAGCTATGGTGATAGTTCGTTGCTTTTAGTGTAAAGCAATTTTTGCCATTTTAAAAAAAGTAAAATTTAAAAAATAAGACCAACTAGATTAATATAAAAAACACTATTTAGATAACTTTTTTAAGTAGTATGTTTTTATTAGGTGTGTTATAAAGATAAAATCTTACAGTAGATAGAGATTCTATTTATTTTGTGGAGAATACCGGATTCGAACCGGTCACCTCTTGCCTGCCAGGCAAGCGCTCTAGCCAAATGAGCTAATTCCCCCTTTAATTATAACAAATGTAAAAATAATGCTTTTCTTATGTAAACATTTTTTAATAAAATATTTGTAGAATTAAAACTTATTTCTACTTTTGTCTTCTCGAAAGTTCTTTTTGATCTTGGTCCGGTAGTTCAGCTGGTTAGAATGCCGCCCTGTCACGGCGGAGGTCGCGGGTTCGAGTCCCGTCCGGACCGCAAGTTATAAACCAAATTAATGTAAAAGCCCCTGAAAGTCACACTTTCAGGGGCTTTTTGCTTTTTATCAATAGCGAATAAACTGAAATAAATTGAATTGATAGGTGGCATTTTCGGTGGCATTTATATTTTGTAATTTAGTGCCACCGAATCATGGGATAAAACACTGACATACAGCTTTTTAATGTTTTTGATTACCAAGCTAAAAACAATTAAAACAAGCATTATGAAGGTTGCATTTAACATGGCCATTTTATTTTGGCTTCGCGAAACAAAAAACAAGCAAAATTTAGCCACGGTTATGGTTAGGATAACCATCAATGGCAAACGCGCTGAATGGAGCTTAGGAAAGCAGGTTAATCCCGAACATTGGATTACAGGAGCAGGAACATTAAAGCCCTCTGCAAAGGAAAGTAAAATTGTAAATCCATATTTGAATCAAATCCGTGCAGAGCAAGTTCAGCGGTAAGTTATGTTTGGCGCTCTCAGTTTCTGTAGAAATTTCTTATTAAATTTTTGCAGGCACAACTAATATTGCTATTATAACCCTTTACCGTATGCTTGCAATACTGAGGTTATGAAGTATAGGATGAAACAACAACAATCAGTAAACAGACACCAGGTTAAACGAAAAAATACTAAACTATTTTGACGAGATAATATTGACAAACAGACCATATTAAAATCGGACATCATTTAAGCCAGCATTCATTGCCGCCACTTTTGTCTTCATTTATTTTTTTACCTCACTTTTTTAATTCAATTTTATCCAGACGCACAAATAGTACATTGTGGTTTTTCTGATGTAAGTTGCCCCTTCGCAAAACCTTAAGAGCCATTTTTTGAAAGCTCGGCAAATGATAAAAGGAATTTAAATAATTATCTTAGCAAAATAACAATTTAGGTATGACTTTAAGCTGGAACGAAATAAAAGATAGAGCATTAAAATTCTCAAAAGAATGGGCAGACACATCAAACGAAGAAGCAGATGCAAAACCATTTTTAGTGGAGTTTTTTAATGTGTTCGGCATTAGTAGTAAACGTGTTTCCACCTTTGAACATAAAGTAAAAAAATTAGATGACAAAGATGGCTACATAGATTTGCTATGGAAAGGAACAATTTTAATTGAAATGAAAAGTCGGGGCAAAAACCTTGACAAAGCCTACCAACAAGCAAAAGAATACACACACGGACTAAAACAACACGAATTACCGAAATACATTCTTATTTCCGACTTTGAAAATTTTAGACTTTACGACCTTGAGGAAGATAAAACAATAGAATTTAAACTAAACGACCTTGTAAATAATGTTCAGCATTTCGGTTATATTTTAGGCTATCAAAAAAAGGTTTACAAAGAGCAAGACCCTGCAAACATTAAAGCAGCGGAGTTAATGGGTAAATTGCATGATAGATTAGAGGAAATTGGTTACACGGGACATCCATTAGAAGTTTATTTAGTTCGTATTTTGTTTTTATTGTTTGCCGAGGACACAACCATTTTCAACAAACAACAATTTCAAGATTATTTAGAACAGCGTACAGCCGAAGACGGAAGCGACCTTGCTGCAAAACTGCAAGAACTCTTTCAAGTATTAAATACGCCGAAAGAAAATCGTTTTAAAAACCTTGACGAACAACTTGCCGAATTTCCGTATGTGAACGGAAAATTGTTTGAAAAAATATTGCCTACCGCAAGTTTTGATACCAATATGCGACAAGCATTATTAAATTGCTGTTATATTGATTGGAGTAAAATTTCGCCAGCGATATTTGGTTCAATGTTTCAAAGCGTAATGAACCCAAAAGAACGCAGAAACTTAGGGGCTCATTACACAAGTGAAACTAATATTTTAAAATTAATCAAACCTCTTTTCTTGGACGAACTTTGGAAAGAGTTTGATGCTTCGGCAGGCTCAGCACCCAAACTAAAAGAATTTCATAAAAAATTAAGCACGCTTAAATTCCTTGACCCTGCTTGTGGTTGCGGAAATTTTTTAGTTATCACTTACCGAGAGTTGCGATTGTTAGAATTTGAAGTATTAAAAGCACTCAATAAATCAGGGCAATCATTTTTAGATATTAGTCAAATCCTTTGGATAAATGTTGACCAATTCAACGGCATAGAATACGAAGAATTTCCTGCACGAATTGCCGAAGTTGCCATGTGGCTTATCGACCACCAAATGAATATGTTGGTAAGTAGTGAATTTGGACAATACTTTGTTCGTTTGCCATTGAAAAAATCTGCTAAAATAGTTCATGGTGATGCGCTAAAAATAAATTGGCATACTTTTGAAACTGATGACAGCTCTGTTAAAAAATTATATGCAGATAAAATAGAAATTTCTCAAGTTATTTATGAACCAGAAGAGAATTATAAATTAGAAATACATTCAAATAATGTATCTTACCAAGGCATAAAAACACTACGTAAAGAAAGCGAACCAAAATACGATTACATTATTGGAAATCCACCTTTTATTGGTTCTAAAATTATGAGCCAAACTCAGCGTGATGATGTTGTAAAACAATTTGATAATATACAAGGCGCAGGAGTTTTAGATTATGTAACAGCGTGGTATATAAAAGCAGCAAAATACATACAAGGTTCAACAACTAAAGTGGCTTTTGTTAGCACTAACTCAATTGTTCAAGGCGAGCAAACAAGTATTTTGTGGGGGCAAATGCTAAATAAATATGGTATTAAAATTCACTTTGCACATCGAACTTTTAAATGGAGTAATGAAGCCAAAGGAAATGCAGCAGTTTATTGTGTAATTATTGGATTCGCAAACTATGATACTAATAACAAATTCATTTTTGAGTATGAAGATATTAAAGGTGAAGCCCACGAAATAAAAGCAAAAAATATCAATCCGTATTTAGTTGATGCAAAAGATATTTTTATTGAAAAAAGAAGAACTCCAATTTGCAATGTGCCTGAAATTTCTTTTGGCAGTATGCCAAACGATGGAGGTAATTTTTTTATTGAAGATGAAGAGTTGGATTTATATAAAAGCAAAGAGCCATTGTCAAGTCAATACATTAAGCCATTTCTTGGTGCACAAGAATTTTTAAATGGAAAATACAAATATTGCCTATGGTTAACCAAGCTTAACCCCAAGGAATTAGACAAAATGCCATTTACTTTAAAACGAATAAAAGAAGTAGAGAAATTAAGGAGAAATAGTTCACGTGAAGCCACTAAAAAATTAGCTTTATATCCTGCTTTATTTGGTGAAATTAGACAACCTGAAACAAATTTTATTTTAATACCTCGTGTTTCATCAGAAAATAGAAAAGTTATTCCAATGCATATTTTCACATCCGATTATATTGTTGGTGACACTTGTTTATCAATTCCAAATGCCACGCTTTTTCACTTAGGAATATTGCAATCTACTATGCATATGGCTTGGGTAAAAACGGTATGTGGTCGTTTAAAAAGTGATTTTAGGTATTCAAACGAAATCGTTTACAATAATTTTCCTTGGCCAGAAAGTATTTCTCAAAAACAAATTGAGACAATCGAAAAAGCTATTCAAAAAGTATTGGCTGCAAGAGCACAGTTTGCAGATAGTTCCTTAGCGGTATTGTACGATTCCGAAAAAATGCCACCTGCATTAGTAAAAGCACACATTGAATTAGATAAAGCTGTTGATTTAGCGTATCGCTCACAACAATTTATAAGTGAAGCAAAACGTGTAGAATTTTTGTTCGAACTCTACGAAAAATATACGGCCGATTTATTTACGAAAGAGAAAGTGAAGAAAACTAAAAATAAATAATTCGTTTATGAAATATAAAATTAATGGGTTAGAAGTATCTGATAAGGTTACTATCATTACTTATATAAGAAAACCAACTAAAACTGAAATAAAACGAGGTTATGGGGCAACGCATTATAGAGATTTTGAAATTACAGAATGCTTTGATGAAAACGGAAATTTTAAGCGACAAATAATCGCTTCAAATGATGGATTAAAATATAGTTATTTATAACTATTTATTTGAACTCTACGAAAAATACACGGCAAATTTATTTACTAAGGAGAAAGTGAAAAAGAGAAAGTGAATAGCATTGAAATAGAAAATAAATTGAACCAATCTTACATCTTCATCAACTATTCCATTGCAATTAAAACATCCATTGATTTGTCTAGTTCTTCCGAAATAACTTTAGCATAAATTTGAGTGCTAAAAATTTACGCATGCTTTATGATTACATAATCGAAATTATTTTAATTTCAATTTACTTTTTTTAAGTTTGTTAAAAAGTAATTTAAAAATGAAAAAAACAAGATTAGCCTTTTTAACTACATTAATTATATTACTTTGTTTTTTGGGCTGTACTAAAGAAATTGGCTATCCTGAATCTAAAAAACAAAATCCTACATCAACTATCACTTGCGATTCATCCAATGTAACATATACTAATTTTGTTGCCAATGTTATGAGTACAAATTGCACATTAAGTGGTTGTCATAATTCCGGATCTTCTAATGGAGATTTAACTTCCTATTCATTATTAAAATTAAAAATTGACGATGGCTCTTTTTATAATCGTGTGTTAGTTCAGAAAGATATGCCTCCAGGATACAGTTCAGGATCAATAAGTTTAGATGATTGCTCGCTAGGTAAACTAAAAAAATGGATAAATAATGGAGCACCTCAATAAAATCAATACTTTAAACATGAAAAATATATTTTTAATTCTTACAGTTCTCTTTACAGTAAATTTATCTTCCCAAATTTATATGGCTAAAACCGGGGAGATTAGTTTTTATTCAGAAGCTAAACTAGAAAACATTGACGCTAAGAATTCCAATGCAAAACCGGTGATGGATACTAAATCAGGAAAAATTTCTGTTAAAGTGAGCATGCGTGCTTTTAAGTTTAAAAGCGGATTTATGGAAGAACATTTCAATGAAAATTATATAGAAAGCGATAAGTACCCTCATGCCATTTTTGAAGGTAAAATAAGAGATAATGACAAAATTGATTATTCAAAAGATGGAGAGTACAACGTGATTTGCGATGGTAAAATGTCTTTGCATGGTCAAACAAAAGAAGTTAATGCATCAGGGAAATTAACCATAAAAGGAAATACTATATTTATTGATTCAAAATTTAAATTAGCATTAGCAGATTATAAAATAGAAATTCCGGCTCAACGACTTGCTAATATTTCAGAAACAGTTGATGTAACTGTTAAAGCTGAACTAGAACCTTTTAAAAAACAATAATACTTTTTTTTAATTTAATATGAAATAGCCATGTGCTTCGCGCACAAAAATAAATGCGTTGCGCTGAGCTTGTCGAAGTGAAGATACATGGCGTATACCATATGACAACTAAAAAAAAATTAAAATCTACATATGAAAAAAATCTCTCTAATTACATTAACTGTTTTATGTATCTCATTAAACGCTCAGGAGCTTGATTTACTTTCATTGGTTGATGACGCAGGTAAAGAAAATGAAAAAGTATTTGCAACTTTTAAAACAACTAAAATCGTAAATTCTCAATCGATTGAAACGGTAAAAAAAAGATGCCTTGATTTTAGAATAACACATCGTTTCGACAATATTGCTGTTGGCGGTAGCGCACATACCATGTGGGGTTTTGATAATTCTCAGGATATACGCTATTCTTTTGATTATGGATTAACTGATAAATTAACTATTGGTTTTGCAAGAAGCAAGCAAAATGAATTACTAGAGCTATATTCAAAGTTTAGGTTTTTGGAACAAACCGTAAGCAATAAAATACCCGTTACAATTGCAGCATATTTTTGTGCAGGCTATACACCAATTAATAATGCTGCATTTTATTTAGGTGTAGATAAAAACACCAAACAAAACGATATCTATCGTTTTAATTATTTCTCACAGCTAATTATTGCCAGAAAATTTAATTCCTGGTTGTCGTTACAAGTTATGCCTTCCTATCATCATCGGAATTTTATAAAATATGCAATTAATACTACAAACGGTAAAGAGGAACAAAACGATATTTTTTCCTTAGGTATTGGTGGCAGATTACGCTTTACAAAACGTATGGCTCTAATAGTAGATTATTTTCATAATTTCTCTGAATACAGAACTAACAATAAATCAACTCCCTTCTACAATCCTTTAGCTATAGGCCTTGAGATGGAAACAGGTGGACATGTTTTTCATATGAACTTCACAAATAATGGAGGTATTTCAGAAAACAATTTTATACATAATACCACATCAAATTGGCTGAAAGGTGAATTTAAATTTGGATTTAATATCTCACGTGTATTTCATTTTTAAATTTGTAGAGAAATAAAAATCTACATTGAATCAGTTAAAACGAATTTTTCTTTTTGTATTTACTTTAACAGTAATTCTGTTTTTGCTTGATTTGTTGTTCACTTTAGGTTTATTGCACAATAAAAATATTAAGGCAAGTTATGTTTCTCAACAACCTATAAATGCTGAGGTTTTGATTCATGGACCTTGTGAACCTCTGTGGATGGTTGACCCGAAACAACTCGATTCTGTTTCAAACATAAATGCGTACAATTTAGCATTAAGTCATAGTGATTTTGCCGACAATTATTTACATCTATACTTGTATCTTAAACATAATATTTACCCTAAAATAGTATTGCTCTATGTTACTCCTGAGTCAATGGATACAAGATTTAATGCTTTTAACACATACCGCTTTGTGCACTTTATGAATGATGATACCGTAAAGCAAGTTGTTAAAGAAGTGGATGCCGGTTTTTATACATACAGTACTCTTCCATTTATCAGATATGCCTATTTTAACAAGCAAATTACATTTCAGGTAATACAAGGATTAAAACATTTTGTTTTAAAAAAACAAACCCCTTTTTTTGAAAATGGATTTGAACCACCTGCTAAAATTACATGGGATAATCATCTAGAAGATATGCAAAAGCAATATCCCAATGGCTTTGAATTTAAAGTAGATTCACTTCGTTTGAAATACCTTAAGAAGATAATACAACTTGCAAAATCAAAAAAAATTAAAATAATATTGTATGAGTCTCCTGTGTTAGCCGAATCTTTAAAGCATTTAAAAAATAGAGAAGAAACGATTCTTCAAATTCAAAAATTAGCCAAGGAAACAGAAACAGATTTTATTTTGTTTAAAAATGAACAACTTTCCTCATCTAGAGAATTTTATATTTCATCATTGAATCTCAACCAAAAAGGGCTGAAAATTTTTAATGATACTCTTGCAAATTATCTTTCTGCAGAATTAATAAAGTTGAATTGAACTATCAACTAAATTAATCGTTTGATTACTCTTAACTGATGTGAGTATTTTTTTCGTTCAGAGTGAAAAATACCGAAGTGGTCAAATTTATCGATTCGCACTTTTCCTGACGCATGTATAATATGGGCGTCGTTTAATACAATACCAACATGTATTATTTTACCTTCTTCATTATCAAAAAAAGCTAAATCTCCGGGTTGTGCTTCTTCCACAAAATTAAGTGCAGTTCCAATTTCAGCTTGCTGATAGGCATCTCGAGGTAACTGTATGCCATGCATAGCAAAACAAATTTGTGTAAACCCTGAGCAATCAATACCCCAACACGATTTACCTCCCCACAAATAAGGTGCATTTAAATATAAAAATGCTGTTTGAAGGCATTTATCTATACTAATTTCAAAAGTGTTTTTTACACTTAAAGCATCAATACTATATTCACTATGTTCCTCAATAACAAAGCTGCCATTTTTATAAAATGGCAAAATACTTCCCATAGGAATAGGGAAACTTTGATTGGTTTTTATGTTTTTTGCTAAAGCAAATACTTCAGAGATTATTGATTTTGGCTGAGATTCAATGGCATTAAAAGTGCTTTCTTTAATTGGGGAATATTGTTTTTGGTTTATCCAACATTCGTAACCATCTGCAGCATTTTTAATTTTAATCCATTCTTCTTTTTCTTCAAGAATTTTGAAGTGTTCGCCAAAAAGCAACTGTGTAACCATTTCGCTTTTATTTGTGGGTTCTGCCCTACAAGGAACCAAGCTTAGGTTACAAATTCCAAACATGAGCAATAAAAATTAATTTAAATTTTCAATTACCACAGCACTTGCTCCGCCTCCACCATTACAGATTCCTGCAACACCGTATTTTCCGTTGTTTTGTTTTAACACATGAATTAATGTTACAATAATTCGTGCACCTGAAGCACCTAATGGATGACCAAGAGAAACTGCTCCTCCATTTACATTTACTTTTTCGGGATCTAGATTTAATAATTTATTGTTAGCACATGAAACCACTGAAAATGCTTCATTAATTTCATAGAAATCAATGTCAGATAATTTTAATCCTGCTTTTTCTACAGCCAATGGTATTGCCTTGCTTGGTGCTGTAGTAAACCATTCAGGTGCTTGTTCTGCATCTGAATATGCAACTACTTTAGCAATTGGTTTTAATCCCAATTTTTCCATTTTTTCCTTGTTCATTAAAACTAAAGCTGCAGCCCCATCATTTAGTGTAGATGCATTTGCTGCAGTTACTGTTCCATCTTTTTGGAATACAGGACGTAATTCAGGAATTTTATCAAATTTAACCTGCTTATATTCTTCATCTTCTTTTACAATAATTGGATCTCCCTTTTTCTGAGGCACTTCAACACCAACTATTTCTTCATTAAACTTACCAGCAGCCCAAGATGCCTGTGAACGTTTGTAAGATTGAATCGCAAAATCATCTTGTTCTTTTCTGCTAATATTTAATTCTTTTGCACATAACTCGGCACTGTTACCCATGTGATTATTGTGGTAAACATCCGTTAAACCATCTTTAACTAATCCATCAATAACAACACCGTTTCCTAAACGATAACCATTACGAGCAGCATCTAAGTAATAAGGAACATTACTCATGTTTTCCATTCCACCAGCAATAATAACAGATGCGTCACCTAATCTAATGGCTTGAGTTGCTTGTATTAATGCTTTCATGCCTGAAGCACAAACCTTATTTACAGTTGTGCATCTTACCTCGTTAGGTAAGCCTGCAAATTTTGCAGCCTGACGAGCAGGAGCTTGACCTAAATTAGCTTGCATTACACAACCCATCAATACTTCGTCAACTTCTTTACCATCTAATTTAATTTTATCTAAAGCTCCTTTAATGGCAGCAGCTCCTAATTTTCCTGTTAATACTGATGATAATGAGCCGTTAAAACTTCCAATTGGTGTTCTTACAGCAGCTACTATGTAAACTTCTTGCATGTTTTTATTTTAATTTTATGAAAATCAAAATTAACTTTTTACAGTTACAGAGGTGTTATTTTTATTTAAATTGATTAACATCATTGTAGAATGTGATTGAAAAATAAAATCTATTTAAGTTGCTGAATATCATTGATTTGAGTGAGTTTATTTTTCTTTACTTGTAAATTATAATGGGATGATGTTGAAAAATTATAAAACTCAATATGGAGAACGAATACGTATAAGCAATGAAAATTAAACTTAGAAAAAAAATTGAGATAGTTTTTTGCTAAACAGTTACTTAATCGTTAATACTTCTTTTAATACGCTCAATGTTTTTAAATCTTTAAAATTAGAAATATGCAATCGGTAGTATTGAATTAAATCAATCAAAATAAAATCCCGTTCTTGTTTGCTGATATTAAATAGTCGAAGATTTTTTACATCCAGCATTAATAAATCAGAAAATAACCGCGCATTTTCACCCATTAAGTAATTAACGTGCAAAGGAGCGTCCTCAGAAAAAGCTCCGTTTTGTAAATCAAAATAATGAAGCGTTGCTGAATAGTTGTTTTGAGGATAAAATCCCAAATGCCTTGTTAATTCTATTAAAAAATACAAATGAAAATTGGTATAATGTTCTTCAGCATGATCTAACCACTGATATGAAAAAGTAATGAAATCAAAGATGGTTTCATTTTTTTCTTCTTCCTTTATACAATTTAAAATCACTTCATTTAAAAAAGAAGCTATACTGCTTTTATAAACATTTAGGGGTAAATCTAAGTAATGATAATTACACGAAATTTCTTTTAAAGTTGCAAATTGTTTGTTTTCTCGGCTTTCGCATTCAATACTCAATTGAGTGAGGTTTTGTAAAAGCGCTTGTTTTAATTTTGATTTAGAGCTACGGCTAACCGGAATAAAAAAAGTTTTTAAACCAAACTCACGTGTGTATATTTTTGCAATAAGTTTATTGTCGTTATACTTTATTGTTTTTAAAACAATGGCAACTGTTTTTGCAAGCATCGTGCAAAACGAATTAATTTAAAAATTTTTTATCAAGCGCTGCTTGAATTTGCGCCACGTGGTGTTCGCCATGCCAACTGTACATTTGGCACATACGTGCAATACTAATTAACTTGTTTTGTTCAGGATGAAAAATGCAGCGTTTTAATTCTTCTTCGTTGAGGTTGTTTAAAAACACACCTAAGCGATAATGTATTCCTGTTATCATCATCACCGAAAAAGAAGTATCTGTTTGTGATGTTGCGTCAGGTAATTCAGCCCACAAATTTTCATCGTACGGTTTAATTGTAGGCTGATCTTCGGTTAAAGCCAGTTTAAAACGTGTGTAAATATTGATATGGCTATCAGCAATATGATGAATAAGTTGAGCAATGTTCCAAGCACCCGGACGATACGTGTATTGCATTTCGTTAGGTGAAACTAAAGAAACAGTAGCGTAAAGTTGTTCAGGTAATCGAATGATTTTATTAATGTTATCTTGTGTTTCGGAAAAGGAAAATTCTTTTTCCTTTGGCATCTTGCCAATTGGATAACTGAGTTGTTCAATTTCCTGTGGCGACATTATTTTTGTTCAATTACTTTAGGAACTTTAAAATAATCGCTGTCTTTTTTTGGCGCATTTTTTAATGCTTCTTGCTGTGTAATATTATTTTGAGCAAGATCTTCTCTCATTACATCAACATCATCATTCATGTAAATTAATGGCTCTACACCATCAGTATTTAACTCATTCAGCTTATCCACAAATGCAAGCATTCTATTCATGTCTTTTATGATTTCTTCTTTTGCAGCATCTTCAAATTCCAAACGAGCAAGGTGTGCAATTTCATCAACTGTTTTTTTATCTATGGTCATGATGAGTGTTGTTTAAATTCTAGTAATGTTTTTTCGGTTAAATTTCTTACCTCTTCACGCAAAAGTACTAAATTTTCTTCGCTCATGCCTTTGGTAATGATTGGTGGATGTATAACAATATCTGCAATTCCTGGTCTTCCAAAACTTTTAAAAAAACCACCATTTTGAAGGAGTTTCCAGTTGCTGATGTAAGTTATAGGCAAAATTGGGACTTGCTCATCAATTGCTAATTTGAAAGCTCCATTTTTAAAAGGTTTTAATTTTCCTTCATTACTAATAGTGCCTTCCGGAAAAATAAATATGTTGTTGCCGTTTTGGATTTCCTTTGCAGCTCTTTGCAATGCTTTATGTGCATCGGTGTTACTTTTTCTGTTAACAGGAATATCCAGTTTTTTAAAGAAAACATTAAAGAGCGGAACTTTTAATAATTCTGCCTTAGCCATAAAAATAATGTTGATTGGCAGTGCATGATAACTTAAAATGATATCAAGGTAAGAACTGTGATTTGCAACAATTACGCATGGTTGAGGAATTTCTTTTATGTTAATGTGATAGTGTCTTTTAAAAAAAATACCTGATAAAAAAAGTGATATGCCTCCATCCAAACGTTTTAATAACATCACAATAGAAATATTTTTTTTGTTTTGAAGAAAGATAACAAACAATGGATAAAAGCATAGAAACACCAGAATAAATATCAAGGCAAACCAGGTTTTCCAAAGAGCTGAGAATATACGACGAATGAATTCCATTGACTTACTGATCTTGCTTACTGTCTTTCCAGATTTTATAGATATCCTGTTGTTTCGGGCGATTTGCTTCCACTTCCCTAAGTGGTTCGCAAGGTTTAAGTGTTGCAAAACAGTCTGTAGGTAATTGTTGATATAACTCTGTGCCTTTTGATTTCCAGGCAATCATTTCATCGCTTACATCTTTTACAATTTTTGCCGGATTACCTACAACAATTTTTCGTTCGGGAATACTCATTTTTGCAGGAACAAAACACAATGCGCCAATTATGCTGTTGTCGCCAACTTCTACATCATCCATAATTACTGCATTCATTCCTACCAATACATTTCTGCCAATTGTTCCTCCGTGAATAATTGCGCCGTGCCCAATGTGCGCACCTTCTCTCAATACTACTGTAGTTCCCGGAAACATGTGAATGGTGCAGTTTTCTTGAACATTACAGCCATTTTCAATAATTATTTGTCCCCAATCTCCACGTATAGCTGCACCCGGACCTATATAAACATGTTTGCCAATGATTACATTGCCCGTAACACTTGCTTGCGGGTGTACAAAACTCGACTCGTGTATTACAGGTCGGTATCCGTTAAATTCGTAAATCATTGGCTTAAATTCTATGTGAAATTAATTAAATAAATCATGACTAATTCAAATTAATTTTATCTGATTAAATATAAATGCCCAGAATATTGTTTTTGATTTCCATCCATATCTTCCGCTTTAATTAAATAAATGTATGTGTCTTCGGGGCATATTTTTCCTGCAAATGTTCCATCCCAACCTTTTTCCAGTTCAATAGATTCAAATACTTTTTCGCCCCAACGATTAAATACTAAAATTTCAATGCTTTTAATTAACGTACCGTAAGCTTTCCAAATATTGTTAATAGAGTTTTTGCTTGCAACGATTGTATTAGGTATATATAAAGTAGAAAAATCATTTACTTCAAATCGATGAATAATTGTATCTAAACAACCAAATTGATTTTGAATATAAAACATACTTTCAAAATAACCGATATCATTATGCAGTAATTGAATAGCAGAGTCAGCGCTAGATAAAATCGCATTATTGATAGATAGTTGATTTAATTCCCATCCGGCTGTTAAATTTATACCCAGCTCAAACGGCTCACCGATTTTAGGTTCGGGAGGTAATGTATAGGTGTTTCCTGTGAAATAATAATTTTGATTGGTTAATGTTATTTGCCCTCCTGATGAGCATCCAGTGGCATCTTGAACATTAAATGTGTAAAAGCCTTCATCCAACTGATGAATAAAAGATTGATTTGTTGTTCCGTTACCCCAATTCCATTGGTAGGGAGGATTACCATTTAACACATTTACAGCTATACTTCCATTGAGTTGATTGCATGTTTCATTTGTAAAGCTAAGATCAATCAATAAGCTATCCGAATCTGTAATTGAAAGTGTTCTATTAATAACACAATTACTGGCATCTGTTATTGTTAAAGAATAATTACCGGCTGATGAATTTGTTAAATCCTGATTAAAAATAATTGGATTGGTATTCCAGTAATAGGTGTATGGAGGAACGCCACCAATAATACTATCTATTTTTATAATTCCATTTGAGTGGCCGCAGGTGCTTTGCAAAATAGTTTCGGCGTAATTGATAGATGGAGTTGTATTACCTACTGTTACAGATGATGTTAATGTACAACCTGCTGCATCGCTTAGTGTAACTGAATAAATTCCGGGTAATAAGGAATCAACTGTAAACGTATTTTGTTGCGGTGATGTATTCCAAATTGGATTACCATATGGCAAGGTTCCTCCATCTACTGTTAATGTTGCAATTCCACTTGGTGTATTGCAATAACTATTTTGTGCAGTGTTAGTTAAATTTAAAGAGTTGTTGTCGGCTATAGTTACGCTTAATGTTTGAGTAAATGGACAAGGCACCATAAAACCAAGTGTACAAGTATATGTGCCAGGTGCAATATTGTTTAAAGAGGAAGTGGTTTGAGCTAGCGGCTGCCAGTAATAGGTTATATTGCCCGTATAATTTTGAACAGAAATACTAGCACTACCATTGTTGCCACATGTAACAGCACTAGTTGTAACCGTTGTTTGTGGGGATTGTGTTTCGTCACAGGTTAATCCACCCTGAGCTATCAAAACTGCAGAAGAATATCTGCAGTCTCCTGCATCAGCAATAACAAATTTTAAATGATAGGTTTGACAGGTTGTAACGGCAATACTTGAAGTAATTGGCTTTGTAAAACCATCGTATTCTAAATCTAATCCATTTTCATTATTTACGTAGTAATTTGTGTTTGATGAAGGGTTTATATTGTCAATTGAAACAGTAGTTGATGTTCCAGGTATTACTGCTAAGTTTCTGCCACTATAATTACCGCCTGCCGGATTTGGTCCCCAAATTAAAAAACCAAATGCATCATTATAACCTTGTGAGACGTATTCAGGATATTCTTCGGATGCAAAAACAAAATTTACCTTTAATAAATCGCAGGCAGGTTTTAAATCAAACTCTAGTGCACAGCCATCATACTTAGCAAGTGGTTCAATGGCAATTAAATCCTGATCAAAAAATGATTCGGATGAATTAAAACAACCTTCTGTTCCTAATAGTGTTCCACCAGGAGAATTGTTAGGGCCTTGTGCTTCTGCAATTTCAGCTGTTGATAGAATTATTCCTGAGCTTAAACCTAAATTCGTTCCGTTAGCAGTAAAAATACCGCTCGCTAAACTGTTGCAATTTAAGGTGATATTGGTTACCTGTACACCACTTCCAACAATTTGGTTTACTAATGAATTAGCATTTGAAGTAGCAAATGCTGAAAATTGAGCACTTGTATTACTTACAAAATAAAAAAGAGAAATAGCAAGAAAAAAAAATCTTCTGGTTTTTTTCATTACTCGTTTTAAGTTTTAATAATTCAAATCATGTTATGTGGTGTAAAAAAATTTCCCATAAAATGGTTTGTTTTTTATTTCAACAGAATTAAAAATACAAAAATTTAAAAACAAAAGTTATAATCATAGTAAAAGAGGTTTTTTAAAATAGTGAAGTAAATTCACTTACGCATTAAAAGTGTAAAAACTATTTTGTGTTTAACCGTTAGAAATTGCAGTTCGAGTATCAACTGATTTAGAATCTAACGCGTCTCTTAATCCATTACCTACTAACATAAATGCTAACACCATTATCATAATAGATAAACCAGGAATTAAGGTTAAATGAAAAGCATCCGCCGTAAATATATATGCCCAGTGGTCGTTAATCATTTTGCCCCAGCTTGAAATAGGCGGTTGCGCTCCTATGCCTAAAAAACTTAAACTGGCTTCGGTTAAAATGGCGCTTGCAAAATTAGACGCTGCAATAACAATTACAGGCCCCATTACATTGGGTAATACATGTTTTAAAATAATTCTGTTATCGGTGAATCCAAGTGCTTTGCCGGCTTCAACAAATTCTTTTTCACGTATCGAAAGAACTTGTCCTCTAACGATACGCGCAACTTCTACCCACATAGTTAATCCAACTGCAACAAATACCTGCCAAAATCCTTTGCCAAGAACAAGTGTAATTGCAATAACCAATAGTAAGGTTGGAATTGACCATACTACATTTATCAGCCACATAATAATGTCGTCAACCCAGCCTCTGAAATAACCTGAAACAGCCCCTAAAAAAACACCCAGAAATAAGGAAATAAAAACAGCAATAAAACCAACGCTTATAGATACACGGGTGCCAATTAACATTCTGCTTAACAAATCTCTTCCTAATCGATCTGTACCTAAAATAAATTTTTTAGTTACTATTAATTCCTTCTCTATAATAGTTTGTAATTGTTTTGCTGTAGATCTAATTTTTTCATTGCTCTCAAATTCGTAAAATTCGATGATGCCATTTTTTTCATCGTTTTTAATTTCCTTGTTAGTATTAATGCTGTAAACAACATCTGCCAAATTATACCTAATTTTTGTTCCACGGTTAGGTTGGTTCCCTGTATATTCTTCTACCACAATATCATTGCCAGAAAACTGATAATCGTAAACTGTAACGGATGTGTAATTGTTGTTTTGACCAAACAGCATTCTATTGAAAAAATTAGAGGAATAGGCGGGTTCATTTTTTCTGATGTTCAGCATTTTTATACTGAATCCTGGCTGCTTAATTTGTAATTCAGGCTTTTGTTCGTTTGCATCAGGAGTACTATCAGGACAAATCAAGTAACCGGAAATAAATATAAAAACAGATACAATTATTATACATAAACCAAACATAGCCAGCTTGTTTTTTTTAAACCTTAGCCAGGCAATTCTGCTTAATGAATTTGATATGTCTTTTTCAGTTTTTCCCACTAGTTGCTAATATTTCTTCCCTTCCATTTGGGATGAATAAATAAGGCGAGCGTTAAAATAATAATTATTTCAAACGGGAAAACGCAAAAAAACACAGGTAACCAACAAAGCATTGTGAGTTGTTTAAAGTGCCACGCACTTTTAGTTAATAAAATGCTATCAATCGAAAGTTTAATCACCGAATACCAATAAAAGAAATTTAAATAGTCTGAATTTAATAAGGCGCTTATGCCGGAAAAAACTAATCCGTAATTTATAACAACTATTAAAAATGCAATTATAAAATTGTAAGTATTTTTATTGTGTTTGTTTTTTGTTACCCAGCGTATTCGTTGAGATAAAAAAGAAAAAAATGATTGTTCCGCTTCACAACTCACTACAGCGTCTAAAGAATGAATGTACTCTAACTTTTTGTTTGACTGAATAAATGAATTCATTAAAAAGACATCATCACCTGAAGAAATAAGTTGATGAGACTCGAATCCATTTACATGATAAAACGCAGATTTTTTAACAAGTAAATTTGCACCATTACACAAAATTGGCTTGCCAAATTTAGCCATTGCCGCTCCTGTAAATGAAACCGCGAGATGCTCTAAAATTTGAATTGCCCCTAAAAATGTATGCTTTGTTTTGAATTTAACAGGGGCGATTAAAAAATCACAATCATTTTCAGCTTGTTTACTCATTAAGCTTACCAGCCAGTTTGGATCAGAAGATGTATCTGCATCTCTGAAAATTAGTAGTTCGTTTTTTGAGGCTTTAATGCCTGTAGTTAAGGCTGCTTTTTTACCTGATTTATTGTTACTTAAAGAAATAATACGAATGTTGTTATAGCTAGATAAAATAGTTAAGCTGTTATCGATAGAATGATCGTTTACACAAATGATTTCAATTAATTGTTGATTGTAATTTTGATTTAAAATACCATCAATGCATTCGCGTAAATTTTTTTCTTCATTCCGAAAAGGAATGATAACACTTACTGGGATTTGCTCGATTTTTTTTTGAACATTATCTTTTTTGTTCCAAAAAATGATAAGTGTTAAAAACACAACTGCATAAATTAATACAAGAACTATCAATATGAAAAAAAACAGCATCATACTTGTTTCAATTTCATTTTTGTTCCCAGAATAATGAAATAGCCAATTACGGATGGAATAATAATGTTGATTAGCCACATGGCCGAAGATGCAGTTACAATTAATAAATCATTAGAGAGATAATCTGCAAACACTACAAGTGCAATACCAGCACGTATTGCTACTTCAATAAAGCTGATCATAGGTATAATTGAAGTTAGCATAAAGGAAATGCTTACCGGTACTAGTAAATGAAAATAATCTTCCTTTGCGCCACAAATTTGAAGTAAAAAAATATATTGTCCGGAAAACACTAAATACCGGGTGACCGAGTAAAACAACAATTTTATAAGCAGCGATTTTGGATAAACCACTGCTCCTAAATTAAATTTACTTAACCATTTTCTGTTCGAAATCCAAACATAAATTTTATCCATTTTTAATAATATCAAACTAAGAATAAACAATGCAACGCTAGAAATTAAAAATGCAAAAACAATAAACTGTTCGTTGTTATTTTTTGTATTTATAAAAATCAAAAGAGAAAGTATGCCAAACACAACAGTTACGAAAAGTTGTGTGCTGCCACATACAAAATGAGTTACAGTAATTTTACTTCTGTTCTCAGGTTTAAAATAAATTAATTTACCTGCAAATTCACCCATTCTTCCAGGGGTTAAATTACCAATGCATATTCCTGAAAACACTCCTTTTACGGCTGAACGGTAGGATATTTTTTCAATTACTGAACTAATCATTTGCCATTTGTAGCTTTCAATCAGCCAGTTGGGGAATAACATTAAAACAACTACTGCAAAAAGGTATAAATTGTTTTTAGAGGATAAGGTATCAAAAAACAACTTGGTTTTTTCTTCTGTAAACTGATTGTTGAGTTTTACCCAAATAAAAAAGAAACAGGCAATGCCCAATAGAATTTTAAATAAAAGAAAAACTCTTTTTTTCACGATTTAAAATTAAGTTTTTAAGTTGCCATAAATTAAATTATTAGCAAAAACTTATTCCTACTTTTGTGTTATTATTAAAACAACAAAAGAAAAAATAATTTTAGGAATTGATCCGGGCACTATTGTGCTTGGTTATGGTTTAATTACTATTAAAGGTTCCGAAATGCATTACTTAAACTGTGATGTTATTAAACTTAAAACTACCGATGATCATAGTTTACGTTTAAAACAAATTTTTGAAACCTTAACTCAAGTCATTGAAAAGTACTTGCCTGATGAATTGGCTATTGAGGCACCATTTTTTGGAAAAAATGTACAATCGATGCTAAAATTAGGAAGAGCACAGGGCGTGGCAATGGCTGCTGCATTACAAAAACAAATTCCAGTAGTGGAATATTCGCCACGTAAAGTTAAACAAAGCATTACAGGTAATGGAAGTTCTTCAAAAGAGCAGTTGGCAGCTATGATTCAGCGATTGTTAAACTTAAAAGAACTACCTGCTTATTTTGATGCAACCGATGCGTTAAGTGTAGCTATTTGCCACCATTTTCAATCAAAACCAATTGGCGCCGGTTCTATACAAAAATCAAATTACAGCGGTTGGAAGTCATTTATTACTGATAATCCCAACCGGAAAATTAATCCATGAAAAATTAATTACGTGTAACTAATTTATTCACTTGAAATTTATAAGTAAAAAATCAGCGTTTTTTGGGTGGCTTATGGCTTTTTTAACAGCAACGGTGCTGGTATTGTTGGTGCGTGTTTTTGTTATTGAACCATGTTACATTCCATCAGTATCCATGCAGAACAGTTTAATGGAAGGTGATTACATATTGGTAAACAAAGTTCCCTGTGGATCTAGATTTCCAATTACACCTTTAAGTGTTCCTACAGTAGAAAAAAAATGGTATCTGGATTTTATTCAACTATCCGGTTTCCGAATTTTTGGTGACCCTAATATTGCCAGAAATGACGTCATTGTATTCAATTATCCAATGGAAGAAGAATTTCCTATTGATCATAAAACAAAATTTGTAAAACGTTGTATAGCTTTACCCGGAGATCAACTCATCATTAAAAACGGCAAAATTTTAATCAATGATTCGATTGCCTCAAAAAATGAAAGTTTTCAAAAAAATTATATTGTAGAATTAAAAAAACACATTACAATTGAAGAACTTAAAAAATTGCTGGGCATAAAAACTATTCAAGCACTTTCCTATAAATCAACATCTTATTTAATCACTACAAATGAAGAACAGCTTTGGCAAATAAAACAAAAAAAAGAAATAAAATCCATTAAAAGTTTTGATGATGAAAATGCTTGGGACGAAACTGTTTTCCCATCAAACGAAATTTATCATTGGAATGCAACTAATTTCGGGCCTTTATATGTGCCTAAAAAAGGCGCAGTAATAGAAATAAATAAGCAAACACTTCCTTTTTACCATCGATTAATTACTGTTTATGAAAACAATAAACTCGAAGTAATAAACAATGAAATTTACATTAATGGTGAACATGCTACTACTTACAAAGTAAAAATGAATTATTATTTTGTAATGGGTGATAACAGAGATAATTCTATGGATTCTAGGTATTGGGGTTTTCTTCCTGAAAATCACTTGATTGGTAAAGCGTGGATGGTTTTAATAAGCACCGATAAAAAATCCAATTCAATAAGATGGGATAGGATTTTTGAAAAAGTGAATTGATGCTTAAAACTACATAAACTATTTCCTTTTTGTTACATTTGTTTCTTTAATACTAAAAGTAATATGAACCAAAAGTTTAATCTACTTGATTCAAAAATAGAGGAAGCAAAATTAGGTGGCGGTCAAAAACGCATCGATGCTCAGCATAAAAAAGGAAAACTTACTGCTCGCGAACGAATTCATTTTCTTCTTGACGAAGGAAGCTTCGAAGAAATTGGGATGCTTGTTACACATAGAAGTAATGATTTTGGGCTTAGTGAGGAGAAATACTTAGGAGATGGAGTTGTTACCGGTTACGGAACAATTAACGGAAGATTGGTTTATGTTTTTTCTCAGGATTTTACTGTTTTTGGAGGTTCATTATCTGAAACTCATGCTGAAAAAATTTGTAAAATCATGGATCTTGCAACCAAAAATGGTGCGCCTGTTATTGGTTTAAATGATAGTGGTGGTGCACGTATTCAGGAAGGTGTAGTTTCCTTAGGTGGTTATGCAGATATATTTTATAAAAACGTTCTTTCATCAGGAGTTGTGCCTCAGCTTTCTGCCATTATGGGGCCATGTGCTGGCGGAGCAGTGTATTCACCTGCTATGACAGATTTTATTTTTATGGTAGAAAACACATCTTACATGTTCGTTACCGGACCAAATGTGGTAAAAACGGTAACTCATGAAGAGGTAACATCTGAAGAATTAGGCGGTGCAATGACGCATGCAACTAAAAGCGGTGTTACACACTTTGCTTGTGCCAACGAAATTGAGTGCATTCAACAAATAAAACAATTGTTGAGTTATGTTCCTCAAAATTGCGAAGAAAATGCACCTTCGGTTCCTTATGAAATAAAAGCATCAGAAAAACGCGAAATTTTAAATACGATTATTCCCGAAAGTGCCAATCAGCCTTACGATATGCGCGAAATAATTAATGGAGTAATTGATGATGGAACTTTTTTTGAAGTACATAAAAATTATGCAGAAAACATCGTAGTTGGTTTTGCCCGTTTAGCAGGAAGAAGTATTGGTATCGTTGCTAATCAACCTGCTGTACTGGCTGGTGTTTTAGATATACATTCATCTACAAAAGCTGCACGTTTTGTTCGTTTTTGCGATTGTTTTAATGTGCCTCTTTTAGTACTTGAAGATGTACCAGGATTTTTGCCAGGCACCGACCAAGAATGGAATGCTATTATTACTAACGGAGCAAAATTATTGTATGCCTTTTCTGAAGCAACAGTTCCTCGTGTAACTGTAATTACACGAAAAGCTTATGGTGGAGCTTACGATGTGATGAACAGTAAACATATAGGTGCTGATATGAATTATGCTTGGCCAAGTGCAGAAATTGCCGTAATGGGTGCAAAAGGTGCTGCGGAAATCATTTTTAAAAATGAAATTGCTTCTGCTGAAGATAAAAATACAAAATGGAAAGAAAAAGAAGCTGAATACCAAACCATGTTCGCTAATCCGTATCGCGCCGCTGAAAGAGGTTTTATTGATGAAGTGATTAAGCCGGAGGATACACGCGAAAAATTAATAAAGGCATTTCAAATGTTGCAGAATAAAGCAGTGAGCTTGCCGCGTAAAAAACACGGAAACATTCCGCTTTAATTTTTATTTTTTTATTCATGTTTTCTCGTAACACAATAAAATTATTTTTTTTGTGCTTATTTCTTTTTTCAATTGTATCATTTTATGCCCAGCCTAAAGGCGATTTCGATAGAAAAAAAGAAATAACATATGATGGTAAGCGTTATCGTGTTTTTAATAATTACCTTACTGCGGGTGGTGGCACTTGCTATAATTCCTACATTCAAAATACCAACTTAAACATCGGAGTTGATTTTAATTACCACATAAGGCAAGTTTATTTTCAGTCGGGTATTTTTTTAGCAGGCCCACAATTTGGAAATTACAGCCATCTTCAACTACACACTGCTGTTGGTAAACGTTTTGAGTTAAATAAATTTAATATGGCAGGCTATCTTGGTCCGTCAATGTCCTTTATTAATCGACCAATTATCGATACTGCATTAAATCAAATTCGTTCTCGCATTTTACAACCATTAGGGTTTCATGCAGCAGTTCAATTTACTTATAAATTTAAGTATGATGTGGGGATTGGAGTTTCATTATTTAGCGACATTAATAAAGAACAAAGTGTTTACGGCTTGAGGTTGGAATTGTTTTTTTCAGGGGCATTTCTTGGCGATAAAAAACGAAAGAATTTAGATAACAGTGCTCTTCCGCTTTCAGATTGAAGATAGTAGTTAATTGTAAGCCTTGAATTTTTAATTCTGATAAATCTCATTGATACTTCTTTCATCAAAAAATAAATTGACGTAAAAAACAGAATGTCAGTTTTCAGAATATTATTTTTTGCTTTATTGTTTATTTTTTCATCTACTTTTCTTGCACAGGAAAAACAAGATACAATAAGAGAAAAAGGAATTTATATCATTACCAAAAACGATGGCGTAATTTATATCGGTGAAATACTATATAACAATGCGCGCGAAGTTTTTATAAAAACTAAAAAAACGGGCGATATTATTATTCCTAAATACGAAATAAAAAGCATAGTTAAAGCTCGCGAAACAGAAATAAATACAGAAGGTGAACTTGTGCAATCTGAAGTGTTTGCAACAAGGTACTTTATTACCACTAATGCCATTCCAATTAATAAAGGTGATAGTTACATTTTATGGAATTTGTATGGACCGGATTTTCAATTTGGACTGGGAAAAAATGTGGGAATAGGAGTAATGTCAACCTGGGTAGGTATGCCCATAATAGGAACCTTAAAATATAGCTTTTCTAAAACTGAAAAATTGCATTATGGATTTGGCTTACTTGCTGGAACGGGATCATGGGCACTTCCGGAGTGGGGGATGGCATTGCCTTTTGGCGTAGTAACATTAGGAGACAAAAAAAATAACATTAATTTTTCGGCAGGTTATGGAGCAATTATAGAAAAAGGGAAATCAGATGGTCGGTTTCTGTTTTCAATTGCAGGATTTTCAAAAATTGGCAAAAAAATAAGTGTCGTACTCGATTCATTTATTATGCCAGCAGGAAACTATTTTAACGAGGAAGAAATGAATTATAATCCGTATACCGGACTAAATGAAACAATTATTGTAAGAAAACGCAAAGAAGGGTTTGCGCTCATTATTCCAGGTATTAGGTGGCAATTGGATCCTAATAAGGCTTTTCAGTTTGGTTTTGCAGGCTTAATGGTAAATGGCGAAGCTGTTCCTGCTCCAATTCCAATGATTCAGTGGTTCAGGAAATTGTAATTACATTTTTTATAACGTTTCAGTGTTTGAAAACCTTTTTAAAATCCTTTATTCAAATAAGGTAAAATCTTTCAGGATTTTGTAATTTTGCTTATCCATTTTTTGGACGGAAATAAAAAGTAATTTAAACAAAACATCATATGAAAGACATCTTTGAAAAAATCAAACAGAACAGAGGTCCAATCGGAGAGCATTCAAAAGAATCACATGGCTATTTTACCTTTCCTAAATTAGAGGGGGAAATTGGTCCTCATATGAATTTCAGAGGCAAAAAACGTTTAAACTGGAGTTTAAATAATTATTTAGGTTTAGCTAATCATCCAGAAGTTAGAAAAGCAGATGCAGATGCTGCAGCTCAATATGGGTTGGCTTTACCAATGGGCGCTCGTATGATGAGTGGTAACTCCAATAACCACGAATTGTTGGAAGCAGGTTTGGCAAAATTAGTTCATAAAGAAGATTCCATACTTTGCAACTTCGGTTATCAAGCAATGGTTTCTTGTATAGATGCCTTGGTTGATCGACATGATGTAATTGTATATGATGCAGAAAGTCATGCTTGTATTTTAGATGGCGTGCGTTTGCACATGGGTAAACGTTATGTTTTTAAGCATAATGATATTGAAGATTTCGAAAAGCAAATGGATAGAGCAACTAAGTTAGCTGAAACTACTGGTGGAGCTATTTTAGTAATTACCGAAGGTGTTTTCGGTATGCGTGGTGATCAAGGAAAAATAAAAGAAATCGTTGCATTAAAACAAAAATACAATTTCAGATTATTGGTTGATGATGCTCACGGAATTGGTATCATGGGGCCAAAAGGAGGAGGAACAGGCGAGGAGCAAGGTTGCCAAGATGGTATTGATGTTTATTTCGGAACTTTTGCAAAATCGTTTGCTTTAATCGGTGGTTTTATTGCATCTACAGAAAATGTAATCGAATTCTTGCGTTACAACATGCGTTCACAAATATTTGCAAAAGCTTTACCAATGCCACTTGTAGTAGGTGCTTTAAAGCGTTTGGAAATGATTAATAATCACCCTGAATTGCGTGCAAAATGCTGGGACATTACACGTGCTTTACAAAATGGTTTAGTAAAAGCCGGATTTAATATCGGAAATACCAATTCGATGGTAACTCCTGTTTATTTAAGTGGCTCCATTCCTGAAGCAACAAATCTAATTTTAGATTTAAGAGAAAATTACAACGTGTTCTGTTCAATGGTAGTTTACCCGGTTGTTCCAAAAGGAATGATAATTTTACGATTAATACCAACTGCTGTTCATACATTGGAAGATGTAAATTACACCATCGAGTGTTTCTCTAAAATTGTTGATAAGTTGAAATCCGGAAAATACATGTCAGAGAAAATCGCTTCATTTGAATAGGATAATTGCAATTTATAAATTTAATTAAGGTGGCTTTTCGCCACCTTTTTTAGTTGTGTTAATTACTTACTCATTAAAAATTCACACGTTTTTTTATCTTTGAAAAACAAACATTAAATCTATACTATGAAAAAACAACTACTAACTGCAACTTTTTTAGGTGCATCCATAATGTCTTTTGCACAATTATGGACCCCAGTAAATTCCAACTTAGATACTACTTCAGGCATTCGTTATATGTCAGCTGTAGATACCAACATTGTTTGGGCAATTGGATATGATGGAAATGTTCCTGCTCGTACTTACACAAAATTTACAAGAACTATTGACGGGGCAAATTTTACAAGTGGTAATTTTTATGCTGATACAAACACTTACAGTCCTGCAAATATTTCTGCTGTAGATGCTAATACTGCATTTATTGCAAGTTATGCAAAAGCTGGTGATGGAACTCCTGGGCAAATTATAAGAACTACTGATGGTGGTCTTACCTGGAATAATATAGCAGATACTGCAATGTTTAGAAATACAGCTAATTTCCCGAACGTGGTTCATTTCTGGGATGTAAATAAAGGCTGGACAATGGGAGATCCAAATAACACATTTGGTTCAGGCAATGAGTTTGAAATATGGAGAACAAATAATGGCGGAACAAACTGGAGCAGAGTACCTGGTGCAAACCTTCCAAATCCATTAAGTGGTGAATATGGCACTGTTGATGTTTATGCTACACATGGCGATCACCATATTTGGTTCGGAACAAACAAAGGAAGAATTTTCCGCTCAGCAGATACTGGTGCTACATGGCAATCAGTTCAATTAACAGGTATGGCAGGTGGCGTTTATGGCTTAGCTTTCCGCGATTCTTTAAATGGAATAGTTTGGGGAGCAGCAACAACAGCAGCTACACCAACTATTGTTTTTAGAGTTACTAATAACGGTGGTCAAACTTTTACAACTTTGAATACAACGAATAACACGAATAATATTGGCTGGACATCTATTGATAATGTTCCGGGGACTAATGCATATTTATCTGTTGGTTTAACTGTTTCAAGAAGTCAATATGTAACTTCAGTAACAAAAGATGATGGTTTAACTTGGACAGTTTTAGAAGCTGGCACAACAAATACGGAGCGTATTATTGAATTAGAGGTTTTAGATTCATTGCATGCTTGGGGCGGTAATTTTTCTGATAATTCATTGCCACTTGGCGCTGGAGGTATGGCGAAATATGCAGGGCCGGTTATGCATACTATTGGTTTAGCACCAGTAGCTGAAAGCATAAGTTATGAAGCATATCCAAATCCAACAAATGGAATAGTAAACATTAAAATGGATAAAATTTTTGCTGGCTCTGTTTTAAAAGTTACTGATGTTTTAGGTAAAGTAGTGTACACAAAAACATTTAACACAAATCAATTCAATCAAGAAGTTAAACTAGATCTTTCTTCTTTTGCAAAAGGAATTTATTTATTTAATCTTACAAGCGGAAAATCTATAGTGGCTAAAAAAATCATTTTAGATTAGTCTGTTTTATAATTGTATTTCAATAGGCTACCAATTTGGTAGCCTATTTTTTTGTGGCATATTTAACTCTTTTCCGCAATATAATATTCATACTTCATTGTTATATTTGTGACATGGCATTATTCCTTTGTTTAGAAACATCTACAACAGTTTGTTCCGTTGCATTGTTTGATAATAATCAACTTTTGCAAGTTAATGAGGTTAATAATGGATACACGCATGCTGAAAATTTACATGTTTTTATTCAGGAAGTATTAGTTAAAACAGAAGTTAAACCAAGTGATTTAAAAGCAATAGCTGTAGGAAAAGGACCAGGTAGTTATACCGGATTGCGAATTGGAGTTAGCGCAGCAAAAGGAATGGCATATGCATTAAACATTCCATTAACAAGCATGAATTCATTACAAAATATGGTGGCAGGTCTAAAAAAAGAATTCGACACTTCTCACAGTGTTTTTGTTCCCATGCTAGATGCAAGAAGAATGGAAGTGTACATGGGAATTTATGAAAAAAATGGTAAAGAAATCGAATCTACTTCCTCGTTCATTATAAATGATGTTTCATTAAAAGAAAAATTTTCTACATATAAAAAAGTATATCTGCTAGGAGATGGCGCAGAAAAATGTCGTGATTTTATAAAGTCAATTCCAAATGCAGAAATTATTCCTCAACAAATGCCTTCCGCATTAAACATGGGAGATTTTTGTTTAAATGCATATCAAAATAAACAGTTCGAAAACACTGCTTACTTTGAACCATTTTACCTTAAGGAATTTTTTACCGGGAAATAATATGTTTTTATAATTTTAATTTTAATGAGTACAACCCAAAAACAATGTCCGGAGTGTGGAGAAAAAATTGTTGGACGATCTGACAAAAAATTTTGTTCTGATGAATGCCGAAATAATTTTAATAATAAACAGAACAGCAATACCACGAATTATATTCGTAATGTAAATAATCTACTAAGAAAAAACAGAAGAATACTGGAAGAATTAGCTCCTGACGGCAAATCAAAAGTTCATAAAAATAAATTAAACGAAAAAGGGTTTGATTTTAAGCACATCACTCATTTATACAAAACACAAAAAGGAAGCACGTATTTTTATTGTTATGAATACGGATACTTGCCGTTAGAAAATGATTATTTTTTAATAATTTGCAATGATAAAGAAAACAACTAATGTTAGTTTTTATTCGGGTGTTGCTTTGTTTTTTGATTGGGATTAATTTATCTGCACAAATCTCATTAAAAATAATTTGCAGCGATAATCCAAAAGCAATTAAAAAATTAAAATACAAATCAACCATTATATCTAATGAAGATATAAAACAAGAAAACACAAACATCATTTCACAATTGCAATCGCAAGGGTACCTCACTGCTAATTGTGATAGTTTTGTTTTTGCTAATAATGAAGCCGTTAGTTATTTTTCTGTTGGGCATCAATATAAATGGACAGAATTAAAAATCGATAAAAAAGATGCGCTGATATTTGCAGATGCAGGCTTAAATTCGGAGAACTATCAAAAACAATTTTTTACCCCTAGGGATTTAAAAAAAATATACACCAAACTTTTGGCTTATCTTGAGAACAACGGTTACCCTTTTGCTGTTGTAAAGTTTGATAGCATAAGTATTCAGCCAAATAGCATTGGTGCAAAATTGAAAATTGAAAAAAACAAGTTTATTACATTAGACAGTATTAAACAGGAACCCAATCAGGTGGTATCAGTAAATTTCATCACGCATTACTTGCAGATAAAAGAAGGAATGCCTTTTTCGGAAAGAAAAAATAAAGAAATCACTAAAAAATTAAAGCAGCTTCCCTTTTTAAAAGAGAATAAATCACCGTTAATCAAACTAACCGACAAATCAACTAAAATGTATTTGTTTCTGGATAAAAAAAATGCATCTCAATTTGATGGTATTATCGGCCTGTTGCCTGGAAACAATGGTAAAACCATATTTACAGGAGATGTGAAAATTAAATTACAAAATAGTATTTTAAAATCGGGCGAACTGCTGGAAATTAATTTCAGAAGGTTGCAAGCACAAACACAAGATGTATTTATTAAGGTAAATTACCCTTATTTATTTTCAACCCCTGTAGGAACAGAGTATGCAATTAAAATATACCGAAAAGATACCTCGTTCATTGATGTAACTAATTTGTTCAATATTCAATATTTATTTAACGGTTTAAACAATATTAAGTTTTTTTATAAGCAACGAAATGCATCATTAATATCAACAGCAGCTTATGAAAATACAAGTGTATTGCCTGAGTTTGCCGATATGCAAACAATTTCATACGGTGTGGGTTGTTTTATTGAAAAACTTGATTATAAATTTAATCCCAGAAATGGCATTAGTTTTAATCTTCAGGCAAGCGTCGGTAACCGAAAAATAAAACAGAATCCACGCATTAATGAAAACGCATATCGTAATGTAGATTTGTTTAGCGCACAATATCAAATTGAAACCTTTTTTAATTCCTATTTACCCATTGCAAAAAGAGCGTGTTTAAAACTTGGAATTCAGGCGGCAGGAATTTATGCCGATAACATTTTCAAAAATGAATTATTCCGGATAGGAGGTTTGAAAACCTTACGTGGATTTGATGAAGAATCAATATTTGCAAGTACTTATGTAATACCAACTATTGAATACAGATATTTGTTTGAAGAAAATTCTGCACTATTTCTTTTTGCAGAAGGTGCATGGTACGAAAGCACATTGAATAATAATTATGTGAAGGATATACCAATTAGTTTTGGGGCAGGCATAAACTTTGAAACTAAAGCAGGAATATTTTCATTGAATTATGCTTTAGGAAAACAATTCTCTAATGCGGTTGATTTAAGAACAGGTAAAATTCACTTTGGATTAATTAATAAGTTTTAGAAGAATTTAATAGCAGACAAATAAAAGTGAAGCCGAAATTAACAATTTCGGCTTCACTCATTTTGAACAATATTTTACTGAAAATTATTTTTTAGAATCAGCAATAATCTGTTCGGCCATTTTTACGTAAGCATCATCCTGATCTTCTTTTGCTAAAGTTACAACTTGCGCCGCCGTAGCTGCTGCTCCTTTTTTATCATTTGATTTTGCCTGAATTTTTGCTTTTAACAACAATACCCAATATGCTTTCGGATTTTGAGATGCTGCCTTATCAGCCCACTCTAAAGCTAATTTTAAATCTTTATTGTTTTCATAATAATAGCTTGCTGCTTGGTAATATGGTCTTGAATCATTGATGACATTTTTCTCAATGTTCTTCATGATTTTAGTATCAATATCTGCAACAATATTGAATGATACTCTTGTGTTTTCCCATCTTAATTCAATGTTTGAAGATGATGAAGTAATGTTGGCTATATTTATTTCAAACGTTTCTACTTTTTCTGTTAGCGATGATGGTTTAACCGAAAATCGCATTAATTCATTTTCTTTTTTGTATTCTCCGGTGTTACCGCCCAAAGCTAGATCTTTATATAACATCAATTCCCAATTGTCTTTATTAGGAATAGAATATAATGCATAAGTTCCTGCAGCAACATTTTGCCCTTCTACTTTAACATCTTCGCCGAAAGTTATTTTAGTAGCGCTATTTGCACCAGTTCTCCAAATTTTACCAAAAGGAACAACATCTCCAAAAACTACTCTTCCTTTTGCGCTTGGTCTTGAATACTCAATGCCAATTTCAGACAAAGCAAAGTTTTGTTTGATGCTTTGTAATGGACTTGGAGCTGGTGTTTTTAGTTGCGCTTGTGCTGTTAAACTAAAAGTAGTGATTGCTAATGCTGCTGTAAATGTTTTGATTTTTTGTAACATGATTTTATTGCTTTTATATTAAAATTTATAAAATCAAATATAAACTTTTACTCTAAAAGGATTGCTTTGATTAATCTTTATTAAAAAAAACACGATGTTAATTAATCAACTCAGTAATTTGAATCAATGCTCAACATTTCTGTTAATTAGTTGAAATTATATGCCTTCAGTTTTTTATCTTGCTATAATTAAGATGATAATTAGTTTCAACCACTAGTATTTATAGAGACTAAAACACTGTAACTTCCTCTTTTTCCAATTTTGAAATGATTAATGTTGCTACGCCGTTTCCTATTAAGTTGGTAATTGCTCGAGCCTCACTCATAAACTTATCAATGCCTAAAAGAAATGCCAACCCTTCAACCGGAATTTTATTTAATGCAGTTAATGTAGAGGCAAGCACAACAAAACCACTTCCTGTAACTCCGGCAGCACCTTTGGAGGTGAGCATCAATAAACCAAGTATAGAAATCATTTCACCAATACTTAAAGAAATAGTATATAATTGAGCAATAAACAATACCGCCATTGATAAATAAATGGATGTACCATCGAGATTAAATGAATAACCTGTAGGCACTACTAATCCAACAACAGATTTGCTGCACCCTAAACCTTCCAACTTTGCCATTAATGAAGGCATAGCCGGTTCTGAAGAAGAAGTTGCGAAAACGAGTAACAATTCTTCTTTTATGTAAAGAATAAATTTTCGAATACTCATTTTAAAATAATGCATGATTAATCCTAACACAATAAAAACAAATAAAAACATCGTGATGTACATGGTTAACATCAGTTTGCCTAGTGGTAACAAAGTTGCAATTCCAAACTTACCAACAGCAAAGGCTATGCCTGCAAAAGCTGCAATTGGTGCTAGTAACATAATGTAACCTAAAATCCGGAAAGTGAAATCGGACCATTTTTTTAACGTGGTGATATAGCTGTTTTTGTTTTTAAAAAAGGTGATAATAATTCCGCTTAGTATAGCCAATAGTAAAATTTGTAAGGTGAAATTGTTAACTAAAAAAGCTATCCAATCAAAACTTTTTTCTCCGGTTTTGATGTATTGGGTGGCATCTTTTGCTTCGAGCAGATTTATATCTATTTTTCCAGGTTGCAATACATGAGCAACGAAAACACCTAATAGTAAAGCGAATGTGGTTACAAGCTCAAAATATATCAATGATTTTAAACCAATGCGGCCAACCTTTTTTAAATCACCAATGGCAGATATACCAATGGTAACTGTAAAAAAAATAATTGGAGCAATAAATACCTTAATGATTTTTATAAAACTATTTCCTATAATTTCTAGTTTCACTGCAAATGAAGGAAACAAATATCCAACGAGTATTCCTGCGGCTATGGCTAAAAATACCTGAAAAGCAAGATTTCGGAATAGATTCAATATGCGACTTTGACTTTTCATTATTCATTTAAAATTACATTTATAATTTTAATCTGCTAATTTTGATTGATGATAAAAAAGTTTGGGTTAATAGGAAAAAAATTAGGACACTCGTTTTCAAAAAATTACTTCGAAAATAAGTTTAATGAGTTACAATTAACAAATCATGAATACCATTTATTTCCTTTAGAAGATTTAGCAGAATTTAAGTCGCTTCTCATAAAAGAGGAAAACTTAATAGGCTTAAATGTCACAATTCCTTACAAGGAACAAATAATAGCTTATTTAGATGAATTGGACGAAACAGCGAGTGCAGTAAAAGCAGTAAACTGCATTAAGATAATTCATTCAAATAAGGATATTTTATTAAAGGGTTATAACACTGATGTGTTTGGATTTAAGCAATCGCTGAAACCATTTCTGGAACCTCAGCATGAAAGAGCTTTGTTATTAGGCACAGGTGGGGCATCTAAAGCAGTAAAATATGTTTTAGAAAGTTTTGGTATTTCTGTTTGGGAAGTAAGTAGAAACAAAACAAAAGAAAATCAATTTACTTACGAAGAAGTAAATGAAGAGTTAATCAAACATTTTAAGTTGATTGTAAATTCTACCCCTGTTGGTATGTCCCCCAACATTCTTGATTGTCCGGCACTTCCTTATGGAGCTATTGAAAAGGATTTTTTATTATATGATTTAGTCTATAACCCTCAGCAAACCTTGTTTTTGAAAAAAGGAAAAGAAAAAGGGGCAGTTTGTATTAATGGCTTAAGCATGCTATATCATCAGGCAGATGAAGCCTGGAGAATATGGAATAAAGACTAAATACTATTTAAACGATGAAGTTTCAGACTCCATCGAAAAGAGTCTTTATTCTAAAAGCAAGTTAAATGATTACATCCATTTTGCACAAAATGAAATAAACTCTTTTCTTAACTCATTAAAGTTTTTCTCAAAACTTTCTACCATTTCTTTCTCTTTTTCATGGTATGCAGTTTTGCGACGATCAACAGCTACTGGGTTTTCTTCAACTTCCTTTACTAAAAGATTTTCATTACTTTTTATTGCATGAATTAGTTCATCAATGTTGTTGCGCTGAATGATAAACTGATTTTGAAAATGTTCCACTAGCTTTAAAAATTCTTTATTGTTGTTTTTAGAAACCAATTCTTCCAAGCGCTTTTTCAAAATCGTTAAATCATCTCTGTAAAAAATTAAAGTATTTAACCATGTTGTGTTTTCAGCATGTTGCGTAAAAATTTTTTCTTGATGTGTTGTTGTCATATTTTCTTGTTCTTATTGCAAATAAAATCAAGATTTTATTTTTTTGAATTGACAACAATCACTCATCTAAAAGAGTTTCATCAGTTTTTCGAAATAAGATGCGATTAGAAAAAACCTAAGAACATCATTTTTCAATATTCATTCCCAGCTGATAAAAAACAAAACTCCACATATCCGAAAATTCGGCAATTTGTTTTGAAGTTGGTTTACCTGCACCGTGTCCGGCATTGGTGTCAATTCGGATGATGATTGGATTTTTAGATTGATTAAATTCCTGTAAAGTAGCTGCAAACTTAAACGAATGTGCGGGCACAACTCGATCATCGTGATCGCCTGTGAGAATAAGTGTAGCTGGGTATTTTTCTTTTCTTACATTATGTAATGGTGAATACTTATACAGATAATTAAATTGCGTTTCGTTTTCACTGGTGCCGTAATCGGTAGCCCATGCCCAACCAATTGTAAATTTATGATAGCGAAGCATGTCTAACACACCAACAGTTGGTATTGCAACCTTGCACAAATCAGGGCGTTGAGTCATCACTGCTCCAATTAGCAGTCCACCATTTGATCTACCATGAATGGCCAACTTAGATGGGTTGGTATATTTTTCGTTGTATAAGTAATCTGCAGCAGCAATAAAATCATCAAACACATTTTGTTTGTTTGCTAATGTGCCTGCTTTGTGCCAGTTTTCACCATATTCTCCTCCTCCACGTATTCCTGGAATGGCATAAACTCCACCCTGCTCTAAAAACACACAACGATCTATCCTGAATTCAGGTGCGTAATAAGCATTAAATCCACCATACCCAAAGAGAAAACAAGGATTTGTGCCGTCTAGTTTTATTCCTTTTTTAGCAACAATAAACATGGGAATTTTTGTGCCATCCTTACTTTTATAAAACACTTGTTTTGTTTCATAATCAGTAGAATTAAAATTAATTTTAGGCTGAAACTGTAAACTCAATGTGCCAGTTTTTATATCTAATTTATAGTTACTGCTTGGTTTTGTAAATGTTACAAAATCAATGTAGCCTACAGATTGCTCTTTTTCAAAATTCACTGAATTTACTTTTCCAATATCGGGTAACTTTACTTCATAGACTAAGATTCCTTTTAAATCTCGTATTTCCATTTTAGTAGTAACATGGTGCAAATAATTTAGAATAAAATGATTGTCTGCAATGGTTACATTTTCCAATAAATACTCACGTTGTGGTATTAAATCTTTTGCTTGTTCGATTTCGGGTTGCTGAATATTTAGCTCCACTACTCTTCTGTTTGGTGCTTTGTAGTTAGTTAATAAAATCAATTTTTCGTTTCTTAACTCAAGTACTGTATGATCATGTGCAAAATCTTCAGCAATAGTAATTAGTTTATCATCATTGATTTTTAAATTTTTTAAATGCAAACTATTTCCGGATGTTGATTCGGTTCCTGAAATAATGAGGTAGTTACCATCATCACTTAAGGAACAATAAAAACTTCTTTTAGGATGTTTTTCATCGGCAAAAATGAGTTGATCATCTTTCGGACTAGTTCCAATTTTATGGTACATGATGCGTTGATTTTCATTAGATGCAACCATTTCTTTTCCATCCTCTGGTTGTTGGTATTTACTATAGTAAAAACCGTCCTCTCCATTCCACTCAATGCCCGAAAATTTTATCCATGAAATTTCTTCATCAATAATTTTTAGTGAGTTGATGTCAATGATGCGAATAGTATTCCAATCCGAGCCCGCCTTTGAATAAGAGAAAGCATAATACTTTCCGTTTTTAGAAACAGCATCCGTTGTTATTGAAATGGTTCCATCATCTGCAAGCTGATTAGGATCAAGTAATATACGAGCACTCGATTTTTCATTATCCTGCACATACAATACAGATTGGTTTTGAATTCCGTTGTTCTTATAAAAAAACGTTTTGCCTGCTTTGGTATATGGAGCAGATTGTTTTTCAAAATTCCAGATTTCGGTTAGACGCTTTTTTACTGATTCACGAAATGGAATTTCAGCCAATTTACTTTCAGTATATTGATTTTGATTTTTTACCCACTCCTCTGTTTCCTTACTTCTATCATCTTCGAGCCAACGATAAGGGTCATTTACTTTAACTCCAAAATAAACATCGGTTTGTTCTGATTTTTTAGTAAATGGTACTTGCGCAGTTAATAATACTGAAGATAGCATAAAGCCGGATATAAGTTTAAATTTCATTTCTTATACGATTGATGTATGCAATATTAATGATAAAAACATACATTTGCTTACAGCAAAACCATAACACATGAAGTATTTTTTTATCTCATTACTTTGCGTTTCCGTATTTATTTCTTGCCAGTCAAACTCTACAGATCATGCCGAAACAAAAACAACAAATCTCGATAGTTCGTTTAATATTGTTTCCAATCGGTTTATTGATGAACTATGGAAAATTTATCCAGGATGGGCAACCGGTTTGGGTAATCACACCTACGATACCGTTTTAATTATTCCCGATGAATCCTCTCGAAAAAAAGAAGTATTATTTAGCACAAATTATTTAGATACCTTCTCTTATTTTAATCCAAATGATTTAAACGAATCCAATAAAACAGATAAAGCGTTAATTGAGAATTTTTTAAAATCTGTACAGTTTAACGTGAATCAATTTAAATCATACGAATGGAATCCTTCTGAATACAATCCAGGGGGAAGTGTGGCAGATATTCTGAATAACAAAAAAGAGAAATCGGAATTAAAAGTTCAGCATGCAGTTTTAAAATTAAAACAGATAAATGCATATTATGCTGCTGCAAAAACCAACATAAAAAACCCCATAAAAGAACACACTGAACTTGCTATAATGCAATTAAAAGGTACTATGGATTATTTCGCAAGTTCACTAAACGATAGCATAAAAAAATCAGCTTTAGATGATAGCAAAAAACAAAACTTGCTTAATCAAGTAATTATAATAAATAAAAGTATAGCTGATTTTGTTACGTACCTGGATTCGATACTCAAAAACAGCAAAAATTTCAGAGATTTCAGAATTGGCAAAGAGTTGTATGCAGAGAAATTTAAATTCGATATTCAATCTGCTTACACACCAAATGAAATTTACAACAAAGCCATGCAACGCAAAATTGCATTGTTAAAAGAAATGGATTCTATTTCAAAAAAATTATGGCCTAAGTATTTTAAAACGGCAGCTTATCCTACAGATAATAAAGTTGCTATTAAAAAACTAATTACGGAGATTTCAAAAACACATGTGGAACGCCAAAAGTTTCAGCAAGAGATTGAACGACAAATTCCAATCTTAACTGCGTTTGTGCAAAAGAAAGATTTGCTTTACCTCGACCCTAAAAAACCATTGGTGGTGCGTAAAGAACCAGAGTGGATGGCCGGTGTAGCAGGCGCTTCTATTTCTTCTCCCGGACCTTATGATAAAGAAGGTGATACTTTTTACAATGTTGGTTCGCTAGCATCCTATAGCAATGAGGATGCAGAAAGTTTTTTGCGCGAATACAATAAATATATTTTGCAAATTTTAAACATTCATGAAGCTATACCTGGCCATTATGCGCAATTGGTATATAGCAATCAATCACCAAGTATGATCAAAAGCATTTTTGGGAATGGCGCCATGATTGAAGGCTGGGCAGTCTATACCGAACGTATGATGCTGGAAGAAGGATGGGCAAAAAACACCGAGTTAAACGGAAAAGTGGAGGAAGATGAGATGTGGCTCATGTATTGCAAATGGCACATGAGAGTAGTTTGTAATACCATTTTAGATTACTCATTGCATAATTTAAACATGAGTAAGGAAGAAGGATTAAACTTATTAATGAATGAAGCCTTTCAGGAAAAAGCAGAAGCAGAAGGCAAATGGAAAAGAGCTACCTTAACACAAGTGCAGTTATGCTCATATTTTACAGGATATTCAGAAATTCATGATTTAAGAGAGAGCTTAAAGCAAAAGCAAGGAAATCAATTTCAATTGAAAAAATTTCACGAACGATTTTTGAGTTTTGGCTCTGCGCCAGTAAGCGAAATTAAAAAATTAATGAAGGATTAATTTTTGTTTTTTTATGTTTGAAGAATTCAGAGAAGCATTATTAATACTAATTTCTACTCCAGTTTATGCCATTGTAATTGGCCTTGAGATGATGATGTCTTATTTCCATCAACATCACAATTATAGTCGAAAAGGAACAATTGAAAACGTTTATCTGATGTTGCTTAACATGGGACTTGATGTTTTGATGAGAGGTATTTGCTTATTCGTACTTAATTATTTTTTCCAGTATCACTTCATTCAATTTCAAAATCCATGGGTTTATTGGATTGTTTTAATTATTGTTCAAGATTTTTTATTTTATCTGTTACATTTGGTTGATCACTATTGTCGTTTTTTTTGGGCGGTTCATGTAACTCATCATTCATCAGAGGAGTTTAATCTTACGGTTGGCTTTCGCTCATCGGTATTTCAACCACTGTATCGTTTTATTTATTTTATTCCTTTATCCTTACTTGGCTTTTCCGGTAAAGACATCATGTTTATTTATTCTGCAACGCAGATTTACGGAATATTAATTCACACCAAATACATTGGTAAATTAGGTTTTTTGGAATGGATTTTTTCTACACCTTCACATCATCGTGTTCACCATGCTTCCAATATCCCTTACCTTGATAAAAACATGGGCATGCTACTCATTATTTGGGACAGAATGTTTGGAACATTTGCTGAAGAAAATAAAGACGAGCCGGTAAAATATGGTTTAACCGAAAATATTAAAAGTCATCACCCAACAAATGTGGTGTTTCATGAATGGAAAAGTATAATTCATGATGTTGCTAAAACGAATTCTTTATGGGAAAAACTAAAGTATTTATTTGCACCACCGGGATGGAGTCATGATGGCAGTAAAAAAACTTCTAGTCAATTAAGGAAAGAGTTTTGGAGGGGGAAATAAAAGATAATACGCTTTAAAACTTCAATTTTTATTTCAAATCAATAGTTTTCAAAACCTTTTTTGAAAAAATCCTTGAATGTAATTTTATGGAATTTTAATATTCTATGTAAACTATCAATTGTAATGTTTGAGCCTTTCTCGTATTTACCATAAAGAGCTCTAGGAATTTCAGCATCATAAGCAAATGTTTCTTGACTAGTGTAACCAGCTTCTTTTCTTAATTCTTTAATTCGTTTACCAAGTAACACATGGAGTTGATTATCTTTTGTTGATGCCACAATACAAATTAAAAAAACAAACCATTTATTTATTACTATATATAAATTCCTATTTATATATGGATATTTATCAAATATTTTTATTTTTGCAACTATCAAAAAAGCTTAACATGATAAATCTACTTGTAGAACTTGATAAAAAACTTGGAGCACTTCATTCTGAGCAAGAGAAAAAGGAATTATTAAATACAATGTTTCAAATCGAGTGCAGATATAACCTTGATTTATTAGATGTAATTAAAGATGAAGCAGTAAACGAAAATAATAATCAGGCTAGAACTATTGTTAAATTATTATCGAATAAAGCTTTAGAAACCATTATTACACATCATTCATTTAAAGCCGATTCCTTAATAATAAATACGAGCTATTCAATAATTAATATTATAAGTAATTTTTTAGATGAGAACTTATCTTCTGATTTAAATAATAATGATCCTCTTTTATTTAAATTATATAAAAGAATTAATGTTTTAAAAGCACTTGCAACTATTGAACCACCTTACACTTCAATAAATGAAATAAAATTTAACGTTAGATTAAAAAATTTATACCGCGCTATTTTGGAAATAAATTCAAAAGTAATAGTAAATAATAAATAAACTATATTAATATGGAAATAACAATAGAAAAAGACGAGTTCACTGGTTTAAAAAAAATTTCTTCACCAACAAGTGGTCTTCGACACTCATTTGAATATAAGGGTCAAAATATAAGTCAAGATGATTTTATTGAACTAATGTATATTGAAGCTGAAAGCGGAAGAGGATCTCTAATTATTAGAGTTCATTCATACATAAGTAAGAATTCTATTAATAAAGAATGGCCTCATTGGAATGATTCATGGCCATTTATTATTGATGGAGAGAGATGTGTTTTGTCATCAGAAACTATAAATACTTTTGATACAACATCAGAAATGAAAATTTATAATTTACCATTAGATGTATTTAATAAGTTTATTAATGCTAAGGAGATTAAATACAGTTTACGAGGAAAGAAAACAACTGTTGAAGGTAAATTTTCAACTATTCACCTTAAAATATTCAAGGCTTTTGAGCAATATTGCTTTGGAGATTTAGAAAATGGCAAAACTATATTAAATTCTATAGAAGAAACTGAAAGAAATTCTAAAATATGGACCTGTTATAATTGTAATATAGAAAATACAGTTCAAAATAATGTAGATTCATTTGAATGTCGCTTATGTAATAATTTAAACAGTATAACACGGCCTAAAACAATATCAAATGAAGATAAAATTAAGTTTGAAACAAAGGTTATCGAGCTGGTTAAAGAGAATAAAGTTGATGACGCAATAAAATTTTATGCTACAAATTTTGGCTATTCTGAAGAAAATGCAAGTGTAAAAGTAAAAGAACTATCTGAAAAAAACGGGCTTAAAAATATAATTATATCTAGTAATAGAAAAAAAACTATTATAGGGTTGATATTTTATATTCCTATTTTCATTTATTTATGCTATTTAGGTGGATTACCAGAAAGAAAATCCCCTATACCTATATTTTTATGGGGAATACTTATTTTAATTTTTGGCGTCTTGACTTTAAGATCAATTATTAGATTGTTTAAAAAATAATATGTACCCTAAATTAATCTACCAATCACAAAGCATATACAATAAAAACAAGGATAATTTTAGAGATATAAAAATTGCTATTTATGATGATTTGGCAATTGATGGTGATATTGAAAATGTAGACCATATCTTCAACTTATCTGTAATAAAAGATATAGATTATGTTTGTAAGTTACTTTCAATTGATACAAATTATCAATCTAATAAACCTGAACTATTTTATATACTAAGTTTTATTGCTTTTTTAATTGATGCCAATCATCTAATAGCAGGATTACAAGGAAATGACATTGTAACTAAAATGAATCTCACTAACTATTTTGATAGTATGAGAGGCATTAAACTTCCTTCGGGATTTATTTTGAATTCTCTTGAACAAAAATCAAATAATTATTTGAGAAAATCTTATTCAGAATTTATATTAAATTTTTCTCAAACACTTGTTTCATCAGACCAACATGTTTCGACACTTGAAATTAATGCACTATCAGAGTTAAATAGTTTATTGAGTTCAAATAAATTTGGAGAAGCAAATATTGTTAAAGAGTTATCACAAACTAAAACAGCAATAAGCACTAATAATAATCTGCAAGAAGATACTATCCAAAAAATTGAACAAATTGAAGATGTATTAAAAGAATTAGATTCATTTACAGGAATGGATGGCATTAAAAAGGATGTGCGTTCGTTAATTAATTTATTAAAAATTCAAAAACAAAGAGAAAAGCAAGGTTTGTCTGTTATTAAACCTTCTTTACATATGGTTTTTACTGGCCCACCTGGAACTGGTAAAACAACTGTTGCAAGAATTATGGGTCGTGTATTTAAATCACTTGGTGTATTAGAGCAAGGTCATATAATTGAAACTGACCGTTCTGGTTTAGTTGCAGGATATGTTGGACAAACTGCTATCAAAGTAGATGAAATAATACAAAAAGCTCAAAATGGTATATTATTTATCGATGAAGCTTATACTTTGTCTCCTCAAGATGGACAAGATAGTTTTGGTCAAGAGGCAATTGATACACTATTGAAAAGAATGGAAGATTTTCGGGATAGTCTTGTAATTATAGTTGCGGGATACGAAGAAGAAATGCAACGATTCATTGAATCGAACCCAGGGTTCAAATCTAGATTTAATAAATACATAAGCTTTGAAGATTATAAGCCGGAAGAACTAATTCAAATCTTTAAATCTGTTGTTTCAAAAAATAATTATGAAGCAGACGAAGATTTGATAAATGCTTTATTTAATAAATTTAATCAATTATACTCTAATAGAACTAAATCATTTGGCAATGGAAGAGTTGTAAGAAATATCTTCGAAAAAATTGTAGAAAATCAATCAAATAGACTGGCTAATTTTAATGGTGATTTAAGCGAAGTCGATTTAAAAACTTTAAAATTAGAAGATTTAGTTTTGTAAGCTTCCCTTTTTTTCGCACCATTCAAAAATAGAATTTTTTAAATTAATTTTCTTTCCCTGATTTTAGAACTTACCCGAGCGTGTGCACGAACAAACGCGGTGCCGATTCGGGTGAATGTTTTTTTTAGGGCAGCCAGGTGGAATGGCTGACCGTTAAAAAAAGCAGAGAGCAAGAGCAATCGTTTGTTCTTGATTTTTTTTTGCAACTTTTTTTGATCAAGCAAAAAAAGTAGAAGATGAATTAATTATAGATTTAAGTTAGCTTAATTAAATTATAAATTCTCCTTCTAACACTGGTTGAAAACTTCATATACATCATAATGATTAGAATGTATATTTGTAAAACTAAATCTTAAAACAATGGTAATGACTTACGAAAATGTATTAACGGAAATTGAAAATAATACAATGATTATCACCGTTAATCGTCCGGATAAATTAAACGCATTAAATAATAAAACAATTGATGAATTGCATGAGGCTTTACATGAAGCTGAGCAAGATAAAGCCATTAAGTGCATCATTATTACCGGTAGCGGAAATAAAGCATTTGTTGCAGGAGCTGATATTGCAGAGTTTGCAGACTTCAATATAACTCAGGGTAAACAATTGAGTGCAACAGGGCATTTTAAAATTTTTAATTTTATTGAGAACTACTCTAAACCTGTAATTGCGGCCGTAAATGGTTTTGCTTTAGGTGGTGGTTTAGAATTAGCCATGGCTTGCCACATTCGCGTTGCAAGTGATAATGCAAAAATGGGTTTGCCTGAAGTAACACTTGGTGTAATTCCGGGTTACGGCGGAACTCAGCGTTTAGCTCAATTAGTCGGAAAAGGGAAAGCCTTTGAAATGATTATGACTGCTGATATGTTAAACGCTCAAGATGCTTTAACCTGGGGACTTGTAAATCATGTAACCACTCAAGAAGAATTACTCAATAAATGTAAAGAACTAGCAACTAAAATTTCTTTGCGATCGTCAGTTGCTGTTAAAACAGCTATTAAAGTGATTAATGCCGGCTATAACAAACAAGAAAACGGTTTCGAAGTTGAGATTGAAGAATTTGGTAAAATGTTTGGTACCGGAGATTTTAAAGAGGGAGTAAAAGCTTTCCTTGAAAAAAGAAAAGCTAATTTTCCTGGAAATTAATTATAATATAAACTAAATAAATAACGGATTACTTTTTTATGTGTGTAAAAATGTAATCCGTTATTTTTTCGTACAAATGTGCTCTGTCTTTTCCAGTCACATTGTGTTCGTGACCCGGATAAACAAAATAATCCAATAGTTTACTTTTATCAACACAGGCTTTTGTAAACATCAAACTGTGTTGCCAAACAACAACTGGGTCTTCTGTGCCATGTATCATTAATAATCGTCCTTTAAGATTTTGGGCATAATCAGTTAAGGTGCTTTTTTTATACCCTTCTGGATTGGTTTGAGGTGTATCCATATAGCGTTCGGTATACATTACTTCGTAATATCTCCAATCAATAACAGGACCGCCTGCAATTCCAACTTTAAAAACATCAGGATGTTTCAACATCATGTTTGTAGTCATAAACCCACCAAAGCTCCAGCCAAAAATTACCATGTTCGTTGTGTCTACCCAACTTTGTTTTTTCAAATAAGCCACACCATCCAATTGATCGGCAGTTTCAGCATCTCCTAAATTTCTGAAGGTAGCTTGTTCAAATTTTCTGCCTCTGTTTTCGCTTCCTCTGCTATCAATTGTAAATACAACAAAGCCTTGTTGAGCCATGTATTGAAACCATAAATCTCCTCCACCATTCCAGGTATTATTTATCATCTGGGCATTTGGTCCGCCATACAAATAAACCAATGCAGGATATTTTTTTGTGGAATCGAAATTAATTGGCAAATACCTGCGCGCATAAAGCGGGGTGGCGTCTTTTGCTTTAATAGTAAATATGGACAATTTACCAAGTGTATACTCCTTTAAAGGATTTTCAGCTGATTTTAAAACGGTAATTTTCTTTTTGTCTTTGCACGAATAAACGCTTTGTTCTCTTGGCACATCTAAACTTTGAAAATGATCTAAGATGTAATTGCCATCGCTTGAAACTAATGCAGTATGAGTTCCTGTACCTGAGGTAATTTGTTCAATTTTACCAGTTTTAATATTCACACGACATAAATGGCGTGTTACCGGACTTTCAATTGTTGAAGTAAAATATAAAAATTCTGCTTTAGCATCAAAACCATTTGTAGCTGTTACCAACCAATCACCCTTTGTTAATTGTTTTATTAGAGTTCCATTGATATTATATAGGTAAACATGATTAAAGCCATCACGTTCGCTTTGCCAAATAAATTGATCTGCTTTACCCGGTACAAACTCCATGGTATGCAATGGTTGAACATATTTTTCATCTTTTTCTTCAAACAAAGTAGTAATAAATTTACCCGTAGAAGCATCATAACTATTAAATTTTAAGTGATTTTGATCGCGATTCAAAACTGCTATATAAATAGTTTTTTCATCAGGGCTCCAGGCTACATTGGTTAAATATTGCTCCTTTGGACTACCAGTATTTAAATAAATTGTGGTTTGTTTTTCGGGGTTATAAACGCCTACCGTTACATAATGACTGCTATCGCCTGCCATTGGATATTTAATCATTCGTGCTGTAGCAGGCCTATCACCGATTTCTAAAATAGGATAAGTGCTTACATTTGTTTGATCCATTCTGTAAAAAGCCAGCATGGTTCCTTTTGGCGACCAGAAGGTACCTTTGAAAATACCAAATTCTTCACGATGTACCGATTTACCATAAACCAGATTTATATTTCCATCTTTTGAAACTTGTTGATCATTGCCATTGTAGTTTACAAAGAGATTGTCATCAACAGTATATGCAATGGATCCATTTATTGAATTATCAGTGTTTTCAGCATTTTCAGGTAGGTTGGCTAAGTCTTTTTTGTCCTTAATTGTTTTGGTGATTAAATCAAAAATGATGGATTTTTTTTCTTTCTCAAAAGTAAATTGCGAGGTAGAAGTAAAGTTCATTATCGGAAAATCTTTTACCTCTTTAAAGCCATTATTTTTAAGCTGAAGATTAAATTCTTCTAAAGTAAGAACGGTTTCAATTTTGCTGTTTTTAACATTTCCTTTATTTAAGCTTGTAACCTTTTCTTTTGTGTCCACGTAAACGTAATTAGAAGTGCCTGATATCCAACTAAGTTGTTGAAGTCTAGATGGAGCTAGGACATTACGTTGTTTTAATATAGCATCAGATACCGTGAGTAACTTTTGGGCTCCTAAGAAATAAGAACTTAGTATTAAAAATAATAAAACAGCTTGTCTCATAATGTAAGATTTATGAGCAAAGTTAAGATAAGATCAATTCTTTCAAAACTATAATAGTACTATCATGAAACTAAATACCAATAAATACCTCAATTTTCTAAATCTCTTAAATTCTACACATCATGAAAACAACAAACAACCTCCCGAAAACACTTTTGCTAGTATCTGTTTTGATGCTTAGTTCAAGTAATCTTTTTTCTGCAAACGATAGTGCTGCATATGAAAAAGACTATACTTTTTTAATAACTGTACTGGCAGGAAGCTTTGCATTTATAGCCATGTTTGGTGCTAAAATTTGGTACGACAGAAAAGAAGAAAAACAGAGAGAACTGGAATTAAAAAACAGAAAGTCAATGACTAAAAACCGATCGATGAAAAATTTCGGCACAAGTGCCGGTTAAAAAAAGAGGCAGCCAATTGGCTGCCTCTTGTGTTATAATTTGGCTTTTATTTCTACCATTTCATATCCTTCAATGATATCACCAACTTGTATGTCGTTGAATTTATCGATGTTTAAACCACACTCATAACCTGTTGCTACTTCTTTCACATCATCTTTAAATCGTTTTAAAGAGCCTAATGCTCCTGAATGAACAACAATACCATCTCTGATGATACGTACTTTTGTATTGCGGTTTACTTTTCCATCTAACACATAACAACCTGCAATTGTCCCTACTTTACTGATTTTGAAAACTTCACGTATTTCAATATTACAAGTAATTTTTTCTTCAAATTCAGGCGCTAACATACCTTCCATAGCAGCTTTAACTTCGTTAATAGCATCGTAAATGATAGAATACAATCGGATGTCTATTTCTTCAGTCTCAGCTAATTTTCTGGCATTGGCCGTTGGGCGAACTTGGAAACCTAAAATAATTGCATTGGATGCAGAAGCTAACATTACGTCACTTTCGCTAATTGCACCTACAGATTTAAGAATGATATTCACCTGAACTTTTTCAGTTGATAATTTCAATAGTGAATCAGACAAAGCTTCCACCGATCCATCCACATCACCTTTAACTAACACGTTCAATTCTTTGAAATCACCAATCGCTAAACGACGACCAATTTCATCCAATGTAATGTGTTTACGTGCGCGCATACCTTGTTCGCGTTGCAATTGCAAACGTTTTGTTGCTAATTCTCTAGCTTCACGTTCATCGTTTAATACATGGAATTTATCACCTGCTTGCGGAGCACCATTTAACCCTAACAACATTACCGGAATTGCCGGACCAGCTGATTGAATACGTGTGCCGCGCTCATTGTTTAATGCTTTTACTCTTCCGTGGAAAGAACCTGCTAAAACAACATCTCCAACTTTTAAAGTTCCGGTTTCAACCAACACAGTTGCTTCGTAGCCTCTTCCTTTATCTAATTTAGTTTCGATAACTGTTCCGCTTGCACGACGTTTTGGATTGGCTTTCAGTTCAAGCATTTCAGATTCCAATAATACTTTTTCCAATAATAGGTCAATGTTTTTACCTTGTTTAGCAGAAATTTCCTGACACTGGAATTTACCTCCCCACTCTTCTACCAAAATATTCATTCCGGCAAGTGTTTCACGAATTTTTTCAGGATTAGCGCCTGGTTTATCAATTTTATTAATTGCAAAAACCATTGGAACGCCTGCTGCTTGAGCATGCGTAATTGCTTCTTTTGTTTGAGGCATCACACTATCATCGGCAGCAACCACAATAATGGCAACATCGGTTACTTTAGCACCACGCGCACGCATTGCTGTAAAGGCTTCGTGACCAGGTGTATCAAGGAAAGTAATGTTTTTGCCATTATCTAATTTTACATTGTACGCACCAATATGCTGTGTAATACCACCGGCCTCACCGGCAATTACATTTGCTTTACGAATAAAATCGAGTAAAGAAGTTTTACCGTGATCAACGTGACCCATAACCGTAACAACTGGCGGACGAGGCAGTAAATCTTCAGGCTTATCTTCTTCTTCTTTAATTGATTCTTGAGCTTCAACAGTAACGAATTCTACTTTAAAGCCAAACTCTTCCACTACAATGGCAATGGTTTCGGCATCTAATCGTTGGTTGATGGATACGAATAAGCCTAATTGCATACAGGTAGAAATAACCTGTGTAACAGGTACACTCATCATTTGAGAAAGTTGGGAAGCAGAAATAAACTCTGTTACTTTCAATACTTTCTTATCTGCCTCCATGTTATCGGCAGCTTCCTGAAGTTTTTCTCTGTTCTCTTCTCTTTTTTCTCTTCTATATTTTGAAGCTTTCGATTTAGAACCTGATTGACTTAAACGCGCCAATGTTTCTTTAATTTGTGCCTGGATTTCCTCATCGGTTAAAGCAGGTTTTGCTTCACGCTTAGGTTGGTTATTATTTCTTCTATCCGGACCTTTAAATTTATCTCGTGCAACCTGTGCTTGTTTTTGTCCAAGATTTTTGATCTCCTGTTCTGAAACACTTCCCTTTTTAATGCGTTTTCTTTTCTTTTTATCTGCATTAGGATCGTTATGCGAAGGAGCACTTGGTTTTTTCTCAACGGGTAATATGATATTTCCTAAGATTTTTGGACCTTCTAGTTTTTGGAATTTTGTTGCTAAGAAGTCTTCTTTTGGTTCTTCTTTTACCGGAGGTGCAATCGGCTTTTCTTCAACTTTCGGAATCTCTGCAACAACTTTTTCTGGTTGAGTAACCGGAGGTATTTCTTCTTCAGGTTTTTTTGTTGCTTTTTTCTTGTCTTTTTCAGACTTTTCTTCAGCTAATTCTTTTTTAGATTTTTTATCTGGTTTAGTTTTTTGATTTATTGCACTTAAATCTACTTTACCTAAAACTATTGGACCTTCAATAGTTTTGCTTTCAGTTTTTACTTCTTCCGGTTTTTCAGTTTTTTCCGCTGCTTTTTTTGCTTCTTCTGCTTCTTTTTCAGCTTTAGCTTTTTCCTGTGCTTTTAATTCTTCAGCAGCAATGTGATCGCGCTGTTTCTTTACCAAACTTTCAAGAACTTTATCAGTTGCAGACATATCTTTAATGATAATCTCTTCTTTTTCTTCTTTAGGCTTTTTAGCAACAGATTTTGCATCATCTAAAACAATGCTTTCCTTTTTTTCGCGGTTACTTTGCGCTACTTGCGTAGCTTCTTCTTTTGCTGATTTATCTCCTTGGTATTCTTTTAAAAGCAGCTTGTATTCTGCTTCGCCAATTTTACCGTTGGGATCAGCCTTTATTTTAAAATTTTTGGTAGACAAAAAATCAACAATTGTACTTAATGACAAGTTGAATTCTTTGGCTACCTTGCTTAAACGGTATGTAGGTTGGTTATCTGACATTTTATAGGTTACTCCTTTTTCTTCTGTTATTTATTCTTATTATTTTACCTTTAAGCAGGGTTCAAATTAATCTTCAAACTCTGCAGCCAATACTTTTCTTACACTAAGAATAATATCTTCATCAAGAGAAGTACGACGTTTTAATTCTTCAACAGATAATTCTAATACTGATTTTGCTGTATCACAACCAATTCCTTTTAATTCATCAAGTATAGATGATTCAATTTCATCTGAAAATTCTTCTAAATCAACATCTTCGTCATCAGCATCTTCCACATCACGATAAACATCTACTTCGTAGCCAGTTAATTTACCTGCTAACTTAATGTTATAACCGCCTTTACCAATTGCTAAAGAAATTTGATCAGGCTTTAAGTATACTGATGCACGTTTGTTGGTGTCATCTAATTTTATGGTTGTAATTTTTGCAGGACTTAGTGCACGTTGAATGAAAAGGTTTGCGTTAGCTGTATAATTAATTACATCAATATTTTCATTTTTCAATTCACGAACAATACCATGAATACGAGAACCTTTCATCCCAACACAAGCTCCTACTGGATCAATACGCTCGTCGTAAGATTCAACAGCAACTTTCGCTCTTTCGCCCGGCTCGCGAACAATTTTTTTAATAGTAATTAAACCATCTGCAATCTCAGGAACTTCCATTTCGAACATGCGCTCTAAAAATACAGGTGAAGTACGTGATAATAGAATAGCTGGTGTACCATTCTTCATGTCTACTTTTAATACAACAGCACGAACGGTATCACCTTTTTTGAAGAAATCGGTTGGAATTTGTTCTGTTTTTGGCAACAACAATTCGTTACCTTCATCATCAATTAATAAAATTTCTTTTTTCCAGATTTGATATACCTCAGCATTTACAATTTCTCCAACACGCTCTTTATATTTATTAAACACATCATTTTTTTCTAGTTCAAGAATTTTCTGAACCAGGTTTTGACGAACGGCTAAAACTGCACGACGACCGAAATCCTCTAAGCGCACAGGTTCTGTTACCTCTTCACCAATTTCAAAATCATCGCCAATTTTATGCGCATCACTTAAGCTGATATGTTTACTTTCATCATAATCAAACGAATCCTCTGCAAATTCATCATCCACCACAACACGATTTTTCCAAATTTCCAAATCTCCTTTATCAGGATTTACGATGATATCAAAATGTTTATCGCTTCCGTAACGTTTAATCAACATGCTTCTAAACACATCCTCAATAATGGACATTAGGGTTACACGGTCAACATTTTTTACTTCTTTGAATTCAGAAAACGATTCGATTAGGTTTACTGCTTGCATCATGGTTTCTACTATTTAAATGATAATATTAGTTTTGATTCTTTAATTTCCTGTAATGGAATAGTTATTTGTTCTTTAATTGTTTGTTTTTTGTTTTTTTCGTTTTTAATGATTTTTTCACTTTCAATTAAAATGCTAGTTTCAGGTTCATAGGCAACAAGAACTCCTTTAACTTTTAAGCCGTCTTTTTTTAGCACAATTAATTCTCTGCCAATGTTTTTTTGGTATTGTTTTTCAACTGTGAATGGTTGGTCAATGCCTGCAGAAGAAACCATTAATTCAAAATCTTCATTTTCACGATCAAGAGAAGATTCGATGAAGCGGCTAATTTCGATGCAATCATTAATTGCAATATTTGTTAGTCCATCCAAAAGCACTTCAATTTTTTTTGCTGTACTTACTTTAACCGAAACTATAAAGCGGTCTGTTCCTTTAATTTTTTCTTCGGTTAGCTCTCTTATTTTTTTTTCAGTAATCATTGTTCAAAAAAAGAGGGGACTTTTTGTCCCCTCTGTCTAAATCTTATTTTCAATCGCAAATATACAATATTAATTGCTTCAAAAAAATTATTTTTTACTGATATCAAGCGCGCTTAACACATATTGTAATGTTTTATTTTTTTGTGTATCGTCCATATTTGCTTTTGGGGCCATCCAATCCATAATTTTGGGCCATTTTTCTGATTTTTCTGAAGTAATTTCTGGAGTTGAATGGCAATTTCCGCATTTACCGTAATACAAACGTTGACCTTCAGTTATATCGCTAGCTTTAATACCTGGGAACCGTTTTTCGGCTGCAGCCATTAATTCAGGGTTTACTTCGCTTACAGCAGCTACAGGTTTTTCTTCTTTTACAGCCTTGCTAGTTTTACAGTTTACTAAACTAATTAAGGCAAGAGTTGTTACAACAACTGCAATTATTTTATGTTTATTCATTGTGTTTTTTTGTAAACATAGAGAATAATTTGCTTGAAGTGAAATTTATTATGTATATAATTAAAGTGAACAGTTTTGGGTTTATATAATAGAATGAAAACGTATTAAATCGTTTCTACCACCGAACTAATTTTTTCTTTACTTCGTCCCATTTTAAATGATTGATACTAAAATGATCAGGGTCATTTTCTGCATCATCAAAATATAACATGCTTTTTAAAACCATGAATTCATAACATGAAGGATATTTTAATTTGTAGTAGGATAACATTTATTCAAGCGAAAACTCTTTCAACAGCTTAACCACATCAAAAAAATCTTTTAACTTAATGATGCATTTACGATTTTTTGAGATTTTTTTGGTTGCTGAGCACAGCCGAAGCACCGAAAATGCTTTTTTAAATGTGGGTTCTACTATGCGCAACCAACAATAATTTTTTTCATCCTTAACGCAGAGAAGGAACTACAAAAACAGATGCTTCCTTCGTCAGCATGACAATGTGAAAACTAAATTTTGATTTACGATTCAGGGATTTT
>JBILCU010000006.1:0-225077 GCA_044352985.1 Bacteroidia bacterium
AGTGGATGTATGATTATAATTACAATAGACCACACAAATCATTAAATAATAAAACACCTATGGAGTACAAATTAAAGTAAAAAATTCTATTTTTGAATGGTCCGAAAAAAAGGGAAGCTTACATATGGAGTACAAATTAAAGTAAAAAATTCTATTTTTGAATGGTCCGAAAAAAAGGGAAGCTTACAACTTCATAGACCAAGCAAATAAAAATGATGTAACACTTCTCGACAAAGGAAGGTGTCAGTTTTGTGGTGCAGACTATCAAAAGGGCATCTTTGACTGTATGGACAATTATAACAATGGACTTCAGTTTTTGGACTTTAATAATTCGGGACATCATATATCAAGATTTTTAAGCGTGGATGCGCACGCTTTACAACACCCAGAAATTCACGGACGGTGGAGCAATCATTTTCATTTAACAAGACTGAACTTAATTCTTGACAAAAAACAAACTTGGGACTACAAAAAATCACCAATGCTAAGTGACTACTTGAATGCATACAAACTAAACAGACCAGATGAGTTTCTTACTATCCCGAAACCGTTAGACAGAGGAAAAATAACAGCAAAAGACATGATTAAAGCTACAACAGCAAACGAATGTGTTGAACTAATAAAAAAATGGGCGGACGAAGTATATCATTCTTGGAGTTCAAGCCATTCAATAGTTTCTCAAATTGCAGGCGGTTTTTTAGACAACAATTACACTGGAAAAACACAAGGCAGAAAAACAACGAACCGCTAACAGCAAATAAACGTAAGCGGGCGGAATCGGTCATCGCTCGGTGCGAAATGGTTGTGCGCTGAAGCGCGTTTTTATTTTGCACCTCGCTAATAAACATTTATCTTTAAATAAACATTTGTGGGTATAGACACAGGAAGCTTCGAAAGCCCGCCTACGTCTATTTGCAAAACGTTACCGCCAATGCTAAAAAGAACACAGACAGACAGTGAACAACTTAAAAATTACAACATAGATAGACAATATGCTTTTTAATTCAATAAACTTTGCAATATTCTTACCGATTGTTTTTATACTTTATTGGTTTGCGACAAAAGGAAATCTAAGACTCCAAAATATTTTACTACTCTTTTCAAGTTACTTTTTTTATGCTTGTTGGGACTGGCGGTTTATGTTTTTACTAGTCTTCTCAACCTTATTGGATTACTACACAGGTATTAAAATCCACGAAGCTACAAACCAAAGAAAGAAATTGTTTTGGCTATGGCTAAGTATTGGAATCAACTTAGGTTTTCTTGGAGTTTTTAAATACTACAACTTTTTTGCGGAATCATTTGTTGATGGATTATCACTTTTAGGATTTAAAGCAAATTTAGGTTCTTTACAAATAATACTTCCTGTAGGTATATCTTTTTATACTTTTCATGGTTTGTCGTATGTTATTGACATTTATAAAAACAGAATAAAACCCGAAAGAAATTTTATTGACTATTCTGTTTTTGTTAGCTTTTTCCCTTTACTTGTGGCTGGTCCAATAGAAAGAGCAACACATCTTTTACCTCAAATTCTTAGAAAGAGAGAGTTCGATTATTCAAAAGCGGTTGATGGTTTGCGACAAATATTGTGGGGTTTATTCAAAAAAATCGTCATAGCCGACAACTGTGCCGAGTTTGCAAATACAATTTTCAATAATTCAGCGGACTATTCTGGAAGTACGCTTGTTTTGGGAGCATTATTTTTTACTTTCCAAATCTATTGTGACTTTTCAGGTTACTCTGATATTGCATTAGGTACTGCCCGATTATTTGGTATAGAACTTTTAAGGAATTTTGCTTTTCCGTATTTCTCACGAGACATTGCCGAATTTTGGAGACGTTGGCACATTTCGCTATCCTCTTGGTTCAAGGATTACCTCTATATCCCATTAGGTGGCAGTAAAGGCGGAACGTGGATAAAGATTCGGAATACCTTTATCATTTTTCTTGTAAGTGGTTTTTGGCACGGTGCTAATTGGACTTTCATAGTTTGGGGATTTTTAAATGCCTTATATATAATGCCGTCTATTGTTTTCAACACAAACAGAAACAACCTTGATATTGTAGCAAGAGGTAAATATCTACCAACAATAAAAGAGTTTTTTGCTATTGGAATTACTTTTAGCTTGACTGTATTTGCTTGGATTTTCTTTCGCGCTGCGAATGTTAAACATGCTTTTAGTTATATCTCTGAAATTTTTTCCAGTTCATTGTTAACAATACCGCACTTTCCGGGAATTGGGAAAGCAGTGTTAGTTGTGTTTTTAATGGGAATATTTATAATTATTGAATGGCTTGGGCGGGAACAAGAATATGCTTTTAAAATAATTTCCAACATCAGGTTGTTACATTTCCGTGTAATTCTATACTATGCTGTCATTCTTTCAATTTTGTTTTTTGGTAATTTTAATGAAAACCAATTTATTTACTTTCAATTCTAATCATGAAAAAATTTATACTAAAAATAATTATAGTATTAGCACCAATATTGTTGTTCGTTGTTTCCGTTAACTACTTTGGAGATGCTGCAAATTTATTTTCAATTGGTTATGAAAAGAAAATTGCAGACGAAATATTGAAAGGGAATAATGTTACCAATGTTTATAATTATGATGAAAGACTTTTAGAAAAGCATTTAATAAATAATTCTACTTTGTGCCCTGACGTTTTAGTCATTGGGTCAAGCCGAGTAATGCTAATAAATTCTTCTGATTTTCAAAAGCAAACTTTTTTTAATGCAGGTGTTAGCGGTGCTTCCATTGAAGATTTGCTTGCAATTTATCAGATGTTTGAACAAAAGAAATGTTTACCAAAGAAAATTATTTTAGGCTTAGACCCTTGGACTTTAAATGTTAATAACGACCAAACAAGATGGATGACTTTAAATCAGGAATATTTTATTTTATACAACCAATTAACCAATAAAAATATAGTTACAAAAGACGAACATATAGAATCAAAATACTTTCAACTGGTTTCACCTTCTTATTTTAAAGGTAGCTTTAAAAAAATGCTTTTAGCTTCATCAAAGCCAATCGCCACAAATACAAAAATTAATAACACATTTACAAGACTTGTGGACGGGTCAATAACATATGATTTAGAATATAGGTCTGCAACGCCCGATGAAATAGAAAAACGAGCCATCGGTTTTATTAGTGGTGATATCTACAGCATTGAAAAATTCGATAAACTTTCACCAGAGATTAGGTTTTTACTTGAAAAATTTATTGAGCATTTAAGAAGCAATCATATTGAAATTTCTTTTTTCTTAGCTCCATATCATCCTAAAGTATATTCATTTATTGCTAAATCAGACAAATACGGCAAAGTCATTGAAAGTGAAAATTATTTTAGAGATTTAGGTCTAAAATATGAAATAAAAGTAATAGGTTCTTTTAATCCAAATAGATTGAATATGGATGGTTCTTATTTTTACGATGGAATGCATTGTAATGAAAAAGGAATAGATAAAACACTAATAAACGAATATAATTAAAGCACATGGCGGTAACAAAGACTATATGCAATAAGGGTTTCAGTGGTAATTCAAGCATTTGTCCCGGCATAAAATTTCGTGTCGGTGGACAGGTAAGTAGCCCGCAATCCCTTACTGCATATAGCCTCGACCGTTAGGCAAAATGCAAAAAGACAAATGACAAATTGGATCACGACACTCTTTCTAACAGCCGCATTCGCTACGAAGGTTTTTTCGCAAGGCAGCACCACGACAAATTTTAGAAGCGGGACAATCGGACTAGTGGGTGGAGTAAATTCATATTTCGATATAAAATCACATCCTGGTTTCGACCATAAATACACATACACCAAAACAGGCTTTCGTTTTGGAATTGATTTATCATATCGCTTTTCTAAAAGGTCTGCAATTACAACTGGACTCTTCTATTTTAATGTCGCATATAAAGCGAACTTCTCATGGAATTTCCTGCAGCCAAATGATCCTTTTATTCCTCGCAATTCAGATGTACGAATTAATTATTATGACATTCCTATCATTTACAACTTCAGCATCATCTCAAAAGACAAAATTGTTGTTTACACAGCGACTGGTATAATTGCATCATTACTAAGTTCACAAAAAGGCTCTACAACATACGAAGATAACTCTGTTCGCAAGTTTGATAGTGTAAATTCTTTTATTACAAGTTTGCAATTGGGAGTTGGGCTACAATACAACTTTAATAAAAATTTTGGCATCAAAATCGAACCAAATTACCGACTATATCTAAAAGGGTTTGACAGCATAATGGAACAATCACCGAAAGCATTAAACTCGACAATTGGTATCGTTGCTAATTTAGACTGGAAATGCATATTTAAAAAAGGTTCGTGGCGACCATTTCCAACCTGCGACTGAATGACACACTCACGAAAAATGCACTTTGCCTAACAGCGGTTTCGCGCAACGCGGGCATTTGTTGTTCTAAAAGTCATCAAGTTGTTTGGAGATCTTAGTTTTGTGTGATACATTCGAGTCATAAAACCCGCGCAGCGCAAAGCCGCGGACCGTTATAGGCAAGCATAGACCGACACATATGGTGACATCAAAAGACATACAGAAAGAGTTTATAAAAACGTATTTGAAGCCGATCTTAAAGGAACATGGATATAAGACAAGTGGACAGACTTGGTGGAAAAATATGGGAGACTTCTTCATTGTAATTAATCTTCAAAATTCATCATGGAATAGCAAGGAAGAATTAAGCTTTTGTCTGAATATTGGAGTTGCATTAACGGAAAGACTTGCTGACAAGGAAAAACTAAAGGCAACTTACTATGACTCTGCAATACCACTTCGAGAAGACTCATATTTGTCAGAAGAGCGACAACAATTAAAGAAAAGCAAAGGCGGTTGGCTTGGCTATAAAATAACGGACATGACCAGCGTGAACGATTTTATTGCAGACTTCAAAATTGACTTAGAAGACAACATACTTAAGCAACTTGACAAGTTTAAAACACTTAAAGACTGTGTTTCATTTTATGAAAAGTTTGAAATATGGGGTGACAACTTAAAAAGACAAATAGAGGAATGTGGACTGAAAGTGGAGTGAAAGAAATGCCAGCCTATAACACACAATTTGCGACAAGCGTGGAAGATAGTAAAAGCATTTGCAATTTTTTTGGCAGACACTTTTTTAGTTTTGCAAATGCCAATAAACATTTTACCTTTAAACAAGCATTCGTTAGACACGGTTCCAAACACGCCTGACGCAAATTGTGGGACCGTTAGCACCAATTATAATATGACGACAGACACTTTAATATTCAAGGACAAAATAATTCGTGACAACGACCTTGAACTGACATTTCATAAAGACGTATTTTGGATTTATAACGAAAACCCTTTTCCGGTAGTAAAATATACCCTGACAAACTGTAGAAACTTGGAGACAATAAAATTTGACTCAATTGATTACTACAATGACGGGCTAATTATTGACACGAGACAAGAGGGCGGGTTATCTGTTTTCGAGACGACAGACATGGGGGGCGTTAAAATCAAAATCATTTGCGACAAAATTGAAAAAGAAGAACGTGAATACAACAGCCAAGACTTCATAGACTTAATAAAAGAAATTTTAAAGCAACGTGACAACGAATATGACACTGTTGCAATGTTGAACAAACGAGCAGATAACTTGAAACAATTTCTAAATCACGAACTTGATATCGTTACAAGAAAAATCACTCAGGCAGACTGGTTGACCGAAGATAAAAAACATTTTCTTCAAGGACAACAAGAAATTATTAAAAAAACGCTTGAGACAATTGATAAGAAATAACTGGTGCTAACACACAATTTGCGACAAGCGTGGACGATGGTAAAAGCATTTGAATTTTTTTTGGCAGACACTTTTTTAGTTTTGCTAATGCCAATAAACATTTTACCTTTAAACAAGCACTCGTCAGAAACGATTCCAAACACGCCTGACGCAAATTGCGAGACCGTTACCGGTCATGCTAAAAGACGACACTGCAAACATAACGACTGAGAAAATGAACAGAAATGCCAATGCTTCAGCAAAATCAAAAGAGCTGCAACCCATAGCACAAGCCGACACATTTGCAGCACATTTGCTTTTGCCCTACGCACAAAAATCTTCGATGACATGAGACATTCAAACCTTGTAACAAAATATAAAAGAGGGCAAATGCATTTTGAAAAGGGAAATTTCAGAAGAGCAAAGTGGATTTTCGAACAAATTGCTTTAGAAATATCCTCATCGGACACTGACTCAATGGGAGATATAAACTTGCATAATTCGTGTGAGGAATATTTAGAAATAATAGAAGTGAATACTAAGGATAACAAGTTCAACTTATTCCTTGACCCAATATTCTTTTTTATAATTGGCATTGTTGTTATTCTTAGTTTAATAGTTTATTTAATTTTTAAGTATGCAGTTTAAAGCAGGTTACATAGTTGACACCATCGCAAAAGTTGTAACCGACTTTAAGGCGGCTTTGGACAAGCACAAACCAGCCGACCAAACCCAACTTGACCAGATAAACGGACTTCTTCAATATGCAAGTTCTTTTGATGTTGAGTTTCCATTCAAGCATAATCCCGACTTCAAAAAACTCAATCCTGTTTTAGCAACTCTAAACAATATTATCACAAGAGGTTTGCCGACAAGAGCACCTTTGGTTTTGGAGGAATTATTTTCCAAAATCAATTTAACCGAACAGAGCAAGGACGAGTTTGAATTAAATTTTCCGACTGCAAAAAAAACTATCAGTTATGAAACTGTTTTTGAATTGCTACACATCATTGAACCAGGTTTGGAAATTAGCAGAGCCAATTATGGAGGCAATTTAGGAAGCAGTTTAGAGTGGGATTTTATAAAAAAGCATCCATTCTTAAAGCAGATACTTGAATCTCAAAGAGATTTTTCAACCATCAATAAAAAGCTAACAGGAAACAGAACAGTTGATTTCTGTTTCACTTCTCCCTATCTGCATTGGAGTGAACAAAAGAAATGCTATGAAAAAGTAGGGAGGATTTTTGAAGTGGATGGTTCACACCATTCACTTTCAGAATACCGCTACTACGATGCATACAGGGATGCGATAGCAGAAGATGAAAATTTTGAAACAATTCGGTTTACAGTAGATAGCATCAAAGAAGACAAGCCCGACTTTGAGGCACTAATCGGAAGAAAGATTTATCAAAACTTCAAAAGCAACTTTGAGAAAGACATAACAAAACATCTTGCTGACTATTCCTTAATTTTTATTCCAATCGCAGTTGCAAGAATTCAAAAAACTATTCTTGAATTTTTTTTAGTTCATCCCGAACTTTTCAAGAGTGAAAAAATCAAAGTCGCAATCGTTGAAAGAGATTTGCCTTGCGGAGCAATTGCAATAAAATCTTTGCAAGATTTATTTCTAAACATCAATGCAATTTTAGACGACAGCGACAAATTGCTATTACCCGAAATTGAATTGACAATATTTGAAAACTCAAAGTGGGTTTTAAATGCAGAACTGCATCTAAAAGCAAACAGACAAGACGAGAATTATTTTAAACAAAATCAATTTGACATCGTTATTGACAATTCCGTTTTGAGGCGTTCAAACATTTACAAGGAAACAAATTTCCATAGTGACAAGGCAATTAAAATTCGTTCCTCTCATTACTTTGACAGTTCATTTGGAAAATCAAGACGAGTTTATTGTGCTGACTTGCTCCACTACAAATCATTAGTAAGAAAAAAAGATGATGGTTCGTATGTTCCTGTAAACAAGTATGAAAGCCATATAAATTTCTTCATTCAAAACATTTTTAGAAAGGTTAGTTTCAGAGAAGGACAACTTCCAATAATATCAAGAGCATTACAACAAAAACCAGTAATTGGTTTGCTTCCAACGGGAGGCGGTAAATCTTTGACCTTTCAACTTCCTTCTTTCTTACAGGCAGGTTTGTGTTTAGTCGTTGACCCGATTAAATCTTTAATGGAAGACCAAGTAAGAGTTTTAAAACAAAATTGGATTGACTGTTGCGACTTTATCAACTCAAATTTAAGACGTGAAGACAAAGTGAAAAAGTTGATTGATTTCCGTTACGGAGAAACAATGTTTCTTTTCATTTCACCTGAAAGATTTGTAATGCAAGATTTCAGAAACATCATCCACACAATTGATGTTTCAAAATTCGGTTTGGCTTTTTCCTATTGCGTAATTGATGAAGTGCATTGTGTTTCCGAATGGGGACACGATTTCCGTTCAACATATTTAATGCTTGGCAAAAACTCTCAAAGGTTCGCAAAAACAAAAACGGCTAAAGCCGTTTCTCTTATTGGACTTACTGCCACAGCTTCATTTGATGTATTGGCGGACATTGAAAGGGAATTGCAAATTCAACACAATGATGTTGCTGACGCAATCATCATGATTGAAAATACAATTCGTCCAGAATTGTTTTTTAGAGTAATTGATGTTACTGCACTTGATAGAATCAACCAATTAAATAATGACTTTTCAAAAATTGGTTCTAATCTTCAAAAGCTAAACAATCTTGAACTAATTGAAAAGTCAAAACAACACCATAAAGAAAACTTCAACGATGTTGAAGTTTTCAGCGAAAGGATTTTGTTTAAGAATGAAGCAGGCGAATTAATTAACTTAAACGAAAAGAATCAAAACGATTTTTTTGCAATTATTTTTTGTCCAGTTAAAGGGCAAATGGGAAATGAAAAGGGAGTTGATTTTGTTTATCAACATCTCAACTCTAATTCAAAAGGTTTTTTCTATTCAAGCGAAACAGAAGAAGAAAGCAGAGAGGTTCAAGACCACTTTGAAAACTTTACAACCGACAAGACAAAACACATCGTTTGCACAAAGGCATTTGGAATGGGTATTGACAAAAAAGACATTCGTTCAACTTATCACTTTGTTTATTCAGGTTCACTTGAAAGTTTAGTGCAAGAAGCAGGGCGTTCAGGTAGAGATAAAAAAATATCAGAGGCGAATATTTTAATTTCAAAAATAGAATACTTCAAAATTGATATTTACCAATTCTTCAGCGATAACAAGGAGAACAAACTTCTTCAAAACAAATTTACACGAAAAGCAGCGAGGCAAAGTTTTGAGAAAAGATGGAATGAGAAAGCAAAAGCATTTGACGATATTTCTTTTCTTTCATTGGATGAAACATTGCAAGCAATTGAGGTAACTGATTTCAGTTTGTTAAAGAAAGACGGAACAAAATACAATGTTCTGCCAGCAGAAAGTATTTCCGAACTCAAAGCCAAACTAAAGGAAAAGGATAACAACGACCATTACAAATACATCACCGAAAAGTATGACGATAGAAACATTCACGACTACTTTCACGAAATTTCATTTAAGGGAGTTGACACCGAGAAAAGCCAGTTCTTAAACTTATTTAAGGTTAAAGAATTTCAACTCATCAACGGTGAAATGGTAAACATTGAAAAGCAAGATACTTTGGCAAACACTTTTGACAATTGCAAGAATGAAACTTTTCTATTCATTGTAACAGCTCAAAAGAAATATCCCGACTCAACAGAGATAATTTGCAAACTGTTAGGCGTAAATCCTACTGCCGAAATAAACCCACCAAATTTTACAAAGACATTTCAAGAAGTGGTTAAAAGTGCTTACACTTACTCCCACGATTTTAACGACTTTCTATTTTTACTTGAAGAAAACAGCGTTAAAGAACTTTCTAAAATCACTCAAGAAGTAAAGGACAGACTTCTTTTTGTTTATAGCAGAGACCGAGAAACAGCCAACGATACGGGCAGATTGATTTACCGTATGCACAGCATGGGATTTTTGGAAGATTATTTAATTGACTACAACAAAAACAATCTTTACAGTTGCACTTTCAGAAAGTTTAATTCCATTGATGAATACACAGCAATAATTGAAAAGTATTTACGCAGATATTTATCGGAGAATACAGCAATGGAAAACATTGCTGTATTACAAAGCCGACTTACAAAACCAAATTTGATTGAGAATATTATTGAGTGCCTTTACTTTTTGTCGGAGTTTTCCTACAAAGAAATTGCAAGCAAAAGGAAAAGAGCAACTGATGAAATTGAAAGCATATTAAACACAAGCATTACAGAAGACAAGTATGTAAACGATTGGTATGAGCAAAACCTTTTCATCAAAGAGCAAATCTATTTTTACTTTAATGCAAAATATGCAAGGATAGGATTTAAAATTAACGGAAAACCGTTTTCTCTTTTGGATGATTACAAAGACGAAGAAATAAGTAGGGAGGAAATACTTGAAAAGTATTTGAAAGTTTTCCGACTTGATGGAACAGAGCAAAACAACTACAAACACATGATGGGTTCTTGCAAGAAGATTTTGCGTTCACTAAGCGAAACCGATTTGAATAATGAGTGGTTGCTTCGTTTACTAAAAGCATTTGCAATGTATTCTGTAAACAATGCTTCATACATTTCAGAAGCAAACGAAGAGCTTGAAAGAGGTTTTGATAATTTGTATAAAGATGAACCATTTCACGAAAATGATTTTGAAATTATTGAACCTATTTTTGAAACTTACTTTCAAAAACTACAAAGCAACATACAAGAAGATAACCCTTCATTCAAAGACATTAAACTAATTAGAGCAAAACTTTTATTAAAAATGCAGACCTTGGGCATTGAAAAACTAATAAATAGAAATCAAGAATTAACAGCAGAATATTATGCCTAACTACGAAGAAGTAATACAGCAATCGCAAGCCAACATTAAATCTTTGAGTGAGAAACTCAAAGACCTTGACAAGTTGCATCAAGACATTAAAGAGTTGATTAAGCAACCTGAAATATTTGATACCAAATATCAGCAGATAGTAAAGTTATCAGAGGAATACACCAACACTTTAGGCGCAGCGACAAAAAAGTATTTAGACGGCAACAACACTTTGTTTACAACAAAGCTGAATGAGTTATCGGACAAGACAAAAGATTTACAAAAGGAAATTTCACGACTTGTAAATATTGACTTCACAAAACTCTTTCAAGATTTACAAAAGTCATTCATTGACCAGACAAGAAAGGATTTAGCAACCGAACTTAAAAAGTTTGACGACAAGTCAACAGACCTGCAAACAAAAATTGACGAGTTAAGAAAGCAAGTTGAAAGACTTGAAAAGATTGATTTAGAAAAGCATTTTGACAAACTTCAAAAAACACTTTCTGAAATATTCGGAGCTATCAACGCAATTAATATTACTCTGACAGCGATAACTCAAACGCTGAATAGTATTGTTCAATCTTTAGGAGCAATTCAAAACGCAATTGACACAAACCATAAAGAGACAAAGAAAGTTATCAGTTCTTTCAGCGAGGCAACTACAAAACATTTAAGCAACCAAGACAGTGAAGCCAAACGAAATACAGAATTATTGGAGAGTAAAATAAAATCATTAGCAGAACAAAACGACTTGCTGAAAAAGGAAGTCAAGATAAACAGAATAATTAAGATAGTCGGACTAACAATAATTTTAATCATTCTCATTTATGTTGCAGTCAAGTTATAACGCCAACGCATTTGCAAGCACATTTGCTTTTTTTACAACCCTCAAGCCACTGCTTAAAAAAGCAATAGAGCTTGCAAGCCATCGCACGACAAACCGCAAGGACAGTGCTAACTTGACAAAGACGACCTTCGTGGACAGAGAAGCACGAACCGGTAACAGCGGGTTTAAGAAATTGTGGGTTCAGTGGTTAATTGAACATTCTACTTCGCATCAACATTTGTGGTGGTTTGACAGTTTTGTGCTCCGAAATCCCCAACTTCTTAAACCCACAAAACGTTAGTAGCAAGCCATGAGAAACATATTTACATTTATAATTTCCTTACTAATCTTTACTTCTTGTAAACAGACTGAAACAGAGACAAAAGACCGAATAAATAAATATACTGAGCTATCAAAATTCTATAGAGACACTACATTTTCGGACATTCATATTTATCCAGACACTTCTTCATACGAAAATCTATCATATTTTTTCAGAGGTAATCAAATAGACTCAACGACATGCAAGTTATTACCCGCCACAGTTACAAATTCTTTACCTTGGACAGAAGGCTTTCACGGTATTTTATCTTTTCAAATTAATAAAGACTGTATTGGTTTAATAACAAGGACCCCTGGCATGTATGCATCGACAGCTATTAGCTTATGGATTTACGACCTGACAAAAGACTCAATAACAAACAATATTCAACTTGCTGACATCTTTGGTGACGCAGGAGCAGCTGAAACAATTAACTCTTCTCTTTTCGTTGACAATCAAAAACAATTAAAAGCACTAATATATCGTTACTATACATATGACCACAGCATAGAGGACGAAAATGACAAAACCGTAGAAATTAAACATAGCTATTACTTAGTAAGAATAAATAATGTAAAGACAGATACACTTGAAAAAGACTCTATAAAACTTAACCAAGTGTACAAAGACCAGCTAAAGAAAATGGCCAGCTACTAACACACAATTTGCGACAAGCGTGGAAGATGGTAAAAGCATTTGCAATTTTTTCGGCAGACACTTTTTTAGTTTTGCAAATGCCAATAAACATTTTACCTTTAAACAAGCATTCGTCAGACACGGTTCCAATAACGGCCGACAACAAGCCGCGAAACCGATAGCTGTGATGTTATAGATTGTATTTAAACAAATAAAAACCAATTAATATGAAAAAAACAATCAATTTAGTAGTTTTAGTAATTTTAACAAGTAATTTGTTTTCTCAAATTAGTCTTGAACATTCTTATCCTAATGGTAAATGGAAAACCTCAATTGTAAATTTAGCCATTTCGGGTATGAAATACCAATGGGTAAATGCACCAGGTGGCGAACTAAAATTATACAACTTAGATCATTCTCTTTTTAAAAGTATGACATTCCCAGTGTTGGCCTCTATGACAAATGTAGAAGTTGCCTATGTCTCTGAAACGACGTTTGATTTAGACAGTGGCATAGAATTTATGGTTTATTATCAAGATGATAATAATTGGGCTAACAGCATAACAAAAATAATTGATGAATCTAGTACTATTCTTTTAGATGCCTCAAGTGAAACACCAGCATTTAATTCATATCAAGGTATATACGGAGCAATATTTAATACTCCAAGTGGTACAAAAATGATACTTGACAACCATAGTGATAATGCCTCAAAAATATATAGCTTGCCAGGAACGTTACTTGTTTCAATAAACAAAAACACCAATTACAATAACTACCAACTTGAAACGTACCCTAATCCTGCTGAAGATTATATTAAACTTGCTTATACTTTGCCGAAAAATATTAAAGAAGCCATCGTTTCTATTTATGATATAGAAGGTAAAATTGTTAAGACATTTACAATCGATAACAATTATAAAGAATTATTAATTGACACGAAACAATTTAGCAACGGAGCATATTTGTGTCAGATAAACTCAAACGGAACGAAAATTTTAGACACAAAGTTTATAGTGCAAAAATAAAACACTACAGCTAACAGCACCTAAAACTTATGCGGACGACATCAAAGCATTTGCAAATTAACGGTCGCTCCGCGGAACTTATTTTCATTTTTGCAAAAGCAACAAACATAGTATCTTTATTTAAACGTTTCGGTAGACTGTGTTTAAAATCCGCACAAGTTCTAGCTGCAAACCGTTATAGGCAACCCTAAGAGACGACAACAAAAAATGAAACTTTGGACGTCAATATTAACTTTTATTATACTAGGACTTGTCTTGACTAACTGTGCAAGGAAACCTATTTACAATTGTGGGACCGGAGCTTTAATGAACATACCTTCTATTGAAAGCAAAATACTATCATTAAAGACTATCGGTATTGGTGACACTATTTCGACATATATAAGTGGGACAATTTTTGGAAAAGATAGCGCAAACAATAAAGTAACGATTGACACACTTATGTTTGCTAATATTGGTTTTATTAGCCATGAGAGACAAGATACGGTCGGAACAGTTTCCGATATATACGGAAAATTTGAAAAGCACATACAAGCTGGAACATACGACATATTTGTAAAATATGTTGGTTATGTAGGGCTAGTGATTAAAAATGTTCCTTTTGAACAAGGTGAATTAAAAGAATTTAATGTTCTTCTTGGGCAACAAGGTCAAACAATAGTTGAGAATGTCGTTGATGCTAAAAAACTAAATTGTAGTTCCTATTTTGACAAGAACCTAAATAAACAAGTTTACACTTTTACAGACAAAATGCCTGAATATGGAAAAGGTACGGCAGATGTTTTAACCTTCTTCTCAAAGAATTTTATTTATCCAAAAGAACAACAAGACAATTTTCAAGGTTCAATATATATTTCATTTATTGTGGGCATAGATGGACAATTAATAAACATTGACGTTGATAAAAAATATTTTGGAGACAACTACTCACCTGTTGACCTTGAAGTAATAAGAGTTTTTAAACTTATGCCTATTTGGAGGCCGGGACAATGTAACGGCTTGGCAGTTCCGGTAAAAATGAAAATACCAATCAAATTTTAATAGTGACAGTTTAAGTGAAAGAAGGGTATGCCTATAACACACAATTTGCGACAAACGTGGAAGATGGTAAAAGCATTTGCAATTTTTTTTTGGCAGACACTTTTTTAGTTTTGCAAATGCCAATAAACAGTTTACCTTTAAACAAGCATTCGTTAGACAAGTTTCCAATCAAGCCTTATGCAAATTGCTAGACCGTTAGTGGTAAATGGCGGAACGAATCCTCAAAAATAAATTTCTGATAACTAAAAGTATTTTCTTTACTAAACTTAAGATTAAGATACTTAAACTGCGCTACTTATAGTTTTGCTTTAAACTAAATAAATAACATTTTATATCAATGCTCTAAAGAGTGTTTTTTATTATATTTGAAATATGAAAAGAGCAATACTCTTCCTAACTACGCTTATACTAATTGCAAGTTTTTGTAAATCACAAACATCTTCTATAGCAATAACAGGAAATTACATTGGACAATCTATGACAGATCATATGGTTATGACAATAGAAGTAAAAGAAAACCACAAATACATTCTAAAGACATATGATTCAAATAGAAAAATTCAAAAAAAAATAAAAGGTAAATGGGCTTTAGTCGGAGACAAGTTGATACTTAATGAAAAATCCGGCACGACCAAGGTGCTTGAAAAACATTTAGACATATGGTATATTTCCGACAAAAATGGTCTAACTTGTCAAGCAAGATTTTATCAAAATAGAGACCAAAATGAATTTTGGGCAGAGTTAATGCGACAAGGGTGTTAGACTTTCCTCTTTTTTAAATTTTCCAATCAAATTTTTTTTATGAGTAGATACACAAGCAAGAGGCAATTTTGTGAAGCCATCAATCACTAACACACAATTTGCGACAAGCGTGGACGATGGTAAAAGCAGTTGCAATTTTTTATGGCAGACACTTTTTAGTTTTGCAAATGCCAATAAATAGTTTACCTTTAAAAAGGCATTCGTCAGACACGTTTCCAAACATGCTTGATGCAAATTGCTAGACCGTTAGCTGCAAGTGATGCGACAATTAAAATGAAAGACAAAATAATAAAACAATATTTCGACGGGCTCATAGCAGCGGTGTTAAAGTATGCGTCATTGAATAAACTGTTTTTTATGTTTTCTTTTATTCCGGTTTTAACAAATGCGCAAATTGCTTATGTGGGAATTAACTACCCCTATTATTTTGATATCGTGCCCGACACTTTACTAAATTATCATTATACGGGGCCTTCGCATCTTGATGACGAAAGTTACTATATCGATATTAACAACGATTCTCAAAACGACTTGAGAATAAACGCAAGAGCTGTTTCATCTCCAGGAGGTGGTAACGGATATACGTCAGTTTTATCACTCAATACAAAAACTTTTAAAAGATTTGGGAGATTTGACGCAACTGTAAACAAAAAAATTGCGCTTCCTCTTTTATCGGGAGATAGTATTAATAGTTTAAACTCTATTTGGGACTCTACAGCGCTTATGTTGACATATGATAATGTAAGCATGGGTGTTTATACTGGTGTTTCTGACTGGTACAGCACCAATGATTTGTTTATTGGAATTAAATACGAAGATAATATAGATACCTTGATTGGATGGATAAGAGTAAATTGCAAAAAAACAAGTTCAAACGTTGAATGTTTGGTAAAGAATTATTCATTCCTAAAAAACAGCACTGACATTGGTATTAAGAAAATTTCAGAAATGAATATAAAAGTATTTCCTAACCCAGTTTCCTCCCATTTAAATATTTCTAAAGATTTGGGGTTTGAAAACTCCGAAATAGAAGTGATTAATTATTTAGGTCATACTGTTTTAAAAGCTCCTTTTCAAAAGCAAATTGATGTTTCTAAACTTGCAAATGGATGCTACTTCGCTAAAATTACAACAGCAGCTAAAGAACCATTATTTACTAAATTCATAAAGGAATAAAAACCGCTGCTCTTTCAAGTGGTCGACTATCTTTTCATTGATCAGGTCTTCCCTTATCCACTAATGTTTTTTCTGCATTTTTTGAACTTTAATCCGCTTAATATTTGTATTGATGACAAAAAATAATTCAGACAAGTTAGCGAGACGTACCTATGTGGCACCACCTTCACCTAACACACGGCGTGGCGACCAGCGGGTTGACTGAAGGTCATTGTGGCGCGCAGAGGTAGTTGCCCGAAAGCAGAATTTTTATTTGCGGCCGCTAAGAAATATTTGTATCTTCATATAAAGGTTTAAGGGTGTAGACAGATGGTTTTTCAAAACCCGCCGATCGCCAACCGTGAAACAGTTATCGGCAACTCAATAACGGCACTGCAAAATTTCAAAAGACAACAATGAAATTCACAATACTTTATCTAACCGTCCTTACATTTTTTACTTCGTGTAATGGTCACACCAATATTCAGATACATAATTCTAAGAAATTAAATGAACCTCTTGCAATAGGCGACACGGTAAGAGAATTAAGCAACAACATTATGGTTATTCATCAAGACAGGGAAAATAATTATTGGTTTGGCAGTTGGAAAGACGGTTTATATAAGTATGATGGAAAAGTAATAATACATTTCACTACCAAAGATGGTTTGCCAGATAACAGAATTGATGAAATAAAAGAAGATAAACTTGGGAATATTTTTTTAAATACAAGTAAAGGGTTATGTCAATATAATGGCATAAGCTTTTTGAAATTGACAGAAACCATAAGTCCCGATAGCGATTGGAAATTAAATCCTGATGACATTTGGTTTAAAAGCCTAGAACATTTAGGTTACGCATATCGTTTTGACGGTAATAAACTTTTCAGGTTGAAATTTCCAAAATCAGAACTTGGTGAAGAATATATTCAAAAACATCCAAATTATCCCAATCCTTATGCTATTTACTGTATTTACAAGGACAGCAAGAAAAACATATGGTTTGGCACTGCAACATTAGGCGTTTGTCGTTATGATGGAAAATCGTTTAACTGGATTTCTGAACAAGATGTTACAGAAATTCACGATGGACCTGCCAATGGTGTTCGTTCAATTGCAGAAGATAAGAATGGAGATTTTTGGTTCAATACCCAATATCGGTATAGCGTTTACAACAACAAAACTTCAACAAAAACTAACACAAACAACTCACCATTTTACGACAGGGAAAAAAGCATAGGTTGTTTAGACGGCAAAATGAACGGTGATTTAAACGAGTTCTTATCAATCATCAAAGACGACAATTACAACTTATGGATAGCGACATATATACACGGTGTTTGGAGGTATAATGGTGAAAAGATTAGCCACTATCCAATTCAAATTAATGCTAAAAATATTCCTATTTATTGCTTATATAAAGACAACAACGGAGACATTTGGCTTGGCACACACGAAAATGGAGCGTTTAAGTTTAACGGAAAGACATTTAATAGATTCGAACTATGACTTACGAAAAAAGAGCTTCCGACAACACACAATTTGCGACAAGCTTAAAAGACGGTAAAAGCATTTGCAATTTTTTTGATAGACACTTTTTTAGTTTTGCAAATGCCAATAAATAGTTTACCTTTTAACAAGCATTCGTTAGATAGGTTTCGAAAAACACCTGACGCATATTGTGAAACCGTTATAGGCAAGCCAATTTGGAATCTTAACGCTAAATACGTATTTTTATAAAAAAAACACGTGCAATGACAACTAAACTTACCTTGACTGTAGAAAAGTCAATAATAGAAAGGGCGAAATCTTACGCGAAAAATACGGGTAGAAGTTTATCCGAACTCATTGAAAATTACCTTGAAACAATCACTCAAGAAAATGGCACAGAAAAATTATCACCTAAACTTAAGAAAATTGTAGGGGCTGTTAAACTTCCAAAGAACTTTGACGAAGAAAAAGAACTGCGTACTTATTTAGAAAAAAAACATTTATGAAAAAGGTATTTCTTGACACTAATATAATTGTCGACCTAATTGCAGACAGAAAACCTTTTAGTAAGTATGCTATTGAAATATTTAATAAAGTAGAAGAAAAAAAAATTAAAATATACACTTCTTCTCATTCAATAGCAACAACCCATTATTTATTGAAAAAATATCTTGACGAAAAAACATTACGTGATGTTTTATATGATTTGCTAGATTACTTAACTGTTATCCCTGTGGATGTAGATATTTTAAAGAAAGGGTTACGTTCTAAACACAAGGATTTTGAAGATGCAATTCAAATATTTTGTGCGTCATCTGTAGAGAAAATGGGTTGTATTGTTACTCGTAATACCAAAGACTTTCGTGACTGTGAAATACTCGTTTTGACACCAGATGAGCTTTGTATTAGATTATAGTTTATGGCCTGTCTATAACATCGGCTTACGCAAGCCGCAAACCATTGGGCAACATTTTTCGGATTGATTTTAACATCTACTTTCATTCCCAATATTATAAAAAAACACAATGACTAGATTTGATATTTCAAAAAAGAAACCCTTAGCGATCCTACTACTTGCGATTTTTATTCTGTTCGCGGGATGTGCAACAAAAACTCTACGCAAACAACGAAAAAAATATAAAAAAGCCACTTCTGGAATAAAGTATAAAGCATACAAGAGCGCCTCGAAATTTACTATAGACGGATCCATGAAAGTTTATAACGATCAGCAACCAGACAGTTTGCAAATAGATGCACCCTATGCTCATTTGTTACTTGGCTATTTCTGGACTGTTTCCGATAAGTCGTCATTTGCTTTCGCTGAAGCCGATATCGTGGAGGAGATAGGTAATGAGAGTAATAACTCAAATGTAAAATACTTTGCACAAAGTCTTCGCTCCATCACTATGGCCCAAGCGGGTTGGGATAAAATTGCACGTGAAGAAGCAGAGAAGGCAAGACAATATGTACCGACCAACCAAGTATCAAAAGGCAAGTATGAAGCTGCAGTAATCTATATGCTTTTGGGCTCTGTTTACATCAAAGAAAGGGATTTTGTAAAAGCCAGGGTTTTTTGGAGTGGTTTCTCCATAGAAACCGGAATATACTGGCCCTATCAAATTTGTGATGCGGCTGCAGCGTTTCAGGTTGGGAACGTGCAGCAAGGCTTACAAAAAGTTAAAGTTATCTCACAGGATCCTGAAGTACCACAAACCATTCGTGATGCTTTAGCAATTGAATTGAAAAAGGTAGAGGCAGGTAGCACCGTAAATTCTTCCTTGTTCTGGCCATCAATAGTTAGCAAGATAATCTGGCAGGAATTCAGAAATTCATCTCATCAATCGCTAAAGAAATTTGCAAAGTTTATTGAGGACGTTGGTTCAAAACTTTAAATTGATAAGGATAAATCATGATAGTATGCATTACAGAATAAAAACGTTGCCTAACAGCAAGAAGTTGCACCATGCCAAGAGAGAGAAGATTGCTCCGGCTACATTAAGGTAAATGCTACGCATTTTATTTTTAGTGTTGCCTCCGCATAAAAAATATTTTATCTTCGTAATAAGCCTTTTGAAAGGTGAGATAATTTATCTTCCTTATGGCATAGCGCAAGCCTGCAATCCGTTAGCACTAATAGCTTGTAACAATCCTTCGCAACAAATTTTTACAGAAACATTGGTCTATTTCGGAATTTGTAAACACAAATATTATTTATTATCTTTAAGGAACAATATCGGATTATCATGACCACAACAGCCATTCGGACTAAAATCCACAAATATATAGACGAGGCAGACAGTAATGTGTTAGAAGTAGTTTATAAATTACTCGAAGTATACCGCCAGAGTAATTCTAGTTTATTGACAGATGAGCAACAAAAAGAAGTTATTAAAAGATCAGCTTCATACAAAGCAGGAAAAACGAAAGGTTATTCTTTAGCAGAAGTTCGGAAAAGGGTAAAACATACGTTAGTTGGATAAAAATGGCTACGAATAAATTAATTATTCTTGAGCCAGCCGTTTTAGAACTTGAGAACGCTTGTTTATACTATAATGAAAAAGTTTCAGGTTTAGGTTTTGAATTCAAAGAAGAAGTAGTTGCTTTACTTGAATTGATAAAAGACAATCCTTTGTTATTTCCAATCAAATTTGCACACATTCATGAAGTGGTTATGAAACGTTTTCCCTTTGTCATAAACTATGAGGTGTCGGGAAAACAAATTATTGTTTCAGCAATCTTTCATGTCAAACAAAATCCAGCAAAAAAAATCAAAAGAAAACGTAAATAGTTGTGCTTATCAGTGGACAACGACCTTAGTTTCCAAAGCTGTGTGCCAACTAAAAGTGGTAACTCAAGCTAAGCAACAGTTTGGCAGAAAACAAATCTTTTGCAAAAGCGGTAGCTCCGCGGGGACAATTATTTTCGCTTTGCAAATACAAATAAACATTTTAACTTTAAATAAGCATTCGTTAGACACGTTTTCAAACCAAACCGTTGCTTAGCCCGCAACCGTTAGCTGCACGTGCCACGACAAAGAAACATTCAGGCAAAAACGACATCAATGTTTAATAAAAAATGCGGACACCGACACATAATAAACTTGGACAAGAATGATAACCTTTTTTACAAATAACACTTATCCTTATAAACACTGGCTGACTTCATTGGCTGTCGCGGCATTAATACTATTTATTATCGACATTATTTCCGGTAATAACAATTTAAATGAAGCAATTGGAATGTGTATGTTATATGTGATCTTTGGGTTCGTTTTTTCAATACCAGTTTTTATTATCTACCTTCTGTTATTTAATCTATTAATCAGAAAAACAATTTCTGTATTAATAATTAAGACATTATTGAATTCAATTACAATTATTGGTGTTTTTATAACTATAAAATTAATTGGCGGAACAATGATGACGCCTAAATTCGCATCGTACTATTCTATTATTTTAATTATTTGCAGTTTTTTTTATGAAATAAAAAAACAAAATCAAGCTGACACTTAAGCTTGATGTAACTGTGTGGCGGCACCAGACAACTAACAGCACCTAAAAATTATGCATACAGACATCAAAGCAATTGCAAAAACGGTGACAGTTATTTAATTTTTGCTTTGCAAAAGTCCAATAAACATGTATCTTTAAATTAAAGTTTCGGCAAATAATGTTTTAAATCTAACCGTTACTTAGCTTGAAAAAGTTAGGCGTAATTCTAAAAAGCAAACCAATAGAAGTGAATAAAGTAATAAACATAACATGAAAAAAACCGCATTAATAACTGGAGCATCTAACGGAATTGGATTAGAATTAGCAAAAGTTCATGCCTTAAAAGGTGGTGATTTAGTTTTAGTGGCAAGAAACAAATCAAAATTAGATGAGCTAAAATTAGTATTGGAAGGTCAATACAAAATTTCTGTTTACACAATTGGAAAAGACCTTTCAGCCAATAACTCTGCCCAAGAAGTGTATGAAGAAACAACCAAGCAAAACATTCAAATTGATTACTTGATTAACAACGCGGGTTTTGGCGACTTTGGAATGTTTGAAAAAACAGATTGGAACAAAGAACTACAAATGATAAACTTAAACATTACAGCTTTGACTCAATTTACCAAACTGTATTTACAAGATATGGTAAAACGCAAAAGTGGAAAAATAATGAATGTTGCTTCAACAGCTGCTTTCCAAGCTGGACCAACTATGGCGGTTTATTTTGCAACCAAAGCTTATGTGTTAAGTTTTTCAGAGGCGATTAGTAACGAAGTAAGTGACAAAGGAATTACTGTGACTGCTCTTTGTCCTGGTGCTACTGAAACTGGGTTTCAGGCCGCTGGAGGATTGGAAGAAAGCAAACTATTCAAAGGAAAAAAATTGCCAACTGCTAAACAAGTTGCAGATTATGGTTATAAATCAATGATAAAAGGAAAGACCGTTGCAATACACGGCATTATGAATTATATATTGGCTAACTCTGTTAGATTTATACCAAGAGCATTGGTTTTAAAGGTTTCACGAAAAATAATAGACTAAGTTTTAATATTAATTTTACGAAATGAGTATATTAAAGAAATCATAACAGCGGCTTTTCACAACACGGGGTTTATAATCAAGTTGATTGGATATCTGAGTTTTGTGTGATACATTCGAGTCATGGAACACGCGCAGCGCAAAGCCTCAAATAGTTAGCGGACATTGCAAATGACAGATTCAAAAAATCAGAAATTATAATTTAAATTTTCTCATTGTAATTTTCAGACAGAAAATATAAAAAGAGAACGAAAGAGTAATAAGAAAAGCAACAAAAAGACATCACGTTATGATACTAAACGATTTTGTAACAGAGTTTAGAAATTGGAAATTTACTAAGTATAAAGCAATAAATTTTGGTGTTGGAATTTCAGCTTTACTTATTTATGAGTTTGTTGGACGACCTATTTATCGACCATATATCTACAATAATAAAATCAATGACTTCCATATTGCTGACACTTTAGGCAATACATTTGGGACTTTGCCGACAATATTTTTTTTAATTGCAATTTTATCCAATGACGTGACAAATGGAAACTACTTAATAAAACTTGGAACGTTTAGTGTTGTTGTTTTTGAACTTGTACATCCTTTGCTTGGAAAACCAATAGATATTTGGGACATTATTGCTACCATTTTGGCTGGACTTGTAAGCTATTTAATATATAATGGAATATTTAAAGACAAATTAAATGAGCAGAAAACTACGAACAACTAACACGGGTTTAGCTTCGCTGATTTTCAATTGGCAAAAGTGGCAGTTCAGTTCTACGCAAACACATTTATAGTTAATCAAAGTTTGGTTCTCCGCATCAATATTTCTGGAGAAAATAGCTACCTTAACCAAGCTCGAAACCATTTGCAGCAATAATATGACGATGAAAAAATTTATATTATCAACTCTATTATTAGTTGTTACTTTATTTACATCCTTTAGGCTAAAACAAAAAGAGGAAATACGTGACGAATTCAAAAAGTATTATGACCAATTCAACGTTAAAGGCTCATTTGTACTTTACGACCAAAGTAATGACAAGTTTATTTTTTATAATCCACAACAATATAAAGAACAATTTTCACCTGCTTCAACATTTAAAATTTGTAACTCCTTAATTGGTATTGAAACTGGCGTTATTAAAGACGAGAATTTCGTTATTCCTTGGGATAGTGTAGTTAGACAAAATACAAAATGGAATCAAGACCACGATTTGAAATTAGCATTTAAAAATTCGACTGTTTGGTATTACAGAGAACTTGCAAGACGTGTTGGTGGAGAGAAAATAAAATTATGGCTTGATAAAGCAAAATACGGAAATGCAGACACATCAGGTGGTATAGACCTTTTTTGGTTAAAAGGCGGACTTAGAGTTACTCCCGAACAACAAATTGATTTTCTAATACGCCTTCACGATTATAAATTACCTTTTTCAAAACACACAGTTGATATTGTAAAAAATATAATGATTACAAAAGATACTTTAAACTATGTAGTAAGAGCAAAGACAGGTTGGGTAGATGATGAAAAACAAATTGTTGGTTGGTACATTGGGTATATAGAAAAAAACAATAACGTCTACTACTTTTCAAATTGTATTCAGTCAACTGACATAAATAATAAAGACATTGCCAAAGCAAGAATAGAGATTACATATAAAATACTGACTGACTTAAAAATAACGAAAGAATAATTGCAATTACTAATAATGCCTCTTCGAATAGGCTAGATTTTAAGTAAGACGTAAATCATTTTTTTCAAAAGTGCGCTCCTCACAAATTGTTTTGCATTTGCAAATTAGTTCAGTACATTTAATATTGTTTTGTGGTACGGATATTTTAATCAAGTAATACCTGCATGGCGCAAGTCTGCAAACATTTAGTAGCAAGTGTAAACAGATACCATTATAAATGATTAAACTTAAAAATGACGGAAACATACATACAGGACGAAACTTTTGACCGAACCAACACGCTGAAAAAAGCCGAATACGAAAAATGCATTTTTAATAATTGCAACTTTACAGAAAAAGACCTTTCGGACTTTAAGTTTATTGACTGCAAATTCAATGGGTGTAATTTAAGTTTAGCAAAACTCAACAAAACAGCGTTGCAGGATGTTAAATTCAAAGACTGTAAAATGTTAGGACTTCGGTTTGATACTTGTAATCAATTTGGGCTTTCATTTTCGTTTGATAGTTGTCAACTCAATCATTCTTCATTTTACAAAACAAAAATCAAGAAGACGATTTTCAAAAATTCAGCTTTACAAGAGACTGACTTTGCAGAAACCGACTTGACAAGTGTAGTGTTCGATAATTGCAATTTAACACAGGCTATTTTTGATCACTCAATACTTGAAAAAGCCGACTTTCGGACTTCTTACAATTATTCCATTAACCTAGAAATTAATCGAGTCAAGAAAGCAAAATTTTCTATTTTGGGTGTTTCTGGACTTTTACACAAATACGATATTGAAATAGAACAATGACGCCAAGAATTGAAAAATTGAACGAATAGAAATTAATCGGAAAGCGACTAAAAATAAGTTTTAATAATTACTGAATTGACTAACTATTGAAAATTTTACAAAGAGACGTAAAGAAATCTCAATCAATTTGACGAATAATTTTATTTCAATGGAGGTTTACAGCCCCAACATGTTTTGCAAATGCTACATAAACATTATACCTTTAAACAATCATTTTTTAGTTAAGGCTCGAAAGAAGACTGACGTAAATTGTGAGACCGTTAGGTGCAAGGCTATAAAACACCCAAACATTAAACAACAAAAAAGAGAACCACCATAAAAAAAGTGATCTGAAATAATAAACAATGGAGACTTTTGACCATTTAAAAAAAGGGGCGACACTACTGAGCCATATTGGTAGAAAAACAAAAAAATGAAAAATGAAAATAATTTTAAAGAATAATGTTTTAGTTTTTTCAATCATATTTTTAATCACTTTGATTCAGACCTCTTGTACATCTAATTTTAATCCAAGTGACGAACTAAATAGAATTGAAAAAATAATTCAAAATGGTGAAGCTGATAGTATTGCTGACCATGATAATGAAGATAGAAATTTCAAATACTGGATTAAAGAAGGAAAAATTATTAAATTATCTATTATTGATGGTGGGCCAGAATGTATATTTAAAGAAGAATATTTTTTTCAAGAAGATGGTGTTGTATTTGCAAATAAAAGAGTCGAACTGTGTTATCCAGCTGGAACGGACTATAAAGCTTTAATAATTTTTGACGGTGCTAAAATATTAAATGAAGAATATTGGTTAGAGGATAAAAAAGTTTCAAAATCAAATATTCAAAATCGACTTAACGAATTAGGGTATTCTATAGAAGAAAATATACTAAAAGACGAAAAAACAAAAAAGATTAAAGGTCTATTGAACATAAAAGATTTTGATGAAAGATTTAATTTTAAAATTCCAAAAAAAGAAGATGAAAAAAGTCAAATCACAGATGTTGATGCAGACAAAGTTTCTAAAATTGGCGAGGAAGAAAAAATCTTATTTTTTGAACAACAATGGGGGCCCAATGACAATCAAAAAACTAGTTATAAATTTACAATTAAAGGAACTAAGGTAGATATTCTTTATAATTATGCAGATCACCCCTCGCCAATTGAGAAAGCTCAACTAAAAGATGGCAAGATAATTACAGAATATGGGTATTCAGACACTTACGTTATAAACTCTAATAGCCTTTGTGTTCCAAATCCTGAAACAGGAGAGTCAGATTGCTTTCCTTTCATTAGATCAAAGTCTACACATGATATTGAAGAAACTATGAACCCTGATCAGCCGGGATATTTCAAAGGTCAAAAATTAAAATCTAGAGAGAAAATAATTAAGATTACCTATAGCCAAGATCAGACTATAAATACTACTGGAATAAAATTAAGTGCACAAAGTAATCCCTTTAAAGACGAAGACGATGTTAGGATATTTATGCAAGATAAGTGGTTTAATAATCCCGATAACGGTCTTAAAATAACCTATGGATATATTTCGTCATTAAATACTTACGGTATTAAAATCAAAAACAAACATAATTCTGAGTTTTACTACATTAACGTCGATATAAAAACATATGGGTCATATGCAACATTAAAAGGTATGAGCCCCGAGGATGGAGGCAACTTTAGTTTTAGAATCTATAAAGACAGAGCTATTGTTGGTTATGGACAAGAAGGGGAAACAACTTATTATCCAAATTAATAAAGATTTCTTAGTAAAATGTTTTGAATCATTAATAATAGAGCGAGTTTAATTCAAATAAAAAATCAGCATGAAAAAACACCTAACGATATTATTCACTTTTTTTTTAATTCATATTAGTATAAAAGCTCAAGTTAGTTACATTAAAAAAGATACATTTAATATTAAGAAAGAAAGCATACTATCCGGTTTAAGAAAAGCAGGCTTTCAAGATATTGATCAAAGTCAGCCTCTGATGCTGGATGGCATAACAATACCAGTATATTCTGAAGAATTTATTTTGCTTAAAGGAGAAGACTTTAATAAAGTAATCATGTCTGCCGATTTCATTCCTGAACCTTATATTGATAGCAATAAAGTGGTTAAACTTTTTTTATTTAGAAAAGCTACCGATCTAGAGAAAAGTCAAATGATTCAATTTAGTGATGATGTTAACATCAATAAAGAAATTATTGGAAAGCCTGCAATAAATTTTATAGCCAGTGATTTATTAGGGAATACCTATTCATTAGATCAACTTAAAGGAAAGTTAATTGTAATTAATTTTTGGTTTGTTGAATGCAAACCATGCGTAATGGAAATTCCTGATCTTAATCAATTAGTTGAAAAATATAAAAATAAGGATGTTGTATTTCTTGGTATTGCATTAAGTAACAAAGATAAAATCCAAAGTTTTTTGAAGTCGAAGCCTTTTAAATACAACATAATTCCTGATGCTCAAGACATCGCTTCAAAGTACAATATACTTTCATATCCAACCCATATGATCATTGATAAAAATTCAATCGTTATATACACTAATAGTGGATTAAGTCCAACTACTATTTCTGATTTAGATAAGATAATAGGAACTCAGATAAAATAACCATACATAAGTTTAGGCAAGCACTTATTTTTATGCATTAACATTCATTTCTTGAAAACTAAAAACCATAGGACTTGAGGTAAACTGTTAGACTACCAAAAAGAAAATCAAGATGAACGAAGAGATAAAATCTTATAATAATCAACATACTTCAACATACAAAGAAATATGCAGCTTACTTGCTTTGACAATTAATAACGAATTAACTGAAGCAGAGAATAAAATTTGGCACGCACATCCAGTTTGGTTTTTAAACGGTAACCCAATAGTTGGATATAGCAAACAGAAAAAAGGAATAAGACTTATGTTTTGGAGCGGTGCAGACTTTGAAGAAGAGAGCTTAAACATAAAAGGAGAAAAATTTAAAGACGCTTCTGTTTTTTTTAACAGCGTAACAGAAGTAAACATAAATGACATAATACGTTGGCTTAAAAAATCAAGGGAAGTACAATGGGACTATAAAAACATTGTCAAAAGAAAAGGGAAATTAGAAAGAATTCAATAATATAAATAACGAACATAGTTCAGACAAGCTTTAATTAATAACGAATAAATAATAAAATGAAAAAAGAAAAAATAATATTTTGGACAGCGACAACACTAATCGCTTTATTTGAAGGAGTAATGCCAGCATTAACTTCTCAAACAGAATTGGCAAAAGAAGGAATTAGACATTTAGGCTATCCTGAATACTTTGGAAATGCTTTGGTTGTTTTTAAAGTAGTAGGGGTTTTAGCTTTAGTTATTCCACAAGTTCCAAAGAGGGTTAAAGAATGGGCTTATTCAGGATTTGCCTTTGATTTTATTTTCGCAACGATTAGTCACGGAGCTGTTGATGGCATAAATGGGCAAACATTTTTTCCATTAGTTGTACTCGGAATTTTAGCTATTTCTTACATATATTATCACAAATTAAATACTAATAAAAATTAAATATTATTTCGTTGCAAGCATACATAGCCATAGAAAAGTACAATAATGTTTACTATTTTGCAAATTGTATTCCGTCTATTGATATTGAAAACAAAAACTTTGTTCAAGCATGAATTGAAATTGCAAATAGTATATTGAGTGACCTTCAAATAATAAATGAATAATTGCAGCCGATAATAGCAGGCAGTTACGCCACGCCTGAAGATTATTTTTTTATTCGGCTACATTAAGGTAAATGCTTCGCATTTTTGTTGTAGTGTTGCCTTCACCAAAAATAGTTTTATATTCGAATGGCTTTGATAAAGCATTCAAGCCGTTATAATACATTAAACTAATCACTTCAAGAAAAACTCAACATGAATCACTTGACCGCTAAGCTTGTTTTACAGTCAAGATATTGGGTTCTTTTTGTTTGTTTGAGTTCCATTTTTTCTACTAAAGCTCAGACTTTTCTTAATCTTGAATCAGGGGTATTATTTACAACTATTAATGATATTCGTAACGGCAATAATGGAACGTTATTTTCACTGAAAAATGATTTTCAGATTCCAGTAAGTTCATTTTTTAGGTTGCGCGCTGGTTATTTGTCAAATGGAAAAAATCACTTTTCATTTCTTTATGCTCCCTTAAAAATTATAGGAACTGAAACAATAGAAAAGGATATACTATTTGATGGAAAAACCTTTAAAGCTAACATACCAATAGAAGTTGTTTATAAGTTTAATTCATATCGCTTTACCTATAATCGAAGAATCATAAGTAAAGATAATTTTAAATTTGGCCTTGGTTTGTCCGCAAAAATTAGAGATGCGGGAGTATCGTTGAAGAATAGAGAACTTTTAAGTGAAAATTTTAGTATTGGTTTCGCTCCTCTTGTTAATCTAATAGCCAATTGGGATATATCTCAGAAAATGGGTGTTGATTTTTTTGGAGAAGGTATAGCCGCAAGTAAAGGCAGAGCAATTGACTTTTCATTATCTGGAAGATATAGTATCACTAAAAACTTACAAGGAAACATTGGCTATCGATTGCTTGAAGGTGGAGCAAACGGGACGAATAGATATAACTTTATTCAACTTCATTTTATCTTTGCCAGTTTAAATTACTCATTCAACAAAAAAAATAAAGAGCAATAAGTAATAAATTTTAGTAGTTTAATTTTATTAGTAATAATATTATTTGAACGTTTTAAAACAATACCTATACTCAATGCCTTTCGTTTACCTGCAAACTTTTGAATAGTCCAAAAAGTACTGTAACAAGCTAAGGCATGGTAAAGAGTTAAAGTCCGACATGGTAGAGCTAACATTCAATTTATAATGCACATGGTTTACTTCATGAGTAATCATTAACATCTAATAGGTAAAAAACCCACGCAGAGAGTTCGATGCGGTACTGCATTTGATTACTTGCTACCGGCACCGATGACTATAACTGAGGGCGTTTAATTGCAGCCTAATCAGCTGTTTTTTTCTAATTATCATAACATAATTAATACAATTCCATTATTTTTATGATTAATTTTCTTTTTAAAATTGTGTAAAAAAAATATAGCTATTATTGGAGGGGGCCCTACATCAATGATGTTGGCTTGTTCATTAGATAATAATATATTTAATATTTCATTATATGAAAAAAATGCAACATTAGGGCGAAAATTTTTAGTTGCAGGAAAAGGAGGTTTTAATTTAACTCATTCTGAAGATTTAACTCAGTTTGCAAAAAACTATCATCCTGAAAAATTTATCTACCCATTTTTAAAAAATTTCTCAAATAGTGATTTTAGAAATTGGCTAATTTCAATAGGCATTGAAACATACGTTGGAACAAGCAAACGCGTATTTCCTGTTAAGGGAGTAAAGCCAATTCATGTATTAAAACAAATTAAAAAAAAACTAGAAATAAATAATGTGGCCGTTTTTTACCATCATCTTTGGCAAGGTTGGGATAATGATGAATTGGTGTTTTTAAATAATGGAGAGACAAAAAGATTGAATGCTGATATAGTTGTTTTTGCGTTAGGTGGTTCAAGTTGGAAATTAACAGGAAGTGATGGTGAATGGACATCTTTTTTTAGAAAAAAAGGAATTAGAATAAATGCGTTTTACCCTTCAAATTGTGCTTATCAAGTTCATTGGAATGAACCATTTATAAAATCACACCAAGGAATTGCTTTAAAAAACTGCACATTTACATGTGGCAATAACTCTCGAAAAGGTGAAGCAATTATCACTGAATTTGGAATTGAAGGGAGCGGCATCTACCCTCTTAGTTATAAAATTAGAAGAGAATTAATTAATAATACAACTTGTAAACTATTGGTTGATTTTAAACCTGATTTATCTCAACAAATAATTGCAAGTAGGTTGGAAAATAGAGGAAGACTTACAATGAAAGATGCGCTACAAAAAAAAATAAACTTATCTATTACTCAAATCGAATTATTAAAAATTAGTACTAGTAAAGAAGAGTATAATAATAGCCAGTTTTTAAGTAACCTAATAAAATCGTATTCATTAAATATTACTGGGTTTGCTCCTATAGATGAAGCTATTTCTACCATTGGTGGTATTTCACTAGATGAAGTTTCTGATGATTTGGAATTAAAAAAACTACACAATCATTACTGTCTAGGTGAAATGTTAGATTGGGATGCGCCAACCGGAGGTTATTTGCTACAGGCTTGTTTTAGTATGGGTATTTTTTTAGCATTAAAATTGAATACTAAAGCGTTTTAAAAACACATTACAATTTACTAAGACTACTTGTATTTTTATTACTTCTAAAATTTGATATATATGTGCCTTTTCCAATAAGAGTCCGAATTATATAAATTGATCGTTCAGCTCATACTTTATGGTGAACTAGAAAAATATTCATGTAATGTAATATAGTTTAAATCGATGTTTCTAAAAAAATTTAATCCTGATTTATTAAGAGATAAACAGGTTATGTGCACTCAACTTAAGTGCCTTTCACCATTATTTTGAAGATTTAGGATGTTCCCTTTTGCAGTAGTAGGGGCTGTTGAAATGTTCTGTTGGTAAGGGATTAGATTCTATTAATAAGCCTTTAGAAAAATTAAATACACATTTTGATTACGCGTATGGAAAAGAAGTTGTTTATTTCTATTCTATGTTTGCTGAATCATTTAAAAAAAGAATGTATTTGCTCGGCACTAAAAGATTATCTTCCCGATTCTGCTATAATTAGTTAATTAGTTCGCATTTTTGTATTAGTGTTGCCTCCGCTAAAAAATAGTTTTATATTCGTGTGGCGCGGCGCAACGCCTAAAAAACGTCATGCGTTATAATTGGAAGAAAGAACGGCAATAATAAAATATAAAAAATTGAAAAACATGAGAAAAATAAAATTAATTTTACTTTGTATTGGCAGTTTAATCTCTAGTCAAATTATAGGGCAATCTTTTCCTCAGTGGGGGAAATTAACTGAGGGGAATTATTCTGTTGGTTACAAAGACACCGTTTTCTTTAAGACTGACGAACAATTTTCTTATTACAATTACAAAAACAACAAACCTTTCTTTGTTAGTATATGGTATCCCGCAATTGATAACAAAAAAACCCCATTCATACAATTTAAAAATTATATGGAATTTCCAAGACAAGAAAGGTACGGAAATCTATATGACTCGTTAATTGCCGCATTCCATTACATTTTTATTAATGACGGAGTTTGTATTAACATTAAACCTAATGGTGAGGAAGTAAAATTTGATGCCGCTCATAATAAATTATATCATTCCATTTTAGAGACAAAAGTAAATGCTAAGAGGAATTTAGTCAAAATAAACAATAAATTTCCTTGCATATTTTATCATCACGGTGCACAGAGCACACCTTTTGATAATAATGTTTTTTGCGAGTATATGGCAAGCAGAGGGTTTGTTGTTATATCATCAAATTATAATTTACCAAGAGAGAGCAGCACAAACGAATTAATAATTTCAACTGATAAAAAGTTTGGCGAGATTTCCGACATGGAATTTGTTTTAAAATTAACAAAACAATTACCTAACATTGATACTACAAGAATAATAGCCGTAGGACATAGTTGGGGTGCCCAAACAGAAATTAGATTCGACAATACAAATTTTCCTAAATCATTTAAAAGAATTATTTCTCTTCATACATCGCTAGAAGATAAAAATTTGGATTTGGCCAAAGAATATTGGCCAGAATTTAATTATATCTATGAAAACAAATGCGCTTTCAGTACCACACCCGTAGTATTATTTGCCCCTTACCAAATAGCTTCATTGTATGGTACAGATACATTAACAGGTAAAGATGTATTCATAAAATTTGACACGATTATCCCAAAATATGAGCCTTTCAGATTTAACAAAATAACACCATACAACTTTGTTACTATAAAACACGATGTAAGACATGATGGTTTTATCACATTTGGTAACTTGCGATTTCCTTACTGCAAAAAATTTCATTTAGCAGATAGTGAAAAAATTCTAACTCAGCAGTACTATTATGAAAAAATCATTCTGTTTTCCGAAAAAATAATCAAAACCACTTTAGATAATACATTTTCATCAGAAAATTTGAAAAACGAATACTTTATTTTAGAACATCCCAATCAAACACATTAGACAAATTAACACGAACTTATAAGTGTATGCATTTGCGTCAGCCCGTAAAATTATTTTTTTGCTTCCGCTACATTATGGTAACTACTTCGCATTTTTGTTTTAGTGTTACCTCAGCTGTTTTTCACTTTAACACTGCTTTGTTCTAAAAAACATAGGAGTTAAAAATAAAAAAATGATGCTATAAATTAATTTAAATTAAACTCCCTATTCAATAATCCCATCAATTGATCTGGATTTAGGTGTGGTTTAATATCTCCGCTAATAGATAATGAAACAGCGCCAGTTTGTTCAGAAACGATAATGGCAATAGCGTCTGTTGATTCACTAATCCCGACAGCAGCTCTATGGCGCATACCATAATGTGCGGGAAATTGCTCTTTTTCAGTTACAGGTAAAACACACCTAGCGGCAACAATTTTACTTCCTTTAATAATAACTGCTCCATCGTGTAATGGACTATTTTTAAAGAAAATATTTTCGAGCATGCGCTCCGAAACTGCTGCATCTATTGAATCACCAGTATTTATATATAAAATTAAATCTGTATTTCTTGTTAAAACAATTAAAGCGCCTGTTTTGGTTTCACCCATTTTGAAACAGGCAGAAATAATTGGTTTAAAATTTATATTTATAAAAGATGAAGAAGGCTTCTTAGAATTAGCTGAAAACAATGCCTTTAAAATACGATTTCGATTAATAAATTCATTTGTACCAACAAACAATAAAAATTTGCGCAGCTCCTGTTGGAAAACAATGATGATTGCAATTACCCCAACATCAATAAACTTACTTAAAATGGATCCAAAAAGCTTCATATCAAGAGCTCTAACAATAATCCAAACAACATAAATTACAAATATGCCGGTAAAAATATTAACTGCGGGAGTTCCCTTTACTATAGCATACACTTGGTAAAGCAAAAAAGCCACCAGTAAAATGTCTAACGCATCTATAAATTGAAAGGTAATAAACAACATATATTAGTTAACGAAGATAAGAAAATAACCAGGAATGAAATAAAGAAAAAACGCCTAATTAAATAATTTACTTGATGCCATTTCTCCTACTAGGCTTCCTATTGCTACACCCATTCCACCCATTCTTACAGCACAAACAACATTGTTTGATATAAATTGTATAATTGGTTTTTTCTCACTACCAACACCCATTATCCCACTCCATCGTAAATCAATTTCAACCTGTTGATGCGGTACAATATTTTCGGAAAGCAATTTGTCTAATTGATTTTGAATCAAATCAGATAAACCAAATTTAGAAGTATTTTCTCCGGCAAAATCAAGATTTCTACCTCCACCAAACAAAATTCTATCGTCAATATTTCTAAAGTAATAATAACCGCTATCGTAATGGAAGCTGCCTTTTAAAGATAAACCAAGAATTGGCTTAGTAATTAAAACTTGTGCACGTGCCGGTTCAACATCGTTTATATTTAGAAGTTCTTTTGCAAATCCATTTGTTGCAACTATAACTTTATCAGACTTTAAAATTAAATTGTTTTTGCAGTTAATTTCTACTTCGTTATTTGTATCGTTAATTGATGATACATCAATATGATTAAAAATTAAAATGCCTAGATGATATGCAACATCTAGCAGTTTGCGCATCATTAAACCGGTATTTATTTGACCCTCGGCTAGATTCTCAATGCAATACCTAAACCCCTTCATTCCTGACTCTATAATTTTTGAATGATTAATTTTAAAGGTTTCGTTTAATCCTGTAATTGGTTTAAGAAAGGAATTATATTTATCTATTTTTGCAGCGTTTATATCAAATGATTCTTCGGAATCAAAAACCTCATAACCTCCTAAATGTTGATAATCCATATTTTCATCGCCAACTAAAGATCTTAGTTTTTTTAAACCACTATATCTAAAGTTTACCGTTTCCCAAACATTTTGTTCGGACATTTTGGTTAGATCATCAGATAGTTCTGAAACGCTCCCAATGCATGCAAACCCTGCATTCCTAGTGCTTGCGCCACTAGGCAAAATACCTCTTTCTATAACAGTAACTTTTTTGTTCGGAAATTTAAGTTTAAAAGAAATGGCTGCATTTAAACCAACAATGCCACTTCCAATAACCACAAGGTCTGATTTATTAAAAAAATGTTGTTTTTCCCAATAACTAAGATACATAACACAATAAAAAATTCAATAATAACAACAATATTACTAAATTTACTCTCCAATTCTATTGATGAAATTAGTTTATTTATTTTACCTATTTATTGGTTTGTCATTTGGCTTAATTGCTCAACCATTTACCCCCGTAATAAATGGCAAAGTTGTCGATGAAAATGGTCCGCTTGCAGGTGCTGTAATAAGAGTTTATCAAGGATCCAAATTAATTAATACAGTTTCCACCTCTTCTGACGGAAAATATATTATTCAACTACCAATTAATGGTGACTTTGTTGTTAGTATTAGTAAACCCGAATTAGTCGGTAAAAAATTTCTTTTCTCAACAAGAGGAATAAGCGAAGAACGGTCAGCAGAAAAATTTAATCCAATTGTGATTGAAGTTGAAATCAGAAAAAAAATTGGCGACATCAATTATTCCATTTACGATCAGCCAATGAGTAAATTTTACTTTGATGCTCCAAGAGATAAGTTTGAATTTGATATCAATTATTTAAATCAAATGCTCAAAGCACAAGATGCTATTTTTGCGCAGGAAGAAGATTACCTTAAAAGAGAAAAAAAATACAATGACGCTATGAAGCTTGCCGAAAAGGCAATGGAAAAAAAAGACTATGATGCTGCCATTAAAAACTTTACCGAGGCAACTAAATTAATGCCCAAACAAAAATTACCAATTGACGGAATTGCAGAGGCTACACGTTTAAAAAATGAAACCGAGGCGCAAATGCCAAACAATTATCCTGTTTTTGATGGATTGATTACAGATGAAAAAGGGCCGGTTGCCAATGTAAAAATTGAACTTCATCAGGGAAATAAAATTGTAAATTCAATTGAATCTGGGCTTGACGGTAAATACTCTATTCAGCTCCCAATAAATGGAGACTTTTACATCTGCCTTGTTAAGGAAGAATACATTACTAAAAAGTTTCTAGCATCTACTGTTGGCATAACAGAAAAAAGATTAAAACAAAAATTTACCCCTGTTTTTATTGAAACTAAAATCAGAAAAAAAGTTATTGAAATAGATTATTCCATGTATAATCAACCGATGAGTAAATTTTACTTTGATGTGAAAAAAGATCGATTTGAATACGATTTGAGCTTTCAAAATCAAATGCAAAAAAACGAGACAACGGTTATTGAACAAGAAAAAATCGTTTTAGTGAGGGAAGAAAAATACAATAAAGCAATTGAAAATGCTGAAAAAGCGCTTGGAAAAAATCAATATGAAGATGCTATTAAGTTTTATACAGAAGCATCACAAATAAAACCTAACGAACAAAAACCAAAAGATGGAATTATTGGTACAAACAAATTATATGACGCAGAAGTAAAATCAAAAATTAAAACGTATCAACCAATTGTTAATGGTAAAATCTCTGACGTAAATGGACCTATTAGTGGGGCAACTGTTCAGGTATTGCATGGAAAAGAAATTATTTCAACTATTACAACAGGTTCAGACGGAAAATATGCGCTACAACTTCCAATTAACATGGATTTAATGATTGTTCTTAACTATAACAATTTCACTTCAAAAAAATTTATTGTCTCAACTAAAGGAATTACCGAACAACGCTTGTACGAAAAATTTAATCCAATTGCAATTGAAACATCTATTCGGCCAATGATTGAAGGAATGGACTATTCATTGTACAATCAACCTATGAATAAAATTTATTTTGACGTGCCTAAAGATAAATTTGAATACGATATCGATTATCTGGATCAAATGTTAAGAGCAGAAGATAAATTAATTGAAGATGAATTTAAGTATAAAAACACTCAAAAAAAATATGATGAAGTGTTTGCGAGTGCAGAAAAGTTTTTTTCAAAAAAAGAATATGAACGAGCAATATCTCAATATAAAGAAGCTTTAAAATTTAAACCAAAAGAAAAATTACCTGATGAACGCATTACTGAAATCAATCGATTAATTGCAGAAGCTGAGGCTGAGGCTAAGGCAAAAGCTGAAGCCATTAAAAAAGCCGAGGAGGTTGCAAAACAAAAAGAAATTGATGATGCCCGTATAAAAGCGGAGCAAGAAGCGAAACGCAAAGCAGAGGAAGAAGCTCGTATAAAAGCGGAACAAGAAGCGAAACGCAAAGCAGAGGAAGAAGCCCGTATAAAAGCGGAGCAAGAAGCGAAACGCAAAGCAGAGGAAGAAGCTCGTATCAAAGCGGAACAAGAAGCGAAACGCAAAGCAGAGGAAGAAGCTCGTATAAAAGCGGAGCAAGAAGCGAAACGGAAAGCAGAGGAAGAAGCTCGTATCAAAGCGGAACAAGAAGCGAAACGCAAAGCAGAGGAAGAAGCTCGTATCAAAGCGGAACAAGAAGCGAAACGCAAAGCAGAGGAAGAAGCTCGTATCAAAGCGGAACAAGAAGCGAAACGCAAAGCAGAGGAAGAAGCTCGCATCAAAGCTGAAGAGGAAGCGAAACGTAAGGCAGAAGAAGAGGCTCGCATCTTAGCTGAAGAGGAAGCGAAACGTAAGGCAGAAGAAGAGGCTCGCATCTTAGCTGAAGAGGAAGCGAAACGTAAGGCAGAAGAAGAGGCTCGCATCAAAGCTGAAGAGGAAGCGAAACGTAAAGCAGAGGAAGAAGAGAAAAAAACAAACGATAAAAAACCGACTAGATATATTAGTCCACCACTTTTAGGTGGCGATAAACAAAAAACGACCACTGAAAAACCAGCTCATCCTTTATGTGCTAAATACCCTCAAGGTATCACTGAAGAAGATATTTACGACAAAGGGGTTCATATAATAAAACGAATAGTCGTTAAAGATAAAGATGCCTGGGTTTATACAAAGAAAATTTTTAAATGGGGTGGCAAAGCTTTTTTTAGAGATGATGTGCCGATCACTGAGTCTACATTTGAAATGGAAACAAAAAAATAAATCACTAAAAACAATTTAATTAAAATGAAATTATTACAAGGAAAAACAGCTTTAATTACAGGAGCCTCAAGAGGAATTGGTAGAGGGATTGCGTTAAAATTTGCTGAACAAGGTGCAGATATTGCTTTTACATTTTTAAGTTCTATTGAAAAAGGTAAAGCCCTGGAAGTTGAGCTGGAAGCATTTGGCATTAAAGCTAAAGGTTACCAAAGTGATGCGGCTGATTTTAAAGCAGCTGATGATTTAGTCAATCAAATTGTGGCAGATTTCGGAACAATAGATGTGTTAGTGAATAATGCGGGAATAACGCGTGATACTTTATTAATGAGAATGACAGAACAACAATGGGATGAAGTAATAAACGCAAATCTTAAATCTGTTTTCAACTTAACAAAAGCAGTGCAACGTCCAATGTTAAAAGCCCGAAAAGGCTCAATCATTAACATGAGTTCGGTAGTTGGGGTTAAAGGTAATGCGGGTCAATCAAATTACTCCGCTTCTAAGGCTGGAATTATAGGCTTCACAAAGTCGGTAGCTCTAGAATTAGGCTCTAGAAATATTCGCTCAAACGCTATTGCTCCCGGCTTTATTGAAACCGAAATGACGGGCGCATTAGACGAAAAAGTAGTTCAGGGATGGCGCGACAGTATTCCTCTAAAAAGAGGTGGAACTGCTGATGATGTAGCTAACCTAACCTTGTTTTTAGCAAGTGATTTAAGCGCATACATTACCGGCCAGTGCATCAATGTTTGTGGGGGCATGCTAACTTAATTCAATTCATTTTTTGAATATGCTCTTGTTTAATATTACCACACACTATTCATTGTGGTTTCTGCCATTATGTGTATTGTGTGGTTTGTTTTTTTCCTATTTACTCTATCGTTTTAAAGCGCCAACAAAAGATGTTTCACCTAAAATTATCAACTTACTTTTTGTAATAAGAACACTTCTTATTTCTGCATTATTGTTTTTTTTACTCGAGCCTTTCATTAAAAGAATAGTTAATGAGAAAGAAAAGCCAATAATTATTTTAGCTCAAGATAATTCAGCTTCACTCATTAACACAAAAGATTCTGCCTACTACAGAAAAGAATATTTAGAAGGATTTAAAACATTTACCGAAAAATTAAAAGATAAATACGAAGTTTTTACTTATCGTTTTTCAAACACAACCGAGTTAAACGATACTATAGATTTTAAAGGAAAAGAAACTGATTACTCTACTCTTTTTAGAGAGCTAGAAAACAATTATAGTAATCGAAATTTAGGGGCTATAGTTTTTGCTTCTGATGGTTTATATAATAAGGGAGCAAATCCACTATATGCAAAACAAAACTTAAAAGCTCCTGTTTACTGCATCGCTCTTGGTGATACAAACACCGCGAAAGATATCTACATTAAAAAAATTGAACACAACGAAGTTGCCTATCTTGGAAATAAATTTCCGATAAATATTTATGTTGAAGCAAAAAAATTAATGGGCAAATCAGCCACATTAACAATTAAAAAGGGTGGGCAAAACTTAGTAAAACAAATTGTTTCAATTACTTCTTCATCCTTTCATCAATCTTTTTCTTTTTTACTGGATGCTGACAAGGCAGGCGTACAAATTTATACTGTTCAAATATCACCAATAAATGAGGAAACCAATAAAGCAAATAACATTCAAAATTTTGTAATGGAAATAATTGATACAAAAGAAAAAATTGCGCTCATTACGAGTGCACCTCATCCGGATGTATCTGCTATTAGGGAAAGTATGGAAGGAAATCAGAATTATGAATTGGAAACTTTTTTACTCGAAAACTTTTCTGGATCTGTTAAGCCTTATAGTTTGGTAATCTTAAATCAGGTAGTACTTAATACAGCTAAGGGAACAAAAATGTTGAATGATTTAAATGCTAATGCTACTCCGTGGTTTTTAATTTCATCTAGCGGTAACGATAAAATACCTGGGGCTGCTATTCAAAGTTTAAGCCCTAAAACGAATGATGCAGAAACTTATATTTCAAAGGAGTTTTCTTTATTTACATTAAGTGAAGAGTTTAAAAAATATACTAAAGATTTTCCGGCGGTAACTACTGTATTTGGTAACTATAATTTATCAAATTCGATGTCTACATTATTGTATCAAAAAATTGGTGTTGTTGAAACGGAAAATCCATTGCTTTCGTTTGGCATGAACGGAGAACAAAAATACGGAGTGTTTTTTGGTGAAGGAATTTGGAAATGGCGTTTACGCGATTTTGCCGATCATCAAAACCATAACCTCTTTAATGAATTAATTGGAAAGATCGTACAATATTTAAGTGTGAAGGCTGATAAAAGTTTTTTTAGAGTTAAAACAAAAAAAATTGTAAATGAGAATGAAGATGTATTATTTGATGCTGAAGTGTATAATACTTCTTACGAACTTGTTTCTAATCCTGAGGTAACACTTGTTTTAACCAACGATAAAAGTCAGCAATTCAATTACACGTTTACTAAAAACAACACTTCATACCAATTAAATATTGGAACACTTCCGCCTGGCGAATACACATACAAAGCCATTACAAATAACGGAACAAAAGCACTAGAACAAAAAGGTAGCATTACCATAAAAGAATTATTTATTGAACAAACACAATTAGTAGCCGATCATCAGTTCATGAGTCAATTGGCATTTAAACATAATGCAAAACTATTTTACCCTAATCAACTTAACCAATTAGCAGATGAACTTCTAAATAGCCCAACTATTAAAACAATAACCTATTCGCACAAAGACATTAGCGAATTAATTGATTTAAAAGCAATATTTTTTATACTTCTTGGCTTATTAAGTTTTGAGTGGTTTATTAGAAAATACAATGGGCTTTATTAAATCGATAAAGAAGAAAATTGTTATTACCCTATTCTTTTTAGGAATGGTTTTTTCAGCTATTTCTCAAGACTCATCAGCCTTAAAAATTATAGATAAAGATTTTTTCATTTACGACAAAGCGAATTTAAATCAACTATTAAAAAAAGACACAACGCAACATCAGCTTCCAAATTATTTAGAGAGAAATAGAATTGGTACAATCGGCTTTCCGAACCAACATTTATTATTGCAGTACCGTGATGATAACTTAGGGGCAATTTGGTTTAAGCCGACTTACGACAAACAACTTTTACTAAACAACAATAAACTTTATCTGGAAACTCCAAAAGTAAACACATCTGTTTTTGCTGCAATAGGTTCAAAAAAAGAACAAGTATTAAAACTAAAACACGCCCAACAATTTGGTAAAAGTATTTTTGCAAATTTTAAACTGAACCGAATAACCGCAGAGAATTTTTATCAGTACCAAAAGAGTTTTGTAAACAATGTGTTGTTTTCCTTACATAAACTCAACCCGGAAAAACGAGTTGGTTTTAGAACAAGTATTTGTTTTGATCGTTTTAAACACAATGAAAACGGCGGAATACAATCAGATTCGGTAATTGCTCAAAACATTTTTATTAATAAAAATCTTGTTCCTGTTAAAATGAGCAGTGCAAAACGAGATTATAGGGTGTTATCGGGGGAGGCTTTTATGATGTATCGACTAAATAAAGACAGCAGTTCTTATAACGGACATTATTTAACAATTGGTGCAATCGGGTCAATTACAAAATCTGAATTTTTTGATAACCCTAACAATTCAATTTATGACACAACTTACATAAATACTTTACTTACTCATGATTCTGTTCGTTTCTCTAAATTTTCGCCTGAGATTGCATATAATTTAGTTAATAAAAGAAGATTCATTTCTGTTAGAAATCAAACAGACATCAATCGTTTTGCTGACGACGATACATCTGTTGTTTATCAATCACAAATAATCGGACAGGAATTTGCAATTAGTTTATTAAGCAATAAACTTCAACTGAAAGAAAAATCAGAATACATTTGGAATGGCTTTAATCAAGGCAATTATAAACTTAAACTAAATACCGATTTTTACTTTTCTATTCTTGATTCAAAAATCGAATTAGAAGCAGTTGCAGAAAAAAGAAACCCTGATTTGTTTTACAACTATTTTAAATCGAATTACTTTTTTTGGGTAAATAAATTTGCTCCCACGCAATCTGTATTTTTAACTGCAAATTATAATTCCAAAAAAATCAACACAGAGCTAGGTCTTACTTATGTGCAGCAAAAAAATCTGATTTTCATAAATGAAACGTTTACTCCTAAACAAGTAAACGGTTTGAGTTCTGCATTTCGATTAACACTTTCAAATTGGTTTAGAGTATATAAGTTTTATTTTACGAACACCATACATTTTCAGCAACAGCAACACGTTGCCTTTGCATTACCAACATGGTACACTCAAAACCAATTGTATTTTCAACACATTATCCGAAAAAACGGAATGGTATTTCAGTTAGGTGTGCAAGCAGAAATAATCGATAATATTAAAAGTATAAATTATGAACCAGCATTAAATTCATTTTTAATGTCTGAACAAGACAAGAACGTTAACACTGTTTATTTCATTGATGTTTTCAGCACATTAAAATATAAAGATCTTACCTTCTTTTTTAAAACAGAACATGTTAATCAAGGATCTAACGGCACAAACTTTATGTTGATGCAAAACTATTATCAGCGCGATCGGGCGCTACGTTTTGGCTTACGTTGGAATTTTACAGATTAATACTATTAATAGGTTGACTTAATAAACTTCGTCACCTTTAAAAGATTTCCGGATTCGTCTTTAATTGTTATGAAATACATTCCATCTGTAATATCCTTTATTTCTATTGATTGTTTTGTTGTGCCATTTAAAATTAGTTTACCAGAAACATCATGTATCGTAAAATGATATTGAGTTATGTTAGCATTAATAGTGTTATTAATAATTAAATTATCTTTTGAAGGATTTGGATAAACACTGATAAGATTATTATCGCTTAATTCTCTAATGCTTATCAAGTTTGCATCACGGGTAACTGTTCCTTTATTCAAAATCCAATTATTAGGATCAGTAGTAACATTACTGATTGTTCCGTTAATAGTAAATGTATAGTCTTTAGCCAAAGCATCTTGATACACTTTAATAATAGTATCCCCATTGCTTCGTGTTAATTTAAATTCAATAGGGGTTATAAATAAAGGTGTAACGGATGACATTGAAACTGTTTCTGTATTTTTCAGATAAAAATTAGTTCCAACTTGATTCCATTTTACTGTAAAGGTAGGATAACCTTCACCAAAAATCCATTGATTAAAAAATTGAGTAAGATCTAAGCCCGTTGTGTTTTCTACAGATGATTTAAAAGAAAGAATTGATGCTGTATTATATGAATATTGTTGTTGGAAATTTTTTAAAGCAGTAAAAAACAAATTGTCATCATTAATGATAAAACGTAGTGAATGAATAATTGCCGAACCTTTATCATAAGATAAGCGAGAACTAAATATTCTGTTTACATCTAAAGTATCAGGATTATAAACACTACCTCCTGTTTGAGACATTACATTAGTATGTACTTGCAACATGGTTGAAGCAGCATTAGAAGGGTTAAATTGTTCTAATGCCAAATGCTCGCAATAAGAAGCAAAGCCTTCGTTAATAAAAATATCCTTCCATGTGCTGCATGTTACATAATCTCCCCACCATTGATGGCCTAATTCATGTGCTACTAACTCAAAATTAAAAAATCCCATTGAAGACATTGTTTGATGTTCCATTCCACCACTAAAAGGAGCCATAGCGTGACCATACTTTTCATCGGCAAACGGATATAAGCCAAACTTATCAGAGAAAAACTCAACTAAATCATCTGTTTGATCAATAACAGATTTAAAATTGGATAGGGTTGCGGGATTATCATAAATATAATTTTGAATTAAAATAGAATCTGTTGTGCCTGCAGGATGCGCATAAAAACTATAATCAACATATTTGGCAATAGCAACAGAAATTAAATAATAATCAATCACATGTTTGCTTTTCCATTCGTAACGTTTTTTTGTTCCTAAATCAACAACAGCTGTTAGTATACCATTTGATCCAACTTTATTGGCCGCATCTGTTGTTACATATACATAAACAGAATCGAGTTTATCTTGTAATTGCTGTTTGCACGGAAACCATTCGTATGCAGAATATGGCTCACTTAAACTCCAAGTTACCTGGTTGCCCCAACTTTGTGAAGTGCCATTATTTAAACCATCGCCAATTGCCGATCCATTTAGTGTTGGCGCGGTGCCTCTATAATAAATGGTTGCATCAATCATCTCGTTTTGCTGAAGCGTATTGGATAAAACAAAACTTACCGCGTGTAAATTACGAATTGGAGTAACTAATGATCCGTTTATTCTTGCGGAATCAATGATCAAGCTACTATATAACTCTAAACCAAAAGTGTCTAAAGTGCTAGATTTTACTCGAGCAAGACTTCTTACATTTCCACTTACACTTTTACCTGTGCGTTCCATATTTAAGTTGAGATGTTGAAATTTCATGTCGTATTTGTTCATTAAAACAACATGATTTAAAGGCACTGATTGTGTATGATTGGAAGGATTAGATTTAAATACAGAACAAGCTCTTTGCGAAAAGAGTTGAGAATTAAACAAACTTATGGTTAATGTTAAAAATAAAATTGATTTTTTCATGATTCTTCTAATTGCGATTAGCTAAACTAATAAGGAAGCAATTGAAAAACAATTTTAACACACTTTTTTACATAGAAGGCAATTATCCTCTATTTAGTGGAAATGGAAAATTAGTGTTGTTAAGGGTATTACCAATTATTATCACTCATGTTAAACCTAACATTCACTACATTATTGTAGATAGAACCAAAATTATAACTCAAGCCACTATAAAAGAAATAAGAAAAATTTGATTTCAATTGCGCTTGTCCAAGCAGTATAGCTTCTTGCGAAACTTCTTCTTTTCGTAAAAAATACTGATCGTTTACAACTGAAAAATTTCCGCCTAAATTGATATTTAATCCTTTTGCAACATTTAAACTAACATTAGGAGAAATATTAACACGGTAGAATTTTTGCTTATGAAAATATTGAAATGAACCAATATCACAATTTAAAGAACCCCATTTTTCTACTTGTCTGTAGCTTACCACTAAAGAATGTAAAAAATACCACTCGTATAATTTATCTAAATATGTAGGAGTAAAAAAATCCACATACCTTGCTCCTATTCTATAGTTTAACGTTAATCTTCTTTTCGTTGCATCATCATAAGGAAAAACATTGTATTCAATTGATGGATATAATGAAGTGCTATTTTTTAAATTCTGAACGGTAGATGCAAAATAGGTAGCAAAATAACCAACAGCAGCATGCTTACCTAAAGTTATTGCATCAAAACTATAGGCGCCTATATTATTTACAAATGCCGAAATGGAAGTTGAATCATTAACGGTGTATTTTTGAAAATTACCATATTGAAAAAAACCAGTTTCAAATCTGTTTTTTTGAGATGTTCTGTTGGTATTAAAATTAGAAAACATATCAAACTGTTTACTATATGCTTGTCCACTTCCAGAAAGATTACCACTTATTGAGAACAGCCATAAATTCCATTTATCTTTTACTTGATCAGCATTTGCTGTATTCTCTAAGCCTGTTATTGAATAATTAATCTTACTTGCTAAATTTGATTTGAGTAAATAAGGTAAAACACCTTTTTTAATTGCGTCTCTTATACCTTCTCTTATTTCGCCATTTGATTGATTAGGTATTGCATTAAACTTTTCTGTTGTTGTAATATCTTTAAAATTATTTTCTCCTGAAAATTCCAAGGTAAATTCAGTTCCGCCATTGCCAGTATTTATAGTTCTTAAAAGAATAACAATATCTGCTAATCGTCTGTCTCTAACAAAATTTAGAAAGGTAATTTCATTTTTGTAATAATTTTGATCGCAATAATCGCAAACAAGAAAAACCTTTGGAGCATCGTTTCTTTGAATGGTATCTGAAGGTTGAGCTTTAAAGACAAAAGGTGATAAAAGTAAAAAAGCAAAAAGTAATTTAAAAAAAGATAGTCTCATGTTCAAATGTAATCTATTTTTTTACTAGTTTGCCCCAAACGCCCAAAGGAAGCTTAATACCAGTTTTTGCAGGAATATATAGTTCTCCAATAGTTAATTCAGATTTATTTTTTTTCGAAAAATCTGATAACATGTTTTCTGCTACAAGCGCTGAAAAACCTAATGAATAAGCGTTTAAAATGAGTAAGTGCTCTTTTGGATTTAGTAACTGCAAAACACTTTCCATCATTTCCTGAATGTTTTCTTCTAGTTTCCATTTTTCACCATTGGCACCATGCCCGTAAGCAGGAGGATCCAAAATGATACCATGGTATTGATTGCCTCTTCGAATTTCTTTTTTTACAAATTTCAATGCATCATCAACCATCCAACGAATACCATCTAGTTTTGAATTACTCATGTTTTCATTTGCCCATGTAACAACTTGTTTAATAGAATCGACATGAGTTACATCAGCACCTGCAGCTTTAGCAGCAATAGAAGCACCACCGGTGTATGCAAATAAATTTAAAAATTTAACGTTTTTCTTAGTATGTAAAAACTGGTAAATGCTTTTCCAGTTAACTGCCTGTTCAGGAAAAATACCAACATGCTTAAACGATGTTAAGCCCAAACGAAAAACGAGAGGAATATCTTTGTCTACTTCGTATTGAATTTTCCATTGATCAGGCATGTTTTTTAATTTTTGCCAAATGCCTGCAGAACTTGATTTGGGAATAAATTTTACATGCGCTTGTTGTTCCCACTCTTTTTGAGTAAGGGATTTTTTCCAAACTGCTTGTGGTTCGGGACGAATGGTAATGTATTTACCAAAACGTTCTAGTTTTTCAAAATCTCCACAATCTAATAATTCGTAGTCGGTAAAATATTGAGGGCTAAGTAATTGCATAATTATAATTTTATTCCAACAATTGTAGTATCATCCAATTGTGCGTATTGCGAAATTAACTGTTTATATGTTTCGTTAATTGTTTTTTTCTGATCGTTTAGCGCTAAAGAAGAAATGCCGAATAAAAATTGTTTGAATTTTTCTTGTCGTTGTGTTTTTGGTATGCCTTGGTATTGATCTTCGAATCCATCAGTGCACAGGTAAATCAAATCTTCTTGGTTAACTACAATTTCATAATTAGTAAAATTTATTGCTGATGCTGATCCTATATTGACTTTATCGCCGATTATTTCTTTTATTGTGTTTTGTTGAACGCAAATTAAATTCAAATGTGCTCCTGCAAATTGTATTTTGCTTTTATCAGCAGATATTTTACACAAACCAATATCCATTCCATCCTGCAATTGAAAACCAAAACCTGATGTTTTAAATGCTTCTGCAGCTAAAACATTTAAATGATTTAATAAAGCAGAAGGATTTTCTCCTTCATGTTTGGCCCATACCTTATCAAGCAATTGATTGGCCATAATGCTTATGAATGCCGCCGGTATTCCGTGGCCGGTACAATCAACAACAGCAATGTAAATGCCGCCATTGTATTGTTGCATCCAAACAAAATCTCCACTAACTAATTCTTTAGATTGAACCCAACAAAAACTTTCAGGGAAATGTTTTTGCAATTCTTGTTCTGCAACAAAAGTGTTTTCCTGAATTCGTTTTGCATAGAACATGGAGTCAGTTAAATCTTTGTTTTTATCTGCTAATTCAGCATTCATTTGAGCTAGTTCAAATGTTCTTTCATTCACTCTTTTTTCCAATACAATTTTTGATTTCATCAACCGGGCATTTCTAAATTTATCAAAACCATAAATTGAAAAAGCTACAAAAGCAATGATTAAAATAATGAAAACACTTGTTTGCCAAAATGGTGGTTTAACTTTAAAGGCATAACTAATTGTTTTACTCCAAACTCCATCTTGATTGCATGCTTTAATTTTAAAAGTATAATCTCCTGCAGGTAAATTTGTATAAACCGCTTCGTGTACCATATAATTTACTTTTATCCAAGCTTTATCAAATCCTAGTAACGTGTATTCATATGTTAGTTGATCAGGACTTGTTAATGAAATACCATCAAATAAAAACGTGAGATTATTTCCTTTGTGTGTAAAAATTTGATCGGCAGGAAGAGTGGTGTCTTTAGCGTTGACTTTTATTCCTGTTAAATTTACAATAGGCGGAACTTCATTTTTAAAATCTTGTTGAGGATTAAATTTTAAAGCGCCCATGATGGTTCCAAACCACAAATTTCCTAATGAATCAATGCACGCAGCATTTGGATTACATTCTGAACCTGAGAATCCATTTGATTTATCATATAATTTAAATTGTTGCCTTTGCTGATTAAAAACTTCAAGTCCTTTATTAGAACCTATCCACACGTTATTTAATTGATCAACTACTAATGAATAAGGAGATTCTGTTTTTAATCCATTTTCACGATTATAATTATTGAATTTTTTTCCATCAAATTTATAGAGACCTCCACCGTAAGCGCCAATCCATAAATTACCCGTTTTGTCTTCAGTAATACTTAAAATGAATCGATGTTTTAATCCTTGTTTTTCGTCATAAGTTTTAAACGCTTTTCCATCATAGGAAGTAAGGTTACCTCCCAACGCAGCAAACCAAATTGTTTGTTTACTATCGTTAAAAATTTTATATATGTGATTGCCTCCTAAACCTTCTTCGTTACCAAAATTTTTGAGTTGACCTGTTTGCGAATAGTATCGTGATGCGCCATTTCTGGTGCCAATCCAAACACAACCTGTTTTATCTTCTGCAATGGAATATACTACATTACTTGATAAGCCATTTGACTGTGTGATATGTTCTGCTTTTAAAGTGGTAGTATTAATTTTATAAACCCCATCAAAAGAAGTGCCTGCCCATAAATTGTTTTTTGAATCAATAAATAAACAGCTAATAGCAAGTTCAGGTACTGAAATTATTTTTTTTAATTGTTTAGAAATAACATGTCCCTTGTTTCCATACTTTAAAGTAAGCATTGCAATTCCTTTATTAGTTCCTATCCAAGTTTTATTTGATTGATCACAAGTAATACTCCAAATGATGTTGTTTGGAATAGAATCCGCTTCATCAAAGAGTTGAAATTTTTCGCCTTGCAATTGATTTAACCCTAAATCTGTTGCAACCCAAATGGAATGTTCTCTGTCTTCAAAAATACTATTTACCGAAAAATAATTTAAACCCTGACGTGTACTATATTTAGTGAGGAGATTAGTTTTTGAATCTAAACACATTGCTCCGCCGCCTACTGTTCCAATCCAAATGTTATTATTACTGTCTTTTAGAATTGATTTAATGAAATTCGAACTCAATCCATTCAAAACACTATAATTTGCTTTTAATTTTAAGTCTAACGAAGTTGAATTAGCCAAAGAAGTATAACACGCTAATCCTTCGTCGGCAGAGCCAATCCATAATTCGTTTTTATTTCCTTTACAAATACTGATTAGTCGATTACTGAAAAGCCCTTCATTTTTTGTAATAACAAAAATGGATTGCCGGATTGTTGCTTTATTTAAAGAATGACAATAGGCGAGCCCTGAATCTGTTGCAAATACTGGAAAACCATTATTATCAAACACACAATCATAAACATTATTAGAAGGTAATCCGTTTGAATTAGTAATAGTTTGAAGGTGTTTATACTCTTTATCTAAAACAATAACTCCTGCTCCTTCTGTAGTAATCCAATATTGTTCGTTTTTATCTTGCTTAATTGAAAGAATTGTTTTTTGCTTTGTGAATTTAAGAACATCAAGGTTTTCAAAAATTTGTAATTTGTAATTATAACGACTAATGTTTCCGGCCCAATGACCAAATAGAATATCACCGTTTTTTGTATTGCAAGATGAAACAATCCAATCCTCCGCCAAATGTTGGTTTTTTGTATAGGATACAAACTGATAACCGTTATATTTTGATAAACCGGCAATTGTACCTAACCATAAATTTCCATCATTATCTTGAACCATGGTCTCTACCTGATTTTGAATAAGGCCATTTTCCATATTAAACCAGTTGATGCTGGTAGTTTGAGCACTACTTATCCATGCTCTTAAGAAGAGTATTATTAAAAAAGTAAAAAAGATATGTTTTTTAAAGTGGTACATTATACTGTTTTAGCTCATTAAAATAATCGTATTCGTTTATTTGTTTGTCGTTTTTATAATAGTATGTTAAGCCCCAATTGAATTTCTCTTTTCTGAAATTTTTTTTCAGATTTCCCTCAGAAATGTAAATGTAATAAACACTTTTAAAGATATATTGTTCAAAGTCGGTTGTTACTCCAATTACAGGATGTTTTTTTGTAGTTGCTTGATAGTTTTTCTCATTTTTTACGGCAATTTTTAATTGTCCGAATAATTCTTTTTGATAAATACCTTCATAAATTTGCAATTGTTTGTTTTTAATTTTTGCTGAAACACGAAGATCTTCTGCACTTACTTTTGCAAGAGCCTCTCTTTTTAAAACGGCTATTACTTCGTTATCAGATTCTGCTTTTATATTCTTGTCTGTAGATTTACTTTTTAATACTCTTTCATTTTCAGCAACAGATTTAAGTAAATTGGCTTCAACATTTTTTTTAATGGTTTTATTTTGGTTTTCCGTAATTTTTTTTCGTTCAAACGTTATTTTTAAATAAACCTCATCTTCTTTAATTCGTTCTAAAGCATCTTTAATGTTGTTTTCCTTTTTTTCTGACTTAACAAGTGTTGATTTCATTTTGTCTGAAAGCAATTTTTTCATTCGTTCTGCTTCCTCTAAAGCGTTTTTTTCTGCTAATAATTGTTGCTCTTTAAGTAGTCGTTCTTCTTCCTCTTTTAATTTATTTGAAAGGATTTTATTTTTGTCTTCTTCGGTTTTTACTAATTCATCTTGTGTTTTAATATCTTCCGGTTTATAATATAATTCCTTTACGAAATTATCTACATAATTATCTTCGTCGATGAAGCGTTTATTTCCATCGTATACAATTTTGACAAATGGTTGTTTAAAAGCTTCATAATTTAAATTCGTTTGATTAAGCTCAAAAAAATTGACATCAATTTCATAAATCGGATAGATTTTTTTTGTTGATGGGCAAGCAGATGAATATATCATTCCGAACATTTCTACACAGCCAGGAGAATTAAATACAATTCTATAATCAATGCCTAATTCTAAATCAAACATAAACCTTCCATTTCTACCGGTGCTTACTTCAGCAATTTTTGTATTACCAGAAAAAATTTTGATTTGTGCACCCGCAAGTGATTTGTAATTTTTTACTGTTTTCCCGGAAAATTCAAGATAGCCTTTCTCTTGCGCAGAAATAGATGCTGAAAAGCAAATAAAGAAAAAAGACAATATGACTAAAATAAATCGCAAAGAATAAAAACAAAGTTTAAGTTACATTTTTTAAATGAATCACACAATGTTTCTCGCTTCTGCTAATGCTTTTTTATACGTTGCCAAAAAACGTTCACGTGCAAATTTGTGCTCAACAATTTCTTTTACGTATGCGGAAGTTCCGTATTCCGGAACCCATTTTTTAATGTATTTAAATTCTGAATCAAATTTTTTAGTTTGTTCGTAAGGATTAAAAACCCTGAAATAAGGCGCTGCATCGCAGCCGCAGCCTGCTGCCCATTGCCAGCCACCATTGTTAGCGGATAAATCAAAATCATTTAATTTCTCAGCAAAATAAGCTTCGCCCCAACGATAGTCAATAAGCAAATGTTTGGTTAAAAAACTGGCTACAATCATTCGCACACGATTGTGCATGAAACCTGTAGTGTTTAATTCGCGCATGCCTGCATCAACAATCGGGTAACCAGTTTTGCCTTCGCACCATTTTTTAAATTCAACTTCGTTGTTTCTCCACTCAATACGCTCGTAATCTTTTTTAAAACAAGTTGTGGCCACCTTTGGGAAATGACATAAAATCATCATGTAAAAATCCCGCCAAATGATTTCATTCAAATACGTTTCACTTAATGGCTGCGACCATTTTGCTAATTTTCGTACGCTAATTGTTCCAAAACGAAGGTGCATACTCAGTCGAGAAGTCCCTGCTATTGATGGAAAATCACGGTTATCTTTGTAGTTGATAATTGTATTTTGATCTGCAACCGGAATTTCAGCGCGGATGTCAGTTAGCTGAAACCCAATTTCTTCCATGCTTGGAAATGAATTCGAATTTTCCTCTTTGCTAAAATTCTTATAATACTCTTTACACGAATAAGAAGAAAGAGAAGTTTCATTTAATCGCTGTTTCCATTTTCTGCTGTAAGGTGTAAAGATGGTGTAAGGCAAACCGTCATCTTTTACTACTTCACTTTTCTCAAATACGCATTGGTCTTTGAAAGTTTTAAAAACAATATTCGAATTACTTAATAATGCATTTATTATTGAATCGCGCTCATTGGTATAAGGTTCATAATCGTGATTGGTATACACATTTTCTATGTAATGCTTACTTATTATATTTTTAAAAACTTCTTCAGGAATTCCGTAAAAAACCCAAATAGCAGATTGAAATTCTTTTAATTGTGAATTTAATCGTTGAAGCGTTTTATGAATAAAATCAACCCTTCTGTCGTGTTTATTTTCAAGTTTATCTAAAATGTGTTTATCAAAAATAAACATCAATTGTACATTTTTATTTTCACTTAAGGCATGATATAGAGCTACATTATCTTCAATCCTTAAATCTCTGCGTAACCAAACAATTGTTTTTTTCATATGTAGCTATTTATTGTTTTTTAATTGCCATATGTTATACGCCATGTATCATCATTTATTCTTTTGTACTGAAACACATGGCTATTTCATATGTAGCTATTTATTGTTTTTTAATTGCCATATGTTATACGCCATGTATCATCATTTATTCTTTTGCACTGAGGCACATGGCTATTTCATCTTATAATTTTCCTGCTAACACACAACTGAATTTATGTTTCTGAACATCTCCACTTTTATTGAAGGTTTCGAAATAAATTACATAAATGCCGATAGGCGCTTTTTCATTTTGATCTGTCAATCCATTCCAGCTGTAACTTCCTTTTGTCGCTAAATTTTCGTTTCTTACTAAATACCTTACCAATTGACCACTTGCATTGTATATAGATAAATTTCCTGCCAATCCGGGTTCGTTTAATTCGTAATTAAAGGTGAGCACATCATTATACCCGTCGTTATCAGGAGAAAAAATTTCAGGCACAACTGAAAAAGTTCCTTCGCCTTTTGTTTGCATAAATTGTGAATTTTGATACCCAGGTGTTCCGAAACTAACATTAGCTGCTGCCGAATTCCAATTGGTTTTATCTAATGTTGGTCGATTAAAATCAATGCGTTCAAGCGATACTCCTTTAAAATCATTTAATAAGTCAAAGTGCATTGCATCGCTGTATTCGAATTTATCAATTAAACCACCATTTCTGTTACATAATACTACAACATCTTCAGAGGTGTTCATTGTGGGTAATTTTTTCATTTCAAAAAACCATTCAGGATGTTTTGTTGTATAGCAGGATTTTACCGCATCAGGATTTGATGTAAGCAAGGCGTATTGACCAGGAAACATAATGTATCCTTCGTTTGTTACTTCTACGGTGTCTGAAATCAAGGTTGAATTAATCAAGCCTTCACCGATTAAAATGGATTTTAAATCAATTATTTTATTGGAATTATTATACAATTCGAGATAATCAACACACCCTGTTTTGGGTGCAAACAATACTTCGTTGATTAAAAGATCGCCTGGCAATAAAGTGTCTGGCATACCAAATGTAATTGAAGTTTGAGAAGCAATGGTGTTACCTGCGCAATCTTGTAAATTACCATTTATCGATAATTGATAGGTTGAGTTTTTTTGCAAGGAAACTGGTAAACTCAATTGCACTTGCTGAAAATCATAAGACAAAGGCGTTACAGTTGTTGGCTGACCAATACCATTATTAATAGTATAATTAGAAGTTGATAATAAAGAACCTTGCAACATACTTTCATTAAACACAACAACAATCGTGTCTTTATTTTTGATGTTTACCCGAACAATTTGCGGAAGTGATTGATCTGATCTATTTGCATTCACCGAATTTCTCCTGCCCGGTGTTCCACCATTTACATTTACTGATGCAATCCAGTTAGCTGCACCATCACAAGGATTTCTTGGATCAATTTGCTCTAAACTCCAACCACCAGATTTTTTTATAGCATCCTTATACCACGCATCGTCATATTGCACGTAAGAAATAAGATTTCCGTTTTGATCTTTTAAAATAACAACTTCACCCGTAGCATTAAGTTCAGAAGAAGACATGTCGTTTAAAACAAGCAAAGGAATATTGCCATATCCTTCATTAATAAAAGAATTGAGTGATGTATTGTCAATCAACACCAAAAAGCTGTCTGGTAAAATAACTGCATCGGGAATAAGAATATCATTGGTACCAAAGGTAAGCATCCAATTTTTTAATGTAATGGCGTAATTGGTTTTATTATACAACTCAATGTATTCGCCTTGTGGTAAAGCAACTTGTGGTTCTGGATCAGGAAACAATTCATTGATAACAACATCATAAGGTTTTGCACGGTAGTAACTAAAGTTAATCGAGTTAGATGTTAAAGGATTACCTGAACAATCGCTCAAATTGGTAAAACTTAGAACATAATTCTGTTCGTTTTGCAAAGGATTGGAAAGTAATAAATCAAAACATTTTCCATTTGCAACTAAACTTGCCGGCTGACCTATTGAATTATTAACTGCATAATTAGTTAATTGAAGTGATGAAGCATTTAATAAACTTTCATTAAAACAAACACTGATGTGAAATGAATCGCTTACAGAAACATACAACGGACTGGGGCCAACAATATCAGGGTTTACGCTATACACTGAATTTTGTGTGCCGGGTGTTCCACCTGTTGTTGAATTGCTTGCTGTCCAATTTCCCGAAACTTCGCACGAGGCATTTAATAAAGGATTGATTAATTCCAAGCTCCAGCCGCCATCATCTTTTACTGAATTGTTGTACCAGGCATCATCGTAATTTAAAGAATCAATAAAATTTCCATTGTTATCTTGTATGTAAACTCCGTCGCCTGTAGTATTATATGTTGGATAAGTTGAAATGCCAATTTTATTAGGTAGAGCCGCAAAAGAATCTATCAATGTTTGTTTTACAATAACTACATATGAATATGGCAATAACAAATAATTTGAATTAATGATTCCGGAAGCTGATCTGTCGCTAATTTGCCAATTATTTAGATTAAACGTTTTAGAACTTTTATTATATAATTCCAAATACTGAATGGCTGGCAAACTAGTTGGTCGAGGATTAACATCTACCATTATCTCATTTACAATTATATCATTAAATGATGCGGAAGAAGTTTGAATATAAGTGAAACTGGCTTCGCCAGGATTTACTAGATTACCGCTACAATCCGTTAAAAACGAAAATGAAATTGTATTGGTTTGCTGACTAACAAATGGCGTAGAAAATTTTAAGGTAACGCATTGATTATTGCTAGATGCAATTGCTTGTGATGGATTTCCAATTCCGTTGTTTACTGAATAATTTGTTGTGTTAGTGATTTGTGAGGCATCAATAGCTTCATTAAAACAAAGTTCTAGCGTTACTGAATCTAATGCACTTGCTGATATAAAATTTGGTGAGGTAATATCAGGTGAAAGAGAATACACCGAATTTTGAGCTCCGGGAGTACCTCCCGCTGTTGCGTTACTTGCAATCCAATTATTCTGTGCAGGACAATTTACATTGAGTATTGGGTTAATTAATTCCAAGCTCCATCCTCCGTCATCTTTCACAACATCTCTATACCACGCTTGCGTATAACGAATGGAATCCAAAACACTTCCGTTTCCATCGTAAATAAAAACTGGATCTCCAGTAGTATTAAAAGTTGGAAAACTTGCAGTTCCAATTTTATTTGATATTCCTGTAAACAATGCCGTGTCACTTGATTTGCAAATCAAAACATACGAGCCCGGAGCAAAAGTGTAGTTGTTTGTTATTGATGCTGAACTTACTCCATCACTAAACTGCAAACCATTTAAATTAAAATAGTTTGAACTCTTATTATACAACTCAATGTATTGCTTTGCAGGAATACCGACAGGAACTGGATTTACATCCGCCATGATTTCAGTTAGGATGATGTCTTTGTAATTTGGAGATGAAATTTGTATGTAAGTGAAGTTTGCGTTTCCTGGTGTAACCAAATTGCCCGAACAATCACTTAATGTAGAAAATGTAAGGCTATAAATTTGTTGACTAACAAATGGTGTAGAAAATTTTAAAGTAACGCATTGATTGTTGCTTGAAGCAATTGCTTGTGTTGGATTTCCAATTCCATTATTAACTGAATATTTTGTTATGTTGGTGATTTGTGAGGCATCAACGGCTTCATTAAAACAAAGTTCGAGAGTTATTGAATCCAAAAGATTTGCAGATATAAAATTTGGTGAGGTAATATCAGGTGAAAGAGAATACACCGAATTTTGTGCTCCGGGAGTACCTCCCGCTGTTGCGTTACTTGCAATCCAATTATTCTGTGCAGGGCAATTTACATTGAGTGTTGGGTTAATTAATTCCAAGCTCCATCCTCCGTCATCTTTCACAACATCTCTATACCAAGCTTGCGTATAACGAATGGAATCCAAAACACTTCCGTTTCCATCGTAAATAAAAACTGGATCTCCAGTAGTATTAAAAGTTGGAAAACTTGCAGTTCCAATTTTATTTGATATTCCTGTAAACAATGCCGTGTCACTTGATTTGCAAATCAAAACATACGAGCCCGGAGCAAAAGTGTAGTTGTTTGTTATTGATGCTGAACTTACTCCATCACTAAACTGCAAACCATTTAAATAAAAATAGTTTGAACTCTTATTATACAACTCAATGTATTGTTTTGCGGGTAAGCCCGCAGGAACTGGATTTACATCCGCCATGATTTCGGTAAGGATGATGTCTTTGTAATTAGGTGTTGCAAAAACCAGATAGGTAAAAGTACCTATTAAGTTAGAACAAGTATTTCCAAAAGCATCCTGTACATTATTAATGGTTAAAGTATGTTGGAAGCCGTTTACAAATGAGTTTGTAAACGTTAAATGAACCAACTTCGAGTTTTGTAAATCAAGTGAAGCTATCTGAGCAATTCCTACTCCATTACTCACAAAATAATTATTGATGTTTTGAGCAGTAGTCGCATCAATATTTTCGTTAAACAAAACATCCAACTGATTTGAGGAAAGAGCAGATATTTGTGAAATCGTAGGCGGAGTTTGATCAACGACAATAGGGCCAACATAAATATCATCGAAAAAATGTTTTTGAAAAAAACTGGCAGTTGACTGTTTAATAAGAAACCCAAAATGAGTTGATGAACTAAAAGTAGCATCTGTAATGTTGCCTTCTGCAACATAATTGTTTCCTGTACCCGTCATGTCTCTTTCCAAAGTAAATTGATCAGCTGTATTTCTTGTTACTTTAATTTTTATAAGATTATTACTTGAACTCGCAACAGATGTGTTTACACCATCAATTAAAATACTTGCCGCACCAGATACCATTTTATATAAAGAAACATCATCATTGGTGTTTCCGATTCTTACAAAATAACCGCTTAATGTTGGGCTTAATAGATTAGCATTATTAGCCATCAAAAAAGCATCAACATAATTACTTCCGGACGTGGCAAATTTAAGATTTACAAAAAACTCCCACTGTGCATTTGAACTAGTTGTTGATGGAGTAGAAATATAAAAGCTACTCGATGCTACGGTATTATTGGATTGTAATTGTCCGGAAGCTATTACAAAGTCGTTTGATACAGATGGAGACCAAACAGGATTAGTTGTAAAATCGCCATCTGTAAATTGTTCGTTAACCTGAGCAAATAAAATTGACCAGTTAAAAAATAAAACTAAAAATATTTTGATGTAATTCATAACGTTTATGGCTAACTAAAGTAATTAATTCTGTTTGTTAAACCAAAAACGATATATTAATTAATCGTGAATAAATATGTTTTTTAATTCTGTAGCTTCTTCGGGTTTCATTCTTCCGGATAAAATTAATGCTAATTGCTTTCTGCGTAGCGCACCCTCGAAACGTTTTTTCTCTTCTTCTGTTTCTGGTATTAATTCAGGAACCGGCAATGGAGATCCATTTTGATCAATAGCAACAAAGGTATAAATGGCCTCATTGCATTTGGTTCTTTCACCCGTAACCTGGTCTTCAACAAACACTTCTATAAAAACTTCCATACTCGAATGAAATGAACGAGAAACTTTAGCTTCTAAAGTAACAATGCTGTTATTTTTTATTGGTCGGTTAAATGAAACATTATTAACTGTTGCAGTAACACATACCCGTCTAGAGTGGCGTTGAGCAGCAATTGCTCCGGTAATGTCCATCCATTGCAATAATCTGCCTCCAAATAAATTGCCAATGTGATTGGTATCATTTGGTAAAACGTGTTCGGTATTGATAGTGAGAGATTCTCTTGCGAATTTTGATTTCATAAAGTAGTATTAATAGAAACAAAAATACAAATTTGTATTCTTTAGAATGGAAAATTACTTTTGTTTTAAATAGTTTAACCTTTTATCATGATTGATTACATAAAAGCACTTCATATTATTTTTGTAGTAACCTGGTTTGCCGGTTTATTTTACATTGTACGTTTATTCATTTACCAAACCGAGGCTCAACAAAAAACTGAACCTGAAAAAAGCATTTTAACCAATCAGTTTGCAATCATGCAAAAAAGATTATGGTATGGTATAACCTGGCCATCCGCTATTTTGGCAAGTATATTTGGTTTTTGGATGTTGTTTATGAATTTTTCAGCTTACATCTCTCAACCCTGGATGTTACTCAAATTATTTTTTGTTGGTGGTTTATGGCTTTATCAGGTACAATGTCAAGTTATTTTTACGCAGCAAAAAAACAACATGTTTAAAAACACCTCTTTTAAACTTCGTTTATGGAACGAAGTAGCAACTGTTTTTTTATTTGTAATTGTTTTTTTGGTTGTTGTTAAATCAAGTGGGAGCTTAATCTGGGCATCTTTAGGAATAATAGTTCTTACTGCATTTATTTTTATTGCAGTTATCATTTACAAAAAACAACGTGAGAAATCAGAGTGGGATAATATACTGAAAGAACAGCATGGGATTAACCCTGACGAAAAAAAATAACTTGAATGCCGTTTTGTAAAATTTAAAATCTTACAAACTATCAAGAATCACCTCTAATTTAATTCCTCTTGAGCCTTTAACTAAAATAGTTTTATCTTTCAGATTCAATGTGCTTAAAAAACCTCTAGCTTCTTCTGAACTATTGAAGCTTTTGGTTGAGGTAATTCCTTTAAAAATTGGTCCTACTAAAAAATAATCATTCAGTTTTTTTTCATGCAATAAATCAATAATAGCTTTATGTTCAGCTATTGATTCTTCTCCTAGCTCAAGCATATCACCAAGAATCAAGCACTTACCAGTTAATTGAAGCTGAGCAAAATTTTCAATAGCAGCACGCATACTGGTTGGATTGGCATTGTAATAATCTAAAATTAGCGTGTTTCTCTGTGTTTTATGTAATTGAGAACGATTATTGCTTGGCTCGTATTCAGATAAAGCTTCATTAATTAAATTTTCATCTACCTTAAAAAAATTACCAACACAAGCCGCGCACAATAAATTGTAATAATTATAAACACCTACTATATGTGTTGAAACGAAAGGTGCAGCTTGTAATTCTGAGGCATTATATCTTGTTTTCCAGGCAAACTGTACTTTTTCATCGTCTTGTTTTAATTTACCAACAACATCGTATAATTTTTTGGTACCATATGTTATTTTATCATTTTCTTTTGCTAAATCCTGTAGTACATCATCATCACCGTGTAAAAATATTTTTCCATTTTTTTTGGCTATATATTTATACATTTCACTCTTCCCTTTTTTAACCCCTTCAATACCACCAAAACCTTCAAGGTGTGCTTTACCGATATTAGTAATAACACCAAAATCGGGTTCCGCAATTTCGCAAAGCATATTAATTTCTCCTTGATGATTTGCACCCATTTCGATAATTGCAAACTCATGTTCTTTTGTGATACTTAATAAAGTAAGTGGCACACCAATATGATTATTTAAATTACCATATGTAGCGAGTGTGTTGAATTTTTTGGATAAAACCGCATTAATTAGTTCTTTCGACGTAGTTTTTCCGTTGCTTCCAGTAATACCTAGGATTGGAATAGTGAGTTGTCTTCTATGATAATTCGCTAAATCATGAAGCATTTTTAAAACATCATTCACAAGAATTGTGTTTTGAACATCAGCGAATTTTTCATCATCAATAACTGCAATTGAACAACCCAATTCAATTGCTTTTTGAGCTAATTCATTAGCGTTAAAATTTGGTCCACGCAATGCAAAAAAAAGCGCTCCTTTTTCAATTTTACGTGTATCGGTACAAATTTTTTGACCCGATTGTAAGAAGGCGTGGTAAATTTTTTGTAATTCTTGACTCATCTCTTTTAGGATTATTAAACAAATATGAAAAATCTGCTGACTATTAATTCATTTGAGAATGCTTTTTTTAAACAAAATGAATTTAAATACTATTTTATACCTGTTTACAACTGAATTTAAAACTAATTTCTGAAACGGATGAACGGTATTGTTTTTTGATTTTTGTTTTTATACATTTTGCAAAAATTTAATCATGAAAAAAGTCATACTATTAATTAGTTTTTTTGTTGCATCAATGTCAATAGTAGCACAACGTCATTGTGGCACAATGGAAAACCTTGAAAGATTAAAATCATTGGATCCAGCTATTACTGAGAACATGGCCGAGGTTGAACAACATACTCAAAACTACATAGAGTTTAACAATAGCTCCCGAATTAATAATAATTTAAATGAAATTAATGTTATTAGAAATATACCTGTTGTTGTTCACGTATTATTTAATACTACCGCGCAAAATATTTCTGATGCTCAAATTCAATCGCAGATCTCCATTTTAAATAATGATTTCAGACTATTGAATGCGGATAAAATTAATATCCCTTCAACATTTACAAGCCTTGCCGCTGATGCAGAGATTAATTTTTGCCTAGCATCCGTTTCACCTACCGGTGCTGCAACAACTGGCATTACCAGAACATCAACTACCGTTACATCTTTTGCTGCTGATGACAAAATGAAGTCAAGTGCAACGGGAGGAGTTAACCCTTGGCCAACTGATAAATACCTAAACATCTGGGTTTGTAATTTAGGTGGTGGTTTATTGGGTTATGCTCAATTTCCTGGAGGTTCAGCAGCAACAGATGGTGTTGTAATAGGAAATAAATATTTTGGTAATACAGGTACAGCAGTTGCGCCTTTTAACAAAGGAAGAACTGCTACACACGAAGTTGGTCACTGGCTAAATTTACGTCACATTTGGGGCGATGCCACTTGCGGTAGCGATAATGTAACCGATACTCCTACTCACAACACTTCAAACTACGGTTGCCCAACACATCCAAAATCAAACTCCTGCGGAACAACAGCGGAAATGTTTATGAATTACATGGATTACACGGATGATGGATGTATGAACATGTTTACGTTGGGTCAAAAATCAAGAATGCAAGCTCTTTTTGCAACAGGTGGTGCAAAAGCATCATTGCTAACTTCAAATGGTTGCGGTACTTCATCTGGCGGAACAATAAGTTGCTCTACGCCAACAGGATTAACTGCAGGAAGCATTACTACTTCATCAGCAACATTAAGTTGGACTGCTGCATCCAGTGCAAGCAGTTACAATATTCAATATAAACCATCCACATCAACAACATGGTTAAGTACTACATCATCAACAAATTCAAAATCTATTAGTGGCTTAACTGCTTCAACAGTTTATCAATTTCAAGTGCAGACGGTTTGTTCGTCTGGAAGCAGCGCCTATTCTACAGCAAGTTCATTTACTACCTCATCATCAGGAACAACAACGGGTTCAACGGTTACTGTTGGTAGCGGAACTTCAACAACAGTAATTGCACCTTATGGAACTTATTACATGGATGAAAGAGTTCAATTTATTTTAACAAAAGCAGAATTAACAGCTGCAGGTTATACTTCAGCCAATAACATGATTAGATCTCTTGGTTTTAATGTTTCTTCTGCCGTTAACCAGGCCATGAGTGCATTTACAATTAAAATGAGACACACTGGAAATACTTCATTTTCATCAACAAGCTTTTTAAGTGCAACCGGATTTACAACTGTTTTTACAGGAAATGTAACCGCTGTGGCTGGTTGGAATACTCATACTTTTTCAGCTCCTTTTATTTATGATGGTGTGAATAATGTTTTGGTTGAAATATGTTGGAATAACAGTGCTTATATGGGTGATTCGAAAGTATTTGCTACAACTCTTACTACTTATAATACACTCTATTTAAAATCAGATGTTGCAACAGGTGGTGTTTGTACTAATACTACTGGAACAAGATCAACTACTCGACCAAATATGCGATTCAATTTTTCGAGTTACTCCTCTAGTTTCTCCCCAAAATTAGCTGGTGAAATTTTGCAAGAGGAAATTACTGATCAGAATGCCGCTTTTAATGTGTTTCCTAATCCGGTAAAATCAACACTTAACATTGAGTTAAACAACCTTTCAAAAGAAAGTCAAGTAGTAAAAGTTGATATTTTTAATTTATTAGGAAAAGTAATTTATTCCAATAAACAAAAAGTGGAGCCGGGTATTCAAACTATTACCCTTGAATTAAGTGAGACCGAAACCTGGAACACATTACCTAATGGAATCTATTTTTGCACCTATGAACTTGACGGAGAAATTAAATCTTCAAAATTTGTAATTCAAAAATAAATTTAAAGGGCTTTAAAAAGCTCTATTAAACATCAAAATCAACGTTATTTCTTTTGGACTCAGGTTGCAGAACAAAAGCTTTGATTATTTTTGTTCTCATGCAAGTTTTTTCTCACGAGTACTTTATGAAAGAGGCTTTAAAAGAAGCTCAAAAAGCCTATGATGCTGATGAAGTACCGGTTGGAGCTATTGTGGTTGCAGAAAATAAAATCATTGCACGTTCACACAACTTAACTGAAAGACTGAATGATGTAACGGCTCATGCAGAAATGCAAGCCATTACAAGTGCCGCAAACTATTTGGGAGGAAAATACTTAACAGAATGTATACTTTATGTAACACTCGAACCTTGCGTAATGTGTGCAGGCGCATTATATTGGAGTCAGGTGTCTAGAATCGTTTATGGGGCTCATGATGAAAAACGTGGATTTTCTAAACAATCTTCTAATTTACTTCACCCAAAGACAGAAATAATTTCTGGAATTTTAGAGAACGAATGTTCTGAAATCATTAAACAATTTTTTAAAGCCAAGCGTTAATGCCTATTATTAATTCCATAGCGGCCTGGCTAATGAAAAAACGTATGCATCAAATGGAGCTGTTTATGCGCTACCCTATTGATGTACAAGAAGAATGGTTTTTTAAGTTGTTAAAAGAAGGCAAGAAAACGGAATTTGGTAAAAAGCATCAATTTGGTGAGATTAAAAATCATGAACAGTTTAAACAACAGATTCCATTACAAGATTATGAAACATTAAAACCATATATTGAACGCTTACGCAGAGGAGAACAAAATTTATTATGGCCGGAAGAAATAAAATGGTTTGCCAAATCTAGCGGAACAACATCTGACAAAAGTAAATTCATTCCCGTTAGTCCGCAAAGTTTAGATGGCTGTCATTATAATGGTGGAAGGGATATGGTAACGATTCATTGCGTAAACAATCCGGAAACTAATTTATTTACAGGAAAAAACTTAGCTCTTGGAGGTAGTCATCAAACGGATTATTTTGGAGATTATCAATCCTTTCAAGGAGATGTAAGCGCTATTGTGATTCAGAATTTACCTTTATGGGCAGAGTATTTTCGTGCACCGGATATCAATATTGCATTGATAAGCAATTGGGAAGATAAATTGAAGAAAATGGTGATTGCCACCAAAGATGAAAATGTAACCAGTATTGCAGGCGTTCCTAGCTGGATGATGGTATTACTAAAAAATATTTTAAAAGAAAAAGGCGTTGAAAGCATTAAAGAAGTTTGGCCAAACCTAGAAGTTTATTTTCATGGCGGTGTTAGTTTTACTCCTTATGCAAATCAGTTTAAACAGTTGTTTGCTAATGATAATGTTTCTTTTATTGAGCTCTATAATGCATCCGAAGGATTTTTTGGAATACAAGATCAAAAAGATAAAAAAGAATTATTATTAATGCTTGATTATGGAATTTATTACGAGTTTATTCCTATCGAAGAAAACGGAAAAACAAATCCAAAAGTTTGTTCACTCAGCGAAGTAACAATTGGTAAAATTTATGCCATGGTAATTTCCACAACTGCCGGGCTTTGGAGATATCAATTAGGTGATACTGTTCAGTTCACTTCTTTGCAGCCTTATCGTTTCATTATTGCAGGAAGAACAAAACATCACATTAATGTATTTGGCGAAGAATTGATGATTCATAATGCTGAACAAGCCTTACAAGTTGCTTGCGAAAAAACACATGCACAAATTATAGAATATACCGTTGCGCCTTTGTTTATGAATGAAAGTAGCGGTAGCCATGAATGGTTAATTGAATTTGAAAAAGAACCAACCAATAAAGAGTATTTCGTGGATGTGCTTGATAAAGAATTAAAACAGTTAAATTCAGATTATGAAGCAAAGCGATTTAATAATTACGTTATTCATTTCCCATTATTAACTGTTGTTTCAAACAATACATTTATGAGATGGATGCAACAAAAAAATAAATTGGGCGGACAAAATAAAGTCCCTCGTTTATCCAACGAACGAAAATACATTGATGAAATAAAAAAATTTTCACACCATGAATGAGTATGTAATCATTGTGGCCGGAGGAAACGGTTCTAGAATGAATAGTGATATTCCAAAACAATATTTAAAGATTAATAATAAGCCCATTCTTATTCACACAATTCAACGATTTTACGATTATAATTCTTCAATTAAAGTGATTTGTTGCGTACATAAAAATTATATTAAAGAAGTAAGCAACATGATGAGTCACTATTTTTCTGATAAAAAAATAATGATTACAGAAGGTGGCGAAACCCGTTTCCATTCTGTTAAGAATGGGTTAAATCAAATTAACGAAACAGAGGCATTGGTAGCTATTCACGATGCTGCTCGCCCACTTGTTTCAGTTGTTACCATTCAAAAAGCGTTTGAATCAGCAAAAAATAATGGATCAGGAATACCTGTTGTTTCAGTTAATGAATCCATTCGGCTTATTGAAAATAATAACAGTAAAGCAGTAAACAGGAACGATTATAAAATTGTGCAAACGCCTCAATGTTTTAAAACAGGGCTTATTAAAAATGCATTTGAAGTAGAATATAATCATTCGTTTACAGATGATGCAACTGTATTTGAACACGCAGGTCACGAAGTAATTTTAACCGAAGGAAATCCGGAAAACATTAAAATTACTTTACCTAATGATTTAATCATTGCTGAATCATTGATTAAAAATAGAATATGATTACAGAAACCATTTCAGATATTTTAGAGCTGACTGCAAAACTAATGGAGTTGCATCAAGAAAATCCTTTTAAGATTAAAGCCATTTCATCTGCCGCTTATCGCATTTCAAAAATGAATCTGGATTTGAGTGGTAAAACAATTGAAGAGTTAGAAACTATAGAAGGCATTGGAAAAGGAATAGCCGCTAAAATAGATGAACTTAATCAAACTGGAACCACAAAGGAATTGCAGGTGCTTTTACAAAAAACACCCGAAGGATTAATGGATGTATTAAAAGTAAAAGGACTTGGCCCTAAAAAAGTAGCGCAGCTTTGGAAAGAATTACAGATTGAATCAGTTGGTGAATTATTGTATGCCTGCAATGAAAACAGATTAATCAAACTGAAAGGTTTTGGTGTAAAAAGCCAAGAAGAAATAAAAAAATCAGTTGAGTTTTTATTTGCAAATAAAGATAAATACCATTATGCTTACGCGGCATTTTTTGCTAATGAATTCATTCAGCCGATAAAGCAATTATTTCCAGATGCATTGATTTCATTTACCGGAGAGCTTCACCGAAAAGCAGAAGTAATTTCTGTTTTTGATTTACTTATTGAAGAACGTTATTCGGATAAAGTAATAGAGTGGTCAAAACAGCAAGCGTATCCATTTCAAATTCATGTTGCGCCAACTAATGAATTTTACTATAATTTAGTAAAAACCTCTTCAACTGATGAACATCTTAACGCCATACATTTTAATGATTTAAAAACAACAAATCAGTTGTCGGAAGAAGAGGTATATCAAAATTTAAATACTGTTTATTTTCCTGCTGAACTGCGCGAAGGATTGTGGGAATCTGATTACATCAATAAATACAATAAATACGAACTTATTGAGAATACCGATTTAAAAGGTTGCCTGCACAATCATTCCACTTACAGTGATGGATTGAATAGTATTGAGGAAATGGCAAAAGCATGTGTCGATTTGGGCTTAACCTATTTTGGACTTTGCGATCATTCACAATCTGCTGTGTATGCAAATGGCTTAAAACCTGAAACCGTTTTATTGCAGCACGAAGAGATTGATGCGCTAAATAAAAAGTTATTTCCTTTCCGTATCCTGAAGGGAATAGAGTCGGATATTTTGAGTGATGGTTCATTAGATTATGAAGAAAGTATTTTAAAACAATTTGATTTTGTAGTTGCATCAATTCATCAGGGTTTTAAAATGGATGAAACAAAAGCAACAGATCGCATTATTAAAGCCATTGAAAATCCCTACACCAAAATTCTCGGACATCCAACGGGTAGGCTTTTGCTTTCGCGACCGGGTTATCCCATCAATCACAAAAAAATCATAGATGCTTGTTCAGCTAATGACGTATCAATTGAATTGAATGCGCATCCTTATCGTTTAGATATTGACTGGAGATGGATACCTTATTGCATGGAAAAAAATGTAATGATTTCCATTAATCCAGATGCGCATGCCATAAGCGGAATTAGCGATATGCAATATGGTGTGTATGCTGCGCGCAAAGGCATGTTAAACAAAGAATTTTGTTTAAACGCTAAATCGCTGGAAGAATTAATAAAGTATTGGAAATTGAAAATTTAAGTTTAGAGTAAACAAGAATTATTCTTTGATAAACTTATTAAAATATCTCTTACCGCTTATGTCGCTAATCTCAATAAAATATATGCCTTTATCTAATTGATTAAGTGAAACTTTACTAAGATCATTTTTAATCACTATAGCTTTTCCTTCAATGTTTCTAATTATTAATTTAGTTATTTTTTGATGATTTAAAAGTTTTACATTCAATTCACTTCCTGCCGGATTCGGATAAACAATTAAATCGTTTGATAAATTAGCTAAAGAACTTAAACCTACAGTATTTATGCTTTGAACATCCAGACTTATTTCATAAAAATTTACATCGTTTACGTTGTATGAATCCCAATATGCAATTTTTAAAAAATGATTTCCAATTTGAGTTGGATTATACACTACGTTTATTCTTAAACTCGAAGGTAAAGTATCAACAGTAAATGTCATCCCATCAGGTGCCGAAATAACACTCATAAAAGCGCTATCAGTGGATTCCATTGCGTTTATAAAAACAGTCCATGTTGCAAAATTGCTTACTACAATCATAGTATCACAAATGCTATCGTAAGCAGTTGCAGGTATATTTAATGAATCAGATACATCGAAAAAATAAGACTGATAATCTAAAAAATCAACACCATCATTTAATCCGTAAGGTCCATCATATAAGTAGCCTGATGAATCTGAACGAGTAATCTGGGCATAGTTGATTCCGTTTGCAACATTAACTCCCGTGGTAGAGGCAACGCCGCCAAACCCATTTACACCTTGGGAAGCATTCCCTGTTGTCCACTGCATGTCGCCATAACAAAAAGCAACATTGTTGTTGTTTGGAATTATTGGATCCGTTCCATCAGAAATAATTAACTGAAAAGTGTTTTTTTTATCTGCTTGATTAGAGAAATAACCAACACTATCCCATTTAACAATCATGTAGTGATCCGTTATTTTATAATAAACTAAACCGCTACCCGTATTTCTAGTGTCAACATCAGCCCAAAAAGGTGCAATCATATTAAATGTCGTATTAGGAAATCCTGTTGATGAAAATGTACTGTAAGGTGAAGTAAAAGAAATATTACCGTTATTATTTATATAAACAGTGTCAAAACTGTTTCCGTAAAAATTAAATATAAAAGGTAGAGCTTTTGGGCCTGTTGAAGCATCATCGTTTCTGTACCCGTTTGTTAAAGAATAACCGCTAAACTCTGCAACTCTAAAAGTAGTATCTAAAGGAACTAAACAATTGCAGGGTAATATCCCAAAACTATCCAACTGATGGATATTAGGTTTAATTTTTTCTGAAATTCCGTTTATGCTTTTATTTGGAAAACGATAAACCGCAGTTGGGTCTAATTTACCAAGCACTTTTAATTCGTCATATGCTTCAGGTGAAATAGATATGTAATTTTGACTTACTAAATAAAAGCCAAATAATTGCATGCTAAATAAGAGAACTAGTTTCTTAATCATAAAAACAAATTTTATGCAAGTTAAACTATTTTCTTAAACTAATCAAAACTTGTAATGAATCAGTTTGGGCAAACAAATAAAAATTAATTTAGTAACTGTTTAATTTTAATTAAAAAGTGACATGTTAATTTATGAGGTTCTCATGAATCATAACGATAATAAAAATTAAGTTTAATCAGATTATTAGTTTTTTATTCTAATAAAATTTATGAGTCAAACAGAAATAAAAGCATTAGTATTAAAACTTATATCTTATTCCTCATCCTTTAATTATTGTTCCATACATTATTCAAACAATCATCCTTCAAAATATCAATTAATTGCGGCTTTTGGCGCTAAAGACATCATTTATGAATTGGATGAATTAGAAGCAAAACACGGCTCATGGATGTTTGGTTATGTTAGTTATGATTTAAAAAATCAATTCGAACAACTGCACTCCACAAATAACAACTCGCATCAATTAAACGATTCTTGTTTTTTTATTCCTGAAATTGTAGTTATGGTTAAAGATAATACTTTAACTATTTCTCCCGTTGAAAGAGAACAAGAACTAATACAATTCCTAAATTCTTTAACTGATCAACCGAAAAAAAGCACACCGATTTTTCTTCAACCATCAACAACAAAACAAGACTACCTAAAAGCTGTTCATCAATTAAAACAGCACATTCAGCAAGGAGATATTTACGAAGTAAATTATTGTATGCAGTATTTTAGTGAGAACGCAGAAATTAATGCAGAAGATCTTTTTTTACAATTAAACTCAATATCCGAAGCTCCTTTTGCTTGCTACACAAAACTAGATGAACATGTACTTATTTCATCAAGCCCTGAGCGTTTTATATGTAAGCAAGATGAAATAGTATTTACTCAACCCATAAAAGGAACTGCTCCAAGAGGAAAAAGTGTTGCAGAGGATGAATTAAATAAAAACGCATTACGTGAAAACGAAAAAGAAATCAATGAAAACGTAATGATTGTAGATGTTTCAAGAAATGATTTGTCTCGAATTGCAAAAAAAGGTACTGTAAGCGTGAGCGAATTGTTTGATGTAAAAACGTATAAGCAAGTTCATCAAATGGAGTCTACTGTTACATGTGAAATAGATCCGAATACAACTATCAAAACTATTTTTAAAGCCACTTTTCCTCCTGCTTCTATGACTGGTGCACCAAAGATAAGAGCAATGCAATTAATTGATCAATACGAAAATTTTAGGAGAGGCGCTTATTCTGGAAGTATAGGATTTATTGACCCTAAAGGTAATTTTGATTTTAATGTTGTTATTCGAAGTATAGTTTACAATTCTAAAAACAAATTCTTAAGCTATGCTGTTGGAAGCGCTATAACTGCAAAGTGCGATCCGGAAAAAGAATACGAAGAATGTTTGCTGAAGGCATCTGCGATGAAAAAAGTACTTTCTAAACAATAACAGCCTCTGTTGCACTATTTGAACTTTGAAACGAAACTACTATATTTACGATAGTTATGAGCAGAATAGAAGTATTAAAAACCTATAAATTGTTTATCGGTGGGCAATTTCCCAGAACCGAAAGCGGAAGATATTATTCAATTATGAACGCTAAAAAAGAGACAATTGCAAACGTTTGTTTGAGCAGCAGAAAAGATTTTAGAAACGCAGTTGTTGCAGCAAGAGCAGCGCAAAGCGGATGGAACGAAAAGGCAGCGTTTAATCGCGGTCAAATTCTATACCGTATGGCAGAAATGCTGGAAGGCCGTAAAGATCAATTCGTAAAAGAATTACAACAACAAGGTGTTGCAAAAAAATTAGCAGAACAAGAAGTAGCTTTAGCTATTGATCGGTTGGTATATTACGCGGGATGGTGCGATAAATTTCAGCAGTTGTTTAGCTCAGTCAATCCTGTTGCCTCATCTCATTTTAATTTTTCAGTTCCTGAGCCAATGGGAGTTGTAGCTATTATTGCTGATGAAAACACTTCGCTTATCGGTTTTGTTTCTGTTGTAGCTCCAGTTATAGCAGGAGGCAATACTTGTGTGGTTTTAACAAGCGAGGGCAAGCCGTTATCAGCAATTACTTTTGCTGAGGTTATGGCAACAAGTGATGTGCCTGCCGGCATCGTAAATGTATTAACCGGTAATGCAAAAGAATTACACACTCATTTTTCTTCACATATGGATGTAAATGCAATTATTTATTGCAGAAACAACGCACAAGAGAAAAAAGTAATTTCAGAAAACGCTTCTTTAAATGTAAAACGAACGTTTTTTTGGAACAAAGACTGGATGAAGGAAGATCAGCAAAACCCTTATTTTATTATTGATTTACAGGAAATCAAAACCACCTGGCACCCTATCGAGAAAATCGGAACAGGCGGCGCTAAATATTAATGGTATTTTACCCAGCCCATCCCGATCGATCTAAACTTCTGTATTGAATTGCCTCAGCAACATGAAGCGTTTCTATATTTTCAGAATGATCTAAATCAGCAATGGTACGAGCAACTTTTAAAATGCGGTCGTACGCTCGTGCTGACAACCCCAATTTTTCCATTGCATTTTTAAGCAAAACAGAACTTGCTTCATTTAATTTACAAAACACTTGTAAGTCTTTTGTGCGTAATTGCGCATTGCTATGCATACCCGTCCTATTATTAAAACGTTCTTTTTGAATTTTCCTTGCTTTAATCACGCGTAATTTAATGTCTCTGCTCTTTTCTCTTGCAGGAGCTTTTGAGAGTTCGGAGAATGGTACAGGTGTTACCTCAACATGCAAATCAATTCTATCTAGTAATGGTCCTGAAATTTTGTTCAGGTATTTTTGTACAACACCTGGGCCGCAAACACATTGTTTTTCAGGATGATTGTAAAATCCACACGGACAAGGATTCATACTTGCAATTAACATAAAGCCTGCGGGATATTCAACTGTGTTTTTTGCTCGTGAAATGGTTACCACTCTATCTTCGAGTGGCTGGCGCATAACTTCGAGAACGGTACGTTTAAACTCAGGAAGTTCATCTAAAAACAAAACACCGTTATGCGCCAATGAAATTTCGCCGGGCTGAGGGTTTCCTCCTCCACCTACAAGTGCAACATCAGAAATTGTATGATGTGGTGAACGAAATGGGCGTTGCTGAATTAATCCGGCATGTTTGCTCAGCTTACCTGCAACACTATGAATTTTTGTAGTTTCAAGCGCTTCCTGAATGCTTAATTCGGGAAGTATAGAAGGCAATCTTTTTGATAACATTGTTTTTCCTGCTCCGGGCGGACCAATCAGAATCACATTATGCCCACCTGCAGCTGCAATTTCAAGTGCACGCTTGATGTTATCTTGCCCACGTACATCACAAAAATCAAAATCATAATGTTGTTGATTTTGATCATTATCTTCACGTTTAAAAGTTGCTTTTTCCAATTCACCTTCATCATTCAAAAATCGAATGATTTGAAGCATGTTTTCTGCGCCATAAACTTCGAGTCCTTCTACAACTGATGCCTCTGCTGTATTTTGTTTAGGCAAAATAATTCCTTTGAAGCCATCTTCTTTTGCTTTAATAGCAATTGGCAAAACTCCTCTAATTGGTCGTAATTCACCATCGAGTGATAATTCACCCATGATTACATAATCATTTAATAATTCAATTTTTAATTGCTCAGATGCTGCAAGAATTCCGATTGCAATACTTAAATCATACGCCGCGCCTTCTTTACGAATATCGGCGGGAGCCATGTTAACAGTAATACTTTTACCCGGCATTTTATAACCACAATTTTTTATAGCTGCAATAATTCGTTGTTGACTTTCTTTTACTGCGCTATCGGGTAAACCCACGAGAAAAAAATTTATTCCCGTGGTCATGTTTACTTCAATTGTAATTTGAGTTGCGTTAATTCCGGTTACCGCGTAACCGTAGGTTTTTACAAGCATAGTTTTTGAATAGTTTTTAATGTTGGTTTAGAGAGCCTCAACCACCGTATTTAATTTTTTATTTCATCACGCTTTTCCAATAATAACCAAATCCTTTGCTCTAATCTCAGATATGGTTTGCGTAATTCCTTCTTTACTTTTTTTGTTACGTGTAATCAGTTTGCCAGCAATTTGAATTTCAGCCCCTTTAGTAATTGTGTTTTCACTTAACTCTGCTAATCGTCCGTTTAGCACTACTTTGTGCCAAATCGTTAACCGTTTAATTTTTCCGTCGCTTGTTTTTATAAACTCATGTGTAGCTAGAGAAAGAAAAGCCATTTTTTTATTATTTGCTATTGTTTTAACTGTTGGTTGAGTTCCTACATTTCCTGATAATGTAATTTTATTGATGCTATTTTTCATTTTTATTATTATTAAACTGTTATTTATTAATTAGAATTTAAGAAGTTATGTTGTTTTGTTTCAATTGATTTTAAGCTTTCCCCATAATGATTACGCCATTTGCTAAAATTTCTGTACTGTAACGCAATACTCCGTTTTTATCAGTATAATTTCTATTAATCAGTTTGCCATCAATAGCAATTTCAGCACCTTTGTTTAATTGAAGTTCAGCAAGTTCTGCTAGTTTGCCCCATAACACAATATTATGCCAAGTGGTCTGTGTAACTTTTTCCCCTTTTGCATTTTTATACACTTCATTGCTTGCTAAATAAATTCTTGCTACTTTTTTGTTTTCCGCAATTTGTTTTACTTCCGGTGCTTTGCTCACATTACCAATTAAGGTTACTTTGTTTTTGATTGTATTCATTATTGTTATTTTTTAAAATTAATTGACGAAGATTTTTTACGCTTTTCCTAATACCACTAATTCACTTGCCTGTATTTCCGTGATGTATCTTTTTATCCCGTCTTTGTCGGTGTACGATCTGTTTATTAATTTACCTTCAATAGCTACTTCTGAACCTTTTTTTAATATTTTCTCTGCAATATCAGCAAGCTGACCCCACATGATTACATTGTGCCAAGTAGTATCTGTAACGCGCTCCCCTTTTTGATTTTTATATACTTCATTTGTTGCGATAGACACACGAGCTAATTTTTTATTGTTTTCTAAAGATTTAATTTCAGGTGCGTTACCTAAGTTGCCGATTAATGTTACTTTGTTTTTAATTGAGTTCATGATTTTTGTTTTTTAATTGTTTTACTTTATTAATTTTTGTCCGTTTTGATTTAAGGCGCCTCTCAAAATTTGACGATGCAAAGTAACAACGAGAAAAAACCAGGATTCGGTTAATAAATAGTTATATACGGATATAGGCAATTGTATTCGCTTGTTGTCGTCTTATGTGTTTGCTTATCAATAATTTATGATAATAGTGTAGTTTTATTCTTTAGGATAATTTTTAAAAAAGGATGAGTTTTCTATCTACACTAATTAAAAGTAATTTTAAAAAAAGGATACTTATTGTAACTTTTTTGTTTTTATGTTCGTCTTAGAAATCAAATGAATGTAAATGAATATAACCAATGTGTTGATCAGTATACCAATGCGGTAAATAGGTTCATTCTTAAGCAAATTCGCGATAAAGATTTTGCGAGAGATATCATTCAAGTTGCTTTCAAGAAAATGTGGAGAAAACTTGATTCAATAGATGTGCAAAAATCCAAAACATATTTATTTACTACAGCATATCACACATTAATAGATTTTACAAGAAAAGAAGCAAAAAAATCAACAGTAGCGAAGAAAAACAATACGAACCATATCGATTAAAATTAAAGAAGGGTTTAAAAGCCACTCTTTATTCACAATAAACCTTTTCGATTTAATTGTTTAATGATTCCAATTAAATTTTTACATAAGTAAAAATTTTACATTCTGTCCGGAACCTGAATTCCGAGCAGTTTCATGCTGTTGCGGATTACTTGTCCACATAGAAAAGACAAATGCATTCGTAAATTACGTAAAGTTTCATCTTGCTCTTTTAAAATGGTAACATCGTGGTAAAACTGATTGTAGTTTTTTGCTAGTTCGTAAACGTAATTTGCAACTAATGCCGGACTGTAATTTTTAGCGGCGTCTTCAATCACTATAGGAAAATGATGAATTGTTTTTATCAATTCTTTTTCTCTTTCGTGCAATTGCAATTGAGTAGAATTATTTTGTGGCTGCAAGTAATTTCCTTTACGTAAAACAGATTGAATACGCGCATACGTGTATTGTATAAACGGCCCGGTGTGCCCGTTAAAATCAATGCTTTCTTTCGGGTCAAAAAGCATTTTCTTTTTTGGGTCTACTTTTAAAATAAAATATTTTAAAGCGCCCAAACTAATTGTTCTGTAAAGTTGATTGGCCTCCTGTTCGGTAAAGTCGTCTATTTTTCCTAACTCTTTTGTTGTTGATTCTGCAGTATCATACATCTCTTGAAGTAAATCATCTGCATCCACAACAGTTCCCTCACGGCTTTTCATTTTGCCTTCAGGAAGTTCAACCATTCCATAGCTTAAATGGTAACATTCCTTTGCCCAACTGTAACCGAGTTTATCTAAAATTAAAAACAATACTTTAAAATGATAATCTTGCTCGTTACCCACTGTATAAATCATTTTAGTTACATCAGGGTGATTTTTATAACGCAACACGGCTGTTCCAATATCCTGCGTAATGTAAACAGAAGTGCCATCAGAACGTTGAACCAGTTTATGATCTAAGCCGTTTGCGGTTAAATCAATCCAAACAGAGCCATCTTCTTTTTGATAAAACACTTTTTTCTGCAGACCTTCAGTTACCATTTCTTTGCCCAGCAAATAGGTGTTACTCTCATAATAATTTGAATCAAAGTCAATTCCCAGCGTGGAATACGTTTGTTCAAATCCTTTGTAAACCCAATTATTCATGGTTTTCCAAAGCTCGATTACTTCTTTATCCCCGGCTTCCCACTTACGTAGCATATCCTGTACCGCTAACATAGAAGGTGCATTTTTTTCTGCAACATCTTTTGTGCTTCCACTATTCACTAATTGTTCTACTTCGCTTTTATAGATTTTATCAAAAGCAACATAATATTTTCCTACGAGGTGATCGCCTTTCATTCCACTTCTTTCTGGGGTTTCTCCGTTGCCGGTTTTTTGCCAAGCATACATGGATTTACAAATGTGAACCCCTCGGTCGTTTGTAATGCTAGTTTTGTGAACACGGTTACCATTAGCTTTTAATAACTCAGCAACTGAATAACCCAATAGGTGATTTCGGATATGTCCTAAATGCAAAGGTTTATTAGTATTAGGAGAAGAATATTCCAATAACACTAAAGGAGAGTGTTCATCTACATTTTTGAATCCTAATTGTTCGGTAAAAAGCAATTGATTAAAATACTCCAACCAAAACGACTGACTTAATGAAATATTTAAAAACCCTTTTACAACATTAAATTTCTCTATTGCAGAGCAAATTGATTTAACCTTCTCCCCTATTTCCTGTGCAGTTTGTTCCGGGCCTTTTTTAGATTGCTTTACATAAGGAAAAATTACTAAGGTAAAATCGCCTTCAAACTCTTTTTTAGTTTGCTGTAAAACAATTGTGTCTTCGTTAACCTGAAGCTGATATAATTCGTTTAAAGCTGATTTAATTGCTCCTCCTAATGTTGTTGTAATCATAAAAAATTAAAAAGGTAAAGTTGCAAAAAGTTTAGGGAATATTTTAATTTTGATACACAAACAAATCCTGATTTATTTGATTAACAAGATTTAATTCTTGTGCTTTTTGCATCATCAAGATAACAGCCTCTCTTCCTTTGTTTCCTAAATCAACTGAATAGTCATTAACATACAATTGAATGTGTTGTTGCATTACTTTTGGATCCATCTCCTGGGCATGTTGTTTTATAAAGGGCATTACTTCTTCAGGGTGATCAAAAGCATATTGTACACTTTTTTTAATGATTCTGTCAATCTTTTGTTTTAGCTCATCCGAAAAATTACGTTTTATTACAATACCTCCAAGCGGTATAGGCGCATGAATAAGGCTTTCCCAGTATTCACCTAAATCAATTATTTTTTTTAGTCCTTTTTTTTGATAGGTAAATCGGTTTTCGTGGATGATTAATCCTGCATCAACGTCTTCATTAATCACTGCGTTTTCAATTTCTGAAAAAAGCATTTCTTTTTTATTGGTTGCTTGAGGTAAAGCAATGGATAATAAAAAATTAGCAGTGGTTAGTTTTCCAGGAATAGCAATATTAAGCCGATTTGAGCGCATATCCTCAAAACTAATATCACGCTTCGAAATGAGCAAAGGTCCGCAATTAAAGCCCAATGCGCTGCCTGCATTCAATAATTGATAGGCATTACTTAAATGTGCAAATGCATGAAAACTTAATTTTGTACAATCCAAATTTCCTTCAACTGCCCAACGATTCAATGTTTCCACATCTTCCATGCGAACATCAAAATCTATCCCTTCTAAATCAATACGTTGATTTACGATGGCATCAAAAATAAAACAATCGTTTGGGCACGGACTAAAACCAAGGCTCAGTTTAGTTTTCATGTAACTCGTTTATAATTTTTATTATTGAAGCATTTAAGTTTTTAATTGCCAAAGGTATATTCCACTCATTTGTATTTCTTTTCGTAACGTAATTTGAAATACTTCTAACTTGTAGATAGGGAATGTTTTCTTTTTCGCAAACCATAGCAATCGCTGCACCTTCCATACTTTCTACTTCCGCATCATGAATGGATAAAAACTTCGTGATAGATTCTTCGTTACCATGAACGGTGTTTACGGTTGCTGCTTTTACTTTTTTAAGTTGCTGATACGTTTCACTTGAAATCAAATTTTTATTTGAAAAAGTATGTGCTCCCGGTAAATTCATGTTCGAAAATGGGATAAACTCATTATCGTTTTCAGCACCCAGCTCAGCAAAACAATCTACTTCAATTGCTGCAACTTCTCCAATAGTAAGTTGTTTATTAAATGCCCCTGCAATTCCTACGTTTATTACTAAATCATATTGATTAATTAATAATGCTTTAGTTAATGAATATGAAGTTAAAGCCATTCCTACTTCTGTAACAAGAAACTGAATTGAGTTTTTATTCTGAAAATACGACTTGATTTCAGCTATTTCAAATTCGGTAGCGGCAACAACTAATAAATTCATGGTGTAAAATTAGTTGTTTAAAATAACTTACATATATACCGGACAACTTCTTTTCTTAGGAATAAAAATGGAAGATTGCTTGAAGATGTAAATTACAGCAAATTCAATAGCGCCCCTGCGATTTGTTGCTGCTTTAAATGCAGAGTTGTTTACATCATAACTCACTCCAAACTGCCATTGTTTTACATCGTATCCTATGCGCGCAATTACAGCGTCTTTTAGCCTATAATATGAGCCTACGCTTACTGCTTGTTTTTCTGCAACATTAATTACATAAGAAATGCGAGCCCCAAAAACGTTCTCCATAAATTTTCCTTGTCGTTGAAATAAGTATTCGGTTTGTAAATTTAACTTAGGTGAAAATGTTATTCGATAAGCCAAATAAGAATTTATTTTTTGATCTAATTTAATTTCATCGTTTTTAAAGAAGGAAACTTTTGGACTTGTTAAGTGAGACATACTCAAACCAAGAGTTAAAACTGAAGATGGGGTAATAAGCATTTGAAACATGCCTCCAATATTCAAGTCAAAATAAGTTCTTTTTAAAATAGAATAATTTTCTCCGGTTGGTAACGCCGAATTATATGCGTCGCCATCCCACTGATTATCATAAGTTAATTTTGATGTACGAAAGCCAATATTGGAAAGCCCTGGCTGAACACCAAATCCGAAAAATATTGTTGAATCTTTTCCAGTGGTTTTATTGAAACTTAGGGGCAAATACAGTTGTGTAATTCCGTAACGGCCATCTCCCGAGACATCATTATTAAAAAGCAAACCGGCACCAAGGTTGTTTAGTGTATTATTTTTTATTGCCCGTTTTGCATCAAACGAAATTGATGTGGTAGAGTAAGAAACAGGAACAGTTGTCCACTGACTTCTATAATTAGCAACGCCACGATAATCACCATCAAAAAAACCTGTAAACGCAGGATTTAAATTTAATGGAGACATCCCAAACTGAGAAAAATGTATGTCCTGAGAACTTAATTTAAGCCCAAAAAACAAAAGCAATATAAGTAATATGTTTTTATTAAACATCATCTGATTAACGTTACGTTTCCTTTTTTAAACCCTTTTAAATCATTCGTACAATCGTATCTTAAGTAATATCCAAATACACCTGGATCTACTTTCATTCCTTTGTACATTCCATCCCAACCCTTACTTAAATCGGTAGTTTCAAAAACTAATTCGCCCCAACGATTATAGACTGCAAAATAAATTTTGGTAATAAAATTACTTCTAACATAAAGCACGTCGTTTGCTCCATCACCATTAGGTGTAAATGTATTTGGAACGTATACGGTTGATTCATCACAGTACCTAGACAATACATAAATAGTTACACTATCCAATAAAAATTTACAACCATTAGCGTCTTCTGCAACAGCAGCATAGGTTGTGGTATGTAATGGGCTAGCGGTTGGATTATAATCCGTTATGCTTGAAAGCTGATATGATGGAGACCAAAGAATATTTAATGGAGATCCAATATTGCTTGATAAATTACTAAAATCACCAGCATAAATGGTATCAGGATTTGCGCTTGTTGCTAACTGATTAGGCTGTAATGCGGGAACAGTAATTCCTGTTGTTAATTCACGAGAACATGAATCGCCTATTGAGCTTACTGTGGTAATAATTACAGAATAATTTGTTGTTGTGTTTGGGTTGGCAATAGGATTAGCGACATTAGGATTGGACAGGCCTGAAGACGGAACCCACTGATAAGTAACACCGCCAGATGCATTTAATTGTGCCTGCTGACCAAAACAAAGAGTTTGTGGTCCACTTACGGTTACCGGACCAAAACTACCAAGAAATACCGGAGTACTTATTGTATCATTACATCCTTCTGCATTTTGAATGATTAAATTAACCGGATAGGTTCCGGCAGCTGCATAGGTGTGTGAAGGACTTTGTGTTGTTGAAGAATTACTATCGCCAAAATCCCATGCCCAGCTACTTACGTTTCCGAAGCTTGCATCATTAAATTGAAAAGTATTATTACACGGATCTGCTGTAAAAGTAAAATCTGCAGTTACTCCAGGTTTTATTTGGATAGTAACGGTTTGAGTTGATGCACATGCGTTTCCTCCAAAATCATATTCTGTAATTGTTACGCTGTAAGTAGTTGTTTGGTCAGGAATCGCAATTGGATTAGCAATTGTAGTATCTGTTAATCCTAATGCTGGAGACCATGCATAAGTTACGCCACCATCAGCAAACAAAGGAACCGGAAGAATACTATCGGCGCAAAATATAGCGCCTGGACCAATAGTATCAGGATGCAGATCTATTTTAACAGGAATAAAAACAGTATCATTACAGCCTTGTGCAGAAGTAACAACTAGTGTAACAGTATAATCTCCGTTACCCGCATAAGTGTGAGTTGGTGCTTGAAGAATTGAAGTTGAATCATCACCGAAATCCCACAACCAAGTATTTATTGGTCCGGATGATAAATTACCAAAATCAAATGTGTTGGAACATGGTTGAATAGCAGGGTTGAAATCAGCCATCACTTCAGGATTTACATCAATTGAAAGGGTTTTTGTAGAAGCACAAGTATTACCATCAAAATCCAATTCTGAGATTGTAACTGTATAAATAGTGGTAACACTTGGTGAAGCGATTGGATTTGCTATGGCGGGATCACTTAATCCGTTAACTGGTAACCAAGAATAGGTTGTTCCTCCATTTGAATACAATTGGATTGGAACAATGCTGTCTGCGCAATAAATAGCTCCAAGCCCTACTGAATCTGGAGTTAATGCAATTTGAACGGGTAACTGAATTGTGTCGTTACAGCCTTGTGCTGTGGATACAATTAAATTTACTGTGTAAGAACCATTTGCTGGATACGTATGACTTGGGGACTGTAAGTTAGATGTGGTGTTGTCTCCAAAATCCCATTGCCACGACGCAACGTTACCTTGAGTTAAGTCATTAAAAGTAAAAGTATTTGAACAAGGAACAGTAGCAGGATCAAAATTAGCAGTTACAATTGGATTAACAGTAACAGTAACTGTTTTAACCGAAGAACAGACATTGCTTGAAGCGTCGAGCTCTGTAATAGTTACACTATAAATTGTACTTGTTGTTGGATTAGCCACAGGGTTTGAGATGCTTGGATTGCTTAAACCTACCGGAGGATCCCATGAATAAGTAGTTCCACCACTTGCAAATAATTGAACAGGAACAATGCTGTCGGCGCAATAGGAATTTCCTAAACCAACAGTATCTGGAGTTAAAGCTATTTGAACCGGTATTTCCAAAGTGTCTTTACATCCTTTTGTGTCAGTAGCTATTAATGAAACTGTATATGATCCGTTTCCTGAGTAGGTATGCGAAGGGTTTTGACTTGTTGATGTTGTGTTATCACCAAAGTTCCATCCATAGGTTAATGCTGTTCCAGCGGTAGATGTATTATTAAAATTAAACGTATTACTACATGCAACAGTTGTTGCTGTGGCTTGCATTGTAGGGCTATCATATACATTTACAACAATTGATGCTGTATCTCTAATATTACATCGTGAGGAGTCAACTACATATAAGTAAACATTATATGTTCCTGGTGAACTAAACGTTTGAGTAGGATTAAAAATTTGACTGGTAGTATCATTGTTACCAAAATCCCACAAATAGTTGTTTCCAATACTCTGATTATTAAAAGTAACTGTTAGTGGTGAGCAACCTTCTAAATTAGTAGTTGTGAAATTAGCAACAGCTATTGGAATTTGAAAATTGAGTTTAAACGTGCCGTTATTGCAATTAGAGGATTGATTAATATTATTGCCATATAAAGATCTAGGCCAAGAGCCTGGAGTTACGGGAAAATCATCATTGCCTCCACAGCCCGCACAAACAGACTGATAGATAATTCCTTTTTTATCAAAACGGCTTGTTCCACCATCAACATGTTCTTGTGAGGATGCTCCTCCAAAATAGCTACCATACAAAATACTATTTGAATTTGGAGATAAAGCCATCAAATAAAAATTACTCCCATCAGTTGTAGATTGAGTGGCATTAAAAAGAGGCATATTAAAAGTAAGAGTGTTCCTCAAAAAATCTCCTCCCCAACCTGAAAAATAAATATTCTCACACACATCAACCAAAAAAGCTGAGGGGGAAAGAGGAATATTATTTGATCCGTTTCCAATAATAGTTTGGAAAACGCGAGTTACTAATGAGTTAGTAAATTTTGTAATAAAAATTTTACCATTTACATTAAAGTAATTTACATTAACGGCTGGCATATTACCTTGTGATTGTCCTAAAACATAAACGTTATCTTCCCTATCTAATTGAACAAAATGACATGCGTCATAAGATGTTGTTCCTAAATATGTGGAGGCCAATAATTGGGTGCCGTCAGCAGATATCTTTGCTAAAAAGCCATCAGCAACTCCTCCATTATAACTAGAGTCAAAAAAACCTGTAGTACCCGGCAAATTGCTACTACAAGTGCCTCCGGTTACAAAGATATTATTTGCCCTATCATGATTAATAGCATTTGCTGCGTCCTGGCTGCTGCCACCAATATAGGTACTCCATATTAAATTCGTTAATGTATTACTTAGCTTAAAAACAACACCATCTTGTCTTCCGCCTAAAGTATTATCAAATCCGTTTACAATAGGAAAATCACTTGATTTAGTACAACTGGCTACAATAACGTCTCCATTACCATCTATTAAAATTTCTCCTCTATTTTGATCGCCATAATTATAATAAATAGAGTCGTAATTAGGCTCATTAACATTACCATAAGGAGCTATATTAGCAACCACAGTAGTTCTCTCCGTGCAATTGATTCCATCATTCCCTGTCCCTCCAATATATGTAGAGCCAAGTAAATTATTTCCTCCAGGACTTAATTTCGCAATATAAATATCTGCGCCATTTTCAAAAAAGGCGCCATTATTTACAAACCTAACCCTTTGACCTCCATTAAAAGTGGGATCATAGGCGTTTACCATTGGAAAATTATTTGAAGAAGTAACGCCGTAGGCATATAAGTTGTTTTCGGCATCAACAACTAAACTGTTTACAACTTCTGTTCCATTACCGGACCCCCCTAAATAGGTTGAATACTGTAAAAAAGTACCCGAAGCGTCATACTTAGTAATAACAACATCTGTAATTCCGTATTGCACAATACTATTATAAGTAGCGTCATAAGCATTAACAGTTGGAAAACCAACTCCAAAAACTGTTCCTCCTGAATACAAATTTCCTTGATCATCATATGTTGCAGTCATCCCGAAATTATCCGCTGTAGAGCCTGAAGAACAGGCAAAAACTAAAACGGGATCGATTACTAATTCGTAATTAGAGTTGTAGCCTTTAGGAAAAACATAACTTAATACAGTTCCATCTAATTTAAATTTACAGACAACTTCTACTTCTTTTCCGTTGATTATTTGATAAGCATAAGGAGCATGCTCTGTCATCTCATTGATAGATGATGAAATAATTATTTTTCCATCCTTTAGTTGAATATCTTTTACCCCTTCATATTCTAACTTTATAATATTAGGATTTACGTGAGGCGCAACAAATAAATTATATTTTAAACTATTATCATTACCTAAAAGCTGTAGGTTTATTCCGTTCCATAAATTTTCATAAACCAATTCTTTATAACTCCAAACGTTTGATGCCCACTTTGATTTATCGTTTCCTATAAAATAATTATCATAATTTGGATAAGCAGTTTTTGAAATAATGGATGGATTTGCATTTGCATCTTTAAAGTTTACATGAAACCAACTTGTTTTTACTTCTCTAAATTTTGCATTAGGGTTAGCATGCATGCTTCTTAAAACTTCTTTTTCATAAAAGTGATAAGTCAGCCTGTTATTTTGTAAAAATAAAGCTCCACCATCTAATTGAGCTTTATACTTTATAAAATCTTCCCATTGATTTTTGTTTTCAGTAAATTTTATTAGAGATTGCTTTGATTTTTGATGCTCATGAGCTTTGGCGGAAAAAATTAAAGCAAATAAAAATATGTTTAAAATATAGACTCTTTTCATATTGAATAACTCAAATGTATAAAATTTTTAAAGCAAACAAAAAAAGATTTCCATAAACGGCAATTCATTTTCTATCGAATAAACTTCGATTTTTCATATATTTGCTAATTCAATTTTTAAGTTATGGCTAAAACCGCAGAGAAAACTCCAAAAAAATTAAAGTTTGACAAAACTCAATACTTAACTTGGTACGAAAGCATGTTGTTGATGCGTAAGTTTGAAGAACGTACAGGACAACTTTATGTTCAACAAAAAATTAAAGGATTTTGCCACCTATACATTGGTCAGGAAGCTATTGTTGCGGGTACAGTTAGCGCAACAAAAAAAGAGGATAAACATATTACTGCATATCGCGATCATGCTCATCCAATTGCACTTGGTTTACATCCAAAATATGTGATGGCCGAGATGTACGCAAAAATAACAGGATGCAGTAAAGGTAAAGGTGGTTCAATGCACATATTTAGTAAAGAACACAACTTTGTTGGTGGACATGGTATTGTTGGTGGGCAAATTCCTTTAGGCGCAGGTATAGCTTTTGCTGAAAAATATAACGGAACAGGTAACGTATGTGTATGTTCGATGGGAGATGGCGCTGTTCGTCAAGGTGCTTTGCATGAGGCATTTAACATGGCCATGAACTGGAAATTACCCGTGATATTTATTATTGAAAACAACCATTATGCAATGGGAACATCGGTTGAGCGTACTTCAAACGTTCATGAACTTTGGAAAATTGGTTTAGCTTACGATATGCCATCAAAAGCTGTAGATGGTATGACCGTTGAAGCAGTTCATGAAGCCATGGAAGAAGCAGTTGCAAGAGCAAGAAGAGGTGATGGCCCTACGTTGTTAGAAATGAAAACGTATCGTTATAAAGGTCACTCTATGAGTGATGCGCAAACTTACAGAACAAAAGAAGAGGTAAAAGAATATCAACAACAAGATCCAATTGAAAAAGTATTGGAAACTCTAAAGAAAAACAGTTGGATTGATGATGCAGGTGTTGAAGCCATAGAAGCAAAAGTAAAAGCTTTAGTTGATGAATCTGTTCAGTTTGCTGAAGAATCTCCTTTCCCAGATCCGGAGGAACTTTACAATGATGTTTATTTAGAAAAAGATTATCCTTTCATAAAAGAATAAAAATTGATTGTTCAATTTTAAATATAATTTAAAAAATTAAGTATGGCTGAAGTTGTGAGAATGCCCAAATTAAGCGATACCATGACAGAAGGTGTTGTGGCTAAGTGGCATAAAAAAATAGGAGATAAGGTAAAGTCAGGCGATTTGCTTGCCGATATTGAAACAGATAAAGCAACGATGGAATTTGAATCTTTTCAGGACGGCATTTTGCTGCATATTGGAATTGAACAAGGTAAAGCCGCACCTGTCGATAGCATTTTGGCTATTTTAGGGAAAGAAGGGGAAGACGTTTCTTCATTGATTAACGGACAATCAGGAGGTTCAAGCGCAACTCCAGTTACAACTCCTCAGCCTGATGAAACACCTGCTAAAGCAGTAAGTTCAGCAAAAATTGATGTTCCTTCAACTGTACAAATTGTAAGAATGCCTAAGTTGAGCGATACTATGACTGATGGTGTAGTAGCGAAGTGGCATAAAAAAGTAGGTGATAAAGTAAAGTCTGGCGAGTTATTGGCGGATATTGAAACCGACAAAGCCACCATGGAATTTGAATCTTTTCAAGAAGGTGTTTTATTACATATAGGTGTTGAAGCAGGTAAAAGCGCTCCGGTTGATAGCATATTAGCCATTCTTGGTAATGGTGGAGAAGATATTTCAGGCATTTTGGCACATGCTTCTGCGCCAGTTAAAGAAACAACACCTGTAAAAACAGAACATATTACCGAATCAAAACCGGCACCCGCTCCTGTTGCGGCTACACTACAACCTGCAAAACAATCCGTTTCAAGTGCAGATGGAAGATTAAAAATTTCTCCATTGGCAAAAAAATTAGCTGAGGAAAAAGGCATTTCCATTAATCAACTTTCAGGTTCTGGTGATGGCGGAAGAATTATTAAACGTGACGTAGATAATTTTGTTCCTTCAGCAGCTAAGGCTTCTACACCCGCAAATAGCGGAGTTGCAATTGGTCAGGAAAGCTTTACTGATGAACCGGCCTCTCAAATGCGCAAAACAATTGCTCGTCGTTTGTTAGAAAGTAAAAATGGCGCGCCTCATTTTTATTTAACTATAGAAATTGATATGGATAATGCGATGTCATCACGTGTTGCAATCAACAATTTACCCGACACGAAAATTTCATTTAACGACATGGTAATTAAGGCTTGTGCTAGTGCCTTACGCAAACATCCGCGTGTAAACAGTAGTTGGATGACTGATAAAATAAGAATTAATCACCACATACATATTGGCGTTGCAGTAGCTGTTGAAGATGGCTTATTGGTTCCTGTTGTACGTTTTGCTGATCAAAAATCATTAACTCAAATCAGTAAAGAGGTTAAGGATTTTGGTAAACGAGCGAAAGAGAAAAAATTACAACCAGCAGATTGGGAAGGTAACACCTTTACTATTTCTAACTTAGGAATGTTTGGCATTGATGAATTTACCTCCATTATAAACAGTCCTGAATCATGTATTTTATCAGTAGGCGCCATTAAACAAGTTCCTGTTGTAAAAAACAACCAAGTTGTACCGGGTAATGTGATGAAAATTACATTGGCATGTGATCACAGAAGCGTTGATGGAGCAACTGGAGCAGCATTTCTTCAAACCTTAAAACAAATGATTGAAAATCCGGTAACTATGCTTGCATAATATTAGATTTTCTCAACCATCAATTTTTCAGAAACCGGAGAGCTAATGTATTCTCCGGTTTTTTTATTATATGAAATACGAATACTATTGTCGTAGGATTCTTTTTCCAAAATTTCGATTTCAATTCCCAATGCTATTTCCTTTTGATTTAGAAACTTTAAAAATTCATCCGAGGAATTCATTACTGCAGTTAATTTAACTCGCTCTCCTGCCTTGCATTCACTTAATTTTAAATATTCTTTTCTTTCAATAGATCCGTTTTTGTCGGGAATTGGTGAGCCATGTGGATCAAATTTAGGAAAACCTAATAATTCGTCCATTTTCTCAAAAAACAAATTAGAATTAATATGTTCTATTTGCTCTGCAATAGAATGAACTTCATGCCAAGATATACCCATTTTTTCAGCTAAAAATAATTCAGTTAAACGGTGCTTCCTAATTATCAATGCTGCCTCTTCCCTACCCTTTTCGGTTAAACGAATTGGTTTGTAGCTTTCATAAATCACCCAATTCTTTTCAGCAAACTTTTTCATCATACTAGTTACAGTAGGCATTTTAATCTGTAAATGTTTGCTTAACTCAAAAGTCCCCACCTCTCCGTTTTCAGCCGATAAATAATAAAGTGCTTTCAGGTAATTTTCTTCTGTAAATGTTTTCACAATTCAAAAATAAAAAACTTTATAAGAAAAATAATAAATAATAATCTTTTAAAACACTAAAACAAGACTCGTCTAACAATGAAAAGCATAAAATTAAAATCAATTTTAATTTCTTTATTTTTTTGAGCAAAATATATGCTCAACAAATAAAGGTTTATTGAAAAATTAGTTTTACGAACAAGGTTGAAATCGAAAATTTTTGTTTTCCAAATTGGAAGTATTCTATATACAATTAATAATTCTAATTGTGTTTCATTAAGTGACGCTGGTAAATTTTACTTTAATTGATTTTAAAAAGCGTGTTGAATAGAGTAATTATTTTAATGTTCATCTATTTTACGATAACATAGCGTTATATATTAAAAACAAACACTATCAATTAGATGAAATAACTATTTGATAAAAAATCACTAATGCTCACGTTAAATTTCCACTGGGTACAATAAATCAAATAAATTAACCTGTGAATTCTATCCTTCATCAGCAATTAATTCAAATAAGTTTATTAAGCGGAATTTTTTAAGCGAAATGATAGCAGAAAAGTATTAATGATAATGATGGTGTGATTTAAATCATGCAAATAACTTTTTAAATCTGTCAAGAATCAACATATCTGCTTAATCCTTATTTACCTTTGATAAATGAAAGTTGCACATTCATTTATCATCAGTGCAATACTATTATTTATTTCTTGCTCAAAAGAAAAAGAGTCAATTCTAGTATCTGCAAGCGATATCACTGAAGTGGTTTATGCTTCAGGTAAAGTAAAAGCTGCTGATCAATACAATGTATATTCAACAGTTAACGGAGTTTTACAAAATATTTTCGTTAATGTTGGAGACGATATTCAGAAAGGACAAACGCTTTTAGAAATCGACAATTTAACTTCACAGTTAAATACTGAAAATGCGCGTATTGCTTTAGACTTAAGTGCAGAAAATAATCGAAAAGGCTCTGATAAATTACAAGAATTGGAACTCAATGTGAATTTAGCCTTAGAAAAATTTCAATTAGACTCTTCATTATTTTTTCGTCAGAAAAAATTATGGGAACAAAAAATAGGAACGCATCTTGAACTTGAACAAAAAAAATTAGCTTATGATAATTCAAGCATTAATTATCAAACAGCACAAAAAAGATTATCTCAATTAAAAACGCAATTACAAAATGAATTGAAACGTGCAAACATAAACTATGATATTAATAAAAAATTATTTAATGATTACTCTATAAAAAGTTCGGTTAACGGTAAAGTGTATGATATACTAAAGGAACGCGGAGAGTTAGTAACTCCGCAAACGCCATTAGCGGTGATAGGAAAAGCAGATACTTTTTTATTAGAACTATCAGTTGATGAAAACGATATTATTAAAATTAGCCTAGGACAAAAAGTATTAGTAACGATGGATAGTTATAAAGGCGAAGTTTTAGAAGCTGTTGTAGATAAAATATATCCTATTATGAATGAACGCAGCAGAACATTTATAGTTGAAGCGCACTTCATCAATCCTCCAAAAAAATTATTTCCAAATTTATCAGCTGAAGCAAACATTATCATTCAAGTTAAAAAAAATACAATTACTGTTCCTAACAATTATATTATTGATGGAAAATATGTTTTAGTTGATAATAATCAAAAACGAGAAATAAAAGCAGGTTTAAAAGATTACCAAAAAGTAGAAGTAATTGAAGGTTTAAAAGAAAATGAGGTAATCTATAAACCTTAATACATGAATTTAAAACTTATCATAGATATTGCGTTTAACTTAATCAGAGCACGCTTAAAACAATCTATTGTTGCAGCGGTTGGTGTTACATTTGGAATTGCCATGTTTATTACATTGGTAAGTTTTATGAATGGTTTAAATAATTTATTAGATGGATTAATGTTGAATCGTACTCCTCATGTTAGATTGTATAACGAAATAAAACCATCTAAAGAACAACCAGTTACTTTATCAAAAAAATTTAAGAGCACTACTAATTTTATCAATTCAATAAAACCAAAAGACAGAGGTCAAGAAATTTACAATAGTAAATCAATTATTGATGTATTAAAAAAAGATTCACGAATTATTGACGTTGCGCCTAAGGTTTCGGTTCCTGTATTTTATAACGCAGGAAATATTGAAATTACAGGTTTGATAAATGGCATCGATGTTCCGGCAGAGGAACATTTATTTAAAGTAAGTGATTATATTATTGAAGGAAACGTTTTTGATTTAGATAATGAAGGCAACACTATTATTATAGGCAAAGGTCTATCAGAAAAAATGATGGTAAACGTTGGTGATGTTATTAAAATTACCACTTTAAAGGGAGGGCTGGTCAACTTAAAAATAGTTGGAATTAGCCAAATTGGTATTGCTGAAATTGATAATACCATGAGCTATACATCATTAGAAACTGCACAAATGTTGTTAGGAGAATCGGCAGCCTACATAACTGATATACAAGTTAAACTTACAGATATGGCAATGGCCCCAGTAGTTGCCAAAGAATTTGGTAATAAGTTTAACATTGATGCCATTGATGCGCAAACAGCCAATTCGCAATTTGAAACAGGAAGCAAAGTGCGAACTATTATTTCGTATGCAGTTGGTATTACTTTATTAATTGTGGCTGGTTTTGGCATTTACAATATTTTAAATATGATGATTTATGAAAAAATGGATTCCATTGCCATTTTAAAAGCAACGGGATTTTCGGGAAATGATGTGAAATGGATTTTCATTTCCTTATCATTAATTATTGGCATTACTGGCGGCTTGTTTGGATTATTGTTTGGATTTGGCTTTAGTCATATTATAGATGTGATACCTTTTGAAACTGCCTCACTTCCGACAATCAAAACATACCCCATTGATTACAAAATTGTGTATTATATCATCGGAATTATTTTTGCCGTTTGTACCACAACGATTGCAGGTTTATTTCCTGCGCTAAAAGCCAGCAAAATAGATCCTGTTGAAATTATTAGAGGAAAGTAAGATGGTAAACACTGTACTCGAAACAAAAAATATTAATAAATACTTTTACGATCCTGTAAAATTTAAAGTATTATCTGATATAAACATGTCGATTAATGAAGGTGAATTTGTTTCCATCGTTGGCAAATCAGGTTGCGGGAAATCAACTTTGTTATATATTCTTTCTACTATGGATACAGACTATGAAGGAGAACTGCGTATCAATGGAGACGACTTATCAAAAAAAACAGATGCCAATTTAGCAAAGATTAGAAATCAGCATATTGGTTTTGTATTTCAGTTTCATTATTTATTATCCGAATATAATGTCTTACGTAATGTGATGATACCAGGAATTAAGTTAGCAAAATATTCGCTGAAAGAAATTGAACATCGTGCTATGGAACAGCTACGTAAATTAGATATGACAGACCAAGCATTAAAATATCCTAATCAGTTAAGTGGTGGACAAAAACAACGCGTAGCCATTGCAAGAGCATTAATAAATGATCCACTCATTATTATGGGTGATGAACCAACTGGGAATTTAGATAAAAAAAATAGTGATTTAGTTTTTGATATTTTTAATAATTTGGTAAAGGAAAGGAATCAGGCTTTGTTAATTGTAACACACGATACTGATTTTGCAGCCAGAACACAACGCACCATCGAAATGGCAGATGGAAAAATTATTAGTTAAATCTTAAATACTTATCTCTTTGATTATTTATTAGTGTTTTGGCGTAATCAATAACAGCTATTACTAAACCAATTCTTTTTGTTTTGATTACACAAAAATGAGGGGGAAAAATCTGATAAATCATTTGTAAAAAATTATCCCATCTATTTGGTTATGATCGCCATACATTCCTCAATAAAATAAGATCTAAACAACAAACTGAAGTATTTTTTCTTTGATTGTAATGTACATCTAAAATTACAATTTATATCGGAAGAAATGGATTTTATAAATCGTTCGTAATGTATAAAATGAGATTAACATGCAAGATGATGTGATTTAATCCTTTACTGCAAATATTTAAATCTCTATTCAATATAGTTTCTATTCATTTGAAATTTTTTCGGAAAATTTTTACCTGGTTTAGAAATTAAATAGTTACAGATTAAGATTCTAAAGGGTAAAATAGTTGTGAGAAACTCAAATGGTAATTTCAATAATAAAGTTTTTATAGTCATATAAAATCAAAATTAGAAAACTTAATAAAACATAAACCAAATAATACTTATCTTTACAAAACTTAATTATTAGATTAATCTAACAATGAAAAATATAAAATTAAAATTGATTATAATTTCTATATTTTTTTTGGGCAAAATAACTGCTCAGAAAATTAAAGTTTATGGTAAAATTAATTTGTCAAATAAACCCTTAATTGAGAAATTATGTCTTCCAGAACAAAACAAATGCGTTGATGTTGTAGATGGCTTTTACAATCTTACAATAAATGATACCGGTAAATTTTATTTTGAGTTAAAGTCGAATATTGGAATTGAATACAATAATTATTTAAGGGTTTCTATTATTCAAGATAGCATTGAAATTAATATCAGCGATAAAGAATATGTTTTGGATGAAGTAGTAATTGGTTTATCATTTAATAAAAATGAGGTTGGTATTCTTACAAAGAAAACTAGTAGAGAAAAATTAGCTGTTGGTGGAAATACAAATTTGTGTGAAGGAATAAACTCAATTAACGGAATTAACGCAAGATCAAGTTGTGGGGTTTGCAACAGTACAGAAATTCAAATAAATAACTTATCAGGTATTTATTCATCGATTTGTATTGATGGAGTTCCAAACATAAGTGGTTTAGGGAGTTCATACGGATTGAGCGGATTGCCTCTGGGTTTAATTAAAGAACTAAATGTTACTAAGGGGCCTTTTACAAGTAAAATAAGCAACGAAGGAATTGCTGGGACAATTGATGTGGTAACAAGAGATTTTGATGATATTTATAAAAGGGAATTTATATTCCAATCGAATAGTTTAGGCGAATTAGATTTAAATATTGGATTGAAAGGAAAACTAAAAACAATTGAACATCTCTTTTACATTAATGGTTCAGGCACAAGTTTTAGTATAGACAATAACAATGATTCATTTACTGATTTCAGTAATTACAAAAAAATAAACATTTATTATTCGAGTAATTTAATTAATGATAAAAATAAAAAGTTAAAAATTACAAGCCGATCATTTCTTGAAGATCGCTGGGGTGGAGAAATGTCCTGGACTAAAAAAGACAAAGGAACTGAAAACAAATACGGTGAAGTAATTTTAACAAAAAGAACTGAAAACAATTTTCAGTTTCAGAAAAGAAGAGACAAACATTTATTTAATATTGTTTTGAGTCATACCTTTCATGAACAAGACTCTTATTACGGTACAAATAAATACTTTGCAAAACAACAAATTGGTTTTACTCAATTTGAATATGCAAAAAACGCAAAATACTTACTTATAGAGAACGGAATTAGTTTTAGGGGTACAATTAATCAGGAAAAGACAAACCTTGTTTTAAATCAAAAAAACAATGAATTTAACCGTATTTTCAATGCCGGATATTTTTTAGAATGTGAATGGATAATAAACAAAAAGTTTTCATTTATAAATTCGGGACGTGTAGACTATAACACAATCTCTTATTGGCTTCCCTCCTATCGGGTGGGAATAAATTATCGAGCAACTAACAATCTAAAATTAACTCTTTTTGCAGGAAACGCTTATCGTCAACTACAATTTATTTCGGAGGAACACGCTTTATTAAATGGCTCACGTAAAATTGAAAGGAAATTAAATAAACCCGTTGAGGAATCTTGGTCTGTTACAACAATCATTAAATATATTTTAAATAAAGGATCATCATTTAATTCTGAAATTGAGTATGGTGGGTTTTATACTAATTTTAATAATAAAATAGTGATGGACTATGAAAGCAGTCCTGATAAAATAATTTTAAAAAACACTTTGGGTAAATTTTATTCTTACGGGTTTTACATTACAATAAACTCTAAAATTAAGAGTAGGTGGGAAATTGACTTTGGTCTTAACAATGCAAACATAAACTTTACAGAAAAAACAAACGAGCAAGAAATTAAGCAAAAAGTTTATTTTAATCCAAGATTCACATTTACATATTCTACAACATATAATTTTAAAAATAATAAAACCAAATTAATTTTTTCAGGCGCAACTAAAAGTCCGATGCTTTTACCTTTGGCAGAAAAAGATTTCAGGCCTGAACAATCGCCTTGGTTTAGTTTGATTAATTTGTTTTTATCAAGGTCGGTAGGCGAGAAAATAAACCTACAACTTGGAGTTAAAAATTTAATGAATTTTATTCCTGAACACCCTATTCTTCGTTCAGAAGACCCGTTTGAAAAAGTTCAGTTACCTTCAAACAGAGATTATTCATTTGACGCTAAATACAATTACGCGCCAGTTAAAGGAATTCATTTTGTAATAATTTTAAAATACAATTTATATTAATGTTTCACGTGAAACATTAGGCCTTTTTGAAAAGGTAAATTTGAGAAGAGTATTCTGTAGGATTATTGATAGCCTTAAAATTTGATTTTAAACCAACAAAAAAAGCTTTTAAATAATTAATCTTTCCAGATTTATATTTTTCGCTTAGCATTGACACATAAAAGGAATCAAATACCATTGGCATGATTTTAATTAATTTAAAGCCATTCTTTTCGACTAGATCTTTTACATTTTCTGGGGAAAAATGATAAAGATGACGGGGCAAATCATAAGCAGCCCAATTTTCTTTATAATAATTAGCATCAAATGAAGTAGGGTTAGGAACGGCTACTACAAAAAGACCATTTGATTTTAAATGAATATTAATAAAGCTAAACAATCCACTTAAATCATGAACGTGTTCTAAAACATGCCACATGGTAAATACATCACATCTTAAAGAAGTACTAATTGAACTTAAATCATTTGTAACTTCGGCACCATTAACTATTGCAATTTTTCTTGCATCATCATCAGGCTCAAAACCAAATGTTTCCCATCCATTCTTTTTACAAAAAGAAAGAAAAGCACCTGTTCCACAACCATAATCAAAAAGCTTGCCTTTCTTTACAGAAAAGCGCATAATCAATTGTAATTTTTTAATAAGCGTGTAGGTGCGAATGAAATGATATAATCTATAAATTAATCCTTTCTTAGTATCACTGTGTGAAATATAATCGTCGGATTTATAATATGAACCGATATCGTAAGAAGCAGGGCGAGGAGAGGTAAACTTGAATTTACACTTAGAACATTCCTGAATAGAAAATATTTTTTGTGAAACGGTAAAATCTTTACAATCAATAAAATGATTGATTTCTTGAGAACCGCAAACTAAACATGTGTTAATTGTTTCCATTAAATTGTTTCACGTGGAACATTATTTTCCTAAATGAGCCATTAAAATGGCAATATCGCTAGGGTTTACTCCACTAATCCTACTTGCCTGACCAATGGTTCTAGGTCTTGTTTTTCTAAATTTCTCTTTTGCCTCAGCACCTAAACTCGATAAAACAGAAAAATCAAATTCATCAGCTATTCTAAAATCATCCAACTTTTTCATTTTTAAAGCATTCTCTTTTTCTTTATCAATGTATCCCTCATATTTCATGGAATGTTCTGCTTCAAGAATAGCATCTGTTTTAAATGAACTTAGAAAATCCAATAGATTTTGGTCAAACTTTGCCAATTCTTCAATCGAAATATTAGGTCGAGAGAGAACAGAAAAATATCTGACTTTTTGTGAAATAGGGGAGGAGTTGATGCTCTCCAAAAACACATTGATAACTTCAGGTGAAGTGCTAGTGTTTTTGAAAAAACCTGCAATTTTCTCTGAGGATTCAACCTTTTCATTTACAGATCTTAACCGATTATGATCAGCTAAACCTATTTTATGAGATAATGGTGTTAAGCGAATATCTGCATTATCTTGACGCAGTAATAAACGGTACTCTGCGCGTGATGTAAACATGCGATAAGGTTCATCTGTACCTTTATTTACTAAATCATCAATTAATACGCCTATGTAAGCATCATAACGATTTAAAACAAAAGCATCTTGCTCCTTTGCTTTTAAATGGGCATTAATTCCTGCCATTAATCCCTGACAAGCAGCTTCTTCATAACCGGTTGTGCCATTAATTTGTCCCGCAAAATACAGATTATCAATTAGTTGCGTCTCTAAAGTGAGTTTTAATTGGGTAGGAGGGAAGTAATCATATTCAATAGCATAACCTGGACGGAACATCTTTACATTTTCAAAACCAGGAATTAATTCCAAAGCTTTTTGTTGAACATCTTCAGGTAGTGAAGTAGAAAATCCATTTAAATAAATTTCAACCGTTTCCCATCCTTCCGGTTCAACATACAGCTGATGTCGCTCACGTTCTGAAAAACGTGTAATTTTATCTTCAATACTTGGGCAATATCTCGGTCCTAAACCCTGTATTCGTCCAGCAAACATAGGAGATTTTTCAAATCCGGTTTTTAGAATATCATGAACTTCCTGATTGGTGTAAGCTACATGACACGGTATTTGTTTTTTCTCTTTTGATTTATCTTTCTGAATAAAAGGTGAAGTATCATCTAAATAAGAAAACTTATCGCTTACTTCATCTCCGCCCTGAACTTCCATTTTGGTATAATCCAATGAACGGCCATCAATACGTGGTGGTGTACCAGTTTTCATTCTGCCACTTTCAAAACCATGTTTTACCAATTGTTCGGTTAAACCATAAGCAGCACTTTCTCCTGTTCTTCCTCCACCAAATTGTTTTTCTCCTACATGGATAACACCATTTAAAAATGTGCCGTTTGTAAGTACAACTGCTTTTGCATGAAAAGCTATTCCCATTCCACTGATAACGCCTTCTACGCGTTTACCATCTTTGGAAATAATTAACTCTCTAACCATGTCTTGCCAGAAATCAACATTGGAGGTTTGCTCCAGCATTTTTCTCCATTCGGCAGCAAACAACATTCTGTCGTTTTGTGTGCGCGGACTCCACATAGCAGGGCCTTTGCTTCGGTTCAACATCCTAAACTGAATTGCTGAACGATCGGAAACAATACCCGAATAACCACCTAAAGCATCTATCTCCCTGACAATGTGACCTTTAGCTATTCCGCCCATGGCAGGATTACAACTCATTTGAGCGATAGTTTGCATGTTCATGGTGATGAGCAATACTTTAGAGCCCATATTGGCAGCGGCGGCAGCAGCTTCACAACCGGCATGACCGGCACCAACAACAATGATATCGTAATTATTTTTCAGGTGTAAATTCTTTTCGCAAAGATAGGGAGTACAATGAGATAAAATAAATTTTTTGCCAACTAAATTCAATACCAATTATCGTTTAGTTTTATCTCCAATTTTTCTAAAAAAATTTGCATTCTCATTTATTTTATAAGTTTTTTAATTACTTTCAACATCAATAAAAACAAAGAACTATGTTATCAAAAAAAATAGAAGTTGCTTTAAATATTCAAATTGAATTAGAGGCGGCAAGTTCAAATGCTTACTTAGCAATGGCTTCTTGGTCAGAGGTGCAAGGATTAACAGGTGTAGCTAATTTTTTATACGGTCATTCGGATGAAGAAAGAATGCATATGGTAAAATTGGTGAAATTTGTTAATGAACGTGGAGGGCACGGAATCGTTCCTCAACTAAAAGCGCCATCTACCAAATATAAAAATGTTAGTGAGGTTTTTGAAAGCATTTTAAAACATGAAGAAAAAGTTTCTCAATCCATTAATGAATTGGTTGATTTGTGTTTGAAAGAAAAAGATTATTCTACTCATAACTTTTTGCAGTGGTATGTAAGCGAACAAATTGAAGAAGAAGCGCTAGCAAGAACCAATGTGGATAAATTAAAAATGATGGGTGGAGAAAAAGCTGCGTTGTATTTCTTTGATCGCGATTTAGCCGCTTCTGTTGGTAATAAACCGGCAAAAGACAAAGAAGGAAAATAATTTTAAAATGATTAAACATCATTTTTATTTACTTATAATTTTTAGTGTTTTTGTTTTTTCTTCTTGTTCTTCAGAAAAGGAGCAGGAGGAAAAAATAAATATTGATGAGCGTTTACTTCGTAAACAACTGGAAAATGTTCAGAAGCCTGTAATTACTATGGAAAATGACATTATCAATTCTTATGTAAAACAGCATCAATTAAACGTAAACACAACCGGAACTGGTTTAAGATATGCCATTTTAAAAGAAAATAAAAGTGGAAAAAACATACAAACCATGGATGTTGTGCAATTAAAATTTAAAATTTATTTATTAGACGGAACACTTTGTTACTCGAGTGACAAAGACGGAAAAAAAACTGTGAAGGTTGATTATGATAATGTAGAAACCGGATTACACGAAGGTTTAAAATTGATGCGAAAAGGTGAAAAAGGCCTTTTCATTTTACCTTCACATATTGCACATGGTGTAGTTGGCGATAACAATAAAATTCCGCCTAAATCTCCTTTGAGAATGGAGATTGAAGTAGTAGATATTTAAACTACTGTTTTTCTTTCCATTAAATTATTTTTCATTAAAATTTTTCTTTCTATTTTATTTTAAGAGGGGTTGTGTTGTAAAATATAAGCGCTTTTAAATTCTTTGAACCAACAAAAAATCTTTTGTTTTTAGTACTAATTACTTTCAATTATCTTTGGATTTTTATTGTATTCAACACAATTTTCTTATTTTAATATATGTTGCTTGTTTTTAAAATTGACGTAAAAAACTATTTTTTACTTTTAATATCTGTTTTTTCTTTCAATATAATTGCGCAAGAAAACAACTATTGGTATCATCAATATGGTGCAAAATCAAGTTTACTATGCGGTGCGGCCGTAGCTACCTATTTTGATAACGGTGCAATTTATTATAATCCTGCAACACTTTGTTTTAAAGATTCAGGAAATATTTCTTTATCAGCAAATTTATATAATGCAGAAATACTAAAGCGTCAAAATGCATTAGGTGAAGGCTTAAACTTAACTAGCACCAACTTTAATTTTTCGCCACAAATTGTGAGCGGAAATAAAAAAATTGGTAAAAAAACAGAATTAGAATTTATATTGATGAGTCGGTCAGATGTTCAGGTAAATCATAATTTATCATTTAATAAAATATATAACGATACATTATTGTTTTATTCAAACAACTCGCTTTATGTGGCGAGTTACAATTACAGAAAACGGGTTCTTGATGAATGGGCAGGAATTTCTATGAGTTTTAAATTAACCGATAAAATAGGGCTTGGAATTGCAAGCTTTGTAAGTTATCGTTTTTCAAGGTACGCAATGGATTTAAAAGCATCTAGTATTGGGTTGTATCAGTATTATCAGCCGGTTTCAAAATCAGATTCATCTTTATCAATAATAAGCAATACAATTAATTCAATTAATAAAATTGGTTTTGTTTACCAAGGTGAGAAAAATAATTTTGGGGTGGCAGTTACTTTACCATCAATTAGTATTTATGGTAAAAGTGAAATAGAATATGCAATATTTATTAACGATCCAAATAACATTGCGCAACCTTTGGATGTGTACATGAAAAGATCTAATTTGAATACACAATACAAATATCCATTATCATTATCGATTGGTTTAACACGAAAATTGAAACGATCCAAGTATCATTTTACCGGCGAATATTTCTTTCCTGTAAAAAAATATTCAACTATTGTAATTCCTGTTAATGCTCCTGAACCAAATTCGGGAGATGTTGTGTTAAATGCAGAGAACATAAAATCATTTGAAGAAGCAAAAAAGAACATTATTAATTTTGCCTTTGGTTGGGAACGAATAATCAAAGGGAGTACAAAATTATTATTGGGTTTTGCCACAGATTTTAATTCGAGAGATGATTACTGGGATGGAATTTCAACGGTAAATTATGCATTAAATCAAGAAGATTTTAATATTTATCATTTTTCGATTGGTGTAGGTTTTCAGCATAAGAAAAATAACATTGCAGTGGGTTTAATTACTTCCAAAGGAAATAATTATACGCAGCAAATTGCCGATTTTCAAAACCCAACTGCGTTTTCAAAATTTTTTGGTTTCAATAATTACCTAATGAACACACTATTTTCAAGTTATGGAATTGTTGTGGGTTTAACGTATTAAAAACTCACTTCCCCGGAGCGCTCATTTTTTGCTTGCATTCGTTAGCGCGGAGAGATAATGCGGCTGAAGTAACAAAAAAACCAGTGCCTAATAATCCTTTTTTCAAAAATTCTTTTCGGTCCATGTTAATTAGTTTTATAGTTTAATTATAAAATTATAGTTGATTAACTATTTGCTGATTGAAGTAAATTAAGAAATTAAAATATTTAGAGTTTTTCACTTCCCAGGTGCGCTCATTTTTTGTTTGCCTTCGTAAGCGCGAAGCGCTTCTTCATAGGTTGGTAAAATAACCACATTGTTCCATTTACGTTCAATGTCATTTTCGTAATCAATACTAATGATAAGCACACAGGTCTCTTCAAGGCATTTATAGTTTAATTCTATCTTGATTCAATAAAATCAATCATTTTAATTAAAATAAGATTAACCATCAATAATCCAACAACTCGTTTATTGTGTTTTTAATGGTTTTTATTTCCTGTTCACTAATTTCGCCAATCTTTTTTGTTAACCTGTCTTTACTAATTGAACGGATATGAAATACAAGAATTTCTGATGCCTGCTTCAATTTGTTAGTTATAGTTGGTTGCAAAACAACATTTCCTTTATAGTTTTTTATTTTAGTAGTTAAGGGGCAACAAATAACAAGATTTAGGTAAGTGTTTAATAAATTACCGCTTACAATAACAACGGGCCTAAAACCCGATTGCTCCTGCCCTTTTATAGGATTAAGATTGGCATACCAGATTTCACCCTGCTTCATTTATCAAAATTTTTAATATCATTTAAATATTCTGTCATTCCTTCTTCAGCAATGCTTAGCAAATCAGTATCCTCAGCCATTTGTTGGTAAGAGCCTATGTATGCCGCCTTATTTAATTGAGTTAAATAAATTTCCAGAGCTTTTTCAATGATTTTATTTTTTGGCATTTTAAGTTCTGTTGCTTTTTTTTCAAGAAGCTCAAGTAAATAAGTAGGTAAAGTGCTTGTAAAAGTTGCCATAAAGATTTATATTTTACAAATATAAATCATATTTATAAAATATATGTATAAATTTTAAATATAAAATTTACTTTATTACTTGTTTTATGAAAGATTCTCTACAACTTCGATAAAAGTAATACGGGGTCATTTGACTCTATTTTTAGATTTACGATTTAGCTATTGATTTTTTTATTTATGAATCTTTTTGTTCTTTACTTTTTGCTACTGATTATTTGGCTTTCATCTTAATACTTTAATCTGAAAATTAAAAAATCCTAAATCTACAATTTTTTGTCAGGTCGAGTGGAGAGCTCATTTATAAAGGTTTTTAAATCACTTCTCGACTCCGCTCGAAGTGACATTGTCCTGCCATCTTGATTCTAAAATCCTACTTCTAAAATCTAAAATTTTTCACTTCCCCGGTGCGCTCATTTTTTGCTTGCCTTCATAAGCACGAAGCGATTCTTCATAAGTTGGTAAAATAACCACATTGTTCCATTTACGTTCAATATCGTTTTCGTAATCAATGCTAATGATTAATTCACCGGTTTCTTCAAAGTATTTCCAGTTGCCTTGTTTCATGCCACCTTCATAATTTCCAACACACATGGTTTTTCCGTTTTCGTAATACATTACGTGTTTACCAACCGGATCGCCGGTAATAAAATTACCTGTAAATAATAATTGTTTGTTGCTTACATAATACGCTTTCCAAATACTATCGGGTTCGCCCATTCGGTAATTACCTTCTTCTTTGTAATTGGCAATTTCGTAATTCCACATTCCTTCTTTTAAATCATCACTGTATTCTCCGCTTGTAATTAATTTTCCGTCTTCTAAATATTCTTTATAAACACCGTCTCGTTTTCCTGAACGGTAATTTTCTTCAATGCGTAAATTTCCGTTTTCATGATACCATTTCCATTCACCTGTTGGTAAACCAGTTTTACTGTATTTTCCTTGTTGTTCTATTTTTCCATTTGGATAATAATACATCCAATCGCCTGTTTTAAAATTATCTTTATAATTCCCTTTTCCTTTCAGTTCTCCTGTTAAATGATACTCCAACCAAACTCCTTTTTTTCTTCTGATACTATCAACTGCGCCACGTTCCAGTAAATATCCATCTTCGTAAACCAAAGCAGAATCCGGAATACTGAATGTCTGGCAATTCAAAATTTTCTTTTGAATGGTATCGTCGTAAACAGTAATGGAATCGCAAATTTGTTTTGATAGTCGGTAATAATAATGTGTGCCAATCGGTAATTTATTTAAATAACTTCCCTCGTAACGCACATTTCCGTTTTCAAAATAGGCTTTAAAATCATCAGGTATAACCAGCTCTTTCGGTTTTTCTACTTTTTTACCGTTATCAAATTTGGTGATGTTTTTTAAATCTCCTTTTGATGTATATTCTTTTACATAACCATCAATTTCATTATTCTTAAAACGTGATTCTGATTTTACTTTTCCATCCGGATAAAAATCTTTCCATATACCTTGTTTATTTCCTTTTTCATCAACTCTGTTTATTTTTTCGGTTCGTTCAATAAATCCTAATTTATAGAGCGTAGTTGTAATAATAACCGAATCTTGATTGTATTCATAGGACCAACCATCTGCTTTATTATTTACAAATGGAATAACTTGTTTTACTTTACCTGATGGATAATACAAATATGAATTTCCTGATTTGATATTATCTAAATAATTTTCTTTTTGGTTTACTTTTACTGCGGTATCATAAGTAACAATAAATCCATTTTTCTTTCCTTCTTTATAATAAAATGTTTTAGTAAGTTTTCCTTTTTCGTTGTAGAATTTCCATAAACTGTCCAATTGAAAATTTTTGCGATTACCTTCGTTCTTTATCTTTCCATTTTCGTAATAATTTTTCCAGTAGCCATCTGCTTTTCCATCTTTCATATAACCTTCACTGGAAAGAATTCCATTCTCATAATAAAATTTATTATAGCCATTTGGATTGGTTTCATTTTTAGTTTGCGCTAAAAATAAAAACGGAATACATAGAAAAATTATGCTTATAAAAAATTTCATTTACAAATTAAATTTAGCAGATAATTCGAGCATTTTTACAATGGGTTTCTTTGACTTTTCAATCAATTCATCCGACATAAAAATTTCAGGTTCTTCATTTTTTAATGCAAGGTAAATTTTTTCCAATGTATTTAATTTCATGTGCGGACAATCATTACATGCACAGGTATTATTTGGCGGAGCAGGTATAAATGTTTTATCCGGACAAGATTTTTGCATCTGATGTAAAATACCCGTTTCAGTAGCTACAATAAATTCTTTTTTAGATGATTGTTTTGCATAATTTAATAAAGCAGTTGTACTGCCTATAAAATTAGCCATCTGTAACAGTTTATCTTCGCATTCAGGATGTGCAATTAATTCAGCTTTCGGATGCTGATTTTTTAACTTCACTATTTTTTCAATGGAGAAAATTTCATGCACCATACAGGAACCATTCCATAATAACATGTTACGTCCGGTAACTTTATTAATATATGCACCTAAGTTTTTATCAGGAGCAAAAATGATGGGCTGATCTTTTGGATAAGATTCAATGATTTGTTTTGCATTACTACTGGTAACAATCACATCCGATAAAGCTTTTATATCTGCAGTGCAATTGATATAGGTAGCAACAATATGATTAGGATGTTGTTTTTTAAACGATTCAAAATCACTTGCCGGACAAGAATCTGCCAAAGAACAACCCGCATTCATATCAGGAATCAAAACTTTTTTAGTTGGGTTTAAAATTTTTGCCGTTTCTGCCATAAAATGAACACCGGCAAACAAAATGATGTCAGCAGTGGATTTTTCTGCTTGCTGGGCAAGTCCTAAACTGTCTCCAATATAATCTGCAATATCTTGTATATCAGCATTTTGATAATAATGAGCAAGTATCACTGCATTCTTTTCTTTCTTAAGATGAGAAATTTCTTCGAATAAATCAAGACGTGGATCAATGGACATTAAATCACTTTTATACATATTATATCATATTTAATTTTTTAAAAAAAGAAATATTATTATTTATATAGCTTGTTAACTCAGTTAATTAATTTCTCATTTTTTTCTTGCAAATGTTTAACTAAACATCTACTAACAAGATTATTAAAAATTAACTACTTGTTTTACAGTTAAAAGAACAGTAATTAACACAACTGTGAATAAACAAATAATGGATAAAAATATCTATTATTTTCGGTAAATGCATTGAAAAAACCTGTTAAAAATTACTATTCAAAAATGATAAATTGGTATTGCAGATTTAAAAACAAAATCTCTTATCATTTAATTTTGATTTCAGTCACTTTTTGTTTGTGATAATTATTAACGAAATTATTTACTATTAACAGTTTTAATGTTAATACAATAATTTTCTAACTCTTCATTTTCAGTAGTTTAACTTATAAACAAAAAACAGCTGTTTGTTTTTTGAAAATAACTAAAAGAAGTAAAGGAAAAAAAATCATTGTGTAATTGGAAAAAAAGAGTAATTGCTGTTTAGGTTCTCTAGGTAACTAATTAATCATCCCAGTCATTATAAGAATTTGAACTTGATTTTATTTTATCATCGTTTTTATCTCTACCATTAAAACCGGTTTTTAAATAAGTTCCTAAACCGAAAAATTTCTTCCCATTTATTTTTCGGTAACGAATGTCAAATCCTAAATAATAATTTCCCCAAACAGAAGATTGCCAACCTAAATAGGTTTTTTTATCTTCTTTATTAAATTCCAAAACGGGGCCACTTGAAATACCACCTAACCCAAATCCTGTTTGCCCTTCTGTATATAATCTGAATTTTTTACGTTCAAATTCTAGCGCACCATCTATGCTCCAGGGAAAACCATTAAAATTCCAATAAGCAACTTCTAAACTATAAGAGCATTTTAATTTTTTATCATTAATATTTATATGTAACATAGGTCCAATGGTCCAGATGGATTGTGAATGAAGTTTATGAAAACAAATAAGGATGAAAGATATTAAGACTAAGTATTTTTTCATTTGATTGATTTTAATATTTAAAATAAATTTATGATAAAAATAGTTTAGTAAACTAAGCATTCATTTTTTAAAATAAATTTGTATTACTAAATTATTGAATTAAGGATTTTTAAAATAACGTTAAATAAACACAATGAAAATAGCAATTGGAAATGATCACGCAGGTTTTTTACTAAAACAGGAATTAATAAATTACTTAACCACTAAAAATATACAAGTAGTTGATAAAGGCTGTTATTCAGAAGAACGCGCAGATTATCCTGATTTTGGACACGCAGTTGCTATTAGTGTAGAAAGTAAAGAAGTTGATTTAGGTATTTTAATTTGTGGAAGTGGTAATGGAATTAATATGAGTGCTAATAAACATCAAGGTATAAGAAGTGCGTTATGTTGGAACTCAGAAATTGCTGAATTAGCTCGTCTGCATAATGATGCAAATATTATGGCTTTACCCGCTCGTTTTATTTCCAATGAAGAAGCTAAAAAATGTGTAGATGCTTTTGTTAATTCTGTTTTTGAAGGAGGAAGGCACGCAGACAGAATTAAAAAAATTATTTGTTAATGTATTTAATAATTTAGTTTTAAAAAAATGAAATAGCCATGTGCTTCGCGCACAAAAACAAATACGTTGCGCTTGTCGAAGTGAAGATACATGGCGTATACCATATGACAACTAAAAAAAAATAAAAATTTACATATGAAATCACTTTATTTATTATTGTTTCTTTTGTTTTCATCGTTTTTATTTTCGCAAAAAATTTATTCGGTTAAATACGCTAATCAGGCGGATGTAAAAGTGTTTGTTGTAAACTATGAAAATCAGGCAGACTTAAGTGTTTATAAAGTTAAATATGCTAATGAAGCGGGAAAGAACGATGGAAACTGGTTTTTTGTAGAGTACGAAAATCAAGCAGATAAAAAAATAATTTTTGTTGACTATGAAAATCAGGCAGACTTAAAAATTTTCTTTGTAAAGTATAAAAATCAAGCAGGCTGGAGAAACAAAAGTAAATCACATTTATTGTTTTAATTAGCGTTTTTTAATCCTAGTTAAATCCCATCTTTTTAATAATTTCTCTGCTTAGTATTTTAGTATATTTGGTTATTATTTAAAAATATAAAATGAGTTGTAATACATGTAGTACGAATGGCAGGGGAAATTACAACGATCCTTCCGTTAAAGTAAAAGGTTGTGGTAGCAGTACCGGAACTTGTGATACCGGAGGTTGCAACAAATTAAATGTATTTGATTGGTTGGCAGATATGGAGCTTCCATCTGGTCAACAAGCTTTTGATATTGTTGAAGTTCGTTTTAAAAATTCTCGTAAAGAGTTTTTTCGTAATCATGAAAATTTAATACTAAGTATTGGAGAAGTTGTTGCTGTTGAGGCTTCACCCGGTCATGATATAGGCGTAGTTTCTGCTGTAGGCGAAGTGGTTCGGTTACAGATGAAGAAAAAGAAAATTAAAACAGATGCCGAAGAAATAAAAAAAATCTATCGAAAAGCAAAACAACAAGATATTGATAAATGGCACGAAGCACAAGCGCTTGAAACTCAAACCATGTATAAAGCAAGAACTTTTGCTTTGCATCATGGTTTACAAATGAAGATTAGTGATGTTGAATACCAAGGCGATAAAACAAAAGCAATTTTTTATTATACAGCAGAAGGAAGAGTAGATTTTAGGCAACTAATAAAAACTTTGGCTGAGCAGTTTCGTGTACGAATTGAAATGAAACAAATTGGTGCGCGACAGGAAGCTAGTCGTTTAGGAGCAATTGGCTCCTGTGGCAGAGAATTATGTTGTTCAACCTGGTTAACCGACTTTCGCTCTGTATCCACATCTGCAGCTCGTTATCAGCAATTATCATTAAACCCATTGAAATTAGCCGGACAATGCGGTAAATTAAAATGTTGTTTAAACTATGAATTAGATTCTTATTTAGATGCGATTAAAGATTTTCCAAATACAGAAAATTTAAAATTAAAGACAGCAAGAGGTACAGCGGTTCATCAAAAGACAGATATATTTAAACGAATCATGTGGTTTTCTTATTTTGATGATATGAGCAATTTTATTGCAGTTTCTGTTGATGATGTAAAAAAAGTAATTGAGTTAAATAAAGCAGGTCAAATGCCAGAACAGTTGAATGTTGTTCAAACTGTTGCACAAGAAAAAGATGAGGCGCCAGATTATGAAAATGTAGTTGGTCAGGATAGCATCACTCGTTTTGATAAAAACAAAAATCAAAAACGAAATCAACAAGCAAGGCCAAAACAACAACGGAACCCAAACCCAAACCCAAACAATCAACCTAATCAGCAGCGACCAAAACAACAATTTAAACCTAACCAACCAAATAGGGGAAATAGAAATAATTCTCCTAAAAATCCGTCAAACAATTCTAAACCACAGTAAATGAAACACTTGTTTTACGTTATAATTTTAATTGGATTGATTTCGTGTAATAAAAACGTTGTGTTTAGCGAGTACAAAAGTATTCCTGAAGATAAAGGTTGGGCAGTAAACAACAAAATTTCTTTAGAAGCAGAATTAATGGATACCATTTCAAAACACGATGTGTATATCAATATTCGTCATGCGGATTTGTATCCATATCGTAATTTGTTTTTGTATTTGCATACAAAATATCCAAATGGTGTTTTAAAAACGGATACGCTAGAGTGTTTACTTGCTGATGAAAAAGGAAATTGGTTAGGAAGCGGTGCAGGGGAATTGTGGGATCATTCTATTCCATTTAAACGCAACACACGTTTCCCAATGAGCGGAAAATATACATTTACTTTTGAGCAGGCAATGCGTTACGGCGATCAACCTGCTATAGATCCGCTACCTTTTGTTTTAGATATTGGGTTAACAATTGAGAAAAGTGAAATAAAAGAAGGGAAATAAATTACCCTTCAATCGCTTTTACACCGGGCAAGGTTCCTTGTTCAATGTATTCTAATAATGCCCCGCCACCCGTACTTACATAACTTACTTTTTCTGCAAAATGATATTTGTTAATAGCAGCAACAGAATCACCCCCACCGATTAATGAGAATGCCCCTTTTGAGGTTGCTTCCACAATACTTACCGCAACAGCTTTAGTGCCTTGTTCAAAACTGTTCATTTCAAAAACACCCATTGGCCCATTCCATAAAATAGTTTTTGATGCAGCAATAACTTCATTGTATTTCTTTATGGTTTCACTGCCAATATCCAATCCCATCCATCCATCTGGTATTTCATCAATTTTAGAGTATTGTGTATTGGCATCGTTGGCAAAATTATCAGCAATAATGGCATCTGTTGGAATGTATAAATTTACACCCTTTGCTTTTGCTTTAACCAAAAGGTCTTTTGCAATTTCCAAACGGTCGTCTTCACACAAAGATTTACCAATTTTACCTCCGCTTGCTTTAACGAATGTAAAAGCCATGCCTCCACCAACAATGATGTTGTTTGCTTTCTCAAGCAATTGTTCAATGATTAAAATTTTGTCAGAAACCTTTGCTCCACCAACTATTGCTGTAAACGGCTTTTCGCTTTGCGTAAGCACTTTGTTGATGCTGGCTACTTCGCCAGCCATTACATAGCCAAAACATTTTTGATCTGCATTAAAAAACTGCGCAATGATTGTAGTAGAAGCGTGTGCACGATGCGCTGTTCCAAAAGCATCATTCACATAAAAGTTGCCGTGTTTGCTTAATTTTTCAGCAAAAGCTACATCTCCTTTTTCCTCTTCTTTGTAAAAGCGAAGATTTTCCAATAACAAAATTTCCCCAGATTTTAAATTAGACGACAAATGAAATGCATCATCAGAAATACAATCAGTCGCAAATTTTACTTCCTTATTTAATATTTTTGATAATGGTGCAACCAGATGTGTTAGGGAGTATTTATCTGTAGGGCCATCTTTTGGTCTTCCTAAATGAGACATCAATACCAATGATCCTCCATCGTTAAGGATTTTAGTTATGGTAGGTAGCGCCGCATTAATACGAGTAAAATCGGTTACATCAAATTGTTCGTTTAAAGGCACATTGAAATCAACGCGCATTACTACTTTTTTTCCTGAAAAATTAAATTGCTCAACTGTTTTCATCCTTGATATTTTAATTACTTAGATTATTTTTTTCCTGTACTTCCAAATCCACCAGCACTTCTTTCACTTTTAGTAAGCTCATCCGTTAATTGCCAGTTCACTTGTTCGTGTTTAGCTATTACCATTTGTGCAATACGTTCCCCATCATTAATGACAAACTTTTCGTTTGAGATATTTACTAATAACACTTTTACCTCACCTCTGTAATCCGCATCAATAGTGCCAGGAGAGTTTAATACCGTTATGCCATATTTAAATGCTAAACCACTTCTTGGTCTTATTTGTGCTTCAAATCCAATTGGTAGCTCAATAAATAAACCAGTTGGAATTAATTTTCGTTCCAAAGGTTGTAATTCAATCGGGGAATCTATAAATGCTCTTAAATCCATTCCGGCAGCCGAAAAGGTTGCGTATTCCGGTAAAGGATGATGACTTTTATTAATGACTTTTACGTTCACGAATTTGATTTTTTAAAATTAGGATATTCGAATTTGTAAAATAAAAAACAATAAATAATAAACAAAATATTATTTAAACACAATTCAGCGAAGTTGGAAAAACTTCCTTTGTAAGTAAGCGATAGTAAGTAAAATAAAATGGCGAAGCCAAAAAAGAAGAAAGCGTTTTTTAAATTGTACTTAACGGGATAAAATTTTTGACCGAATAAATAGGAAACAACCATCATGCTGCCGTATGAAAAGAAAGTTGCCCAAGCAGAAGCGGTATAACTGTATGTTGGAATAAAAACAAAGTTGATGAACAACGTTATAATTGCTCCAAACACGGTTATTACTGCCCCAAATTTCGTTTGTCCGGTTAGTTTGTACCAAATGGAAAGATTATAATAAATGCCCAGAAACAAATTTGCCATTAATAGAATCGGCACCACATGGATACCTTGACGATATGGCATGCTTACAAACAACTGAATCCATTTTAAATTCATCATTGTACCTAAAAACAATAAAGAACACGCGATAATAAAATACTTCATAACTAACGCGTTCATTTTTTTAGAATCGGCACTGCTTACATTACTAAAAAAGAAAGGTTCAGCGGCATAACGAAATGCTTGAATAAAAATGGTCATTAAAATAGAGATTTTATAACAGGCACCGTAAATACCAATTTCATTTAAACCGATATCACTCGGTAAAAGGTATTTTAGTAAAATCCTGTCAAAAGTTTCGTTAATCATTCCGGCCAAACCCACAATAAGCAAAGGCAAGGCGTAACGAATCATTTTTTTCCAAAGTTCTTTATCAAAAACATATTGAAAACCGGAAAATTCTTTTGCCAGTAGTAACAAGGAAAGTAAATTAGCAAAGAGGTTAGCTAAAAAAGAATAACCAATTCCTATTTCCGGGTTATACAGCTGGGCATAAATAGAAGTTTCCCCTGATTCAAAAGCGTTTTTGCAAACTATAAAATAAAATACATTTAAAAACACATTTAAAAAAACGTTCACCATTTTTACCAAGGCAAATTTTTTGGCATTTCCATTTAAACGTAATCTCGCAAAAGGAATTGCCATAACTGCATCTGAGGCAATAATAAAAATAGACCAGATGATAAAGTTTAAATGGTTAGTATAACCTGTTGCTTCGGCGATGCTTCCAGAAAATAGTAAAAACAATAGGGATAAAGAAGCTGTTGACGCAAGAATGGAAATGAGAGCGGTGCTATACACTCTATCTTTTTCATCAGACTTACTGGCGAAATTAAAAAATGCCGTTTCCATTCCGTAAGTGAACAAGATGTTCATGAATGAGATGTAGGCATAGATTTCTGTATTTACACCAAAATCAACTGGCTTTTCGAAAATATATGTGAGTAGTGGGGTAAGTAAGTAATTGAGGAACCTTGGAAAAATGGTGCTTAAACCATAAATAGCGGTTTGACTGGCCAGTTTTTTTAATGGGTTCACAGAATTAATTTAAAAGGCTGAAATTACAATTTAATGAGTAAACAAAAAAGATGAATTACAAACAGAAAAAGTAGAAGGTGAATAAATATTACTTTTTAGTGAACTCTAAAGGATTTAATGATATCCAAAAAAGGAAAAACAATTCAGTCGAATTAATTGAATCATTAGTTAAATTTTTCCTTAAATTAAAATTAGAGCAACACACGAAAAAACATTTAATTTTTATTTCCTTAACTCAAAGTTTTGACCAAGGTAAACTCTTCTAACTTGTTCATCACCCGCTAAATCTTCAGCACCCCCTGCTTTAATAACTCTTCCTTCAAATAATAAGTAAGCTCTATCAGTAATGCTTAATGTTTCGTGCACATTATGATCAGTAATTAGTATACCAATGTTTCTTTCTTTTAATTTACTCACCACGCTTTGTATGTCTTCTACAGCTATAGGGTCAACACCCGCAAACGGCTCATCTAATAAAATAAATTTAGGGTTAGTTGCTAGGCAGCGTGCAATTTCTGTTCTTCTTCGCTCACCACCTGATAATTGATCACCTAAATTTTTTCGTACATGGTTTAGATTAAAATCGGCTATCAGTGATTCTAGTTTATCTTCTTGTTCCTGCTTTGTTAGCCGCGTCATTTCTAACACTGCTTTTAAATTATCTTCTACACTTAATTTTCTAAATACCGAGGCTTCCTGGGGTAAATAGCCAATTCCAAGCTGAGCCCTTTTATACATGGGCAAATTGGTAATTTCTTTATCGTCTAAAAATATTTTTCCGGAGTTAGGTTGCACCATACCAACAATCATGTAAAACGATGTGGTTTTACCTGCGCCATTTGGCCCTAATAAACCAACTATTTCACCTTGTTTTACTTCAATTGAAACTTCGTTAGCAACAGTTCTGCTTTTGTATTTTTTGATGAGTTTTTCTGAACGTAATACCATGATATTATTTTTTTGATTGAAGTAATGTAATTTTCATTCTTACATTTTCAATTGGTCGATCATTGTTCTCTGTTTTTTCGTTTGCAATTTTATCAATTACATCAATGCCGTATAGCACTTCTCCGAAAACGGTATAATTGTTATCTAAATGCGGGGTACCTCCTATAGTTTTGTAAATTTTTTTTTGAATATCATTAAACGTATAATGAGGTAATTTTTCGTATCGAGTTAAAATAATAGGTTCTATAGCCTTTTTTAAATTAGTCAAACTATCTTTTAAATTTTTTTCTGTAAAGTAATTATACTTCTCTTTAGTTTTTTCGTTGCCCGCATTATTCAAATATTCATCTGTAAGTTGTTGAATGATTTGTTTATTAATGCGTAATTCAGTTTTTTTTAAGGTTTCGTCTGTATGAATTTTTCCTTGTACAATATAAAATTGACAACCCGACGAAGCTTTCAGGGGATTGATTTCATCTCCTTCTCTAGCTGCGCATAACATTCCTTTACGATGAAAAAACGTTTGATTAAATTCTGCAGGAATAGTATATCCAACATCTCCGTCTCCTAAAAATTGATCTTTTGTTGCTTTTTTCGAATCGGGGTCACCCCCTTGAATCATAAAATTATTTATTACGCGATGAAACAAAAGACTATCATAAAATTTATTATTGATTAATTTAATAAAATTATCTCTATGTAAGGGCATTTCGTTGTAAAGAATCAACAACATATTTCCTTTGCCAGTTTCTATTTTTAAAAGATAATTATTTGGATAAATTTTTTTTATTTTTTTTACTGCTTGACGTTCATTTTTAAAAAGATAGTAAATAATATTGTCCTGAGCCAAAACATGAAATTGAAAAAAAAGTGAGATTAAAAAGAAACAACAGGTCTTTTTTATGTTCATAAATTTTATTACTTTTGTTTAAAGCACATAAAATTAGTTTATTATCATAACAATATATAATGAAAAAAATTAAAATTACAGATTTTGTTATTTTAACATCGGTAGCAATAATTGTTTTATTTTCATTTTCATGTAACAAGCCAAAGCCTTGTAAAGCTATTATAACAGTTAAAGATAGTGCCGGAATAGCAGTACAGCAAGGCATTTCAGTTAAATTATTTGCAACGGTAACCACCCAAACGGGCACCACAACTGCTGATTTAACTGCTGAAGGAACAACTGATGCTAAAGGACAAGTTGAGTTTACTTTTAAGCTTCCTGCAATTATGGATATACGCGCCGAAAAACCAAGTTGTACCTCTTCGTTACCAAGTACAGATAATACAGGTCAATACATCCCAGGAGTATATTGCAAAGGAAGAGGAATTGTAAAGTTTGAAGAAAAAGACGAGCCAAACGAAAAAACAGTTTACTTAACTTACTAAGTTATCCTACATATTAAAACCACTTGTATTTGTCGGTTAGTTTATTTAAAAAACCTCTTTTTTTGTTATTATGTTTTGATTTAATATCTGATTTAGGATAAACAGGAAAACTTACACCTAACTGATAAAAAGCATCAATTATTCCAAATCGATTATCTATTTCAGCAAATCGATAACGAAAATCACCGTAAAGGTTAAAGCCAGGAAAAGGTTTTTCAAAGCCGATGCCTAAATCAAAACAGATATTTTTGTTTCTTACCCAAGAATTTTCAGTATAAAAAAATCGAGCGTTACTAAAATCATTTTGTCCGGTATAAAACCCTTTCCATGATTGAAAACAGATGCCGGAAACAGTATAAATCATTACATCTTGATCAACAATATGAGCCAATGCATTTAGAGATAAAACCAAATTATTACTGCTTACATTTTTCCAGGTTGGCGCCAATTGAAAAGAGGGGGTTCGAAAATATTCTAATGAAAAACGTAAATTATTTTCTGTTAAGTACGAGCTACGAAACGACCAGCCTAAATGATAAGGGTTTTCACTATAGTTTCTAAAAATATTAACGCTAGATAGATTAATAGAGCCACCAATGAATAAATAAGGAGATGTTCTTTTTTGTTGAAAAAATGAGGTTTGCGCTTTTGAAAACGATATAAATAAAATGAAAAAAACTACTAATAATAAACTCTTTTTCATACTCACAATTTACAAAAAACAATTATGGTACACCAAACATTTAACACATGTTTAAGATTAAAAGAATTATTGATTAATCGTATTTATATTTAATTTTAATCACTCGCAAATGAAAAAAAACATATACGGTATATTAAGTCATATTTCATTCTTAAAAATATGGAATAGTATTAATGTGTATTTTTCGTATTATATTTCAAAAGTTTTCAGAGTTAATCTTCATTTTGGTTTTCCTATCAGTATTTCAATAGAACCAACAACCAGCTGTAATTTAAGATGCCCTGAGTGCCCTAGTGGCTTACGATCTTTTAAAAGAGATACGGGAATGTTATCTGTTGAGTTGTTTAAAAAAATAATCAAGCAACTGCATAAAAAAACCACTTACCTCACTTTTTATTTTCAAGGAGAACCTTATTTAAATACTGATTTTTTAGAGATGGTTGCTGTTTCTTCACAACATAAACTGTTTACTTCAACATCTACAAATGCACATTATTTAAATGAAGAAAACGCTATAAAAACAATTGAAAGTGGTTTAAATCAACTCATTATTTCTATTGATGGAACCACACAAGAAATTTACGAGCAATACCGTGTTGGTGGAAGTTTAAACAAAGTAATTGAGGGCACAAAAAATATAATTAATTGGAAACGAAAATTAAAATCTTCAACACCACATGTTGTTTTTCAGTTTTTAGTAGTAAAACCAAACGAGCATCAATTAGCCGATGTTAAGCTTCTTGCAGCAGAATTAGGAGTTGATGAATTGCGATTTAAAACAGCCCAAGTTTACGATTATGAAAACGGCAATTCATTAATTCCTGAAAACGAAAATTACTCACGTTATAAAAAAGGAATTAACGGCAAATGGAGATTAAAAAACAAATTACAAAATCAATGTTGGCGAATGTGGAGTAGTTGCGTAATTACTTGGGACGGTAAAATTGTTCCTTGTTGTTTTGATAAGGATGCTAAATATAACATGGGAAATATTTCTGAGATTCCATTCAATAAAATTTGGACATCTAAAGAATACGACGAGTTTAGGAGTAAGCTACTAAAATCGCGTAAAGAAATTGATATATGCACCAATTGCAGTGAAGGAACAAAAGTCTGGGCTTAGTTCTTTTGTTCCTTACTTGTAAATATAGTTTTATTAAGCGTGAGTTTTTTCAAACTCCTGCATGGCATTTACTAAAACCTGAACACTTTCAAGTGGCAATGCGTTATACAAGGAAGCTCTGTAACCACCAACATCTCGGTGCCCTTTAATACCATCTATGCTATATTCTTTTGCTAGTTTATCAAATAGTGCTTCGTACTCAGGTTTTGTAGGTAAAAAACAAACATTCATATTGCTTCTGTCTGCTTTTTCAACAGTTCCAACGAAACAAGAATTTCTGTCAATTTCATTATACAATAAGTCGGCTTTTTGTTGATTTACTTTTTCAATCCATTCAACTCCGCCATTATTTTTTAACCAACGTAAAGTAAGCATGCTCACATAAACCGGAAATACAGGAGGTGTGTTAAACATGCTTTCTCCTTTTATATGTACTTGGTAATCAAGCATCGATAATTTTTTGCGTGTTGCTTTTCCTACAACATCTTTTCTTATCATAATCATGGTACTTCCTGCGGGCCCCATGTTTTTTTGTGCACCGGCATAAATTAACGCAAAATCATTTGCGTTTACTTTGCGGCTAAAAATATCTGAACTCATATCACATACTAAAGGGATAGAAGTTTTTGGGAAAGATTTGTATTGCGTTCCGTAAATGGTATTGTTAGATGTTAAGTGCAAATAATCTGCATCAGTAGGAATATCAAAACCTTTAGGTATATAAGTAAATTTTTTATCTTCAGAAGAGGCAACAACATTTACATTACCTATCATTTTAGCTTCTTTAATGGCTTTAGTTGCCCAAACCCCTGTATTTACATATGCTGCATGTCCATTTTCTGTTAACAAATTGTAGGGAACCATAGCAAATTGCATGCTGGCACCGCCACCTAAATAAAACACTTCGTAATCATCATTCACTTCAAAAAGATCTTTCACTAATTGACGAGCTTCGTCCATTACTTTAATAAAATTTTTACTTCTGTGAGAAATTTCTAATAAAGACAAATTCATGTTATCGAAATTGATACACGCATCTGCTGATTGTTGTAAAACCTCTTGTGGTAGAATTCCTGGGCCTGCACTGAAATTGTGAACTTTAGACATACTATTTGGTGTTAATTATTAAACTTAATATTTTAAATAATGCAAGGCAAAATTAGGATAAAAATGAAATGTCAAATAATAAGTTAATGTTATTTAAAAAATTTTTAAAATTCAATTTCAAACGGGAATTAAACATGTAACTTATTCATTTCCTTTTACTATTAATGATAAGCAAATAAACTAGTAAAAACGTCAAATTACTTTACCAACTTTCTGAGCAATTAACATAAAATCAACTAAGGCAATAGTGGTTACTGCTTCTACAATTACTGGCGCACGAAGTGCAACACATAAATCATGTCTGCCTTTTACAGAAAATTCTTCTTGTTGTTGCGTAGTCCAGTTTAAGCTTGTTTGAGTTTTTGGTGTTGAAGATGTTGGTTTAATGGCAACACGAAAAATCAAATCATTTCCGTTGGTTATTCCACCCACAATTCCACCTGCATGATTAGTAGCTGTTTTGCCTGTTGCGTCTACAATGCTATCATTATGTTCACTGCCAAACATGCGAGCAGCCTTAAAGCCTGCGCCAAACTCTAGTCCTTTTACTGCGGGAATGGAAAATAAATATTGTGACAATACAGATTCTATCGAATTAAAATAAGGTTCTCCGAGACCTACAGGCAAACCATTTACACGACATTCAATAATTCCTCCTACCGAATCTTTTGCTGCTATGGCTTTTTCCAACCCTTCTTCTAAATTTGAGCAGCCCCCAATTTCAATGATATTTGCGTTTATTTGTACTGAAGAAATTATTTTTTTTGCAATTACTCCTGCAGCAACAATACCTGTAGTTAAACGCGCACTAAAGTGGCCGCCTCCACGATAGTCTTCGTAGCCACCAAATTTTTGATGTGCTGTAAAATCAGCATGACCGGGGCGGGGGATGTCTCTTTGTTTTTGATAATCTTCGCTTCGTGTGTTATTGTTTGGGAATTCTATACAAATAGGAAAACCTGTTGTTTTTCCATTAAAAATTCCTGATTTAAAAATAGGAACATCTTCTTCTTTTCTTGGAGTTGTTCCTTTTTGAATTCCGCCTTTACGGCGATTCATGTCTAGTTCAAAGTCATCTAATTCAATGTTTAACCCGGCAGGACATCCAGATAAAATTATTCCAACACACGGGCCGTGCGATTCACCATATATATCTATCTTAAATAATTGTCCGATTGAATTCATATATCTTACTATTTAATTTATATTATGACAATATCGTCTAAATTTAATAAGTTACTTTAACGTTCATCTGTTTTAAGTCATTAAAAAAATCGGGATACGATTTGTTAATCGCATCAGCGTGTTCAATTTCAACTTTATCATTAGCTCTGAGCGCTGCAATTGCACAAGCCATAGCAATTCGATGATCATGATGAGAACTAACGATACAAGATTTAGTTTCTTTAATCCCTTCAATTAACATCATATCTCCATCTAATTTTATATTTACTCCCAGTTTTGAAAATTCCTCTTTTAAAGTTTCACCTCTGCTACTTTCTTTGTGAGTTAAACGTGATACACCTTTAATTTGTGTAGTTCCTTTACAAAACGAAGCGAGTGCTACAAGTGGCGGAAATAAATCAGGACACTCTGTTGCATCAAAATTAAACGCGGTCAAGTCTGCTGATTTAATCATGATATCATTTTCATTAAGTTTAATTGTTGCGCCACAATCTTTAATAGCAGTTAAAATAGCTTTATCGGCTTGTGTAGAATTTAATTGTAAACCTTTAATGCTAATGTTACCAGCAATGGCTCCTGCTACCAGTAAAAAGGAAGCGCCACTCCAATCTCCCTCAACAGTATAATTAGTTTTTTCTTTTGGAATCGGATGCGCATCTTTTGTAAAATAAAATTTCTCATAGTTTTCATTCTTTGGAATTTTTAATCCAAAAGAACGCATTACCTCAAGAGTTAAGTCGATATAAGGCTTGCTTTTTAAATTAGTTACATTAATTGTAACATCTGTTGCATCAGCTGCTGCATAAGCCATTAATAGTCCGGTTAAGAACTGAGAACTTAAACTTCCATCAACAGTAATGGTTGTTGGGATAAGTGGGCCCATAACCAATAATGGTAGTTTACCAGAATGGCTTTTTATATTAACACCAAGCCTTGGCAGTACTTCATCAAAAAAATCCATTGGCCTGGTAGTTAAACTTCCGTTACCAACAATTTCAATTTCTTTTTTTGCCAATGCAGCAATGGGTGTAAACATACGAATGCTTAAGCCTGATTCTCCACAATTTATTTGGTTAGAAAATGAGGAAATGCCTTGCGATTTAATCTTTAAAAAATCAGCATCATAATGCACTTCTGCACCAAAACTTTTAATGATACTCAATGCAGCTTTATCGTCATTGCTTTTACCATAATTTAAAATGATAGTATTACCTTTCTTTAATAATGCGGCTGCGCAGGCTCTTTGCATACTACTTTTAGAGGCAGGAGCAATCAATGTAGAATTTATAATTGCAGGATAAACAGTTGCATTCATGATTTTGATAGTTCAAGCATGATTTTTTTTAATTCATTTTTATCTACAGGAAATACTTCTGATTTCCCAATTTTAGAAAGCAGCACATAATTGATGCTATTTTTAATTTTCTTTTTATCCTTCAATAAATTATCATAAGCGAGTTTCCAATCAAAATCAAATGTAGTAGGTAATTGATATTGATTTAATAAATCAATTAGCTGTTGCGTTTCCTTAAAACCTTTCAGCTTTTCGGATATGCGACTAGCATATACCATTCCTATTGCAACTGCAAAACCATGTGGAAGTTTATAGCTGTTTTCAATTGCATGCGCAAGGGTATGCCCGAAATTAAGTAGCATGCGATCGTATTTTTCAAACTCATCGTTTTTTACAACCTTCGTTTTTAATTCAGAGTTAGTATGAATTAACTGAATAAGTTGTTTCGTGTTTTTCTGATAAAAAGTGATGTTATTGTTTTTAAGTTCATTAAAAAGTGATTTGTTTTTAATGCATGCGTGTTTTATAATTTCTGCAAAGCCGTTTATCCATTCTTGTTGCGGAAGTGTTTTCAAAAAACGGGTATCTATAATTAATTGATTTGGTTGTTTGATTGTTCCAACCATATTTTTAAAAACACCAACATCAATTCCGTTTTTACCACCTATGGCTGCGTCTACCATTGCTAGTAGTGTTGTAGGCACCAGAACACATTTAATCCCTCTCATGTAAATGGCAGCAACATAACCTGCCATATCAGTAATTACACCACCACCAATACCAACGAGTGTTGTACTCCTATCGGCACCCAGCTTAATCAGTTCACCTATAATGAAAGTAATTGAGTTTTGATTTTTAAACTCTTCGCCGGCACTAATTACAATTGATTTAAATTTTTTAAGTTGCGAACTGTGATGTTTATACACATTTTTATCTGTAAGTAGTATACAGTTGTTTTTATCAATTTGTTTTTCAAAAGGCAGGTTGTATGTATAACCAACTTTTTTTTTATTAATCAAATGTGTTTTACTTAATGGAAATTTTTCTAAAGACTTATTCATGTTTTAAATCTTATTAATTAAAAATCAAGTTGGTTTTTTTGATTTACTTTTTTTTAAATTTTGTTCACGCAATATGATATCTGCAAGACTGGTTTTTGATAAAATTTTTATAGATGCTTCACGTACTTCTAAAATTACATTTCGCAAACCACACACGTCTTCATTAACACATTCATCACAAGGCTCGTAAAAATTTAAACTCACGCAAGGAAGCAAAGCTATTGGTCCGCCGGTTATTCGAATAATCTGACTCAACATGATTTCTTCAGGATGTTTTAACAAATAATAACCGCCTTTTGCCCCTATTTTACTCCCCAAAATGCCTTGTTTGCGAAGTTCGAGCAAAATAGCTTCTAAAAATTTATGTGGAATTTTTTCCTGTTCGGCTATTTCAGAAATTTTTTTATACTCCTTCTTGCTGTAATTTTTTGCTAATGCTAAAAGTGCCTTGATTGCATATTTTGTTTTTTTAGGTAACATGTGATTGCTTTTATGATGAGCAGTTAAAGATAAAATAATAAGTAGTAGAATGCAACTTTATTTTCGAGTAATTTAATAGGAATTAAATTATCGTTTTATTAATTTACCGTAACAAGTATCATTTACAAACAACACATAAACCCCTGCATCCAATTGTTCAATAGAAATGATATTACTGTTTGCTAGGTTATTACCTTTTAATATGGCGCGACCTAATTGATCGATAATTTGGTAATGAAATTCTTTTTCTGCCCGAACAGCGATAATTATTTCATCGTTTGCGGGATTAGGGTAGAATAATGAATTTAGAGCATTTTTAGGAATTACTGTTTCAATAGACGAGTAGTTAAATTCACCATCAAAATCAATTTGTTTTAGTCTATAGTAGGTAATTCTATCAATAATATTTTCATCTGTAAATTCATAATCGTTAGCGGCACTTGTGGTTCCTTTTCCTTTTATACTTGAAATAAATTTCCAATTTACACCGTCTGTGCTTTTTTCAATTTCAAATCGATCATTATTTAATTCACTTTCCGTCCTCCATTTTAAATTTGCAAAAGGAAATTTATAGATTGCTTTAAAAGAAGAAAGCTCAACTGGTAAAAGAGTACGACAAGTTTGAGCTCCGTTTGCCATTTCAATATAAAAAGAAGAAGATGAGCCTCCGTTTCCATCTACATATAAATAGTATGTTTGACCTACAGTTAAGTCAGATAAAGTAAATTCAGTATTTGCAGTAATACCAGATGAATAAGGGGATGATGATATACCACCTCCATTGGCACTTAGGTATTCAGTATTATTTCTGCTTATATCGTCAGGACAACCCCCATCAGGAACATTAAATGTTCCAGAGTTACAACCTCCGGAACGAGAAAAAACAATTGGTTGCATATCATTTGAGCCTGTTGTAATGGCTCTTAAGCCACTTAAAGTTATATAAGCAGAAGTTGAACTAGCAGTAAATTTAAACCAAGCACTATTGTTGTTAGCCCCATTCCATGAGCAACCACCAACAGGGCTTCCCGGATAATTACTATCATTTCCAGAATAACCATTATTTGAAGCAATAATTATTTCTTGGGAATTGATGCAAGTTGATTGCGAACATTCGTTATTTGAAGAGGTTGAAGTTACATCAGTAATTGTTAAAGCAGGACCAAAAATTATATCAATTCGTTCAAATGTAATTTCATCTGTAGTATTTTCAGTAATTTGTAATTTCCAGTCACCGTTAGGATTTTCACCGAGCAAGTTATTAAAATCACCATCGTTTTGTATAGCATAGTAACCTATTGAGTATGGAAAATAAAAAGTTTGAACCGTTTTTGTATATTGTTCTAATCGTTCCAAGGATTCATGATCTCTGAATTTAATGTCCATCCATATAGGATTACTTGTAATGTTAGTGTCAGATGAATTATCAAATAATTCAATAACTGTTCCTGCAGGAGACACTAGACGAGCAGCGTAGCTTTTCAAATTTTTTTCACAAGTCGTATTTCCTAGCTTTAAATTAATTTGACGCAAAACATATTTACCTGAAGATATTCCCAAGGATGTTGGTAAACCAGAAACAGTTATAGCCCTTTCAAAAGTACCCCAAGTATTTGAAAAGTTTGTGCCACAACTTGTTGAAGAAGTATTAGAAAAAGTACTTAACAGAATAACATTTAAAGTAGCACCAATTCCTGAATTTACAGAACCACAAGTATTAGAAACGACACACCTATATAAATAACTATTCATTGAATAAGTAGGATTTGTTATTTGTAAAATACTATCTGTTACTCCGGTATAAAAACCTCCATTTGATAAATTAGTCCAAGAGCTTCCATTATTCGTGCTAACCTGCCACTGATAGGTTGCGCCTGTAGGTATTGCTAATGAAACACCAAAAGAGGCATTTCCTAATTCATTATAAATGGTATCATTAACTGGAATTCCATCAAATACTAAAGATGAACTAATCGTTATCTCAACCACATTTGATTCAGCTGCACCTGACCAATCACTTTTACAAGCAACTCTAGCAAGCCTCTTATACCAAGTTGTTTGAGTTAAAACGGGTGGATCATAAGTTGTAGCATTTGACGTGGAAATATCTGTAAATCCAGTAATAGAACTTGTAGTAGATTGTTGCCATTTGTATTCTAATGTGCCGGTGTGTCCTGTTGGTAATACTGAAGAGGTAATAGCGGCAGGATCAAAACTGCCACAAGAACCTTGTGCATTTTCAATAGTCCCACCTGAAGTTGGGTTTTGGCAATTTGGTGTAATTGAAAGTTTAATATTTGTTATATCATCTGCAGTTCCTGTAGTATTAGCATCAAAAGTTACTTTGTTATCACTTCTAAAATATACTGACCTAGATGCTCCAGACGTTTCTCGAAACTGTGGGCCATTAGTTGAATTAGTTCCTTGATAATTTAAATAGTAAATTTCTAAATTGTCAATATTATTATAGTTAAAAGCAGTATTTAATGTGATTATTTTATATCCAGAATTATAATTAATTGATCCAGAAAAGACTAATGTCCAACTTGTAGATAGCTCAGACGTGTTAGGTCTTGATGTATTACATGTAGTTGATGAATTATGACGCATGTAAATAGTTTGATTAGCCCATGTAGTAACTGATCCTGCATCATTTTCAAAAGCAATTGATGTAATACTTCCACTTGTATTTATTTCTGATTTTAAATAAATCTGCTTTGACCAACCATAATTATAATTTCTGGCAAACGGGTGATTTGTTTGATAAGTTGTTCCTGAGCCAATAGTAATATTTGTTTGTGCGTTTATTGATGAATAAATAGGCATTAAAAACAGAAGAAAATTAATATAGACTTTCTTAATTTTTTTAAAGCAAAAACAGTTATCTTTTTTCATCATCAAATAATTTTACCTCACCAACATAAAATATCCTTTTGCTTCAAAAGCCTTTTCATCATTACCTTTTCCGGTAATTACATAAAAGTATGTCCCTTCGGCGGCCTTATCTCCGTTCCAGCCTTCTTCGGGTTTTGTAGTTTCGTAGTACTTATTTCCCCAACGGTTAAAAACAGACAATTGCAATTCTTTATAGCCTTTGTATTTAATTAAAAACACATCATTAATTCCGTCACCATTTGGTGAGAAAATATTAGGTATAATAAGAGATGATTTTATTTCAATTAAAATTTTAGCAGTATCATTACACGTTGCATCTCCATTTGTTACAATTAATGTAACATCCAAACTATTTGGTCCTTGAATATTTTGAAGAAGATTATTTAAATTATTTGTTATTGTATCGGTTGTTTGGCCATTATTAAAAATCCAATTGTAAGTAACTCCAATTCCTGTAGAAGATATGTTTATAAAAGATGCATTCAACACTTCGTTCTGACTACTGTAATTCCAAACATAACTGTTATTATAGCCGCTGCTTGCTGTTACCTCTGTTAATGTATCATTTCCTCCCGATTGAACAGTTGCGCTGAATGAAGCGCTTAGAGGTATATTAGCGTTTATAATAATTGATTCTGTAAACTCACAACCATTAGCATCTTTTACAATTAAAGAATAAATAGACGCATTAATGCTTGTATAGTTTAATGTATTTGTAAATGCGCTACCGTTAAAACTATAGGTATAAGGAGCAGTTCCTCCTGTTGTGTTACTTACAGTTAATGTTCCTCCTGTTCCGTCACATTTAGCGTTTGTTGATGTATAAACAATGTTTGTTGGAGCATTTGGGTTTGTTAAGGTCGTTGTTGGTGCAACAAATTCACATCCGTTTACATCTTTTACTGTAATGGTATAATTTCCTGCACTTAAATTAGTAAAGTTTGTAATAGAAGAAAATGTAGCTCCGTTTAAGCTATAACTATATGGTGCAGTGCCTCCCGTAACAGTTCCTATTGTAATTGCACCGTTTGTTTGTCCGCAAACGGGATCTGTTTCTGTAATATTCACTGCTGTTGGTGCATTAGGGCTTGATAAAGTAATTGTTGTCGCAACAAACTCACATCCGTTTGCATCTTTTACGGTTAATGAATAAGTGCCTGTTTCAAGATTATTATAAACAGCGGTTGATGAAAATGCACCTCCATTAAAACTGTATGTATATGGTGAAGTACCTCCGGTAACATTACCTATTGCTATTGATCCATTTGCTAGTGAGCATCCCGGATCTGTTTCAGTCACTGCAACCGCAGTTGGCCCATTCGGACTAATTAATGTTATTGTTGGAGCGGTAAATTCACAACCATTTGCATCCCTAATAATTAAAGAATAAGAGCCTGCAGCTAAATTGGAATAGTTCTGAGCGCCTGAAAATCCTTGAGCATTAAAGTTGTATTGATAAGGTGCCGTACCACCTGTAACATTACCTATTGCTACTAATCCATTTGCAAGTGAGCATCCCGGATCTGTTTCAGTTACTGCAACCGCAGTTGGTCCGTTAGAAGCGGCCAACACTATAGTAGTGTCTTTACTACAGCCAGAAGCACTAGTAATTGTTATTGAATATGATCCTGCAGCAAGATTGTTAACTGAACTTGTTTGTCCTGTAGTTGGAAATGGCCATAAATAAAAATAAGTGCCAGTTGGTTGTGGATTAAAACTAATTATACCGTTTGGTGTATTGCAACTTGGCTGAACAATAGTAGGTAAAGTAGAAAACGTTCCTTGTGGGACACATGTACCGCCATTGCAATTATTTACTGCAATCGAACTTGGCAAATTCTGAACAAGCACTGTTGATCCATCTGTTTGTCGGCTAATTGGACTACCAGAAGCTGGGTTAGAACCACCATACTTTACTATGCCCGGAAATTGTGCATTTATTTGAATAGGTGTTTTTAACACAACTGTAGAGGGAGTTCCAGTTGGTAAACACAATACACCTGGGTCAAAATCACTTGTGTTTGCGGTTAAATTTCCTGCGCTCGACGACCAATAAATACAATCGAGAGGCACTCCGCTTGCATCATATAGTGCACACCATCCGTCAGTATTGGCTAATACAAAATTACCATTATACATGCAATAATCAGCCGCAACCAATGGGATATCGATGTTGCCCAATACAGCTCCTCCAGCATTAGATGAACCGATTACGATATGACCCCCGGGTGGTATTGTAGCAGCAGGAACGTTAGGTATTTTTATCGTGCCCCCCGTATTTGTGCCCGATAACGCTTGCTTCATTGCAATAAAATACCCAGTTATATTAACAGGAGAACAACTTGAATTATAAAGTTCTATGTATTCCTGACTTGAATTATAAATTAATCCATTTGGCGGGGTTTGAATTGTCCCCGGAGGTCTAATCATAAGCTCGTTCAATACAATTTGTGAAAAGGTATTAAATGAAATGAAAAATAAAAATAATACTATGTAGCTTTTGCTTGTTTTCATAAATAATGTTTGTTTTTAAAAACAACGAGCCAAAATACGTTCAGTTAAATTCACTTAAAAATTACAAATCGACCGATTGTCCTACTTGTTTTAAATAAAATACTAGTTATTGTTTTGTTTTAAATAATGAAACAGTTATTTTATAACTAGTACCTGTCCATACTCCACTATGGTTTTATTTTGAAAATCAGTAGCATAGATTACATAAACATATACGCCATCTTGAACCATATTGCTTTTATATGTACCATCCCATTTTTTTGTAATATCATCTAATACAGCTATAGCTTCGCCCCATCGATTATAGATGTAACACTTGTATTCATTTATACAATTAGTTTCAACAAACCAGTTATCATTAACATCATCATCATTTGGAGTAAAAGTATTTGGTGCATAAAACACAGCTTCATCATTTGTTCTGGGTATATCAATATCAAAAGTAGTATTACACCCATCTCCATCAATAACAACTAATGGGTAATTACCTGAAGATAAACTTTCGAAACTCGGATTACTTACTGTATTTCCATCATTAAAGGAATATTGATAAGGCGCAGAACCTCCGTAAACAGTAGTTACTTTAAAAACACCATCACGACCTTCACAGGAGGGCTCTGTTATTTCTGATGTTATTGACATGGTGATTGTTGTGTTATTTAAAAATGCAGTTCGGGTATAAGTGCAATTATTTATGTCAATAACACTTAAAGTATAAGTACCCGAAGCAAGATTTGTAAATGAATTTACATTTGTAAAACCTTGATTATTTAAGCTGTATTGATACGGTGCTGTTCCTCCTGTTATACTTGTAATTTGTAACGAACCATCAGAATTATTACAATAAGAAGGCGTTGAACCTAAATTTATAGCAACCGGACTGCCTGTGTTTGTTAAAGCAATTGGCGGTGCATTGTATATACAGCCAGTTGCGTCTTTCACTACTAATGAATATGCACCTGAAGCTAACCCTGTAAAAGAATTGTTAATGTTAAAGCCACTTGAATTAAAATTATACTCATAAGGCGCAACACCACCTAAAACGGTATTGATTATTATTGAACCGTTACTATTATTACAAGTAGGATTATTAGCATTAATTGATACAGCAGTTGGCCCGTTTGAGTTTGCCAAAATAACTGCCGGCGAATTATAAGTGCACCCATTTGCATCTTTTACTATTACCGAATAATTTCCTGGAGCTAAATTGGAATAATTAACGGACGAAGAAAATCCCTGTGAGTTAAAATTATACTGATAAGGACTAGTACCACCTGTAACCGAACCAATTGTAACACTACCGTTATTTTGCCCACAGCTTGGATTAACAAAATTAATGTTTGTTGATGTTGGGCCTGCACTATTTGTTAACGTAATAATTGGTGCTGTATATTCACATCCATTAGCATCTTTAATAATTAGGGTAAATGATCCCGGATTTAAACCGGAATAATTTAACGTTGATGAAAATCCGGATGAATTAAAATTATATTGATATGGCGCTACACCGCCTGTTACATTATTAATTTGTACATTGCCATTAGTAAGCCCACAACTTGGATTTAATGTATTAAGTGTTGCTGAGCTTGGTCCTGACAATGAAGTTAACACAATTGCGGGTGCAGTAAACTCACATCCATTAGCATCCTTTACAATTAATGGATATGAACCTGCTACTAATCCTGAATAACTAGTGCCACTTGAAAAACCAGTAGAATTAAAATTGTACAGATAAGGTGCAACCCCTCCGGTTACGGCCCCAAGAGTAACGCTACCATTAGAAGAGTTACATGTAGGATTGTTGGTATTAACCAGTATAGTATTGGGTGAATTTCCGGTTGTTAATATTATCACTGTATCCTTTGAACATCCACCAGAACTAACCGTTATAGAATATGTTCCAGAAGATAAACCTGTTGACGTATTATTGTTTGAAATAGTTGGATTCCAATTATAAGAATAATTGCCTGCAGGACTAACATTTAGAGTTATTGAACCATTATTAGCATTACAAGTGGGTTGAGTAATTGCAGAGTTTATTTGAAAGGATGCTGCAGAAGAACACTGTCCGTTGTTACATTGATTATTACCGGCAATGCTTGGATTAACATCTCTTGTCCAGCTACCACCATCCGGAACACGACTAAAGGTTTTATCAAATGAAGTAGATAATCCACCATAGGATAATTTTGTGGGATAGTTTTGAGCTATTTCTCTGCACGACATTAGTGATGTAATGCCACTACAAGACGTAATGGGTACACAAGGACCAACTGAAAAATCATTATCTGTAGTTAGATTTGGATTTTGAGCACTAGACCAATAAATTGCATCTTCAACAATCCCACTAGCGTTGTAAATTGCAACGCATCCATCTCCATTAGGTAATAACCAGCCTCCAGAACCAGCCTGGCAAGTATTTGTTGAATTAATGTCAAAATCAATATCAGAAGGATTGTATGCGGTATTATTATCTGATAAAGTTCCGCCTATTACCAAATGTTGCCCAGGATTAATTGTTGTTCCAGCAGGAAATTGAAATGCACCTACCCAATAAGGTGTAGTTCCGGTTAACGGAGCTCCTGAGCCAACTATCCAACAACCAATATCAATAGCTGAACAGCCTTTATTATAAATTTCTACATATTCTTTTTTTCTTAGACCTTGATTTACAGATGTGCTTGTGCCCGGTTTATGCATTACTTCATTTATAACTACTTGCGCAGAAACAAAATGACTTAAGAGTAATAAAATAAAAATTAGCGTTAGCTGTTTCATGGTATTTGTAATTAATCGATTTTTAAAAATCGGTACAAATTAATCTTAGGATTTAAAAGAAGAAACAGTGAATCGCGTACGTTGTCCTATTAAAATAATCAACATTAATCAATTTTAATTTTTCCATTTAAATAAAATAATTAAAAAACAGTATTGATTTATATAAAGATTTATAAATCGATCTTTTTAATCACTTAAAGGTTATTTTTTAAAAATATAAATAGGACAAAATTTCAATTTAACAATTAAATCTTAAATTATTATATGGCATTAGTTTCTAATTTTAGAAGCATAAATTCTATAAAAATGATAGGGCAAAAGTTATTTCTTGTATTAAGTAGGCTTTCAACGGCGGAGCGAAAAATTTTTTTCTTAAGAGCAAAAAAAACTGAAGACAAACGATTTAAACAATTTGTTTTTTTATTAGGTAAAAAGGGTTTTTCTACAGCAGAATTTCAAACTAGCTTAGATATAATAAAAAAAGAAATTGCAACTAATAATTCAAATGAAAAAGAGATGCAAGACGCCTTAAGGCGATTTATAGACTTTTGCATCAAAGAAGTTGAAAATTTAAAAATTGAACTTTATATTAAGTCCAATTTTAAAACAAGAAATTTTATTCTTTCCGAAATATATGATCATTCTTCGAGCAGAGAAATTCATGAGGATTACTTAAATAAGTTAGATAAATTTTCAGATGAAAAAGATTTTTGGTTAAAGAATTATTATATAACTAAAATGTCTACAATTAAATTACGTAGTCAAAAATTATCTGATCTGGAAGACTGGAAATCATTACTTATAAAACAAAAAAAACTGGTTCAAGAAAACTATCAACATGAGATAGCTTCAGTGTACGATAAAATTTCTGCTTCTTATATTGATGATAAACGATCTATTGATTTATTAGAAGGGGAGTTAAAAACAGAAGATGATTTATTGCTTCAAATAGCATTAGCAAAAAATGATTTAGTTAAAGCATCATTATATTTAACGCTTGCCCGTTTCTTTTTCAAAAACGAAGCAAAGTTTAAAGAATATACCAACTCATCGTTAAAGCTTTTAGCAAACCAATCCGAAAAAGAAGCACTGATTATAAAACGAAAATTACATTTTGCATCGTTTTTACAATCGTTTCACTTTAATCATTCCTACAGCGAAACATTAAATCACATTAAACAAGTTCTTGAAATAAATAAAAAGTTTGATCTTGAGGATGACAAATCTGTTTTTTATTTGTTTTTTTTACAACTATTAAAAACAGATCACAGCGGTGAAATTAATGTTTTTGAAACCGGTTATGATGCTTATTTTTCACATGAATCTACTCTTTATTTAAAAGAGTTTTTACAGGCTTTTGAATTTTTTAGTACTAATAACTATAAATCAGCAAAACGCTTACTTACTAATTTATCATATATCGATAATCCCTATTTAGCTTCATGGGCAAGATTAATTGAAATTGTTACTAACTACAAACAAGGAAATACAGACTTTGCAGAAACACTCTTGAAAAGCGAATTGAAAAGAATGGATTCTAATAAAAATAGGATTTTTTCAATGAATTCTAATTTACGACTTTTGAAAGAGTTGAGTGACCGTTTATTGGCAAAAACACCTGTTTTGCTTAAAACTATTAATACCGAAAAAACAAAATATACCCTTTTTCATCAGTTACTTTCTAACGAATTGAAAAATAAAAATTGAGTTTTACAAATTTGAAAACTGTTTTTTCGAAGAGTTAAGTAAACGATTTCTGCGTTTTGTTTATATCTTTGAATCAATGCTTCGTTTTCAATACTTAACACATTACAAAAAAATATTTCTTCCTGTTTTACTTTTAGGAATAGTTTTAGTTGTTGGTGTTTTTGGCTACCGATTTATTTCAGGGTATTCTTATGTAAACGCTTTTTACATGACCGTAACTACTGTTGCAACTGTAGGTTTTGGAGAAATAGAACCACTTGACACAAAAGGAAGATTATTTACAGCTTTTCTAATCATCTCAAGTTTTGGTACATTTGCTTATGCAGTAACTTCACTTACAAAATATGTAATTGACGGAGAATTTAATAGTTTTTTTAAAACAAGAAGAATGAGTGACGCAATCAATAAACTAAACGGGCATGTAATCATCTGCGGCTTTGGTAGAAATGGAAAACAAGCTTCAACCGTTTTAAAAAAGAACAACAAACGTTTTGTTGTGGTTGAAAACAAGCTTGATGTTACCAATCAAATGACTCATCGATATCATGAATTGGTAATCAACGGAGATGCAACACAAGACGAAGTTTTGATAAGAGCAGGAGTTAAACGAGCATCTGCATTAATTACAACTTTACCTAATGATGCCGATAATCTTTTTATTGTGTTATCTGCCCGAAATTTAAATTCGAATTTGACCATTATCAGCAGAGCTTCGGATGATAATTCGGATGTGAAATTAAAAATTGCGGGTGCCAATAACGTAATCATGCCTGATAAGGTAGGTGGCGCACACATGGCCAGTTTAGTAATGAAACCGGATGTGGTAGAATTTATTGATTACATTACCGGGCAAGGTGGTGAAGCAATAAATTTAGAAGAAATTACGTACAACGAAATTCCAGAAAGCTTTAAAAATAAAACCTTAAAGGATCTTGAAATCAGAAAAAAATCAGGGGCAAACATTATTGGTTTCAGAAAAGGAAATGGCGATTATATCGTAAATCCAAGCGCAGATACGCCTATTATTCCTGATGGAAAAATATTTGTACTTGGCACTACCGAGCAAATTGCCAAACTGAAAAAAATGCTTCAGCACGAAGGTTAATTATAAATTTAGTATTCTTTTTTTAAGTGAAAGTATCCGGTTTTACCATTATCAGAAATGCCATTAAGTATGATTATCCTGTTGTGGAATCCATCACTTCCGTTTTACCCATGTGCGATGAATTTATTGTTGCAGTAGGGAATTCAGAGGACGACACAAGAAAATTAATCGAAGGCATTGCTTCCGATAAAATTAAAATAATTGATTCCGTTTGGAATGATGAATTACGAGTAGGAGGTAAAGTGCTGGCAGATGAAACCAATAAAGCCAAAAAAGCCATTTCTCCTGATTCGGACTGGGCATTTTATATTCAGAGCGATGAAGTGATACATGAAAAATACCATGCTGAAATTTTATCCGCTATGAAAAAATGGAAAGACAACAAAGAGATTGAGGGATTGTTGTTTAAGTACCTGCATTTTTACGGAAACTATGAATTTGTGGGCAATTCTAGAAAATGGTATAGAAACGAAATTCGGATTATTCGTAATGATAATAATATTGTTTCATACAAAGATGCTCAAGGATTCAGAACAAGAGACAATAAAAAATTAAATGTAAAAGATATTGATGCCTGTGTTTACCATTATGGCTGGGTAAAGCCACCAAAAGCGCAGCAGGAGAAACAAAAAAATTTCAATAAGCTTTGGCATAGTGATGATTGGATGGTTAAAAACATCAGTAAAGATGAGGAGTTTGATTACAGTAAAATCGATTCATTAAAAAAATTTGAAGGCACTCATCCTGCTGTACTTGCTGAACGTTTGCAACGCTATAATTGGAAATTTGATTTTAATCCGAGAAACATTCACTTATCTGTAAAAGATCGATTGTTATTGTTTATTGAAGAACAAAGTGGCTATCGTGTTGGTGAGTATAAAAATTATAAGTTGATTTAACATGCCTTTTGAATTAAATTCTGAATTTCAGCCGACTGGTGATCAGCCAAATGCGATAAAACACTTAACGGAAGGTATTCTTCAGGACATTAAACATCAAACTCTATTGGGAGTTACCGGTTCCGGAAAAACATTTACAGCTGCAAATGTAATTGCGCGTGTAAACAAACCTACATTGGTGTTAAGTCATAATAAAACATTGGCGGCTCAATTGTATAATGAGTTAAAGGAATTTTTTCCGAATAACGCAGTCGAATATTTTGTTTCTTATTACGATTACTATCAACCAGAAGCATATTTACCCACAACTGACACCTACATTGAAAAAGATTTAGCAATAAATGAAGAAATAGAAAAATTACGTTTACGTGCCACATCTTCTTTATTATCAGGAAGAAATGATGTAGTAGTAGTTTGTTCAGTTTCCTGCATTTATGGTATCGGTAATCCAAACGAGTTCAGGCAAAACATCATTCCTATTAAGTGTGGGCAACTAATCAGCAGAAACAAACTTTTACACAAACTGGTGCAGAGTTTATATTCTCGAACCACGGCTGATTTTTCAAGAGGAAATTTTCGTGTACAAGGCGATACAGTAGATGTTTATTTAGCCTATGCGGATAATGCGGTGCGAATTAGTTTTTTTGGAGATGAGATTGAAGACATTGAAACCTTTGATCCAATCTCCGGATTGCCTATTGAAAAATTTGATGCATTTAATATTTATCCTGCAAACATTTTTGTTACCGGACAAGATACCTTGAATAAAGCCATTTATCAAATACAAGAAGATTTGGTAAAACAGGTTGAGTATTTTAATCAAACCGGAAAACCATTGGAAGCAAAACGTTTGGATGAACGCGTAAATTACGACTTGGAAATGATGCGCGAATTGGGCTATTGTAGTGGCATTGAAAATTATTCGCGCTATTTTGACGGTAGATTGCCGGGTACTCGTCCGTTTTGTTTACTCGACTATTTTCCGAAAGATTTTTTAATGCTGATTGATGAAAGCCACGTTACCATACCGCAAATCAGAGCGATGTTTGGAGGTGATTTATCTAGAAAACAAAACTTGGTTGAATACGGTTTTCGTTTGCCTTCCGCATTAGATAATCGTCCCTTAAAGTTCGAAGAGTTTGAACATATAATCAATCAAATCATTTACATTAGTGCTACACCCGCTGATTATGAATTGATGAAAAGTGAAGGTGTTATTGTTGAGCAACTCATTCGCCCAACCGGTATTCTTGATCCTATAATCGAAGTGCGACCATGCACCAATCAGGTAGATGATTTGTTGGATGAAATCAATAAAGTGGTGCAACGTGATGAACGGGTTCTTGTTACTACACTAACAAAACGTATGGCAGAAGAGTTAACAAAATACTTGAGTAAACTTTCCATTCGTTGTCGTTACATTCATTCCGATGTTGATACATTAGATCGAATAGAAATACTTCGTCAATTACGTGTAGGTATGTTTGATGTGTTAGTGGGTATTAATTTATTAAGAGAAGGACTGGATTTGCCCGAGGTTTCATTGGTTACCATTTTAGATGCAGATAAAGAAGGATTTCTTCGAAATGTAAGAAGCTTGGTTCAAACTGTTGGTAGGGCTGCAAGAAATGTAAATGGCAGAGTAATCATGTATGCCGATAAAATGACCGATAGTATGAAACAAACCATTGAAGAAACCGAGCGAAGAAGAAAAAAACAAATTGAATACAATTACGAGAACAACATTATACCTACTCAAGCCGGTAAAAAAGCCGGAGCAACAGCCATGAGTGGAACAGAAGTGAACTATCAGGGCAAATTAGTGAAAACCTACGTTGAATCAGAATACAGTAGTTTAGCTGCAGATCCTGTAGTACAATACATGAACAAGGACGAATTAAAAAAACAACTTGCACGCATTAAAACGTCCATGCTGAAAGCCTCAAAAGAATTGAACTTTATGGAAGCTGCGCGATTACGCGATGAAATGTTTGCTTTGGAAAAATTAATACAAGAATAAAATGCAGGAATTAATTAATAAATACATTCAAAGCAATCAGTTTGGTAAACTGATTGGCATGGATTTTAAAATCCTTGAACCCGGAAAAATCGAATATACTTTAAAAATCACAAAAGAACATTTGGCTACGCCACATGCAGCACATGGCGGTGTAATTGCTGCATTAATGGATGGATTATTAGGTATTACAGGCTTATCTGCCGTTGCAGCAGAAGGAAAAGTTGTTTCCACCATGGAATACAAAATAAGCTATTTTAATCCTGCTTTTTTAAATGATGAATTATTAGGTACAGGTGTGATAGAAAAAAAAGGAAGTCGAATTTTATTTATCTCGGCTCAAATAGTTGCTAGCAACCGTAACAATGAAGTCATTGCAAAAGCAAGCGGTACTTTTAATGCTTATCCTGCTGAAAAAGCAGGATATTAGATGTGAGTTAATTTTCAATAACTAATTTTTGATTTTTAGTAAAATCCTAAATCAGAACTTTAAAATCTGACATGATTCTTGTCATTCCGACAGTAGGAGGAATCTAGTTGAAAATGTTTTTTAAATCCCTCCTTAATCTGGAAGACATTTTACTTCACCAATTCGTTCATTTGTCACTTCGAGCAAAGTCGATAAGTTGGTAGGCCTCGACTTCGCTCGACCTGACAATATATTTTTAATTTTTTTTGTTCTGATTTGTAATTCATAAGAATGAAATTCTTATTCTTCCATGGTATCACAATGATAAAGCAGTTGTTGTTTTTTGCTTGGCTTTATTACAGTTCCTCCCTTTTTCTTTTCTTCCATCATTTTTGTGATGATTCGTAATCTGTCTTTTTGTAAATCTTCTCTTATTTTTAAATCTTCTTCCTGATCAAAATAAATTTTTCCGTCTATAATTGTTTTCTCCACTTTTGCATAAATGCTTAAAGGATTATCACTCCATAAAACTAAATCGGCAACCTTACCTGCTTTAATGCTTCCTACTTTATCATCAATATGTAACATTTTTGCAGGGTTAAGTGTACACAGTTTCCATGCTTCTTCCTCACTTAAATTACCATACTTCATTGCTTTTGCAGCTTCTTGATTTAATCTTCTTCCCATTTCAGCATCATCACTGTTAATGCCTGTATTTACTCCCATTTTAGTTAACAAGGCAGCGTTGTACGGAATAGCGTCCATTACTTCCATTTTGTAAGCCCACCAATCTGCAAAAGTTGATGCAGACGCGCCATGTGTTTTCATTTTGTCTGCCACCTTGTATCCTTCCAGAATATGTGTAAATGTATTTACTTTAAAGCCCATACTATCTGCAACTTTCATCAACATATTGATTTCGCTCTGCACATAACTGTGGCAGGTTATGAATCGTTTTTTATTAATGATCTCCGATAAACATTCCAATTCTAAATCTCTGCGTGGGGCAATTTTATCTTTTGAAGTAGTTGTTTTAAAAGCATTCCAGTTGCTTTCGTATTCTTTTGCACGAATAAAAAAGTCATAATATACTTGCTCTACTCCCATACGTGTTTGCGGAAAGCGATTGGAGTAAGTACTTCCCCAATTACTTTGTTTTACGTTTTCACCAAGGGCAAACTTAATGAAGCCGGCTGCTTTTTCATATTTTAAGTTATCTGGCGAAAGCCCCCAGCGCAATTTAATAAGTGCCGATTGTCCGCCAATTGGATTTGCTGAGCCATGCAGTAATTGTGCTGTTGTTACGCCTCCGGCTAATTGCCTGTAAATGTTAATGTCTTCAGAGTTAATGACATCTCCAATTCTCACTTCTGCACTGGATGTTTTTGTTCCTTCGTTTACACCTTTACTAATAGCAATGTGCGAGTGTTCATCAATAATACCTGAAGTTAAGTGTTTACCTTTTGCGTCAATGATTTTTGGAAAAACCGTTTTAGGAACTTCAATGTTTTCTGCAACGCGTACAACCTTACCTTCTACCACATACACATCATATTCTTTTAAAACACCTTCTGATTCGTTTGTCCAAACGGTTGCATTTTTTATTAAAATAGCTTGTGAACGATTTAAAAATTGTTTCAGTAAGTTCTCCTCTTTTTCAGGTTTACCAAATGCGGTAAATGGATAAATCACTTCTCCAATTTTTGGAAGCTCTTTCTTTTTTTCTTCTTTCTTTTTTTCTTCCTGCAGATTTACAAAAAGTATTTCAGCATTTTGCCAATTTCCTTCTTTGTTTTGTAGTTTGCCCGAAATACTTTTATTGGTTTCGTTGTAATTTCCAGAAAAACGATAAAGCGTAATACTGTCTTGATAAAAACTAAAAGTAACTAATCCGTTTTTTAATGTTATTCCTGTTTTAGTTTTTATAGAATCCGTCCAGTAAATAAATAATTCAGGTTTTTCAATTTCGCCTTTAATTTCTGTTTTGTATTTTTTCCCCGAAAAACTGAACTGATAATTTCCTCTTAAATCAGCTTGATTAATATCGGTATACGTATAATTATCACCTTTCACCCAAGTTTCCATAATACTAGCAGATTCACTAAAAATATTATCAGAGGCAATAAAAAAGTTAGCCATCATTCCTTTTTTTAAACTTCCAACACGTTGCTGCATTCCTAAAAGTTCAGCAGGTAATGTGGTAAGAGCTTCTAATGCTTTTTCTTCAGATAAGCCATAACTTACTGCTTTTTTCAAGTGACTCAAAAACTGTTTTTTTTCTTTTAATTCAGCAGAAGTTATCGTAAAACGAATTCCCTTATCGGATAGCATTTTTAAATTGGCTGGAGCCATTTCCCAATGTTTTAAGTCAGGCAAACTAATATTTTCAGCATCATAAGGATCTTCTACATCATACGCATCAGGAAAATTTAATGGAATAATTAATGTGTTTCCACCTTTTGCAATTTCTGCCGCACGCTGGTATTCATCACCTTTTCCTTTAATAATGTATTTAATTCCAAACTCATTTCCTAATTCCTGTACACGAAACAGGTTTAGTTTGTCATTTGCTTCAAAAATTTGTGGAAGCGATTGTAGTTCATTAAAACTATTCAATGAAATATTGTATTCTGTTTGCTCTTTCTGTTCTTTATACCATTTTGCATCATAAAAAGTTTGTCGTAGCAATGCAATAGAACCCATTAATGAACTTGGATATTCTTGCGTTGAAGAACCTTTTTTAAATGAATAAAACGCCGCTGCTTTATCTTTTATAATATTTTCGTTTTCTTTTTTATCACTTAGGGCAACAAGCGTTCCACTTCCTCTCACTATTCCATCTTTTTGAGAAGTAAGCACTAAAGCAAAGCCCGATTTTCTATACTCGTCAGCTTGCTTAGCGTTGTTTATAAAAATTTTATTGGCATCAACATCTGATCGTATTGCCTGATTCCAGCCGTATGCACCCTTAAAATTTGTTTCCATTTGAGGAAAAGAATAAGCGCGTTGATTAGATTTTGCTTCAGGCATTCCATACTCACTATACAAATCAATAAAAGCCGGATAAATGTGTTTCCCTTTTAAATCTTTCACCAAACTTCCTTCTGGAATTATAACCGAAGTACCTGCATCTAAAATGCTTCCGTCTTTTACTACTAAAGTTGCACCCGCCAAGAAATTACGAGCATCGACATGTAAGGTGCAATTGGTAAATGCATAAATAGTGTGTGTTACATAAGGCGCTCCATTTACCGGAAATGTGGTTTGAGCATTTAATTTATAAATTAATAATAGTATCGTTAAAAGGAAACATCTTTTTTTCATGAAATGGATTTTAAACAAATATATTCAATAAAGCTATTCACAAAAACGAGTATTTAGTAAATTGCCAACTTAAACTCTTACTAATATGTTAATTGATTTACGTAGTGATACCGTTACAAAACCTTGCAAAAACATGTTGCAAGCAATGTTTGAAGCTGAAGTTGGCGATGATGTATTTAACGAAGACCCAACAGTAAATCGTTTAGAACAGCAAGCTGCGCAATTATTCGGAATGGAAGCATCACTTTTTTGTCCGAGCGGCACGATGACCAATCAAATCGCAATTAAAGTGCACACAGTGCCCGGAGATGAAGTAATTTGCGATGCTCATTCTCACATTTATAATTACGAAGGTGGCGGGATCGCTTTTAATTCGGGGGTTCAGGCAAAACTACTTCAAGGCAACAGAGGTAAAATTACGGCCCAACAAATTGAAAACAATATTAATGGTGATTTTGACTGGCTCTGTAAAACTTCACTTGTAGCTATTGAAAATACAGTAAATAAAGCAGGTGGTAGTATTTATACATTAAATGAGATACAACCAATATACGAATTATGCAAAAAACACAAGCTGGCATTGCATTTAGATGGTGCTCGTTTATTTAATGCCTTGGTCGAAACTAAAGAACAAGCAGTAGAGTGGGGCAAGTGTTTTGATAGTATTTCCATTTGTTTATCAAAAGGCTTGGGTTCTCCAGCAGGTTCTTTGCTTTTAGGAAATAAAGATTTCATTAAAAAAGCAAGGCGAGTTCGTAAGGTTTTTGGTGGCGGCATGCGACAAGCAGGGTATTTGGCTGCAGCAGGAATTTATGCACTTAACAATAATATTAATCGTTTAACCGAAGATCATTTACGCGCAAAAACATTAGCAGATATTATTCAATCTTTACCTTTTGTAAAATCAATTCTCCCTGTTGAAACCAATATCGTCATTTTTGAAATTGATGAATCTATTTTAGCAGTTGATTTTGCTCTGCAATTAAAACAAAAAAACGTATTGGTTTCTGTTTTTGGTAAACACACTTTGCGTTTGGTAACACATTTGGATTTTAATGATGAAGCGCTGGAGAAAACAATTAATATTTTTAAAAATAAAATGATCTAATAGTTTTTTATTGTTTTTTAAAAAGAGGAAATTAATTATTAGTTCAAACAAAAAATTACTTTTTGTATTCAGACTTTGTTAATAATAAGAACAAGAAACATTAGGTAAGTTTCTTGTGCAAAGTGTGAGAAATAAATAATATCAAATTAGTTTATCAAAATTAGATTAAACCATTTAGATAGTTTTCTTTAAGTAAGTTCTATTTTGGAATTACTAATAAATGACGAAGGTTTAGTAGATCTCCTTTTCTGTCTATTAATTCAATAAAATGAAAACCGTATTTAGTTTCAATCACATTAGATATTTCGCCGGGTTTTAAATTAAAAGCAACTGATTCAAACTCAGGAACCATCATTCCTCTAGGAATGCTATCATATCTTCCTCCGTTTTTTGCCGAACCCGGATCTTCACTATACAAAGTAGCTATACTACTCATTGTTTCTCCATTAATAACACGTTGACGATAGCTTTCCGTTAGCTTTCTAGCTTTATCTTTAGGTGTTTCTGTTAAGAGTTCAGAAGTGCCCAATAGTTTTGGGTTTTCAATGGTTTTGTTTTCGCTAGAATTTTGTGCATTTGCAAAAAAAGGAGCAATTAAAAGGAAGAATAGTATACGCATTTTATAAAAATAGTAATATAAAACAAAGCGTATTGTTTTTTAACAAACGTTGTTACTTCAAACAAAAATCAATTTCCTGAATATCGTCTTTATTGATGATGTGGCTGGGATGAATGAATTCGGTAAGCAGTTTATTTACAGCATCAACAGGTATAAGCACCAATTGATTTAAGGTTTCGTTAAAAATTAATTGTCCGTATTTCTTTTGACCGTTTTTTAATTGTACAACCGCTAATTGATCTTGCATAATTTAATTTTTGTGCAAGTTTAAAGTTGTATAATTACCAAAAGGTTAAGTGAATGTGATTTTTATGTATTGATTGCGACACTGAAAATACTTTTTATCAAATGTGGCTTCGACTGCCTCAGCTACCTAAAAAACGTACCCTGAGGTTCGAAGGGTGCGGTTGGAAATGCGGCCTCACCTCCTTACTCCTCTCCGAAGGAGAGGAGCGATTAACTTCGTTAATTCATTAGGATGAGGATCAGTCAACTCTCGGAGAGTGTTGTGATCAGCAATAGCGAATTGTGAGTGTTTTGTCATGCCGACGAAGGAGGCATCTGTTTTTTAGATCCTTCACTTTGTTCAGTGATGACAAAAAAGCGGTGGTTGAGTGAAACCCATCTAAAGTGTATCCTTCGAGAACCTCAGGGTACAGAAAAAAGCGGTTGCTGAGGCACTCGAAGCAATAGCGAATTGTGAGTGTTTTGTCATGCCGACGAAGGAGGCATCTGTTTTTTAGATCCTTCACTTTGTTCAGTGATGACAAAAAAGCGGTGGTTGAGTGAAACCCATCTAAAGTGTACCCTTCGAGAACCTCAGGGTACAGAAAAAAGCGGTTGCTGAGGCACTCGAAGCAATAGCGAATTGTGAGTGTTTTGTCATGCCGACGAAGGAGGCATCTGTTTTTTTAGATCCTTCACTTTGTTCAGTGATGACAAAAAAGCGGTGGATGAGTGAAACCCTTCTAAAGTGTACCCTTCGAGAACCTCAGGGTACAGAAAAAAGCGGTTGCTGAGGCACTCGAAGCAATAGCGAATTGTGAGTGTTTTGTCATGCCGACGAAGGAGGCATCTGTTTTTTTAGATCCTTCACTTCGTTCAGGAGGACAAATAGAACGAAGTAGAGGTCAAAGTGGCTTCGGCTACGCTCAACCTCCAATATATTTAAAAAAGGTTAAGTGAATTTTAAGTGAATGTGATTTTTAGTTACTCTTAATGAGTAGGTTTTTCCAAAAACCAAGGTTAAATTTCTATCTATGTGCCCGGCAGGAAAATCAAAACAAACCGGATAGTTGTATTCTTTCACTGCATCAAAAATAATTTCCTCTGCAGTTTTTCCAAATGGAATGGTATTGTCTTTCATGTCTGTCATGCCACCAACAACAAGTCCTTTCAGCTTAGCTAATTTGCCACTTCGTTTTAAATTCAACATCATACGGTCAATATGATATAAGTATTCATCCAAATCTTCAATGAATAAAATTTTACCTTCTGTATTGATATCGCTTTTACTTCCGCATAAAGCATAGATTAAACTTAAATTCCCCCCAATTAATTCGCCTTCAGTTTCGCCTTCACGGTTTAGGTAATACGGATTTACTTTGTAATGAAGGGCTTCTCCAAATAATGTTTTTCTTAAACTTTCGGTTGCCTCCTCGTTTTTAAAAAAATTAATTGGCATAGTTGCATGCAATGTGGCAACATTTATGTTTGTATGAATGTGTTGATGCAATACTGTTACATCACTGTAACCAATTATCCATTTGGGTTGTTTAGTAAATTTGCTAAAATCAATTTGATCAATGATTCTTACAGTTCCATAACCGCCTCGCACACAAAGCACCGCTTTAATGGTTTCATTGTCTAATGCCCATTGTAAATCAGCCGCACGTTCTTCATCACTACCTGCAAATTGGTTTTCTTCTTTATATAAATTAGGTGCGGTAATTACTTTTAATCCCCAACTTTCAATTAATTGAATGGAAGGCAATAATTCTAAATGGCTAATTTTTCGTGCTGTTGCAATTAGCGCTATCGAATCTCCTGCTTTTAAATATGGAGGTAAAATGGCCATTACACCAATTGTTTTGCAAGTAAATATTCTGCAATTTGCACTGCATTAGTTGCAGCACCTTTTCTTAAATTATCGGCAACAATCCACATATTAATGGCATTTGGAAGGGTTTCATCCAAACGAATTCTTCCCACAAAAACCTCATCGCGATTGTGAGCATATTTAGGCATTGGATACAATTGTGTTGCCGGATCATCTTGCACAATAATTCCTGCACTTTCACTCAATATTTTTTTCACTTCGTTTAAGTCAGGTTGTTGTTCAAACTCAATGTTAACGGATTCGCTGTGGCCACCCATCACCGGAATTCTTACCGTAGTTGCAGTAACTTTTATGGAATCGTCTCCCATAATTTTTTTGGTTTCATTAATCATTTTCATTTCCTCTTTGGTGTAGCCATTTTCTGTAAATACATCTATCTGAGGAATTACATTCAAATCTATAGGATATTTGTAAGCCATTTCGCCATCAATACCATTTCGCTCGTTCATTAGTTGATTAACTGCTTTTATACCTGTTCCGGTTACTGACTGATAGGTAGAAACTACTACTCGTTTTACTTTGTATTTTTCATGTAAAGGTTTTAAAACCACTACCATTTGTATAGTTGAACAATTAGGGTTGGCAATGATTTTATCTTCTTTAGAAAGCACATGAGCATTTACTTCTGGAACTACTAATTGTTTAGTTGGATCCATGCGCCACGCTGAAGAGTTGTCAATTACAGTTGTTCCTACAGCAGCAAAATGTGGAGCCCATTGTTTAGATGTTTCTCCGCCTGCCGAAAACAAAGCAATGTGTGGTTTTTCGTTAATCGCTTCCTGCATGCCTCTTACTGCAAACTCTTTATTATTGAATGTAATTTTTTTCCCAATTGATTTTTCAGATGCTACAGGAATTAATTCTGTAATAGGAAATTTTCGTTCCTCTAAAACTTTTAACATGGCAGCACCCACTAAACCGGTTGCTCCAACAACTGCTACTTTCATTATAATTTAAATCTTTTTAATTTACCTGACAAATGTATTAAAACACTTACGACAAAGTATAACAGCAACTAAATCCGAATAACTTTTTTTAAGGATTATCCTGTTTAAATCTTTCATTTTAATTCTCCTTTTGTTTGTTATATTTACCTAATCATTATTTATGGAAGCCATTATTGAAAAAGTAGATCGCTATGTGTTGGAAAAAGAATTAAACAGTGATCGGTTTATACGTAACACCAACAATGGTAAAAACCAGATTTTTATTATTACTCATCACGACTCGCCAAACGTAATGCGTGAAATTGGTCGTTTGCGAGAAGTTACATTTCGACATGCTGGTGGAGGAACGGGTAAGGCATTAGATATAGATGAGTTTGATATTTCCGAACATCCCTACAAACAATTATTAGTCTGGAATCCGGAGGACAAAGAAATTGTTGGGGCTTATCGTTTTATCTTATGTAAAGATGCTGAATATAAAGATGGAGAAGTAAAACTTGCCACAACGGAATTATTTCATTTCTCTGAAAAATTCATGAAAGAGTATTTGCCTTACACGATAGAGTTAGGGCGTTCCTTCATTCAACCTGATTATCAGCCATCTGAACAATTTCGTAAAGGTTTATTTAGTTTGGATAATTTATGGGATGGTTTAGGTGCTATTATTGTTGATTATCCGGAGATGCGTTATTTCTTTGGTAAAGTAACCATGTACACTGATTTTAATGCGCAAGCAAGAGACATGATTCTAGCTTTTATGGCTTACTACTTTCCTGATAAAGATAAATTAGTTGAACCTGTTACTGAACTAAAATTGGGTTATAAAACCAACGTGGATCAATTTATAAAATCACTCGAAGGTTTAAATTACAAAGATGGGCATACTGTTTTAAATAAAAATGTAAGAGCTATTGGCGAAAACATTCCGCCCTTGGTAAATGCTTATATGAATTTATCTTCTACCATGAAAACCTTCGGAACATCTACTAATCCTACATTTGGTGATGTAGAAGAAACCGGATTAATGGTTACTATTAATGATATTTTTGATAGTAAGAAAGAAAGGCACATTAATTCTTATTTAAAAGAGAAATCCGAAAAACCGTTATCCTAATGACAATCAGCAAGGCTGTTTTTGTAAAAAGCAGCAAAGAAATAAAACAATTACCTAAACCCGATAAACCCGAATATGCATTTATTGGGCGAAGTAATGTGGGTAAAAGTTCGTTAATTAATATGTTGTGCAACAATAATAAGTTGGCTCAAACATCTGCAAAACCAGGAAAAACAAAATTGATTAATCATTTTTTAATTAACGACAATTGGTACTTGGTAGATTTACCGGGTTTTGGTTATGCAAGTGTTTCTAAAAGTTCGAGAGCTGAATTTGAAGGAATGATAAGTGATTACTTTACTAAACGTAAAAGTTTAGTGTGTACGTTTTTATTAATTGATAGCCGTTTACCAATGCAACAAATTGATTGTGAATTTATGAACTGGCTGGCCGAAAAAGAAATGCCCTTTGTTTTAGTATTTACTAAAACCGATAAATTAGGAAAAACAGAGTTAGAAAAAAACATTACAAATTATAAAAAACAAATTTTAGGTTGGTTTACCGATTTGCCAGATATTTTTCTGAGCTCTTCCGAAAAAAGATTGGGAAAAGATGACATCTTAAATTTTATTAACGAAAATTTGATTCACTTTAAACCTCTTCCCATAGAAAACGACTGATTTATTAGTAAATTTGTATTCAATAAATTAAACAACAAATGGATAATTTCAATTTTAACAGAAGTACAAACATCAACAGTTTTAACACACAAGTTGAAGCAAAAACACGTTCGTTAATGACCCAGACATTTATCTGGATGGCATTAGCGATGGTGGTTTCTATTATTGGATCACTATTATTTGCATATAACCCGTCTTTATTTGAATTATTGTACAACATCGATGAATCAACCGGAACTGCAAAACCAACTATTTTATACTGGATTTTATTATTTGCTCCTTTTGCATTTATCCTGGTAATGAATTTTGGCTTTAACCGCTTATCTTTCCCTGCTTTATTAGGCTTATTTATGGCTTATGCAGCCTGTACAGGAATTACTCTTAGCGTTGTTATTCCGGCTTATGGTGAAAATACCGTTTTAAAAGCTTTCGGTTCTGCAGCAGGTTTATTTGGGTTAATGGCTGTTGTAGGGGCAACTACAAAAACAGACTTAACCAATTTTGGAAGAATTATGATGATAGGTGTATTTGGAATTGTAATTGCATCTCTTATCAATATGTTCACTAAAAGTTCAGGTTTCGATTATTTAATTAGCATTGTTGGTGTTGCTGTTTTTACAGGTTTAGTAGCTTTCAATGTTCAACGCATTAAAAATTTAGCTGCTGAAAACGACGGCACTGAAGTGTACAAAAAATTAGGAGTAATGAGTGCATTTACTTTGTACCTTGATTTCATTAATATCTTCTTATTCTTGCTAAGAATTTTTGGTGGAAGAAGAGAGTAATATCAACAATATTTTTGATAAAGCTGCCTCAAAAGGGCAGCTTTTTTAATTAATAAACATGAATAATAACAGATCATCTACTGAATTTTTTAATTCTGTTTACGAATTAGTTCGATTAATCCCAAAAGGTAGAGTGACCACCTATGGTGCTATTGCAAAATGCTTGGGCGCACCTCGTTCTTCTCGTTTAGTGGGTTATGCTATGAACAATTCACATACTCAACTTCCAAAAGTTCCTGCCCATCGTGTTGTAAACAGAAATGGTTTACTAACCGGCAAACATCATTTTTCCACTCCTTTCGAAATGGAGGAATTACTAAAAAATGAAGGTATACTTGTACTTAATAATGAAATAGTAAATTTCAAAGAAAAGTTTTGGGACCCCGAGAATCTTCTTGATTCAGATGAGCCCAATCAACCATGAATGCTTTCGCGTTTACTATAATTAGTTATAATTTGTGCTTCATAATCTAACCACTCTTTCCATCGCTTTTGTACATCAACTTGATCTTCACAATACTTTTTAGCAAATGAAATAAATGTAGTATAATGAGTTGCTTCACTAATCATTAACTCACGATAAAATTCGCGTAAATCTTCATCATTTATTTTTTCAGATAATAATTTAAATCGCTCACAGCTTCTTGCTTCAATCATTGCGGCAAACAATAAACGATCAACCAAAGCAATCGTTCGGTTATAGCCTTTTTTCATGAACTTATAAAGTTCTCCAACATAATCGTCTTTTCGCTCGCGACCTAAAACATATCCTCTTTTTTTAATTTGTGCGTGAACTTGCTCAAAATGAGTTAACTCTTCTTTTGCTAAAGCAAGCATAGCATCTACTAAATCCGTTAGCTCAGGATAGTTAACAACAAGAAAAATAGCATTACTAGCCGCTTTTTGTTCACAAAAAGCATGATCGGTTAAAATTTCTTCTATGTTATTGTCCACAAGATTTACCCATCTTGGGTCGGTTGGCAGCTTTAAACCTAACATATTTGTGTTTTTTTAGGAATTGCAAATTTAAAGATAAAATAGTTTGAATAAAGTAAAAACTCATCCTTTAAAAGAACAAAAATCTTTTAAAGTTTTTTAGCAGAGTACCTTAACATTAGTCTATTTACTAATTAGGAAATCGTATTTTTGACGATTAATCATTGAAAACACTACATCTATACCTCATTAAGAAGTTTATCCCTCCTTTTTTAGGGACCTTATTCATTACGGTGTTTGTTTTCTTTATGATTTTTGTTTTTACCTATATAGATGAAATTGCAGGTAAAGGAATTGATGGGATAACTTTAGCGAAAATGTTTAGTTATACCTTTTTAATGTTTGTTCCACAATCCATGCCTTTGGCTATTTTACTTTCTTCTATTATGACTTTTGGTGGTTTAGGCGAAACCTATGAGTTGGCAGCCATGAAATCTTCAGGCTTGTCTCTTATTAAAATCATGCAACCTGTAGTTTATTTTATATTTTTTCTGGCAATTGTTTGTTTTGCATATAGCAATTACACCATGCCTTATATTCATTTAAAGCAATCTTCACTTTTATACGATGTAAGGGGAGCAAAACCAACTTTAAGTATAAAAGAGTCTGTTTTTTATAACGGTATAGAAGGCTATAGTATCAGGGTGGGAAAAAAAGAAAACGATGGAAAAACCATTAAAAATGTTACTATTTATGATCATCACGAAGGAAAAGGAAACCTAGTACAAATGTATGCCGACTCGGGATTATTAGAAACTACCTCAGATAAGGAAAAATTAATAATGACACTATATAACGGAAATCGTTACCAACAATTATTAAGTGATCCTATTGATTTTAAAAGAAGACCAATGATTTCTTTTTCTTTTGAGAAACAAAGAATTGTTTTTGACTTAAGCGGATTTAAAATTAAACGCACCAACGAAGAGTTATTTAGAAACAATGCAGAAATGATGAATGTTTCTCAGTTAACTAATTATGTAGACACTATACAAAAAGAAAAAGATAAACTTACAGAAACAACCTTTGCAAATTATTCCAATTATTTTAATTCTAAAGCTGTTCGATCATCACGAGTGTCTGATTCTTTAAATACAGCTTTTATTAGTATTAATGAGTATTTAACTAGAGTAAACGCAAACACAAAAGCTCAAATATTTGAAAATGCGTTAACGCAGGCAAGAAGTTGTGACAGTTATTTGACTGAAAAAGAAATTGAGTTTAGGGGCAAAAATGACGAAGAAGCTAAATTTCTAGTAAACTGGCACAAAAAATTTACATTATCATTTGCTTGTTTTGTTTTATTTTTTGTTGGCGCACCACTTGGTGCTATAGTTAGAAAAGGTGGTTTAGGAATGCCTGTAGTTATTTCCGTTATATTATTCATTATCTACCATGTTATATCTTTCAGTGCAGAAAAAATGGCTCTGGAAGGAGAAATGCAGCCTTTAGTTGCGATGTGGATTGGTCCCTTTTTATTTTTACCCTTTGGCATTTGGTTGTCTGTTAAAGCAGCAAAAGATTCGAGCTTATTTGATGGAACCGTTTATATTACTTTTCTTAAAAAAATAATTGCATTTAAAAAGTCAAAACAGGTATAATGAGAATACTGCAAATTTCGAATAAAGCGCCTTATCCACCAAATGATGGCAGCTCTATTGCTGTATATAATATGGCCAAAGGCTTTATTCAGAACAATGTAGATTTTCATTTCATTACCATCAATACCAAAAAACATTTTAAATCAGATGTTTTGGTGCCAGATGATTTTAAGAAAAAAAGCCATTACACCTCCGTTTATAAAAACACCGGCATAAAGCCGATTGGGGCGATATTAAATTTATTTACCAATGAGTCGTATTTTATTTCCAGATTTGTTTTTAAAGAATTTGAAAGCGAGTTGATTAGTTGCTTAATTAAGCATGAATTTGATATTGTGCAAATTGAAGGCATATTTATGGCTCCTTATATTCCTATAATCAGAAAGCATTCAAAAGCAAAAATTACCATTCGTACACACAATGCAGAGCATGTTATTTGGGATAGGCTCATACAAAACGAAGGAAATGAATTGAAAAAACAATATCTTCAGTTACAAAATAAACGGCTTAAAAAAACTGAAATAGAATTATTAGGAATTGCAGATGCCATTATTCCAATCACCCCTACTGACAAAATTATTTTTGAAGAATTAGAAATAAAATCAAATTACTTTATTTCGCCTACAGGTATTGATATAGATAGGTATCAAATAGATTACAGCAAAGAAAAACCAATTACTTTTTTTCACCTTGGCTCTATGGATTGGATGCCAAACGTAGAAGGCGTTGATTGGTTTTTAAAAGAAGTGTATCTACCTTATTTTCAAAATAACGAAGCTATTACTTTTAATTTTGCTGGAAGATTTATGCCTAAGCGTTTTTTAGAACAATCATCAAAAAACCTTCAGTTTATAGGTAGTGTAGAAGATAATATTTCCTTTTATAATCAACACGATGTAATGCTTGTTCCACTTCAATCTGGAAGCGGAATGCGAATAAAAATAATAGAAGGCATGGCTATGGGAAAAGCAATTATCTCAACAAGTATAGGTGCAGAAGGAATTCCGGTTACGCATTTGGAAAACATTATTATTGCGGATAATCCTAAAGAATTTGCAGATGCAATTACAGATCTTGCTAAAAACGATGAGCTAAAACTAAAACTAAAAAAAAATGCTCGCTCTTTTATTCAAAATCATTTTGACAATAAAAATCTTGTAAATCAATTATTAATTTTTTATAAAGATCTCACTCGTTAATTATTAAAAACTATAGCTTTTGAAAACATCTTTTTTATCCTGGTTTTTGCTCATTTTATTATCACTTGTGTGGGGAAGTTCTTTTATTCTAATGAAAAGAGGATTAGAAGCATTCACTAGTGAGCAAGTTGCTGCTTTACGAATAGTAATTGCATTTTTATTTTTATTCCCTTTATTAGTAAAACATTATAAAGTAAACCTAAAGAAAAACTGGAAGGGTTTAATCATTATGGGGGTGTTTGGAAACCTTATCCCCGCATTTTTATTTACAAAAGCAGAAACCGGCATTAGTAGCGCACTTGCTGGAATGCTTAATGCGTTAACTCCTATTTTTGCGATTTTAGTCGGGATGATTTTTTTTAAGACTTCTACAAGTAGAAATCAAATAATTGGTGTTGTTATTGGGTTATTGGGCGCTTTACTTTTGGTTAGTTTTGATAAAAGCAATTCGCAAAGCAGCAATAATAATTGGTTTGCTTTAATGGTTGCCGGTGCTACATTATGTTATGCCATAAGTGTAAACGGAATAAAAAGATATTTATCGGAAGTAAACTCAATAACCGCATCGGTTTGGTCGTTTACTATTATTGGATCAATAACTCTTGTTTTTCCGATACTGCAAAATTTAATTTTTGGCAAACCTGATGAATTGAATTTGTGGGAAGATGTTTTTTACAGACTTCGTGTAAATCCTCTTGCCTGGGAAAGTTTGGGTTTTGTATGCATACTTGCGATTGTTGGTTCTGCTATTTCTGTTATTTTATTTAATGTGTTGATTAAAAACTCAACTGCTATTTTTGCTTCTTCCTGTACCTATTTAATTCCTGTTGTTGCTGTGATGTGGGGAACATTAGATGGCGAAAAGGTTGTTGTTTTTCAGCTATTAGCGATATTAATAATATTGTCAGGAATTTGGCTCATTAACAAAAAGAATTTATCCAAAGAGGTTTTAAGTCAAAAAGAAGTTTAAATTCTTAGTTAAACCAAATTTAGCACATAATGAGCCAATTAACACATTCAATAAACTACGTATTTCTTATTAAGCTGCCCATCTGTTTTGTATGTTAACCTTCAGTACTAAATGAGCATGTAGTTTTTTTAATGCGCGATGATGCATCACCCTAACATTGTTTTCGGTTTCATTAATATATTCTGCAATTTCCTCATAGTTCATATCAAACCAATATTTTAATTTGATAATCGTAAAATATTTTTCGGGTAATTGTTTAGCTGTCCTAACCAGTTTTATGAATTTATCTTTTTTTGAAATGTATTTTAACCAGGCATCTTCTCCGGCAATTTCATTTTTTAATGAGCCGTCTTCATAGGTTTCATCTACGCTAATAAATAGGTTTGTTTTCTTTTGGTTTCTGCAGAAATCCATATAGGTATTGTAACAAATGGTTGCTACCCATGCCCAAAAACCCGATTCAGGAAGATTATTCTTTGGTTTAAACGTATCTATTTTATTTAGAATTTTTACGATAACTTGCATAACCAATTCCTCTTTTTGGTCACGGCATTTAATATCGTTTGAATAAACTTTGCTTTTTACAAAGCTTAAACTTCTTCTCATTAATTCTTCTTGGGCTAACTTATTACCTTCGGTATAAGCAGTAAGCAAGTTGTTTAAAGGCACACTTCTCATAGGCTTTAGTTTTTAAGGATAAATAACTAAGTAGAAGTGTTGCTTATATATTTGTGATTAAAGTTAAAGTAGTTGTTTAATCATTCTTGCTTTTGTAAGATTTTTTTATTTATACTTTTTATAACGCATAAAAATATTTTTGGTTACAAAAAAAGAAAATAATTTTTTTTGAATTCGAGAGATTACAAAAAATAAAGGCTATAAAAAAACCCCTGATTTACAGGGGATTTTTGTTTTCAGAGGTCCCGACCAGATTCGAACTGGTGTGGAAGCTTTTGCAGAGCTCTGCCTAGCCACTCGGCCACAGGACCAATTTATTTGGTTGACAAAAGTATAAAAAAATTCAATTCAAACAACAATTCATCATCCTTCCAATACAACACTTACCTTTTCCACGTTTCCATTCATTGGAGGGTTTATTTTGGTTACTTTAACCTGGCAATTTGTTAATTGAGGAAACTTTTTTTTCAAACGGTCTAAAATTCTTTTTCCAACGTGTTCAATTAATTTGGAGCGAATCGCCATCTCTTCTTTCACGATGTGATAAACATCTACATAATCAATTGTTTTTGTTAAATCGTCATTTTCTGCTGCTTCAGTAAAATCGACTTTCATGCTAACATCAACAATGTAATTGCCACCAATTTTACCTTCTTCATTTAAACAACCATGAAAGGCATAAACACTTATTCCTTCAACATTAATGATATGCATTATTCAAAATATTGTTTCATGCGTTCAAAAAATCCTTTTTCTTTTTTATTTGGGTTGGGCTCAAAATTCTTTGAATTTTTAAGCGTCTCCATCATTTTTCGTTCATCTGAGCTTAAGCTTGTTGGCGTCCAAACATTAATGTTTACCAATAAATCACCTTTTCCGTATGAATTGATTTCAGGCAATCCTTTTCCTTTTAAACGCAGTACTTTTCCACTTTGTGTACCCGGTTCTAATTTTATTTTTGCTTTTCCTTCCACCAAAGGAACCTCAACGTTTGTTCCTAAAGCTGCTTCAGCAAAATTTACATAGCAATCGTAAAACAGGTTTGCACCATCACGCTTTAATTCTTCGTGTTCTTCTTCTTCAATAGCAATAATTAAATCTCCATTAACTCCTCCGCGTACAGCTGCGTTTCCTTTACCCGACATAGAAAGTTGCATACCATCTGCAACACCTGCAGGAATATTAATTGTGATTAATTCTTCTCCACGCACAACCCCGTCGCCATGGCAAGTTGTGCATTTATCTTTAATGGTGCGACCTTCACCGCTACAAGAAGAACAAGTGCTTTGTGTTTGCATTGCTCCCAATATGGTTTGTGTAACGCGTGTTACAACACCTTGCCCGTTACACATTCTGCACGTGTCATATGATCCGCCTTTTGCACCGGATCCACTGCAGGTGTTGCAAGCCACCATTTTATTAACCTTTATTTTTTTCTCGGTACCATTTGCAATTTCTTGTAGATTTAATTTTACTTTGATGCGCAAATTTGTTCCTCGGTTCGCTCTTCTTCCGCCTCCGCTTCTGCTTCTTCCGCCACCACCAAAAAAAGAATCTCCGAAAATATCTCCGAATTGTGAAAAAATATCGTCCATGTTCATGCCGCCACCTTGGAAACCACCACCGCCAGCTGCACCTCCCATACCTGCATGACCAAACTGATCGTAACGCTGACGTTTATTAGCGTCACTCAATACCTCATACGCTTCAGCTGCTTCTTTAAATTTTTCCTCTGCTTGCTTATCTCCAGGGTTTTTATCCGGATGGAATTTTATGGCCAGCTTACGGTATGCTTTTTTAATCTCATCTGCTTCGGCATTTTTTGAAACACCTAATATTTCGTAAAAATCTCTTTTAGACATGTATATGTTTTTTATAAATTCGGATTAGTTCCCGATTACCACTTTAGCGTATCGAATAACTTTTCCGTTTAACGAATAACCTTTTTCAATTTCATCAACCACTTTTCCTTTTAAATCGTCGTTTGGCGCAGGAATACTTGTTATGGCTTCCATTACATCGGCATCAAATGTTTTTCCTGAAGCCTCCATTTCTTCCAATCCTTTTTGTTTAAGTGTTGATTTTAATTTGCTGTAAATTAATTGAACACCTTCTGCAATAGTATTTATATCTCCTGTTTTATCTGCCGCTTTCAGTGCACGTTCAAAATCATCAATAACTGGTAAAATGGCTTTAAAAAAATCTTCACCGGCCGTTTTAATTAATTCTCCTTTTTCACGCACGCTTCTTTTTCTGTAATTATCAAACTCAGAATATAATCTAAGGTATTTGTCTTTTTCTTCAGCTATTTTTTTCTCCAGTTCAATAATTTGTTGTTCGTTAGAAGAAGTTTCTGTGTCATTTTTACCTGAATCATTCGATTCAGGTGTCGAATTTTCAGTAGTAGCTTCAGTGTTTTCAGCGGTTGTTCCCTGATTTATGGTTTGCTCATCTTTCAATGCCTCTTCGTTATTGGTACTCATGGATTTTATCTTTTTTAAAATTTTACTTTTTAAACTCATTTTTTAATTGCGTTTTGATTAATCAAAACCTTTGCCATCAAAGATACAATGAAAAAATGTCATTAATATAAATAATGGGCAGTAAGGGTATTTTTAAAACAATATTTCAACGGAATTTGTTTAAATTTTTCAAACTTTTTATAAAACAAAAGCCCTGTATTATTTACAGGGCTTTAGCTTATTATGATTATAAAATTCAATTTTTAGTAGTTCTACATTTCCGAAATCTTTGCGGATTGTTTAGTATTTATGAATTTTATTTAAATTTTATTGCTACATCATTTTTTGATGAACCATACACAACACCATCAAAACTTAACTTTTCTTTTGTAGCTTTTTTAATAATTTTATCTATTTTTTCCTGATGACTTGGACAAGTGCCTAATAATAGTTGCTGTCCTACACCCGATACGCTGTATTTCCCTATGATGTCATAATTAACTACTGGCTCGCATTCTATAAATACAAGTTTTCCTTCATTTTTTTTAACACGAGCAATTGCATTGTCCTTAGATTTATCCTTCCAAGTAATAGCCATATCTCTATCTGATGTTCCAACAATAACCGCATCATATATTCTACCTTGATTAGCGGCCTCAATATTTGCGTTTTTAACTGTTGCATCAAGTAATTGCTGCGGTGAAATACAATTTATGTTTTCAATTGTGTTTTTAAAAGTAAATGAAACTTCATATTCATTAACCGGTTCATTCCAAAAAAATGCTAATTTATTGTTTGTTTTATTTACTCGAGCAAGAGAATAGTCTATTTGTTGTTGTTTAATATCGTTAAAAGCCAAGGTTGTAAATACAAGTACAACTGTAAATAGTTTAGTTGCGATAATTTTTGCATTATTTATTTTTTTTGTTTTCATATAATTATATTTAAAAGGTTATTAATTATTTAATTACAACTAATTTTTTTGTTACCACTGAATTGTTTATTGTTATGCGGCAAAAATAAATACCAGCTAATAAATTATTAGGTTCAAATAAAGTTGTATAAATGCCCTCATTTAAAGTGCCTTCAAATAATTTTGACACAGGTCTTCCGGTAAAATCAAACACTTCAATTTTAATATTTGATTTTTGCGTTAAAGAGTATTTAATGTTTGTGTAATTAGTAAATGGATTAGGATACGCTTCAACTAAACTAAATTTATTTTCATAGCTTTCAGCTTTTGTTATTGATCCACTTGTATTTGGCTCAGAAGTTCCACTTACGTCGAGATTGTTTCCTAATGTAAATGCTCGCAATACAAGGTTTAGGTAATTATTTCCAAATCTAACTCCATTAATAGGAGCTATTGGAGCTTGACCAGTAACTTCATCAGCTTCTTGTGTAATCATAAATAAATTATTTCCATTATCAAAAGAAGTTACAATATCCGCAACATAAACATTTGGATCACCCAAAGTAGCTGTGTCTGTGTTTTCTACCCAAGTGTTTGGATTTTGAGCATCATTAAGAATCATATACAAAACCCCTTCATCTGGATTAAGCGTATCTGCATATAATTGTATTGCTTGATAAGTCAAAGCTGTATAGCCGTCTCTATTTACTGCCACCTTTAGTTTAGAAAAATAATAGGATGTATCACTATCCGTATAAGGAGCGCCCCATGTTTGATTAGCAACATCCCAAGAGTGGGCGGTAATTCGTTTTTCAAATTCACCTTCAGTGTTATAGTGCGTTGAAGTATATGCAATAGAACCATAAATGTCATTAAAATCCATACTTAATTCATCAAAATTGGTCATTCCATCATTAGCTATTAATACTTGAGGCGCAGACCAATTAGTACCATTCCAAATTTGGAAAACAATTTCACTATTATATGTACTATCTGTGCCATCAGGGTCGTTTATCCAGCTTGCTATAGCGTTTAAACTATCTGTGTATGCAACATTTACGTTTCTATTTGTACCAGGAAGATTAACAAGTAATTGAGAATTACCGAAATTCCAAGCTGAACCTGTTTCTTCAAGAGTGCAAAAATAAATGTCTGAAGAGTTATTATCAATATCTGCTGCTACCCACGTAATTAAACCGTAATTTCCTTTGCCCATTATAACATTTGCATTCCCGTCTGAACGGCCGCTTTCAATTGAAGTAACATCATCAGATAATTGGAATGGGGTTAGAAATGACCCATTATTATTATCATAAATAGTAGCCCAAATATCTTGAGATTTTAGTATGTTACTCAAATCTTGATTAGTAGAATCAAAATTACTAGTATTATATCGGCTTTCTGTCCAAGTAATCAATGCGGAGCCACTTGGCATTATGGCAACTTTAGGGTTTGATATCACATCCTTATTAGTAATAACATCCAATGGTTGCGAAAATACACCCGAATTATAATCTAATTCGGCAAACTGTATCTTTTGCTTTTCACCATCATAATCTAGCCAAACAGTATATAGCTTATCATTATTAGCTGAAAATGAAGGTTGCGAAAAATAATTTTGTACTTCAAAAGCTGGATCATTTTGAATTGTAGCCGTATAGCCTGATTTAGCATCTACTTCATCATATATTAATTTTGCGCCATAAGGTGTTTTTAATTGATCGCCCCATGTTTTTGAATAAAATGTTTTTTCTATTCTTCCCTTTTTAGAAAGCCAACCAATGCCTAATTTATAATCAAGCGCCCCTGCAATTTCTAAACTTATTCCGAATAGTGGGTTTACTTGTTGTGTTGGTATGGTAACATAGTTAAAACCTCCCCCAATAGAACCCCTTGCAATTATACTTCCACCGACACTTGCTACTAAAGCATCTACAGATACTCTTAATGTACCCTCGCCGTTTATTTTTGCAGTTACTTTTGTTTTCTCACCTGCTATATCAATAAAACCCCAAGTACCTGAGTTATTATCAAATCCAAATACTAATTGACCAGTTATTGAAGCATTAAACTCTATACCCCCATCAATTTTTATAGCAATTGGTATTGGACCAACAGGGAATCTAAATGCAGGAAATTTTATTTTAAAAGTAGGTGAAGTATATGTTCCGTTTATTTGAATTGCTAAATTAAAATTGTCATCAAGCGTTAAGCCATTTATAGTAGACAGCTGATACGTGTAAGGAATATTAATTTGATTAAATACATTCAATTCAAAGTTTGCAGACGGATTAGTTAATGTTGAATTACTTGCTGCTTGTGTATAATCATATTGTATATGTATTTTAACATTTGAATTAAGGATCTCATAAGGGCGAGAACTTAAACCAGGCACATCATTTGGCATAGGATTAGCTGAGCTCGATAAAATAGGTAAAACTGCATCTAATTCGATTGTGCTTCCTAATACAGTAACATTGGTTGCAGAACCTCCATTATTAATCCAACTTGGAGTAGATATTATATCTAATATTAAATCATTTGAGTAACCTAATGAATTATCAGATGCATCAAAAAATTCGGCCGAGATAACAGTTCCAGAAGGAAGAATACCCATGTCTGCTTCCCAATTAAAGCCATCAGAGCCATCATTATCTACAAAAGAGTCGTATTGTGTTATATATGAGGCGTCAGTAGCATAAAACACTGTTTTTACGGTATTAGGTAACTCTATTACGTTGATAGTGTTTGTAACTGGTGTAATCCCCTCTACAAATGTACCATTACCTAATGATGCAGAAATGTCTTGACCATTTAATGAACTAATTGAAGAGTAAAGTACAATAAAAAAAAGTATTATTTTTTTCATTTAATTGAAGTGATTTTTACTAATAAGTCAACTGAATAGAAGTACAAGATTTTGTTGCATCAAAAGTTACATTGCCTTCCCAAATTGTAATTCCTAAATCATCTACTACTTTATAGGTTGCTGATTTAGTTTTGTCTTTACCTAAATCTTTAGTTACTCTTACTACTCCATTTTGTGTACAATTTGGATCGCCAGTGTAGTAAACACTTGCTGCCGCAGAACCTATTAAACTTCCATCAACATAGTATTTTAAACTTGTACTTGGCGGAGTATCATTAATTAAATTATTTGCAGTTGATTGATTATGCCAAAATTGAATAGTTGCTTTATAAGTACAACTTCCATCATCTTTTTTACATTCATCGCAATAGTTTGTAGCGTTTGAATCAGTACACCCTTTTTTACCACATGAACTTAAAGTAACTAAAACAACAAATAAAGTTGTAGTAAATAAAATTAGATTTCTCTTTATTGATTTCATAATTTAAAAATTTTTTTTCCTTACTCTTTTTCGGTTTTTCAGGTTACACCGTTTAAATACACATTAAATCATGATAGACGTCATTTCATGATTAGATTGTGCTTTTATATATATAAAACAAATTTATAGTAATGTATTTACATTACCAAATTTTTAATAAGAAACGTCAACTTAGTTGATGTGGATACCGATAAGGACTTTTTAATTAAACTTGGAGCAAATATTAAAAAGCATCGTATGCTCTTTAATATAAGTCAGGTTGAGCTGGCTAACAGAATAGGTATGGATAAACAAAATTTATGGACAATTGAAAAAGGAAAATCTAATCCACAAATATTAACTTTAGTGAAAATTGCTGGAGGTATAGGTATTACATTACCAATTCTTTTAGGGTTTGATTTTGAGTATGAAAATTATACTGAAAAATCATCTATCTATTTGCCTCGTAAACACAAAAGAAAAAATCAATTATAATTTATTACATTATATATTAATTCAAATAAAAACTTATCACTACAAGTTATGGGTTTTTTCTCATGAATATAGTATATTTAAGTAGCGGTATTGATTCCATTATAATAATTGGTATTTTTGTTAACCTAAATGAGTCCTCCAATTGTTTTGCCCTCCGCTTTTTTTCCAAATTTGGCTTATTTTTCCTTTTTATTGAGTGAAAAAGTTCTTTGTATTGAAGTTCATGAGCATTTTATAAAACAAAGTATTCGAAATCGTTTCGTTATTGCTAGTCCCCAAGGTGCGTTGCCTTTAAGTATTCCTCTTGTAAATTCAGGCAATAAAACATGTACCGGAGAAAAGCTCATTTCTTATCAAGAACCTTGGCAAACCAAATATTGGCGTGCAATAGAAAGCGCTTATCGTAATTCGCCCTATTTTGAGTATTTTGAAGAAGAAATAAAATCAGCATTCTTTTCAAAACATGAATTGTTGGTTCATTACAACGAAACTGTTTTGCATGCTGTTTTTAACGTGTTACGTAAAAGCGTAGCATTAACAACTACAACAAGTTATCAAGCAAATTATGAATTAGACTTTAGAGACGAGCAAAAAATAAACGCTAGAATTACTCATTTTTCGGAGTACTACCAGGTGTTTAAACCCACAACTGGTTTTATTCCAAACTTAAGTATTCTTGATCTTTTATTTAATGAAGGATTGTTTAGCGTAAATTATTTATTGAATTTAAAAACTACTAATTGAATAGCTTCTGACTCTAATATTTATGCCTTGAAATTTATACCTTCAGGGTTTTCCGTTTAAAGATAAATTTTCATCGCCTGGCTGATAAGGCAAATAACTAAAAATAAACTGCAACATTTCTTCTGTAGTTTGCATGCTTTCGTTTCCTTCGCCTTCGCTGATGGTTTTAGGTGGATGATAAGGATTATTAGGGTTTTTAGATGTGTTATCATAGGTTGCATACACATGTATCACCGAACCAGCAGGTAGTTTAACCATTTTAGGAAAAGTATAATAATACTGCCACCTGAAATCCCAGTTTTTAATGCGAATTAATTTTGTTGTATCACCGTTCGGCAGCAAGGCAAATGCCGTCATGGTTTTTCCAATTAAATGCATGTGTGGATTTACAGACAATATGGAAATATCTTCGGGGGTTTGCCATTGTGTATGAAACGTTTTAATTTCTTCGGGAGCAATTACCAAAGCAGGTTGAATGGGAGCTACACCGAAGGTTCCTAGTTGCAACTCCTTAATAGGACGTTGCGGGGCTGATTTTGCAAAAAACACATTTACACATGATGAATCAATAATATCTTTTGAACTTGGACCATAATGTATATTTGCTAATAAAATCGCTCCATTTTTTTTTAGTGCGTAACCACCAACTCCAGTCGGATATACAGGTGGACTGTATCCCGGCAAGTAATACACGGCGTTTGGCGAAAGTTGAGGAAATTCGGGTTGAAGTTTGTCTTTGTAATTCAAACTCATTTTCGAAAATTGTTCTTTAAAATTGCTTCGTACATCCGGCAATACAGAGGCGCCGGCAAACTGATCAAACTTTCTATTTTCGTTATAGGAAATTAAATGCCCGTTTACGTGATGAATGAGTTTACGTTTATTCGGAACAAATTCAAAATAACTTACAAAGGTATCTTTAGGTATTTTATAAGGTAATTTCACAGTTAAAAAATGATCTGCTCCATTTCCTTTTAATTCAATAGCTTTTTGTAATGGAATTACTAAATCCGGTTTTCCAAAAAATGAGCCCTCATAAAATTTAGGTAAAGCAGGAACTTGAGTGCTATCTCCAAGTTGTTTGCCTTGCTGCACCCACTTTTTAATCAAATCAATTTGTGCAGAAGTTAAAACGCGTTCCCCTATAAAGTGTGTATATTCAGGATCTGCAGGCCAGGGAGGCATGTAGCGCGTTTCGGTAACAAATTTTATTTTATTGGCCGCTTTGAGTGCGTCCTGATAAGTCAATAAATTAAATGGTCCTGCTTGCCCAGGACGGTGACAAGTAACACAATTAGCATTTAAAATAGGAGCAATATGCTTTGAATAGGTAATCAGAGAATCATCTGTTTTAATAGAATCAGAAGAAGTTGAATTGTTTTGCGAACAAGAAAATAAAACCAAGCAGATGCCTGTAAAGAATACTATAATACTATTTCTTAAAAGCCGCTTCACAATGCAACCAAATTAATAAAAACTGCTTTATGAAGTATAGTTTAAAAATAAATTAAGTGATAGAAATAAATATGCTGCTACCTGCAGATCTAATAAAATTGCAAATTGAAGTGTACTTGTTACTTTTGTGCTTTAATTTAAATTAACCATGTCGAGAATTTTAACCGGAATACAAAGCACCAACATACCTCATTTGGGAAATATTTTGGGAGCCATGCTTCCTGCCATTGAAATGAGTAAAGATGATAAACATCAATGCCTGTTTTTTATTGCTGACCTGCATTCGATAACCACAATTAAAGATGCTGAATTTAGAAAAAACAGTACTTATGCTGTAGCGGCAGCTTGGTTAGCTTTGGGCTTTGATGTAAATAAAAATTTATTGTACCGACAAAGTGATGTTCCGGAAGTGTGTGAGTTAACCTGGTATTTAAATTGTTTCACGCCTTTTCCCATGTTGGCAAATGCGCACTCGTTCAAAGATAAATCCGATCGATTAAGCGATGTGAATGCTGGTTTATTTACTTATCCCGTTTTAATGGCTGCAGATATTTTATTATACGATACTAATATCGTTCCCGTAGGGAAAGATCAAGTGCAGCATCTAGAAATTACACGTGATATTGCAACCAAGTTTAATTCTACTTATGGTGAAACATTTGTTATTCCGGAAGTAAAAGTTGATGAGCAAGTGATGATTGTGCCTGGAACTGACGGACAAAAAATGAGTAAATCTTACAATAATTTTATTAATATTTTTTTGCCGGAAAAAGAATTAAAAAAATCTGTAATGGGCATTGTAACTGATGCTAAAACACTAGAGGAACCAAAAGATCCTGAAACCTGCAATGTGTATAAGCTGTATCAATTACTTGCTGATGCAACTCAGTTAGAAGAAATGAGAAAAAATTACCTGCAAGGTAATTTTGGCTACGGTCACGCTAAAACAGCCCTATTTCAATTGATATTGGATAAATTTAACAATGCTCGTTCGGAATACGAACGTTTGATGAATGATAAAACTACCTTAGATAATGAACTAAAAAAAGGAGAAGAAAAGGCCAGAACAATTGCATCAGATGTACTTTCAAGAGTGAGGGGCAAATTAGGGTTTCGTACGTTGCGTTTCTAATTGTTGCAGTTTATACAATTCGGTATAATCGGCATTTTTTTGAAGTAATTCATCATGGTTACCTGTTTCAGAAATTTCGCCATTGCGAAGAAAGATGATTTTATCGGCATGTTTTATACTGCTAATACGATGGCTAATATGTATCGATAGTTGACGTGAAGTTCTCTTTTTAAGATTTGCAACGATCTGATCTTCAGTTTCCGGATCAACTGCACTTAAGCAGTCATCAAAAATAAGCAACTCCGGATTTCCAATTATTGCTCTCGCAATTGATACGCGCTGCTTTTGTCCGCCGGATAAGGTAACACCTCTCTCGCCAACAATAGTATCATAACCGTTCTCAAAATGAATGATATTATCATGCACAGCAGCATCTTTAGCAGCTTGTATTATTTCTTGTTCATCAATATTATGATTTAACAAGCCAAAGGAAATGTTATTTTTGATGCTGTCCGAAAACAAGAAAGTCTCCTGAGGCACATAACCCATTTTAGCCCTTAAATCGTGAAGATTAATTTTTTCTAAAGGAATACCGTTAATTTTTATAGAGCCTTTAGATGGAGTATAAAAACCAGCTAACAATTGCGCTATGGTTGATTTTCCTGAGCCTGTATGGCCAATAATAGCAACACTTTTATTTTCTTTAATGCAAAAGGAAACTTCCTGTAATGCTTTTATTCCAGTTTCAGGATAAACAAATTCCACACGATCGAATTCAATACTATTGATTTGCGAAATACTCAATCCTTCGTTAGTATTTCGTTCAGGTTTAGTTTCTAAAAAATCATTAATGCGTTTTTGAGATGCAGCAGCGCGCTGTATTAAAGAAGATGTCCAGCCTAAAGAGGCAAATGGCCAAGTTAGTTTGTAAACAATAAATATTGCAGCAGTAATGGTGCCTGCAGGAATTATATCGTTAATATAAAGTTTGCCTCCCACATAGATAACAGAAATTAAACTTAAGCCAATCATAAAAGTAATTACAGGATGAAACATTGCTTCTGTGCGCGCAAGAGATAAAGCTGCATTCCGATATTCAAGAGCCTGCATTGAAAATAACTTTGTAAAAAAGCTTTCTTTATTATATGATTTTATAACGCGAATTCCTGAAAAAGATTCTTGTGCGTTAGATGTTAATGCAGATAAGTGTTCTTGGTTGACTGTACTTTTTTTATTAATTAATCGGCTAACCCTGAAAATAATAATGGATAAAATAGGTAATGGCAAAAAAACAAATAAAGTAAGTAAGCTGTTTTTATTGTACATGTAAATTAAGCCTGTTGAAATGGTAAAAAAAGTATCAATTAAATACATCACCGCAGGGCCAATATACATTCGTACTTTCGACACATCTTCGCTGATTCTATTCATTAAATCACCGGTATTGTTTCGTTTATAAAAAGCTAAGTCTAATACCTGATAATGAGCGTATATTTCATTTTTTAAATCAGCTTCAATATATCGAGATAAAACAATTAAAAATTGTCGTTTTAAAAACATAAAAATTCCTGAGCCAACAGCAAGTAAAACCATTAATACAGATAACGAAACAAAATCTTGATCACTTTTTTTGCCTGAAACAAATGATTCAAAATGATTGGTTGCTCGTTCAATTACTTCACCCTGACTCATCATCAGTACATTTGAAATAGCAACAAATAAAAACCCTAACAATAAACGATACTTATATTTAATAAAAAATTTGTTGAGGTACTTTAGAGATTTCATGCTTTACAAAAATAGAATAAGAAATTGATTTGGTGTAATTAAGAATAATATATATAAATCAATCATGATCTATTTTTAATATTGGATATTTTTTCTGAATAGCGTTTTTACGAAAAGTTATTTGATCAAGATGCTGCTTTTGTTGATCAGGGTTTAAAACACGATGGTTTTTAAATTTCAAAAACTCTTCTATGTCTTTTAGGTATTCAAGGGTGTTGTTGTCCATCCATGAACTTAAACGTTCCCAAACATAATTAATAGCCATTTCATTAGGATGAGCAAAATCGTTTTTAAAAAAACGATAATCACGCAATTCATCAATTACCATTTCATAAGCAGGAAAATAAAAACAGTTAGAACAACTTGAAATGATTTCATGTACTGATTGAATTAAAATGGCTTTACTTAAATTATTTTCAATTATTCCATCACGAATATATTTTACGGGACTAACAGTAAAAATAATTTGTAGATCAGGATTGTGGCTCTGTAATTTTTTAACTAATAAATTATATTCATTTACAATGTCTTCTTTTTTTAAAAGAACTTTTTCAAATTGTTTTGCGGGTAATTTATGGCAATTACTTACAGCAGTTTTATGATGCAAATAAACAAACGCAGACCCAAATGTTATGAATAATAGGTTTGCGTTTAATAATTCGTCGGATGCAAGCTTAGTACTTTCATTAATTTTTTGCAGCAATTCTTCTTTAGTATTTGATGAAAACTCACTATGAAATTGAAAAGAATGCCACTGTTCATTATGAAAAAAAACATCCGCTTCTAGATGAGTTTTTTTTTGAATTAAATGATTCAGTTGTGTTGAAATACTTTTGGGATTATAAACAATTCCGTTTGGGTTGGAAAAAACATAAAAATAATTTTTTATAAAAATTTCCGCAATGTTTTCGGCAAAACAAGAACCAATAAAAAATAATTTATCTTGATTATTTATTTTTCGTTGAAGCGAAGGAAAATCGAATTCCAATTTAAAGTTCATGATGTTAAAAATTATTCGTTTATGCTTGCTTCAATTATCCGTTTCCCATCACGAACATCTATTTTTACAAAAACACTCTTCTCAGGATATAGAGGACTGGCAATTTCAGGCCATTCAATAAAACAATAGTTTCCACTATTTAAATATTCTTCCATACCAAAATCTAAACATTCGTTAATGTTTTTTAAACGATATAAATCGAAATGATAAATACATTCTATACCACATTTATATTCATTTACAATTGAATAAGTTGGACTGCTTAAGCTGGAGGTAACACCAAGATGTTTTGCCAATTCTTTTATAAATGTAGTTTTACCAGCACCCATTTCAGCCTGAAATAAAAAAATACGAGAAGTAGAGAAAGCCTCAAGTAAATCACTTGCGGTTTTTTTTAATTCGTTTATTTCTGTAATTGTAAATTGAATCGTCATGATTACATGCCGCCAAGTAATAAAATTTTATCAAATTCTTCAGCGGTAACCGAACTAACAGAAAGGCGAGATTGTTTCACTAATTGCATGTTTTTTAATAATTCATCTTTTTTAATTTCAGCTAAAAAAACTGGGTTTTTTAAGCTTTTAAAAGCAGAAAAATCAACTGCTACCCATGCCGTTTCATCAGTTGTCGGATCTTGATAGTGTTCTTTCTTCACTTTTGCAATACCAACTACACAAAGTCCTTCGTTGCTATGATAAAAGAGAGCAAGATCTCCTTTTTTCATGGCCTTTAAGTTATTTCGGGCAGTGTAGTTGCGTACTCCATCCCAAAAAGTAGATTTATCTTTTAAAAACTGATCCCAACTGTATTTAAAAGGTTCTGATTTAATTAGCCAATAATTCATTGCTATTGAAAAAATGATTTCTATGTAAAATTAACAGAATATCAATTAATGAAAACAATGTTTGATAGTTAATTGTATTTTTGCTTTAAAATTTAAGTTATGTTCGGAAAATTAGGCGATATGATGGGCAAATTAAAAGAGGCCAAACAAAAAATGGATGAAACCAAAGCTAAACTAGAAACGATTGAAACCAACGTGGATTGTTTAAGTGGTGAAATAAAAATTAAAATAAATGGTAACCGAGTAATTAAATCCATTGAGTTAAGCGAACGTATAAAAAATTTACCAAAAAACGAACTAGAAGCAACGCTTACAGAAGCACTTAATAAAGCCATTAGCGAAGCAAATGAAATCAATGAAGGAGAAATGAAAAAGATAGCCATGGGCATGATACCTGGCGGACTTTTTTGATAATCCACAATAATTTTTTTAAGTTGCAGAATAATTACATGCTTATGAGGATTATTCTACTTTCCATTGCAATTTTTATTCTTCCACTTTTTTGTATTTCTCAGATTAATTCCACACTTAAAGGAATTGTTATAGATAAACAAACCAATGAAGCACTTCCGGGAGCAACAATAACATACGCCGAAGGAAAAGGTGTTTTATCTGGGCTGGACGGTGACTTTTTAATTTCATTGCCCGATGGAAATTATTTGATTAAAGCAAACTTAGTCGGTTATAAATCTTTTGAGCAAAAAATTGATTTGCAATCAGGAGATACATTAACCGTAAACATCAGTCTAGAATCTGTAAACCAATTATTAACCGAAGTGGTTGTGAGTGCAGGTAAGTTCGAGCAAAAACTCTCTGATGTTACTGTTTCTATGGAAGTGATTAAACCCGCATTGATTCAAAATAAAAATGCGGTTGCATTGGATCAAATCATGAATCAGATTCCAAGTGTAAATATTGCCGATTCGCAAGTAAGCATTCGTTCCGGTAGTGGCTTTAGTTACGGTGCAGGTAGTAGAGTGCTGATGATGGTAGACGAAATGCCTATGATTAGTGCAGATGCCGCCGATATCAAATGGAATTTTATTCCTATAGAAAATATTGAGCAGGTTGAAGTCATTAAAGGAGCGTCTTCTGCATTGTTTGGATCATCAGCTTTGAATGGAGTCATTAATTTCAGAACAGCTTATCCAAAAAATGAACCTCAAACATCCATCACTACGTATTATGGTGTTTACGATCATCCCGGTAGAAAAGAAATTGACTGGTATGCTAATCAAAAAAATCCGGAACAAAAAGGAACTAACTTTTTTCACTCACAAAAAATCGGACAATTGGATGTTGTAATTGGCGGACAATTACTAAAAAATGATGGATTCCGTTATTTAGAAAGTGAAACCCGCGGAAGAGCTAATGCAAATCTTCGTTATAATTTTAAAAACAAATTAAGTGGCTTATCAGTTGGTTTAAACACCAATTATATGTCAACAACAGGAGGTTTGTTTTTTTTATGGGCAGGTGCTGATTCTGCCTACATTCCCTCTTATTCAGCAACATCCGCTACTTCACGAACTATACAATTATACGATAATCGTCGTTTAAGTGTTGACCCGTTCATCATCTACAATACAGAAAAAACCGGAAGAATTTCTTGGAGAACACGATATTTTAATACTACTAATACCAACGACAAAAACCAGGAGTCTACCGCCAATTTATATTACTCCGATTTACAATGGCAGAAACGATTTAAAAAACAATTTACATTCACCGTTGGTTATGTAGAAATGCATCAGCAGGTGGTTTCTGATTCTTTATACGGAAGGAGAAACGGTGTAAACTACGCAGGGTATATGCAATTTGATAAAAAGCATAAAAAGTTTACATTTTCACTTGGCTTACGTGGTGAATATTTTAGAATAGATACTTCTAAAACAAAAGGATCTTTACTAAATGGTAAAATCAACAATCTTCCGTTTCAACCGGTAACTCGTATTGGTATCAATTATCAGTTATTTGAATACACTTTTATTCGGTCTTCGTTTGGACAAGGCTATCGTTTTCCTTCCATTGCAGAAAAATACATTGCAACTAACGTAAGTTCTTTAAAATTGTATCCTAACAATCAGTTGCAACCCGAAAATGGCTGGAGCGCTGAAATAGGAATTAAACAAGGATTTAAAATAGGCGAATTTAAAGGCATGTTTGATGCAGCTTATTATTGGACAGAGTACCGCAACATGATGGATTTTGTGTACACCTTACCAATAGATAAAGATAGTTTATACAATGGCTATTATGATATACAAACCTTAGTTGGAAGAAGCGGATTTCAATCACAAAACATAGGCAAGGCAAAAATTACCGGTTGGGATTTTTCTGTTAATGGTACAGGTAAAATCGGAAAAGTAAACATTACCTTATTGTGTGGGTACACTTACTCAAATCCCATTGATCCTGATTTTAATCCTGCAACAGATACCACTGGATCTTTCCGTGGAAGTAATTTATTGAAATATCGTAATCAGCACATGTTTAAAAACGATATACAATTTGATTATAAAAATTTCTCTATCGGCTTTAGTTCTCGTTTCACCAGCTTTATGGAAAATATTGATTTACGATTTGAAGAACCTTTGATCTACGAATTATTAAATCCTAATACATCATTCTATTATAATCCTAATTTCTATGTATTGCCAGGTTTGAAAGATTATAGGGCAAAACATAAACTCGATGCCTGGCAACATGATTTCAGAAGTTCATATAAATTCTCTGATCATCTAAAATTATCTTTTATTGTAAGCAACTTTTTTAATCAAGAATACATGTCGAGACCTGGTTATGTAGAGGCACCACGCATGTTTACTACTCAAGTTGTAATTAAATTTTAATCGCCATTTTTAATTCATAAATCAAATTGATATACATCATTTCAATTTAGTTAGGCTATAATTAGTTTCGCCTTTATGGAAAATTATTTTAAAGGTAAAACAGCATTAATTACTGGTGGTTCATCAGGAATTGGAGAAGCAACAGCTAAGGCATTAGCAAATATTGGAAGTAATCTAATTGTTTTAGATACGCATGAAAATCAAAATCTTATGCAGTACCTTAATAGGTGTGGCATCAACGCAAAGTATTATCAATGTAATGTTTCTAAAGAAAAAGAGGTACAAAATGCGTTTAAGCATATAACCACTGATTTTGAAACAATACATTTTGCATTTAATAATGCAGGAATTGAAGGTCATTCAGCAAAGATTGAGGATAGTAAAGAAGAAGATTGGGATTCTGTATTGGGTACTAATTTAAAAGGAATCTGGTTATGCTTAAAACATGAAATTACTTTAATGAAAAATATAATAGGAGCATCAATTGTAAATTGTTCCTCTGTAGCCGGTTTAAAAGGATTTGATTCATCATCAGTTTATGTGGCAAGCAAACACGGTGTTATTGGATTAACTAAAACAGTTGCAATTGAAACAGCTAAAAACGGAATTAGAGTTAATGCTGTTTGTCCAGGGGTGATTGAAACACCAATGATTGACCGATTAATAAACTCAGATAAATCAATTAGAAGTAATTATGAAAACATGAGTTTACTTAAACGATTAGGAAAACCCGATGAAATTGCTGATGCTGTATTGTTCTTGCTTTCAAATAAATCTTCATTTATAACAGGCACAACATTAGTTGTTGATGGTGGATTGATAAATTAAGAAATAGTTTAATTTTATTCTAATTTTTGATATAAACTATTACATTGAGTGAAGTTGAAATAGTCAGTTCTCGAATATACTAAAGTGAACATAGCAATTTTTACAATAAAATTTAAATAGGCACTAAATTTTATTTAAGGTCAATTTAAATGAATTGCGAACTAATTTGTTTTTATTACATTCGTCTACCTAAATTGTTGTATTATGTTCACCGGCACTGTAAAATTCTTCAACGTTAAAAACAAATTTGGATTTGTTAAATGTAATGAAGACGGTAAAGAATATTATGTACATGTTAAAAATGTTGAAGGAGAACAGCTTAATCAAAACGATTATGTACAATTTGAGTTAAAAGACACTAAACGTGGCCCTGAAGCAGTTCAAGTAAAAAAAGTATAATTACTTTTACTGCCGATGTTTAATCAAAAACAAATCAGCAAATTCATTTTTCTCATTGTATTTGTTATTACTTGTGTTTTTGTTTTTTTTTCTACTCGGCTTCAATTCGATTATGATTTCGAAGCATTTTTCCCCAACGAAGACAAAGAATTAACAGTTTACGAAGATTTCCGAAAAAAATTTGAGCACGATAACGAGTTTGTGTTGCTGGGCATCGAAAACAAAAAAGGAATTTTTCAAAAAGAATTTTTAGCAAAAATAAATTCCTTAACCAAGGAGTTAAAAAACATAAAAGATATTACACGTGTTGTTTCCCCCACAAATGCAACGCGCCTCGATATATCTGGCTTAGCTCCAATTGAACGATCTGTTTTACATTTTAATGATCCTGAACTTTATAAAGAAGATTCAGTTAGCATTTATTCATCAACAGATTTGGTTGGCTCTCTATTTCCTGATGATGCAAAATCAGTTTGTGTTTTTATAAAAACCAACGAAGGTCTTTCAAAAAAAAGAAGTGATATTCTTTCCACAAGTATTGAAACTACATTTAAAAAATATTCATTTTACAACGTGCACTATGTTGGAAGAATTGTAGCTCAGGAGGTTTACCTTAAAAACCTGTCAAAAGAATTTGTTTTATTTCTGGCTCTTTCTTTATTAGTAGTCATTGTTTTTCTGTATTTCACTTTCCGCTCACTGTATGGCATTTTAATTCCTTTAATCATTATTGTTTTATCTATGACCTGGACTTTAGGCATCATGGGCATTTTAGGAAAATCACTTGATATCATGACAATTATGTTACCAACCATGATTTTTATTGCAGGAATGAGCGATGTGGTTCATTTCTTTTCAAAGTATTTTGATGAGCTCAATAAAGAAACACCTAAAGAAAAAATATTGCCCATATTATTTAAAGAAGTCGGTTTCCCTACTTTTTTAACTTTAATCACTACAGTTGTCGGTTTTCTTTCCTTATTGTTTTCCAGCATAAAACCCATACACGATTTTGGAATTTATACCTCTGTTGGAATTACCGTAGCATTTATATTAACTTATACCTTGTTGCCCGCAATATTGTTTTTGTTCCCGCCTAAAAACTTACAGAAACTAAGCAATACAGAAAACAAAACCCATCACTGGATGCAGAAATTGTTTTTTTGGATATTTCGAAACCAAAAACTAATTGTTTCTGTAACCCTAATCATTGTTTCGCTTTCTATTTTTGGAATAAGTAAAATAAAAGTAAATAATATTTTACTGGAAGATTTAAGCGACAAGGTTAAAATTAAACAAGACTTCGATTATTTCGACCAACACTATTCCGGGGTTCGACCTTTTGAACTTAACATTGAAATCAGCAACCAAAGTAAAATCTGGGATTACGAAAACATTGTTGAGATTGATAAAGTAGAAAAATTTCTGCAACAGAATTTAAACATGGGTTTTATGTTTAGTCCGGCCACATTGGTCAAGTCAATTAATCGCTCATTAAATGGAAACAATCACGAATTTTATGTTATTCCTCAAAAAGACGATTACGCGGATATTAGGAATTATGTGATTAAAAACAAAAAGAATAAAAACCTTAAACTCATTTTACACGAAGACGGAAAAACTGCGCGCTTAACGGGTAAGATAAAAGATGTTGGTAGTTTAAAAATGAGAGCTTTCAATAAAGAGTTTAATCAGTTTTTACAAGAACAAATAAAATTAAAAACCATCACTTTTACTTGCACAGGAGCAGCTTATCTATTAGATAAGAATAATGAGTACATGGTAAATAATATGATACAGGGTTTTGCATGGAGCATAGGCATCATTGCCTTTTTAACCTTTTTATTGCATCGTTCAATACGAATGGTGCTGGTGTTTATTCTTCCTAATTTTATTCCTATGTTAATTATTGCTGGGTTCATGGGTTTTGCTGGAATTGAGTTAAAAGCGGCAACATCATTAATTTTTTCCATTGCCTTTGGTATTGCAACAGATGATACCATCCATTTCATTTCCAGATTCAAGATAGAATTAGGATATGGAAAAAGCTTAATTTATGCTTTTAAACGAACGTATTTTGAAACAGGAAAACCTATTATTTTAACTACCTTCATATTAATCGGAGGATTCATGAGTTTAATGACTTCTGATTTTCAAAGCATATTTTATTTTGGGTTTTTAATTTGTTTAACCGTAATAATTGCCCTTATTGCTGAACTCTTTTTATTGCCTGTTTTAATCATGCTCATCTTGAAAAATGAAAAACGAAAACCATTAGGATAAAACCTTTTTCGAAAAATTGTTTAACTTTCAAAAAAAATTCTATTTTTGAAGCATGATTAAAAACTCAACACATCATTTCCGAAATTAATCGCATAGCCGAAATACTTATTCATTAAGCTCGGTTATTCCGGGCTTTTTTTATTTTATGAAGAAACTAATTATAATAGGAGGTGGTTTTGCAGGAATAAAACTTGCACAAGAAGTTGATGCATCTTTATTTGAAGTATGGATGTTTGACAAAAACAATTACCATCAGTTTCAACCTTTATTTTATCAGGTTGCAACCTCAGGACTAGAACCTAGCTCCATTTCTTTTCCGCTTCGCAAATTATTTCAAAACAAAAATAATTTCCATATCAGAAATGAATCCGTAATTGAGATTATTCCTGCTGAAAACAAAATAATCACCGAATCCAATTCATATGCTTTTGATTATTTGGTTATAGCTACAGGCTGCTCCACCAATTTTTTTGGAAATGCGGCAATTGAACAACATGCAATTCCAATGAAATCGGTAAGTGAAGCGCTTTACTTGAGGAATTTTATTCTGAGTAATTTTGAGAAAGCACTAAACGTGCCCATCGCTGAACGAAAAAATTACCTGAATGTAGTAATCGTTGGTGGCGGACCAACAGGAGTTGAAGTTAGCGGTGCTTTAGCCGAAATGAGAAAATACATTTTACCTAAAGATTATCCTGAACTTGATTTTTCAAAAATGAACATTTATCTCGTTGAAGCATCAGCAAAAACCCTGGGTGCGATGAGTGAAATATCTTCACAGAGCTCAAAAAAATACCTTGAAAAATTGGGAGTGAATGTTTTATTATCTACACAGGTAACTAATTATGATGGTAATAAAGTAACTTTTGGCGATAGTAATGAAATAGAAACAAAAACACTGGTTTGGGCTGCCGGCATTAAAGGAAATGTAATTAATGGCTTGGACACATCACTTATAACTCGTGGTAATCGTATTAAGGTAAATCGTTATTCGCAACTCGAAAACAGCTCTACTATTTTTGCAATTGGAGATATATCATGCATGTCAACCAATCTTTATCCAAATGGACATCCGCAGGTGGCAACCGTTGCAAACGAACAAGGCAAATTGCTTGGCAAAAATCTGAATTCTTTAGTCAGAGGAAAAAAAATAAAGGAATATGAATACAGCAATAAAGGATCAATGGCCACAGTCGGCCGACATCTTGCAGTTGTGGACCTTCCAAAATTTAGTTTTCAGGGATTTTTTGCCTGGATATTTTGGATGTTTCTTCACTTGATGCTCATTTTAGGAGTGAAAAATAAATTCATTGTATTTACCAATTGGATGTGGAAGTACTTTACATTCGACCAATCTTTACGATTAATTATAAAACCATACAATAAAAGTTTAAAATGAAATAACCTATGAAACTAAAAATAGCAATTCAAAAATCAGGCAGACTAAACGAGGACAGTTTGCGTTTACTAAAAGAATGCGGTATCGACTTGGGCAACGGAATTAATAAATTAAAAGCGGATGCAGATAATTTTCCACTCGAAGTTTTTTTCTTACGTGATGATGATATTCCGCAATACGTTGAAGATGGAGTTGCAGATATTGGCATCGTTGGTGAAAACGTTTTACTTGAGAAAGCAAAAAAAGTAAAAGTGATTAAAAAATTAGGCTTTGGTAAATGCCGTTTAAGCATTGCCGTTCCTAAAGGTTTTAATTATAAAGACATTAAATCTTTACATGGGAAAAAAATAGCGACGAGTTATCCTGTAATTTTAAGTAAGTTTTTAAAGTCGGCTAAAGTAAAAGCAGAAATACATGAAATTTCAGGTTCTGTTGAAATTGCACCGGGCATTGGATTAGCTGATGTCATCTGCGATTTGGTGAGTAGTGGAAGTACTTTATTTATGAACGGACTAAAAGAAACAGAAACTATTTTAAAATCGGAAGCTGTTTTAATTGGTAGTAAAAATTTATCGAACGAAAAGTTAGCAATCGTAAATAAAATCATCTTCCGTATTGATGCATTAAGAAGTGCAAAAAATAACAAATACATTTTATTAAACGCTCCGAATAACAAGCTGGATGAAATTTGCTCATTGCTGCCAGGAATGAAAAGTCCAACCATTTTGCCGCTTGCGCAAAAAGGCTGGAGCAGTGTTCACTCTGTTGTAAATGAAAATAAATTTTGGGATATCATCGAGCAATTGAAAGAAAAAGGGGCACAAGGAATACTGGTAGTTCCAATTGAAAAAATGATTTCATAAATCATCCATTAAATGAATTAACATGCAATTAATAATTGAACCATCTACTGCTGAATTTGAGCAACTCGCAAAACGACCTGAACTGGAGATGCAAGACCTTGAAAAAAAGGTTTTAGAAATTTTTCAGTTGGTAAAATCTAATAGCGATGAAGCACTTAAAGATTTTGCCAAAAAATTTGACAAAGCTGAATTAACTGATTTATTGGTTACACAAGTTGAAATTCAAGAGGCGGAACAATTAATTTCAGATGAATTAAAAAAAGCTATTGAAGTAGCACACCGCAACATCACACTTTTTCATGCTACGCAAAAAACAGAAATTCAAAAGATAGAAACCATGCCCGGCGTTGTTTGTTGGCGTAAATCAGTAGGCATCGAAAAAGTAGGCATTTATATTCCCGGCGGAACTGCTCCTTTATTTTCAACGGTATTGATGCTTGCCATTCCTGCAACACTTGCAGGTTGTAAAGAAATTACGTTGTGCTCGCCACCAAATCAGCAAGGCAAAATTCATCCTGCAATTTTGTATGCAGCTCAACGCTGCGGAGTTTCACGTATTATAAAAACAGGTGGCGCACAAGCTATTGCTGCTTTAACTTTCGGGACAGAAACAGTGAGTAAAGTGCATAAAATTTTCGGCCCAGGAAATCAGTATGTAACCATGGCAAAAACATTAGCAACACGTTATGGTGTTGCAATAGATATGCCGGCTGGCCCATCGGAAGTGTTGGTGTATGCCGATGAAACTTGTAAGCCGGAATTCGTTGCTGCTGACTTGCTTTCGCAAGCTGAGCATGGCAATGATTCGCAAGTGATTTTAATTACAAGCACACAAGAACTTGCAACAAGCATTATGAATGAAACAGAGGCACAATTGAATCAACTTAAACGTTTTCAGTTTGCGAGTAATTCTTTGGTGAATAGCAAAGCGATTGTTCTGCAAGACAGAAAAAACGTATTGCACTTTATTAATACCTATGCTCCGGAACATTTAATTCTTGCATGTAAACAAGCTAATGAATTGGCTGAAGAACTAATCAATGCAGGTTCTGTTTTCATTGGTAATTACACACCGGAGAGTGCAGGGGATTATGCTTCCGGAACAAACCATACCTTACCAACTAATGGTTATGCAAAAAATTATAGCGGCGTTTCACTCGATAGTTTTGTGAAGAAAATCACCTTTCAGGAAATCAATAAAGAAGGATTAAAAAATATCGGACCTTCAATTGAGTGCATGGCAGAGGCGGAAGAATTAACTGCGCACAAAAATGCGGTAAGCATACGATTAAAGAGTTTAACAACATGAGTAATTTAAAAAATATATTCAGAAAAAATATCAACGAACTGAAATCTTATCAGGTAAGTCGCGATGCGTATTTAAATAAAAAAGGAATTGTTTTTTTAGACAATTGCGAGAATAATTTTGGCTCTGCTTTGGGCAAAGGTTTAGAACGCTATCCTTCCTCTTCCCAAGAGGAATTAAAATCAGCTATTGCAACTTATAAATCAGTAGAGAAGGAACAAGTTGTTTTAGGAAACGGAAGCGATGAGTTAATTGATTTATTGATGCGAGCAGCGTGCGAACCGGGAAAAGATAATATTCTTATTAGCGAACCTACATTTGGCATGTATCGAATATATGCTAAGCTAAACAATGTTGAAGTGTTACAAGTTCCTTTAACTAAAGCTAATTTTGAATACGATGTAGATGCGGTTTTAAAAGCGATAACTAAAAACACTAAAATCATTTTTGTATGTTCGCCTAACAATCCAAGTGGGAGTAGCATTAGTAAAGTAGATTTAACCAGCTTGCTTCAATCGTTTAAAGGATTAGTTGTTGTGGATGAGGCATACATTGATTTCTCTGAGAAGCCTTCACACTTAAAACTCATTACTTCTTTTTCCAATTTAGTGGTGTTGCAAACTTTTTCAAAAGCGTGGGGATTGGCAGGTTTACGAATTGGTGTGGCTTATGCTAATAAAGAAATTAGTGAAACATTAAATAAAATTCGTCCGCCTTATAACATTGGCACTTTTAGTCAGCAATTATTGCTTACCTCATTGGAAGCTCCAGAATTTACTACTCGATTAATTAAAAAGGTAAAAAAATTAAAAGAAGAAACACATCAAAAGTTGAAGCAGTTTTCTTTTATAAAAAAAATATATCCGAGTGATGGAAATTTTTTTCTATTGAAAGTAGAAGATGCCAATCGCTTGTGCGAATATTTAAAGCAGCACAATATTTTAATCAGCAACAGAAACTCTTTATTAAATTGTAAGAATCATGTGCGTATTAGTATTGGCACAAATAAGGAAATGAATCAATTGTTTAAAGCATTAAAGAATTATAAATAATCATTTAACTCTAATAAAATGAAAAAAGTTTTATTCATCGACAGAGATGGAACATTAATTTGGGAACCACCAGATACTTTTCAAATAGATGCTTTTGATAAATTAAAATTTTTACCGGGCAGCATTTATTACCTATCAAAAATAGCTGCTGAACTCGATTTTGAATTGGTTATGGTTACCAATCAGGATGGATTAGGAACTGATTCTTTTCCGGAAAAAGATTTTTGGCCGGTGCAAGATTTCATGATGGAAACCTTAAAAAGTCAGGGCATTATTTTTAAAGAAGTATTGATAGATAAATCTTTTCCTCACGAAAATCTTCCAACTCGAAAACCGGGAACAGCAATGTTAGTTCATTACATGAATGAAAATTATGACCTTAAAAATTCTTTCGTTATTGGTGATAGATCAACGGATGTTCAGCTTGCAAAAAATTTAGGAAGTAAATCCATTTTTATAAAAACAAAAGAAGATGAACCAACTGCTACACATAATGTAACTGATTGGAAAGAAATTTACAATTTGCTCAAGCTACCTCCAAGAATCATTTCACATACCAGAAAAACAAACGAAACAGACATTTATATTCAACTTAACCTGGATGGGAGTGGAGCAGCTAATATTAACACAGGCTTACATTTCTTTGATCACATGCTCGATCAAATTGCCCGCCATAGCGGTGTTGATTTACAATTAACCTGCAAAGGCGATTTACACATTGATGAACATCATAGTATTGAAGATACAGCAATTACACTCGGCGAAGCATTTTTAAGTGCTCTTGGTAATAAAAGAGGTATTGAACGTTATGGATTTTCATTACCAATGGATGATTGTTTGGCACAAGTTGCCATTGATTTTGGCGGTAGAAACTGGATTGAATGGCAAGCAGAATTTAAAAGAGAAAAAATTGGAGAAATGCCAACAGAACTTTTTTATCATTTTTTCAAATCGTTTTCTGATGCAGCTAAATGTAATCTCAACATTAAGGCAGAAGGAGTGAATGAACACCATAAAATTGAATCCATTTTTAAAGCATTTGCAAAATGCATTAAACAAGCAGTAAAGCGTGATATTAATAATAATCAATTACCAAGCACAAAAGGTTTACTGTAATGAAAACAGTTATTATTAAATACAACGCAGGAAACATACAATCTGTTTTATTTGCCTTAAAGCGTATTGGTTACGAAGCAATCATTTCTGATAATGCAGATGAAATTAATAGTGCAGATAAAATTATTTTTCCAGGTGTAGGTGAAGCTTCTTCAGCCATGAATCATCTGAAAGAAAAAAACTTGGATGAACTTATTATACAATTGAAACAACCTGTATTAGGTATATGTCTGGGCATGCAGTTGATGTGTTCATCTTCCGAAGAAGGTAATACAAAATGTCTGGGAATTTTTGATGAACAAGTTGTACGTTTTCAATCCAACGAACACTGCAAAGTTCCGCATGTTGGCTGGAATACGATCAATCATTTAAAGTCTTCGTTGTTTCAGGATGTGAAAGAAAATGAATACATGTATTTTGTACACGGCTATTATGCGCCACAATCAGCTGAAGCAATTGCCTTAACAAATTATGGATTGACATACAGCAGCGCACTCTCAAAAAATAATTTTTATGGGGTACAATTTCATCCTGAAAAATCAGGAAGTGCAGGAGAAAAAATCTTAAAAAACTTTTTATCAATTTAAACTTCATGTTAAATATAAAGTTGGAAACATATAACACAGAAAAAATGATTAAAACAAAGAGCATTAATTTTTTCAAAAGTGAAATTGGCGCAGCAAAGAAAAACAAAAGCGTTAAAAAATCTTGAAGCCTTGGATACATTTTAGCTTTTGTTTGATGGTCGCAATTTATTGAGATTGTACTTCATAATAAAAAGAAAGTATGTAAAGTCAAACGCCAATATTTAAAAAAACATAGAGAATAAATTTTTTAATAATTATGACTCATCTAAATTCATTTCAATTCATTCCTGCAATAGACATCATTGATGGCAAGTGCGTTCGTTTATCACAAGGAGATTACAGCCAGAAAACTACTTATTACGAACAACCATTAGATGCTGCAAAACAATTTCAGGATTTAGGAGTTCAGCGTTTGCATTTAGTTGATTTAGATGGAGCAAAATCAGGAAGAATTATTAATCTACATGTGCTTGAAACCATCGCTAATCAAACAAAATTAGAAATTGATTTTGGAGGTGGAGTAAAAACCGAAGATGATGTAAGAATGATTTTGCAATCAGGCGCTAAATGGGTAACTGTTGGCAGCATGGCTGTAAAGCAAAAAGATACTGTTGCAAATTGGTTAGAAAAGTTCGGACAAGAAAAATTTTTAATTGGGATAGATGTAAAAGGAAGAAAGGCGGCAACAGACGGCTGGTTAAATGTGCTTGAAGTAGACATCTCAGAAGTAATTAATTTTTATTTCAATAAAGGATTCAATCATTTTTTTTGTACCGATATTTCAAAAGACGGAATGTTACAAGGCATATCTGAAGAATTGTATTTGCAGTTGATTAACGAATTTAATGGATTAAAACTAATAGCAAGTGGAGGAGTTTCTTGTATCGATGATGCTTATCGCGCAAAAGAAATTGGTTGTAAAGGAGTAATAGTTGGTAAAGCCATTTATGAAGGCAAAATTAAAAACGAAGAAATAAAAAAGATGTTATTTTAAGAACTAACAAATAAAAACATGCAATAGTAAAAAATTAGTGATAAGCATTTAATAAAAAAGCTGTCAATTTCTATTTATTATTTTCTTTTTTGTTCTCTGATTTTTTCAATTCTTTGTTACACAAAAAATCTACGAGAAGCGAAAAACAGTGTAACTTAAAATCAATAACGCTATGCTGAGTCATATATTTTACCCGAGCGTGGCAATGAACAAACGCGGTGCCGATTCGGGTGAATGCTTTTTTTAGGGCAGCCAGGAGGAATGGCTGACCGTAAAGAAAAAAGTAGAGAGCGTGAGCAATCGTTTGTTCTTGATTTTTTTTGCTACTTTTTTTAATCAAGTAAAAAAAGTAGATGAAAATAAATTATAATTTTAAGAGTAATTTAAAAAGTAATAATTTTTATTAAAATTATAATTCAAATAAATTAAACAGAAAATAATGCAATTGATTATTTATACTATTAAAAGTTCTATTTTTCTCAACTAAATTTTAGTAAATCCTAAAAACAAATGCTTGCAAAACGAATCATACCTTGTTTAGATATTAAAAACGGACGAACTGTTAAAGGCGTCAACTTTGAGAATATTCGCGATGCAGGCGATCCTGTTGAATTAGCTATTCGTTATTCAGATAAAGGCGCAGATGAATTAGTGTTTTTAGATATTACTGCAACCAACGAAAAACGAAAAACATTAAGTGAACTTGTAAAAAAAATTGCAGAACACATTAATATTCCATTTACAGTTGGCGGTGGAATTTCTTCCATAGAAGATGTTGATCATTTACTGAATCATGGTGCTGATAAAATTTCTGTCAACTCAGCAGCTTATACCAAACCAGAATTAATTTACTCGCTGGCAAAAAACTTTGGTAGCCAATGTGTAGTAGCTGCAATTGATATTAAACAAGAGACAGACGGTGAATGGTATGTGTATTTAAATGGCGGAACAAAAAAAACCAATTCTACTGCATTAAACTGGGCAAAACAAGTTGAGCAAGAAGGTGCAGGAGAAATTTTACTAACCAGCATGAATAATGATGGGTCAAAAAGCGGTTTTGCAAATGACATCATTTCGCTTATTTCTCTTTCGGTTCAAATACCTGTTATTGCAAGTGGCGGAGCTGGAAATATGCAACATTTTTCCGATGCGTTTAAAAATGGTAAAGCAGATGCAGCTCTTGCAGCAAGTGTTTTTCATTTTTCTGAAATAGAAATTAAAGAGCTAAAGAAGTTTTTAGCTGAACAAGAAATACCGGTAAGAAATTAATTTAAAAAAGCAGATAGTCCTAAAAAATGAAAATACAATTCGAAAAATATACTGATGGCTTAGTTCCCACAATCATACAAGATGCGACAACCAAAACTGTTTTGATGCTTGGTTTTATGAATGAGGAAGCATATAATAAAACAATTGAATCCAAAAAAGTTACTTTTTTTAGTCGTTCAAAAAATCGCCTATGGACCAAAGGCGAGGAGAGTGGCAACTTTTTACATTTGGTTGAAATACTAAACGATTGCGATGAGGATTCACTTTTAATTAAAGTAAATCCTGAAGGAGTGGTTTGTCACACCGGAAGCCCAACTTGCTGGAATGAATCAAATGAAGGTGATTTTTTATATCAACTTGAAAACATCATCAGTAAACGCAAAAATGAAAGCCCAGAAACTTCTTACACAGCTTCTTTGTTTAAAAAAGGAATCAATAAAATTGCACAAAAAGTGGGTGAAGAGGCTGTAGAAACAGTAATAGAGGCAAAAGATAATAACCTGGATTTATTTTTAAATGAATCAGCCGATTTATTGTTTCATTACTTGATTTTATTACAAGCAAAGGGGTGTACCTTAAAAGATGTAATTGCAATTTTAAAAGACAGGCATCAAAAAAAATAATTTTATTTTAGATACATTTTCCCTGCTGCTTTTCTCAAATTATAATTTGATGACATGGCCTCCCCGTATGCGCCGGCACTTCTAATCGCAATTAAATCACCGCGATTTGTTTCAGGCAATAAAACTGTTTTTCCAAAACAATCACTGCTTTCACAAATTGGTCCAACCACGTCATATTTTAAAACCTCAGAACTTTTTGAACTTATGTTTTCTATTTTATGATATGCCTGATAGAGTGCGGGTCTCAATAGATCATTCATTCCCGCATCAAGTATAGCAAAATTTGTAGTGATGCCTTTTTTAATGTGTAACACACTTGCAATTAAACTACCGCACTGACCAACAATTGACCTTCCCAATTCAAAATGAACCTTTTGTTTCGGCTTTAACTCTAAATGTTTTCTAAACACATCGAAGTACGATTTAAAATCTACAATTGATGAATTATCCGGTTCCTCATAATTAATACCAAGGCCACCTCCAAGATTAATAGTCTGAGGAAAAACTCCTTGATCAATAAACCATTTATTTATTTCGTTTACCCGTTTACATAATTTTTTAAAAGGGTCTAAAGTGGTTATTTGAGAGCCGATATGAAAGTGCAATCCAATTAATTTAATATGCTTTAATTGTTTTATAATTTCTAAAACTTCATCAAATTCATAAGGATTAATTCCGAATTTATTTTCTTCTAAACCCGTTGTTATGTATTTATGAGTAAGCGCATCTACATTAGGATTAATACGCAATGCAATATGCGCTGTTTTATTTTGTTTTGAAGCTAGCTGATTAATTACAATCAGTTCAGATACACTTTCAATATTAAAACAAAATATGTTTTGTTCTAGCGCGTAGTTGATTTCTTGATCGCTTTTGCCTACTCCTGCAAATACTATATCGGAAGTTTTAAAGCCACTTTTTATAGATTGTTTAATTTCATTGCCACTTACACAATCGGCTCCTAATCCAGCTTGTTGAATTAATTCAAGCAGTTTAGGATTTGGATTAGCCTTTAACGCATAATGGATTTTATAATCATTACCTGCATGTTTTTTTAAGGATGTTATGGTTTTTTGGAGTAAGCTTAAATCGTAAACAAAAAAGGGCGTATGTTTTTTCTTCAACTTATTTATATTGTTTTCTGAGATCATTTTTATTAATTAAATGAGTTGGTTTTTAATTATAATAAGATTTAAAGTGTGTCATTTTAATTTATACATGATTGTCAAAATAATGTATAATAAATTTTTAAAATTAATCTGAACTAAAGTAAGTGTTTCAGTTAAAGTCTAAACTTTAACTGATAAATTAATTCAACAACTTGTGTTTAAAATCAACATTGTTTTGATTAAATGTCCCAAACACTTTTTCTGCGGTAACGCGATGGCTTAAAAAATTCTTTATGTTCCAGCATGAAAGCCATTATAAAATAAATGATAACTGGTGAGCCAAATGTGAAAAATGATAGATAAATAAAATACATACGCACATTGGTGGTTTTAATGCCCAATTTTTTACCCCACCATTCGCATACTCCAAATGCCTGAGATTCAAACCAAGATATTGTTTTATTTATCATCATGTCTTCTTAAACAAATTTATTCTTTTTTATTTAATTTCTTTAAGTGCTTTGCAAAATTGTTTTTCCTACTAAACATGATAAACATCCAGATTTAGCGCATAGTTCTTTTTCTAATTGAATAAATGCCTGTGAGAATAATGCATTTGTTGGTTTGGGAAGTACTTTTGAAAATAAATTTACTATCGAGTTTTTTTCAGGTAATGATGTGTTTATTATAGTTTTGGCCGCCAATGCCATTTTTTTATTGTTTGTAATTTCAGAATAGAAAAACAAAAAGGGTACAATTACATTTATTATTATCGAATTTATAGACAAATCTCCAAGCTGATTATTGCCTTTATTTATCTTTTTCCCAAAATCGTAATGCGTTTGCCAATAAGACGAGAGATTAAGTTTTAATTCATTTGCCCATTTATCGAAAGTATTTAATTCGTTTAATTGATTAATTATAAAATCAAATTTGGGTAGTATTGTTGAAAATTGTGCAATGCGAATGCTCGGAAAATTTTGAGGATGCATGCGGGAGAATTTCCAGATGGTGCTAGGCAGACTATTTAAATTATGTGTTTTTTGGAGGTAAAGAAATTCTTTTTGTAATTCATGGTGATGTTCGTCAATACTTGGTTTATCTAAAAATCCGGCAACACCATACAACAAAGATTCTGTTTTTAAAGGATCACGTAAATATGTTTGAACTAAATGAAAAGATAATTCTTTCGATAATAAATCAAAAGCAAGAGCATTGGTTTTAAAACCAAAAGATAGAGCAACTAATTTGTATAAAGTATGCTGGATGTTTTTGTTCTCTGAATAATATACTTCTTTAATAAAGTCAATTTTGTTTTTTAATCGCTTAAAATACAGGTCATTCATCCATTCTAAATAGTCATTTCCATTTAATTCCACAACTTGGTTTTTACAAATAAGCTTTTTGTTCGGTTTAATCATCAATGGTGAAAATTGCGTTACATAAGGGAAAATAAGGTGCTTTAATTGTAATGTTGGTAGATTAATTCCATTACTATTGTTTACATCCATATCATGATCTAACACTACATGCAAAATCACCGAGTTGTAAGCGATATCTTTATCGTGTTTATGTTTTTTCCAATCTGAGGCTCTAACGTGAATCTCAATATTTCCTATGAATAAAATGTCATTTATTTTTATGTGAGCGTTAGAAAAATCAGGACCACTATCTCGATTATATTCTCCTGGTTTTATGATTTCAATTGATTCTGATTCAAGTGTTTTAAGATTAAAGGCATCAAACAACTGAAATTTCCAGATATAATGAAGTAACTCTTCTTTCACTAATTAAAAATACAAAATTATAAATCCAAGGTAAAATCATTTAAACACATTTTATTCAACATAATTTAACGGGAACTTTTCCGTTAAAAGAGATAAAAATAATTTGGTAAAGCAATTTCTCGTTTGCCTTTAATTTTAGTAAATTCGTGAGATTTTATGGCAGACTTAATTTCTTTATTACCCGAAAATGTAGCGAATCAAATTGCGGCCGGAGAGGTGGTTCAACGCCCCGCATCGGTGGTGAAAGAGTTGTTGGAAAATTCGGTGGACGCCAAAGCATCTGTAATTAAACTGATTGTAAAAGAAGGTGGTAAATCACTTCTTCAAGTGATAGATAATGGAAGGGGAATGAGTGAACGCGATGCAGTGTTATGCTTTGAGCGCCATGCTACCTCTAAATTAAAAAATGCCGATGATTTATTTAAAATTATTACCAAAGGTTTTAGGGGCGAAGCACTTGCGGCCATTTCTGCAGTTGCACAAGTAGAACTTAAAACCCGTCCCGAAGAAAGTGAATTAGGGACTTTAGTTATTAATGAAGGAAACACCATTACAACACGTGAATCGTGCAGCGGAGCGGTTGGGACTTCCATTAGTGTAAAAAATTTATTTTTTAATATTCCGGCCCGTAGAAATTTTTTAAAAAACGATAGCATTGAGCTGAAACACATTGTTGATGAGTTTGAACGCGTTGCCATGGCGCACCCCGAAATTGCTTTTCATTTATTTAACAACGGGCACGAAATGTATCATTTGCCGGCAAGTACCTTAATTCATCGTATTGAAGGGTTGTTAAGTTCAAGCATCAAGGGAAATCTAGTTGCGGTAGATGAAGTTACTCCTGGTTTTTCTATAAAAGGTTATGTGGGCAAACCAGCTTCTGCAAAGAAAAAAAGAGGCGAGCAGTATTTTTTCGTTAATCAGCGATTCATAAAAAGTGCCTACCTCAATTTTGCGGTTTCTGATGCTTACACGGATTTAATAAAAGGCGATGAGTATCCGAGTTACATCCTTTTTATTGATTTGCCTCCAAGCACGATTGATGTAAACATTCATCCCACCAAAACGGAAATAAAATTTGAAGACGAAAAAACGTTATTCGTCATTTTAAAAACCGCAGTAAAACGTGCGCTCGGCAAAGCCAATCTTGCTCCAAGCATCGATTTTGATGTAGAGCAATCTGTTGTTGATGCGATGTATAGTTCGCCACAACAACCAAAAGCCCCAGAGATAACATTTAACCCATCATACAATCCTTTTTCAACTGACAACAATAAATCATCTTACAAAAAGGAATACGAAAGTTCACTTTACAAGCAGAACAAACAGAACTGGGAATCGCTTTACCAGCAACACCAAACGGATGTTAATCCGCATTTAGAAAATGAACAGGAACAACATCAGTTGTTTGATGAAAACCAAGTTCAGTCGCTGAAAAAAGAGTTTTTTCAGTTGCAACAAAAGTACATTGTTACCACCATCAATGGTAATTTAGTGATGATTGATCAGCACCGTGCTCACGAAACCATTTTGTATTACCATTATCTAAATTCGTTCGAAGGGCAAGCCATTGCATCGCAACAAGAACTTTTTCCACAAAGCTTAGATTTAAGTCCGTTGGATTTAAATTTAGTATTGGGTTTAAAAAATGAGCTAAAAGCACTTGGTTTTGATATAGAACAATTTGGAAAAGACAGTATAGTTATTCACGGAATTCCTACCGATCATGCCGGACAAAATTGTTTGGAACTGCTGGAAGGTATTGTTGAAAATTACAAACTCAACAACCTGGATGTTGAGTTGGATAAACGCGAAAATCTTTGCCGTGCAATGGCAAAAAAAGCGGCCATTCAATACGGAAAAGAATTACAACACGAAGAGATCGAATTGTTATTGCAACATTTATTCTCCTTAGAAAACTATTCATTTTCACCATCCGGAAAAATCATTGTTTCGGAATTGCCATTCTCCGATATTGAAAAATTATTTAAAAAACGTTAGTTAATGAACCAGGATTACCGACCTACTCGCTTTCAGGTTTTACCACCGGTGGTAAAAAATATACTTATCATTTCGGGAATTCTGTTTTTGGCAACGCAGGTTTTTCAAGCTAATCCCGGCATCAATCTCACCGATTTTTTAGGGCTGCATTATTTTTCTGCTGAATTGTTTAAGCCCTATCAGTTCATTACTTACTTGTTTATGCATGCCGATTTCACGCATTTGTTTTTTAACATGTTTGCCGTATGGACATTTGGTTCAGTGCTTGAAAATGTATGGGGTCCAAAACGATTTCTAATTTTTTACCTCATAACAGGTATGGGCGCTGCTCTAATACAATACTTGGTGATTTATTTAGATATTAATGATTCGGTTTTGGTATTCGATCAAATCATGCAAGAAAACAACATCGATAAATTGACAAAATTTTTTAATAGTGGAGCACTTACTCCATTCATGAATGCTTCCACCTACGATTTGTTTCAGGGATTTGTAGATCAATACAACGAAGCATCTGCAACTGACCCAACGAAAGCAGTTTTTTTGGCGCATGAGTTCATTCAGCAGGTGCAAAGCACTTATTTAAATACCCATGTAATTGTTGGTGCATCGGGTTCTTTATTTGGGTTGTTACTTGCATTTGGTATGTTGTTCCCGAACACGTATTTAAGTATATTTTTCTTTTTTCCTATAAAGGCAAAATACTTTGTGATGATTTATGGCTTGTTTGAATTGCTTTCAGGAATTGCCAATCAGCCCGGAGATAATGTTGCTCATTTTGCACACCTCGGCGGAATGCTCTTTGGTTTTTTTATGATTCTATACTGGAAAAAAAACAGGAACAATTTTTATTAAAAACAATAAGCAATTAAATTTGAACTATGTATTCAAGTTTTAAATCCAATTCTTTACTCACTCGTTTCATTATCATCAATGGAGTTGTTTTTTTAACGCTAAATATTTTATTCCATGTTTTAAACATTAATCTCATTCCTTACATCTCTGTACACTCTACTTTGCCCGGTTTCTTTCTTCGCGCCTGGGGAATATTCACCTATATGTTTTCGCACCTTGATTTGTCGCATGTGTTTTATAATATGCTCTGGTTGTTTTTTATGGGACAGATTTTTACAGTTATTATTGGTGAACAACGTTTATTATTTACCTATTTGTTTGGAGGCATTTCAGGAGCAATTCTGTTTTTTATTTCTTCACTTTTATTTTCAAAACAGGAAGGCTATTTAATTGGTGCTTCTGCATCTGTTATGGCAATTACTGTTGCAGCAGGAACCTACGCACCTAATATGCCGGTATCGGTTTTTTTAATTGGAGAAGTAAAATTAAAATGGGTAGTGGTTGCATCTTTCATCATGTTTTCATTAATTGATTTATCGGTTAACACCGGAGGAAAAATCTCTCACATGGGCGGAGCATTGTTCGGGTTTATTTATGGAAGACAATTAAAAAACAGAAATGATATTGGGGCATGGTTTCAACGATTAATCAGCGGACAAAAATTAAAAGTGGTACATCGTAAAAAGTTTAGCGATGAAGAATACAATTATTCCAAACGTCAGGAAGAAAAAAGCCTGGATGAATTATTAGATAAAATAAATCGTTCCGGTTACGATAGTTTAAGCAAAAAAGAAAAAGAACGTTTACACGAATTATCTAAAAAATGAACATGAGATTAAAAAACGTACTCTTTCTTCTTGCACTTTTTTGTGTGCAAACTTCCTTTGCAAACTATCCGCCACCAAGTTATAAAATTGCTGTTTTAAAATACGGTGGTGGTGGCGATTGGTATGCTAACTTAGAAACCTCATTACCCAATTTAATTCGTTTTTGCAACGATCAGTTAAAAACAAACATCAGCCCAGAACAAGCAATTGTGGAGGCTGGCAGTGGCGAATTATATAATTACCCTTTCGTACACATGACTGGACATGGAAATGTTATTTTCAATAATCAGGAAGCCGAAAATTTAAGAAACTATTTAATGGGCGGTGGTTTTCTGCACATCTCAGATAATTACGGTATGGATAAATTCATTCGCCTTGAATTAAAAAAAATATTTCCGGATAATGACTTGGTAGAAATTCCATTTAACCACCCTGTTTATCATCAGAAATTTGATTTCCCCAACGGCTTACCAAAAATCCATGAGCACGACAACAAAACACCACAAGGTCTGGGCATTTTTTATAAAGGAAGAATGGTTGTTTATTACGATTTTGAATGTGATTTAGGAGATGGCTGGGAAAGCCCTGAAATTCATAACGATTCAGAAGATGCCCGCCAAAAAGCACTTAAAATGGGCGCAAATTTAATCAGCTTTGTTTTTGGAGGTTATGAAAAAAAAACAGCTACTAGTAAACAATAAAGTTTATCTTAGATTTAAGATTTTTTTCACTTTAGACCCATGTATTAAGTATAAAGACTCAAGATTTAAGACAGAGAGAAAAGTAATTTTTGATAAAATTGGGCATAATACTGATAATCATTTTTTATTCTACTATGATGGTGCCTGATGCACTTGTTACATGACCATCAGGTCCTTTTACTCGGCAGTCTAATATGATTTTTGAACCAATATCAACGCCTAAAAGCGACTGATGCACAAAATCAGGAATTGACTCTCCTGAAAATTCATGAATGATAGATTTGTTATTAACCGTTAAATAAATACTAGTTTCCTGAACTTTATAATTTGTTGCAAAAACAAAGCCTTCGGCACCAGCAAGAATACTTTGTATAGCAGCTAATTCAATTTTTTTTAATCTTTGTTTGTCACAACTTAAGTATTTACCGGCTATTTTTATTTGTGGTGCGGGTAAAAGTTTAGACCTAAATTCATTTAAAAATATAATCTTACCATTGGCATATACATTTAATATTGTTATTCCAGGTTGTTTAGGAACTATTTCGTATTCGCCAATAAACTCTTCATTATTTTTTGATAGTTCTTCCCCCGTACCATTTTCAATAGTTATACTGTCAAATTTGCATTGACTTACAATATTAATTGGGTTTTTTATTCCAACATACATCGCTTGCATTTCTTTAGCTATAATTGCCACATTGCTTTTTTGGGCTAAGCTAAATTGTGAAGCAAATAAGGTAATGAATAAAAATATTTTGATTTGTTTTTTCATAGGTTTATCTTTCATAGTAATACCCATTGCTTTTACAACAGTCTTTTTCAAAAATTACCTTACACTGTATTGAGCAAAATTTTTTACCACCAAAACCTACAGTTATCTTAGAACCGTCTTCCTTAATACATTTGCATCCATCCCATTGTTCTATGGCATTTTTTATTAAAATATTTTTATTACAGGAAGCACAAGATATTTCAGTATTAAGATATTTTTGCTGTTCTGCTTCTAACTCAGCGGCTTTCTTAACAACCTGATTCTTGGCTTTTGATAATGAATATACCACAGTTCCATTTGAATCAAAGTAAATTATTTCCGAAGGTATCCATGGTTTTTCTTTATTGATAATATACTTTACTATTGGTTTACCATTATAAAATTGGTAAAAATCTGCAGCAGGAACTGATCCTTTAAACCAAACACCATTTGTTTGCATGGAATCGACTTTGTATCGCACCTTAGTATATTGTTCATACTGTTTTGGCGTTTCTATAGCGCCGCCATTTTCCTTTATAATTTTAATATTCTCTTGTAAAGTTTTATCACTATACTCACCTATTTGATAAATTGAGAGCTGTCCCGCAAGCACATAAGGTTTGATGTGATATTTTAGTTCAAAAGGGTAATGATTAGGTGGGTAATTGTATGTAATTACTTCACCATCAACATAACCATTTTTAAATTCTGCGCTTACTGCTAACTTTCCATCACGATAGAACATTTCTGAATAGCCATGAAGTTTATCTTTTAAATAACGTTGCTTAATGGATGGTGTTACGCCAGTTTTACCATTTTCTGATGCATCCCATATTTCAGCTAAACCGTCTCTTACGTCATCTTTATATTGATAAGAAGCCCATAAAAATGAAGTGTCTGTTAATGTTGCAGCAGGTTTAAATAACCTGTAATTACCATGAACAATTAATTCACCACTATTACTATAATAAAAAGGTATACATTCAATTGCAAAATTATTTGTGTTTAGATCAATTAAAGAAAAGCGTTCTCCTTGTTGTTTTTCATTCTTTGTTAAGAAGGAAAAATAATTGTAGCAAATTGGTTTTGGAGTATAATGTAATAGTTTGCCTTTGCTGCCATCAAAAACAATTAATGTTGGCACATTATTTTTAAGACACATTGTTTCAGATAAATATCCATTTTTAAAATTATAGTATGGATTTACAACAAATTTTTTATCCGAAGAAACTACTTGATTAATTTTAATTGTTTGGTCCTCAATTATTCCATCCTTATATTTTATCGAAATAGTAGTATTGTTGTTCATAAATGAAACTAAAGTTCCATTTATTTTACCATTTAAATATTCGCCGGATACTACTTCAGTTTTTGTCCATTTTGCTCTTGTTGCTAAACTATTTGAATAAATACTATTATCAATTCTTTCTTGTCCTTCATAACTGTAATGAATAAGTGTAAATTTTCCATTTTTTATGCCATCTTCATATTTACACTTTTCAAGTATATACTTTGTATTTGATGAGCCAATTTCAGCTCTATTTGCAGAGTTAATCATTGCAGAACCATTATCAGAAGATGGCGTTATTGAATTTAACCAGTCTGGAATATCAGAATTGCCGATATATGAGAAAGTATTTTTAATTTCATATACAATCTCCCATTTTCCATCTCTTAATCCATCTTTATTTACTTTACCTCCTTGAGCATAAATACTTACTGAAAGTGCCACAAAAATAATATTCAGTACATTTTGATAAAAAGTTTTAATAATCATATATGTTTAGGTTTAAAAAGTTTAAAATAATTTAGTCTGTTTTCGTTTCACCATCATTGATGGCAGTTGTTATATGACCAGCTTGTTCAGATTGATCACCTTCATTTTTAGAGTTCTGATGAGCAATTAGCATCTCGTCTAACGAATTAAAATAACGATGGCTTAAAACAAATGCTCCTTTTCCCTTATATTTTAAAAAATTAACACCAGGGTTAACGAATGGTTCTAATAAGAAAAGTTGATGATTGCCAACATTTAATAATGTTTTAAATTTTTTCAAATCGTTTTGTATTTCGCTTTTAATATCGTTGATGTTTATACCAGAAAAAGTTTCAGACGCATCAAAACTCCAAGGAAATGGACCTTTAATTACCTTACCGATATACTTTAATTCGTCAAAATAGTTAACAGCAATAAATTCAACCTGTTCCGTTTTCCAATTTGCGGGGCAAACATAATAGTTGTATAGTTTTGTGGTGTGTGTTGCAAACGCGCCAGTTACCACCATTATTCTTTCGCTCATATAAAAATTTATTTTACCACAATTTTACCCAAACCCTTTCTCAACATGGTTTTTGAACACGAATAATAAATTCGTTTACTTATTAATTTATTGCTTAAAAGAATAATTTGATTACGGATTGATGAATTTGAATAAACATTACATCGTGTTTTGATACTTTTGTTTTTTGGCTTTTAAGCGATTTTAGTATTTTTACCTTATTAAAATTGCTTTTATGATGGATTTACAGGGTATGCACATTGGCCAAAAAATTAAAAAGTTGCGCGAACTTAAAAACCTAACGCAAACGCACATGGCCGAAGAGTTAGGGCTAACTCAAAGTGCATACAGTAAACTGGAAATGGGAGAAACAGAAGTTCCATTTTCACGCCTTGAAAAAATTGCAGGCGTTTTTGGTATGAAACCCGAAGATGTAATTGCTTTTAACGAATCCATGGTGTTTAATGTAATGCATAATAACAATGGGAGCAATGGCTTCGTAATCAACAATAATAATATAACCGAAAGCGAACGAAAATTATACGAGGATCAAATTACCCTGTTAAAAGATGAAATCAACCACCTGAAAGCTATTATTGAAAAATTATTGAAGTAGTTGCTGGAAGCTATTTTAGATTTTAGAATTCAGAATTGGGATTTTCTTTTTAGATTCAAGTATTAAGACTCAAGATGCAAGAGACAGGATTTTTCACTTCAGACTCAAGTATTAAGTTTAAAGATAAATTTTGTTTTGGCCTTAGCAGTGACGTCAGTAAAATAATCCTTAATACTTCATTTCTCTAAAATAAAAAGTTAAAAGATTTAAGTTGAGTTTTTGGAGGTTTCGGCTCCGCCAAAGAACATTCGATTTTTTTATTTGCCACTCATAACTTATAATAACTAGAAATCCGAAACAAGAAATAATTTTTTTACTTCTTCTTTTTCTCAAATTCAGCTGTTATGGAATCATAACATAAAAAATAGCTGCCTTTTGGTAAGTTGTTTAGCTCAACCTTTGCTCCATAACCTCGCTTAACAATTTTCCCGTACATATCGTAAATTTCATAAGCTGTTTCTGAAGAAAAAATAATTTCTTTTGTGTTTTTAGACAATTTGAAACCCGGCTGAGGTAATGTTGAGGTGTATAAAATAGGTTTAGATATTTTTGGCGCTAAGCCTGAACCCGTTTGTTTTATTCTAAATTTATTTGCTCCAGAATGGGGTAAAATTTTATACTCGTATGAATTAACTCCCGAAGTACCAATTCCGTTTATTTCTCCAACTTTTACCCATTTGTTCCATTTAAATTGCTCGATAATGAAAGGCAAAGAACCCGACTCATTTTTAGTCTTCCACACCAACATGCCTTGTTCGTTAATGGAAGTACTTAAATATTCTCCGGTTGGCTTTGATTTTAAGGCATCGGGATTTAGTACACGAGGAACACAACTTTCTTTGTGAAAAATCTCGATTTTTACAGGATCACCAACTTTAAAATTAAATGGCGCAAAATCAATTTCAAAAGCACTTGAATTTACTTCATCTGTTGTAACTCTTCCGTTAATTCTAACTTCATACACGCAAAAACCAATTCCGCTATCAAATCCATTTTGTACGTAAATGTTTCTGTTTTGAAATTTACCTTCTAATAATAAGATTTCACTCGCCAAAGTTGGCAGTGAAAAAGAAAGTAAAAAGCAAAAAATTAGACTACGCATTTTTAATACAAGACACGAAAATACAAATAAATAACTTTAATGACGTAACTTTACTATTAAAAACAAGGCGCTAAAAATCAACACAATAGTTAACAATATCCAAAAACTACCTTTAAAATGTTGTTTATTCACTTTTATGTCTTTCCGGTACGAATAAGCAATTAATGCAGAAAAAATAAGCAGAAAAGCAATTGTAAATATTATTCTTCCGGTTGTGAACATTCTTTTTGCGAAGTTAATGCTTCAATGACACAAAAGTATAATTTTGTTGTTAATCCATGAGAAAAATAAAATTAATACTCATATTTTCTTTTTTTATCACTTTTCAAGTGTTTCCAAACAAAATTAAAAAGGCTTATGATGCTTTTTTTATTTACGATTATTTCAAGGCAAAAAAATTAGCCTATTCATCCCTTTCTAAAAAACAACATTTATCTTCTTTTTTATTAGCTTCCATTTATTACCGAAACGATAATCCTTTTCATCAGCTTGATAGCGCGTATAAATATATAGAGTTAAGTAATTCAGTTAATTGGTCAGAATCTGATATTAAATTTTTTAAATTAAAAAAACAGGACACGTCCCTTGTTTCTTTTTTAAGAGAAAAAATTCATTTACAATTATTTAAACAAGCTTTTTTTTCTGGCAACCCATTTACAGTAAAAGAAACAGAAGCATTTTTGCTGAATTACCCTAAAATTATTTTTAAACAACAAATTATATTTAAACGCGACAGTATCGTTTTTTACGAAGCGTTAAAAGAAAAAAGTTCAGTTAAAATGAATTTACTGCAGCTCGAGTATCCTGAATCATTTTACAAAAAACAAATGCAGGAACAGGAAGAGTTTTTCAGGTATAAAGAATTTGTGTTGGATGAAAATCCAAATAAAATAGAACGCTTCATTCATCAGTTTCCGAAAAGTAAATATGTGGCAAACGCACAAGATGATTTATTTGAAATTGCCATGATGACTAAAAATAAAGGACTACTGCATCGTTATATTATGTTATTTCCGAAGCACAGTAGTGTTGAGGCCGCGTGGAAAATGCTTTACTCTATTGAGATCAGTAATTATTCCGACAATGCATTATCTAATTTTATTTTAAAATATCCCGATTTCCCCTACAAAATAAGTATTGAGCGAGAACTTGCACTAAGCAAACAAAATATTTTTATTATTAAACAAAACGAAAAATTTGGCTGCATCAATGAACTTGGCGACACCATTATTCCTTTTATTTACGATGCTATCGAACCATTTAAACAAGGCATTGCATTGGTTGAGAAAGATAATTTTTTTGGTTACCTTAAACTTACCGGCGAAGCGATAACCAATTTTGAATTTGATGACGCAGAAAATTTTAATGAAGACAGGGCAGTTGTAAATAAAAAAGGACACGTTTATGTTATTGATCGTTTAGGCAATACTATCAGTTCTAATTATGATGTAATTTCTGATTATAATGAAGGATTGGCAATAGTGAAAAAAAACAATTTTTACGGCGCAATTAACAAAAGCGGGAAAATAGAAATTCCTATACAATATCAACGCATGGGCGAATTTGTAAATGGAATGTGTTTCGCACAAAAAAATGAAGTATACGGTTATATTGATAAAAACGGTTATACATTAGTTCCTTTTATTTTTGATTGGGCAGAGAATTTTAAGAACGGATTTGCACGTGTCAAAAAAGATAATCGATACGGAGTAATCAATCAAGACGGACAGTATGTATTATTGCCTTATTTTGACCGGATTGATGAAGAAGAAAACGGCATTTTTATGGTGTTTAAAAATAGCCTTTATGGTTTTTTTGACAATAGCGGCTGCTCCCTTTCACAAATAAATAATACCTTAATTGATGGCGCTGAAAAAAAAGAATATACAGATGGAAATTGGATGAAAATAGTAAGTGACGAAGAACAAAATCTGATGAATAAAAATGGTAAACTTTTATCTGAAAAATCTGCGTTTGATGAAATTTATTTGCCTAAAAATGGGTTGTTTCGATTTATGCAAGAAGATAAGTATGGTTTCCTCAGCTTAAAAAATAAAATTACCATTAAGCCGATTTATGATGAAGCCATCGATTTTAATGATAGCATATGTATAGCACGTAAAAAGAATACGCAGTACATAATCAACACTAAAGGTGAAATTTTATTTCAGGTTAAAACAACATCTCTCGAGAAAATAGCAAAAGATCTTTTTGTTTATTTATCTGAAAACAATGAAAAGATATATTGTAATAAATCCGGCAATATGTTGTTTAGTTGTAAAAGAGAAAATCCAACTCTGCTTTTAAATCGTTTTTTAATTTGGGATGATACCGAACAAACGTGCATCTACGACTTGCAATTGAATAAAGTGATTTTTGGAAACTTATAATTTGAATTTCATTCACACTTTTTTCATTGCCAAGGGCAAACATGCGGTGCACATTTGCCCTGATCAAGCAAGAAAAAGAATAACCCTTTTAGAAAAAATTATAAACCAATCTATCACTTGCAATTCGATTTAAATTAAAATGTCAATATTTTATTTGGCGAGGAGTTAAGGCTTTTCAGGATTAATTAGTTATCCTTCAAAAAGTCTGAAAGCAATTATATTCAATAAAACCAATTGATTTATGAGTGTTTTAAAATGCCTGAAATTTTTGAATTTATAGATATTTCTTGCAGATTATTCTTTTTCTTGCTTGATCAAGAAAAAGAATCAAAAAGAAATCAAGACGCTGCGATTCCTCCGCTCCTCGCTCAATTTTTAAGCTTGCACGATTCCTCCTCGTGCTGCGCTAAAATTGGCTCACCGCTAATCTGCATCGCGCAGCATCCTGGCTCACCCGCTGTTAAAAAATGAAATTGGCGCAGCAAAAGCTATTAAAAGCGTCAAGAAACGCCGAAGCCTTGGAGGTGTTTTAGCTTTTGATAGCTGGTCTCGCGTCATACGCGAGATTGCCTTGGCAATTTCTAGACTTTTTGCACACTTTTTTGGCAATGAAAAAAGTGTGAAGAAATTAAAATTTACTTTTTGAGGATCGACTAATTAATTTAACATGCAAGGAAAATTAATGATATTAAAACTAAAATGAAGTTCAAAAAATAAAAACAAAGTAATTTTTTGTTTTTATTTGTATTAAAATCCTATCAAAGCAATTTGTTTAATGCGTTCAATATCCGTTAAAATAAATTTTCTTTTCTCATTTCTTTTTTTCTTTCAATCTTATTCTCAATTAGCGGATAAAAACACCAAGCAAAAAATTCCAGTATCACTAGGAAGCGGCGTAAATTCAACTACGGGGGAATTATCACCGGTAATTTCAGCTGATGGCAAAACGGTTTATTTTGTACGCGATAGTCATGAAAAAAATTTAGCCAAACAAGATGTTTGGTTTTCAAGGCTTGACGAAAAAGGGAAATGGATGGAAGCTTCGCATCCTTTAGCACCAATTAATACAGGCATTAGTTCTTGTATATTTAATATCACACCGGATGGTAATCAACTATTGGTACGAGGCGCCTACAATAAAGGTGATTTTGAAAGTGCCGGCATATCAATCATTTCAAAAGACAAATACGGCGCATGGAAAAACCCTGAGAAAATGGATATTCCAAATTATGCAGAATTAGCAGCAATGGGAAAATATAATGGGGCATTTTTATGTAATGATGGTAAAACAGTATTGATGTATTTTACTGATGATCTTAATGAAGGAAAAGGAGACATTTATGTGAGTCACTTGAAAGAGGATGAAAAAAAATCCAAATCACGATTGACAAAAAAATTAGGCAAGCTAATTGGTTCGTCTATTTCGCAAGGCAAATGGACAATGCCTGAAAAAATTGGAAACTTAAACACCATTAAAAACGATGAAATAGCCCCATTCATGGCAGCAGACGGTGTAACCCTTTATTTCAGTAGCGATAGAAAAGGTGGATTTGGAAGTAATGATATTTGGATGAGTAAACGACTGGACAGCACTTGGAAAAAATGGTCGGAGCCGGTTAACCTTGGGCCGGAAATAAACTCCGAAGAGTGGGATTGTTATTACACCATGGATGCAAAAGGAGAAATGGCTTATTTGGTTTCATTTAATAATTCATTGGGTGCTTCTGATATTGTAAAAGTACAATTGGCAGAACCAAAAAGACCCGATCCTGTTGTGTTGATTTACGGTAAAGTGTTTGATGCTGAAACGGGAGATGTAATTGGGTGTAGCATAAATTACGAAGATTTAGCTAAAGGCAAAAATGTTGGTTTTGCTCAATCCGATCCTTCAAACGGTGAATATAAAATCATTTTGCCTTATGGTAAAAATTACGGCTTTATGGGAAGTGCAGCAAATTATTTGTCTGTCGCTGATCATATTGATTTAATTAAAGTTTCAGAGTATCAGGAAATAAATAGAGATTTATTTATGGTGCCAGCAAAAATTGGTTCCACCATTCGATTGAACAATATTTTCTTTGATTTTGCTAAAGCAGATTTACGTTCGGAATCATTTCCTGAATTAGACAGATTGGTGAACTGTTTAAATGAAAATCCAAAAATGGAAATTGAAATACGGGGGCATACGGATAATGTTGGAGGGCACGATGCTAATGTTAATTTATCAAATGACCGAGCGGCTTCGGTCAGAGCTTATTTAATTAATAAAGGAATAAATGAATCTAGAGTTCGTTCGATTGGTTATGGCGAAACAAAGCCACTTAAGAAAAATGACACAGATAAAAACAGACAGATTAACCGAAGAGTAGAGTTTGTGATTTTAAAAAATTCATAAGCTTAAAAACAATAGAGGTTTAATAGTTTATTATACATGAAAATAAAATTAAAATTATCAGTCAGTATCACTCAATTAAATCGAGCGTTGTATAAAGTACAAAACGAACTTTATATAAATGGGTTGTGGAATGAAGGTTCTCCCTTGACTGAAGTAGAGATAATCATAGATTCAATGCCGACCTTATTTAACCTTGGCATTTTTACACATGCTGTATCAAAATACAAACACTATATGGGTTATAAAGAAGGAATAATATATATCACCAAATTTTCTATAGGTTATCTTGAAAATTCTAAATATTCTTCAGTTAGAGATCTAGTTAGACACGAATATGCTCATGCTTTTGCGGAAAAATATGATCATTTAATAAGAAAGAAGTTGTTTGAGATTACATTTGGTGATAGATATTATTCAGCCAAAATGAATAAAATGCCTGATGATGCATATTTTACCGAATATGCAAAAGAAAACTCAATGGAGGATTTTGCCGAAACTTTTATGTTGTATTTAAAATGGAAAGGGAAACTGCCAAAAAAATTTACAAATAAACAATTAATTAAAAAATGGAATTACGTAGAAAACGTACTAAAAACAGCAAGTCAATCCTGATTTTTATATTGATGCTTTTGTTTGGGTGCAATGAAAATGTTGAAATTAATAAAGCAATAAAAATTGAAAAGAAACAGGTAACTAAAAGTAAAATCACACAAGAGCAAAAATCCCCCGAATTATTTATTGATATACAACCTTACGAAGGAATTGATAAAGAATTATGTACATACATTTTAAACGAATTACATAAAGTTTATCCGCAAGTAGACTTGTTATCCGCAATCCAACTTCCAAAAAGCGCCTATTATAAACCAAGAAACCGTTTTAGTGCAGACACACTAGTTAAACTTCAAAAAAAATTAGCAAAACCAAACCATTTAATTTTAGGGTTAACACAAGAAGATATATGCACCAAAAGTAATGGAGTTTACGATTATGGTATATTGGGTTATGCTTATCAGTCAAGCAACACCTGTGTGGTTTCTAGCAAACGTTTAAAAAACCCTAACCTGAAAGAGCAATTTTATAAAGTTGCCATACACGAACTTGGTCACACCCAAGGTTTGGATCATTGTCCAGATAAAACATGCACAATGACAGATGCTGAAGGAAAAAACAATACTAATAATGAGAAAGGATTTTGTGTAAAGTGTAAATTTCATTTAATTAAAAAAGGATTTGTTTTGTAGTTTTTATATAGTAAGAAATTTAACTAAAATTGAAATAAAAAAGAAGGCTACCTCAATTAGGTAGCCTTCATAACAATTCAAAAAACCGGTGGCTTAAAAATTTAATAAAGCCATTTTAAACGAAAAAGAAATTATTCCACTTCAGCAACCACTAAACTGCCGTCAGCTAATTTTTCTTTTATTCTTCCCTCAATTTCTCCCGCTAATTCAGGATTATCTAAAAAGATTTGTTTTACAGAATCTCTTCCTTGTCCTAATTTAGTTTCTTCATAACTAAACCAAGACCCGCTTTTTTTAATGATTCCGTGTTCTACACCTAAGTCGATGATTTCACCTACTTTGCTAATACCTTCTCCAAATAAAATGTCAAATTCGCATTGACGGAAAGGAGGGGCAACTTTATTTTTAATTACTTTAACGCGCACACGATTACCATATATGTTCTCCCCATCTTTTAATTGTCCGATTCTTCTGATATCCAAACGAACGGATGCGTAAAATTTAAGGGCGTTACCACCGGTTGTAGTTTCTGGGTTTCCGAACATAACACCAATTTTTTCTCGTAACTGATTAATGAAAATAACACAGCAACCTGTTTTATTTATTGTTCCGGTTAACTTACGTAATGCCTGACTCATTAAACGTGCTTGCAAGCCCATTTTGCTTTCGCCCATTTCACCTTCAATTTCAGCTTTTGGAGTTAAAGCTGCAACTGAGTCAATTACGATTAAATCAACAGCGCCTGAACGGATTAAATTATCAGTAATTTCTAAAGCTTGTTCTCCGTTGTCAGGTTGTGAAATCAACAAATCCTGAGTATTAACACCTAATTTTTCTGCATAAAAACGATCGAAAGCATGTTCTGCATCAATGATTGCAGCAATGCCGCCTTTGCGCTGAACATTTGCAATGGCATGTGTGGCCAATGTTGTTTTACCTGAAGATTCAGGCCCGTAAATTTCAACAATTCTTCCTTGCGGGTATCCGCTAACGCCAAGTGCAATATCTAATCCTAATGAACCTGAACTGATTACTTCGGTAGCTTCAATGGCATTGTCACCCAACTTCATGATAGTTCCCTTTCCGTAGGTTTTCTCTAATTTATCTAAAGTTAATTGCAGTGCTTTTAATTTTTCTGCATTAACATTAGCTTTTGCGCTTTCTTCGTTTTTCTTTGCCATGATATATTAATTTATAAGTTACGTATTTGTGTTGCGTGATCTTTTGTATCAACTGCTTTTATTACATGTTCAATTAAGCCTTTTTCATTAATCACAAAAGTGGTTCGGATTACTCCTTCAAAAATTCTTCCCATAAACATTTTTTTTCCAAACACATCGTATGCCTTCATCACTTTCTTATCCGTGTCTGCCAATAAATTAAATTCTAATTTAAATTTATCTGCAAATTTTTTGTGACTCTTAACATCGTCCGGACTTACACCCACAACTTCATAGCCCTCTTTTTTAAGAATGTTAAGGCTGCTTTGTAGGCTACACGCTTCGGCGGTACAACCTGGGGTATCATCTTTTGGGTAGAAATAAAGAATTATTTTTTTTCCAGAATAATCTTTTAATCCAAATTCATTTCCAAGTTGATTTAACCCATTAAAATCAGGTGCTTTCATCCCTTCTTTTAACGAAGTGCTGTGCGCTTCAAACTTTGCTTTTTTAGGGGCTGCTTTTTTTGTTTCGGTTTTTTTCGCAGCAACTTTTTTAGGCGTTGCCTTTTTCACCTCTTTTTTAGGAGCTGCTTTCTTAACTATTTTCTTTGCCATAATTTCTATCATTAATTTGAATTGAAATTACGCAATAGTGTTTTTTAAATCCGAAACAATTTTACACATTCAATGAACACAGCACAAAGATATATAAAAAGATTATAAAACAATCAAAAAGCTGATTAAAAATTAACTAAAAAATATAAGTTGTTGTTATTCAGTTATTTAATTTTATTTTTAGCAACATAATATTTACAAAATTCGGAAATTCCGCATTGATTACATTGTGGGTTTCGCGCTATACAGGTATAGCGTCCGTGTAAAATTAACCAGTGATGTGCTTTTGGAACTAATTCTTTAGGAATGTATTTCATCAATTGCATTTCAGTTTGTAAAGGTGTTTTTGCATTGCTTGATAAGCCAATGCGTGCAGATACTCTGAACACGTGCGTATCAACAGCCATGGTGGGTTGATTATATATAACTGACGCAATTACATTGGCTGTTTTCCTGCCAACTCCCGGAAGTTTCACCAAATCATCAATTTTATCCGGTACAACTCCATTAAAATCATTTAATAACATGTTTGCTAGGCCAACTAAATGTTTTGCCTTGTTATTAGGGTATGAAATACTACGAATGTAATTAAAAACAGTGTCTGAATTGCTTGCAGCTAAAGATTCAATGTTTGGAAAAGCTTCAAAAAGCTTTGGTGTTACCATATTCACTCGTTTATCGGTACACTGTGCGGATAAAACAACTGCAACAATTAATTCAAATGGATTAGAATAATGTAATTCTGTTTCAGCAACAGGTACGTGTTCCAAAAAATAATTCAGTACGTTACGGTAACGTTCTTTTTTAGTCATTGCACTTTATAATCTTATTATTTTAGGATCAGGCTTTAAAATTTTTCAAACATCTCTAAATAATTTTTTATCCCTTTTTTAGTTTCTTCATCCGATAAATTACGTTCCGAATTAACCATTTTTGAAATTGACGAAATCGGAAGTTTATTGTAAAAAACATTTACTTTTAAATAATGCATAATTAAGGTAAGATGTTCAATGCCACGTAAATTACCTGCTCTGCCATCAGAAATGCCAATCAACCCTGCTTTTTTAAAATTCCAGATTTTGGGATGAATAGCATCAATCAAGGTTTTTAGTATGCCGGGAAAACTTCCGTTGTATTCGGGTGAAAGGATTAAAAATTTATTCGATTCGATAAAATACTCATTAACAAGTTGTTCAAATTCAGCACTTCTTTTCCCAAACATTTCAGAAAAAGCAATCGACTCAGGTAAATCCATCAAGGATAAGAACTTAACTGAATGCCCTGTTTTGCTAAGTTCTTCAAAACAAAAACGAGAAACGATTTCGGTGTTACTGTTAGGTCTATTTGTGCCAGAAATGATTGTTATTGTGTTCATTTTTATATACGAATTTTGTTAAAAATTACTGAAAACCTGCTTTTTTAGAACTGAATTTTAGCATTCTAAAAACGTAAATTTACTACTTTAAAATTATCTCAAATTTTTTATTTATATGAACATTACTTATTACGGTCATTCGTGTTTCAGTGTTATTATCAACGGAAAACACTTGTTGTTTGATCCTTTTATAACTTATAACGAATTAGCTAAACATATTGATGCCTCTACTGTTAGTGCAGATTATATTTTAATCAGTCATGGGCACGAGGATCATATTGCAGATGCAGTATCCATAGCAAAACGAACAGGTGCTAAAATTATTTGTAACTGGGAAATCAGTGTTTGGCTTGGTAAACAAGGTGTTGAAAACATACACCCAATGAATATCGGCGGAAAAGTGAAATTGGAGTTCGGAAACGTAAAATGTGTTAACGCCATTCACTCAAGCAGTATGCCCGATGGATCTTACGGCGGAAACCCGATGGGTTTTGTAATTGAAAGTGATGAAGGTAACTTTTATTATGCCGGTGATACTGCTTTAACTTACGATATGAAATTAATTGGGGAATACCGTAAAATAGATTTTGCATTTTTACCTATTGGTGATAATTTCACCATGGGAGTAGATAATGCCATTATCGCGTCTGAATTCATTAACTGCACCGATATTATCGGGATGCATTACGATACATTTGGATATATTAAAATAAATCAGGAAGAAGCCATTCATAAATTCAAAAATTCAGGTAAACAACTTACGCTGATGACAATTGGTGATAGCATTCAAAAATAAAATCAACGAATCATCTTAAATTACTTTAATAAAATGGGCAAAATAATTTCCATTGCAAATCAAAAAGGTGGAGTAGGAAAAACTACAACCGCCATCAACCTAGCTGCCAGTCTTGCAGTACTTGAATACAAAACACTTTTAATTGATGCCGATCCGCAAGCAAATTCTACATCAGGCGTTGGCTTTGATCCAAAAAATATAAAGACAAGTATTTATGAATGTATTGTGGATGAAGTAAATCCAAAAGATATTATTTTAACTACTGAAACACCGAATTTATATTTGCTGCCTGCACATATTGATTTAGTAGGAGCCGAAATTGAATTAGTAAAATTACCAAATAGAGAATACATGATGAAAAATGCCTTGAGTAAAATCAAGGAGGAATTTGATTTCATCATTATTGATTGCAATCCATCTCTTGGGTTGATTACAATTAATTCATTAACGGCATCCGATTCTGTAATCATTCCTGTACAATGTGAGTACTTTGCTTTAGAAGGAATGGGTAAATTACTGAACACAATTAAAATTGTTCAATCTAATCTAAATCCAAATTTAGATATTGAAGGAATTTTGTTAACCATGTATGATGTACGATTGAGACTAAGCAACCAGGTTGTTGAAGAAGTGAAAACACATTTTCAGCAAATGGTGTTCGATACTATCATTCAACGTAATACTAAATTAGGCGAAGCGCCAAGTTTTGGTAAAACAATTATTATGTATGATGCATCCGGAAAAGGTTCGGTGAATTACTTAAACCTTGCGCGTGAAATTCTTCAAAAAAATGGGTTAACTAAAATCAGCAATGAAGAACGAATGATTGAAGTGGATGAAGAAGAAGAGCAAGAAGAAGGGTTTCAAGGTTAAGATTGGTTGATAGAAAAGTGTGAAATAACAAATGAGTACACAAAAAAATAAGTCAGCGTTAGGGAGAGGTTTGGGCGCCTTGTTGGAAAACGCAAAAACAGATATTACTACTAAAAGTGTAGAAAATGCTCCAGTTGTTGGTACTATAGCCATGATTCCGATAAATCAAATTGAGGCTAACCCTTTTCAGCCACGAACAGATTTTGAAGAAATGGCACTGCAAGAGTTGGTTGATTCTATTAAAGAGCATGGCATTATTCAACCTGTAACCGTTAGAAAATTAGGATTTGATAAATATCAATTAATCTCAGGTGAGCGTCGTTTTCGTTCGTCTCAAATAGTTGGATTAAAAGAAATTCCTGCTTATGTTCGTATTGCTAACGATCAGGCGATGCTGGAAATGGCATTAGTAGAGAACATTCAGCGCCAGGATTTAAATCCGATTGAAGTTGCATTAAGTTATAAGCGGTTGATTGACGAGTGTGATTTAACTCAAGAACAATTAGCTGATAAAATTGCAAAGCAACGTTCAACAATAACGAATTTCTTAAGACTATTGAAGTTGCCAGTTGAAATTCAGTTAGGACTGAGAGATAAAACCATTTCAATGGGTCATGCTCGCGCATTGATTACCATAGAGGATAAAGATTTACAGCTTGCCTTATTTGCAAAAACCATTGAGGAAAATTTATCGGTACGTGATATTGAAGAACTTGCTAAATATGGTAAAGTACATACTAAGGTTAAAGCTAAACTCAAAAAACAAAAAGCGCCTTTATCATTAAGCGATAAAAAAATTCAAGAAAAACTAGAAGTTTTATTTAACAATAAAGTAGTTTTTAACCGAAATCAGTCAGGTGCAGGAAACGTAACACTAAAGTTCAGAAACGAAGAAGAACTTCAACACCTTTTGCAGTTTTTTGATATTCAATAATTCGTGTAATGAATAGATTGAATTTATTAATTGGATTATTTTTTTTAGCGCTGAATATAACCGCTAAATCAGATAAAGCCCGATTGATGAATCAACTAGTTTTGAAAGATTCTTTAAAAGTAAAATCACAAAAAAATTATCCGGCACGAGCTGCTTTGCTCTCAACTATTCTTCCAGGTTCAGGCCAGGTTTATAACAAACGAATCTGGAAGGTTCCATTTATTTATGGTGCCTTTGCTGGTTGTGCTTATGTTTACCAAAGCAACAATTCGTTGTATAAAAAGTATAAAAATGCGCTTAGCACAAGGTATGATGACGATCCATTAACAATTGATGATTATTCTAATTTTACGGATGAGAATTTAGTTTTGCTAAAAAATCAATATCGAAAAAGAAGAGATTTAGGCACAATTGGAATAGTAGCCATTTATTTATTAAACATTATTGATGCTTCAGTTGATGCACATCTTCGTGAATTTGATGTTAAGATAAATGAAGATATCAGTATGAATATTTTCCCTTATACTCAATTTGCAATTAATAATGTACCTGCAAATTTTGGATTACAATTTAAATTAAATTTTAGATGAATATTGCTTTATTCGGATATGGTAAAATGGGCAAGGAAATAGAGGCTATTGCTTTAGAAAGAGGACACCATGTTGTAATTAAAATTAACCGAGAGAATGTGGATAGCATTACTTTTTCTGATTTGCAGAAAGTAGATGTAGTAATTGAGTTTAGTACTCCACATAGCGTATTAAATAATATAAAAACATGTCTGAATGCAAATGTGCCTTTAGTTGTTGGAACAACGGGTTGGCACAATGAGCTAGAAAATGTAAAGACTTTATGTAATGAAAAAAATGGATCATTTTTTTATGCAAGTAATTTCAGTTTGGGCGTTGCTATTTTTTCAAAGGTGAATGAATACCTTGCAGATATTATGAATAACTATCCTTCTTATGAGGTGAGTATGAAAGAAATTCATCATATTCATAAACTCGATAAACCTAGCGGAACAGCTATTACGCTTGCAAATCAGATTATTGATAAAATAGATCAAAAAAAGAAGTGGAGCATTACTGAAAAATCAGGGGAAACGCTATTCATTGAAGATGTTAGAGAAGGAATGGTTCCTGGCACACACATCGTTAAATATTCTTCCAACATTGATGACATCGAAATCATGCACAAGGCGCACAACAGAAAGGGATTTGCACTTGGATCCGTTTTAGCTGCTGAATTCATTCAGGATAAAAAAGGTGTTTTTACGATGAGTGACTTACTTAACTCAAAGGATTCAAATTATAAATCCCTGTAAAAATTACTTAAATTAGTCTTTAGGGCAACGTAAACAAAAGGAGTTCTTCTGTCAAATCCATTATTGTTTTTAAGAATACGCTGAATAAATGCAGTTTCTATTTTAAAATTCCAATCAGGAATAATCAAGTAGGATAATTTTAATTCTGCATGAACAAAAGTTGTGTTGATTCCTTGTCCGGTGAAATTTCCATATTCATTATTTCTTGTAGTATAACTTAAAAAGATATCTTGACCTACATTAGAATTCTGCATTGAGTCTTTACCGATTTCAGCTAAAATAATTTTTGCTGAGATATAAAATTTATTTTTTTGATAAGTGGAAATAAAAATACTTTCTTTAAAATTCGCACCGAAAGGATGGGCAAGTGCTTGATTAAAATGTGTATAACTTTGATCTGGACTTCCATGAGTATAAGTATAAGGTCTAACCCAATTGTATTCAATTTGTGTAGTTAAGTTTTTAACGCCAAACGTGTTGATGTGTTTTAATCCAATTTGAATGCCTTGTTTGTTTGCCCACCAACCGTTTCTCGCTCGAATTTCTTTTAAATAAAATTCGTCCAATACAACTTGTGTATACCATTTAAATTTTTTTAGAAAACGTATACTTAAATTCAAGCCAATCATAGAGTTATCACTTGATCCGAGAGAATACTCAACTGGTCGAAAAAAAATAAATGGATTTAAATAATTAGGATCAAACCCTCTTGAGCGCGTGGTATCAGTTCCCTGAAAAATAACATTTTCAAAAAATGATAGTGAAATATTTTTTGTTGCATTCCAACTTAAGTAGTGAAATGTTCCATATTTGTTTTTAAAGTTGGTTTTTATTCCATTTGCATCCTGAATAGTATAAAACCAAGAATACCATACATTATATTGAAAATTTAAAAAGCGTAAACTAGTTTTGAAAAAAGGATAATTAAATGCAACATCGCTAAGTAATAGCGATCGATAGCCGTCTCCTAAAAAAAGTTTGTCTTTCCCTAATTGAAAATTGACAAATGATTTTGGTGAATAAGAAACATAACCCGAGAAATTTTGGAAACTGTATGCCTTATTTTTATTACTTAGATAAGCAATACCTAATCCTTGAATAACTTTTGTGCTACCAACAAGTGTATCTGTGAAATTTGGTTCTCTTAATGTTCCGGCATTAAATTCAGTTTTTAAATGAATTTTGTTTCCAATTTCTGTTTCAATTTTTAAACCCGCTAATTGAAAGTAAGTGCTTTTATTTCTTAAAGCATCAAAACCAATTTCAGTATGTAGCTGAGGTGCAAAATTTAATTTTAATGGGGTTTTTTTAGATGAATAATACTTTAAATTTAATTTTTGGTTAGCAATAAATTGAAAAAACAATTCCTTTTTTATTGAATCATTTACAGATAAATCAGCATTTAAAAATGGTTGAATTGATGAGTGAAATTTAAGTGAAGGGTGTTCAATAAAATAATGCTCAATACTGTTTTTATAGTCAAAGGCTATTGGTAAAAATTGAGCATTATTATTTGAAAAGGATTGTGATTTTCCTTTATGAAAAGAAAATAAACTTAATAGAAATAATGAAATTAAGTAGTGGATTTTCATTCTGAAAACTCGATTTCTGTTTGTTGCTTAGGATTTCTTTTTTTGTGTATAAATTCAAGTAAAAACAAACAAGCTAATGTAAAACCTATTAATATTAACAATGAAATGTTTGTCTCTAAGAACACGGATAATATAGAGATGCATATACATGATAGATTAAATCCATAAATAATAAAAACAGTTTTTTTATGATTTAATCCACATTCAATGAGTCGGTGGTGTAAATGATTTTTGTCTGCAGAAAAAGGGGAAGTGCCTTTTGCAGATCGAATTAAAAAAATACGTAATGTGTCTGCTAAAGGATAAATAAGTGTTGCAATTACAAAAATTGGTTTGGATATGTAAATTGTTGCATGATTTAATTTATCCGCTGGGTATTCTAAAACCTTTATACTTAAAACACAAATAATCAACCCAATTGTTAATGAACCTGAATCACCCATAAATATACGGGCAGGAGAGAAATTAAATAAAAGAAAACCCATTAAAGAACCTGCTAATGCAATTGATAATGAGGCATAAACATAATCGTCGGCCCTGAAAAACCACCAAGCAAAAGCAGCTGAGGCTATAAATCCAACTCCACCAGCTAAGCCATCAACACCATCAATTAAATTAAATGCGTTTACAACTACGATGTAAGTAAATAAAGAAAGAAAAATACTACCCCAGTACGGTAATTCGTTTATGCCTAAAATGCCATATAAACTAGTTATTCTTAAATTCCCTATCAACACTAATATTAATCCAACTAATACGTGTGCAACAAGTTTTTTTATAGGAGCAGTACCAATAATATCATCTTTAATACCCACAAAAAATAAAATTAATGACGTGGCAACAATTAATTTAAATTCGGTAATGTACTGCCGTATTGAATCACTGTTTTCTATAAGAGATAAATCACTTAAATCTAAATTATACCATAACGAAAACGAAAATAATGTGGCAGCAAAAATAATGATGCCACCAATTGTAGGAACGATACGCTTATGAATTTTTCTTCCTCCTGGCTCATCAAATAGTCGTTTTAATATAGCTACTTTAATAAGTGGTGGAGTGGCATACAATACCACAAAAAAAGAAGTGATGAAAACTAGAATTAAAGTTGCCATTTATTGTGTATCAAAATATCGGTTGAACAATGATGTTGCAAAGCTAATAAAAAGCCATTTGGATTTATCAGAATTAAGTTGAGTTGCATCATGGTGTATGTTTCTAGATATTACACCAACCGAAACATTCATGTTTGTTTTTGGCTGAAGGATAAAGGACATTTTCCCTTCGTTTAATAAAATACTTTGTTGAAAGGAATAATCAGGTAATAAATTGTTTTTTAAAGAAAACAATAATCGCTTGTAACGATAGGCAATAAAACAAATGATTTCATTTCCATTATTCGAATTAAAAGTATATCCAACACTTTGGTTATAGTGCAAATAACTTTCTTGTTTTACTGAAAGCTTAGATTGATACAATCCATTGGTAAACTCATTATATTCCAATTGAAAAAACAAATTTTTAAGCCCGAATGCATTAAACCATTTAACACCGGTTTGCAATCCAATACTTTGAGTATTCTTTAAACTATCTTTTTTTCCATCTGTGCACAATTGAAAGTAGGTGTTGAAAGTTTTAGTTAATTGAATTTTAGCATCTAAACCAGCAAGAGTTAGTGGTTTAGACTTAAATCCATAAATGCCAAGATTTGCAAATAGTAATGGATTGAAAAAATCAGCTGTTAAATTAAGTTTGTTTTTTTCATCACTTGCATGCCAAACAATACCGTGGAATAATCCAAGTTGAAAACATTTATAAATATTAAAATGCAAGTACTGATAACTGAACGGTTTTTTTTGAAGTAAAGCTTCTGTACCTGGCGGTTTATTAGTATTAATGTTAACCGTTGGAGTAAGATTCATTAATAATGCGTACGTTGAGGTGTAGTTTATCTTAGAGTTAAAAAACGATAGATCAAATCTTAAATAAGGGTAATTAAAGGATTGGTCACTTAATAAAAACGAACGATAACCATTGCCAATTTTTTGTTTTCCATGACCAGCATATACTTGAACATGTTTGTTCATCTTCCACCATAAAACTCCTGAAGACATCGCATAGTCAAATCCGTTTTCTTTAAAGGGTTTCCATCTTCCATGTCCAAGCGCATCTTTTTTAAGTGTTACTTGTTTGGCAATATAGTCCGGAAAAACAGATTGGTTTTCAATAAAACTTGTTTCAAAAAACAAGTTGTGATTTATTTTTAATGAAGCAATAACGCCGCGTGTATTGTTATACGTATTGCTGTTTTTTGATAACTGTTGCTCTTGTCCGGTTGAAAAATTAAACAACGGATCAATAACCAATTCAAACCTATTTTTTTCGTTATTTGTAGAGTCAGTTTTTTCAATGTGTATAAAATTATCTTGAAGTAATTTTCTGCGAAGCCAATTTCTTCCAGTCTTGTAATAAAACAAAGAATCTTGTTTTTCCATATAAGGAAATAAATTGGGTTTTAAAGATGTATCAACGTTTAAGTTTATCCGTTCATTTATTTTTAATTGTTCGAACAGGTATTCCTGAGGATATAAAATGGATTGCGCAAAAACAGAACTATATGCAGAAATGAATAGTAAATAAAAAGTAAATATTTTAGCCCTAAGTTTCAATTTCCAATTTTATGATGCAACCAAATAAAACAAACAAAACAACAAATAATATTTAGCAACACACTTATACCAGCTGTTGTATAATTTCCTGATTTTAATAAAACCATAGTTTCGTAACTGAAAGTTGAAAACGTACTTAAGCCGCCGCAAAATCCGGTGAGTACAAAAAGACGAAGTTGATCGCTTAGGCCTTGCATGTTTTTTAGTGTAACTAATGTTAAAGCAAAAACAACACAAGCTATTACATTTGCAATTAATGTTGATAAGGGAAAATAACTTACTTGGTTTTTAAGGAGTATCGAGATTAAATATCGAACTACGCAGCCAATGCCCCCGCCAATAAATATGTAAAATAAAGTAAGCAATTTATTCTCCTACTTTTACTCCATCAATAGTAAGCTCTACTACATCATAACCTAATTTTTTAATTTTATCCCAATTGCTTTCCTTGTCGCCAACAACCAGAATAATCATATTGTTTAAGTCAAAAGATTTTTTTGTATTACCAATCATTTGCTCAATCGTCATTTTATCCAATAAAGCATTTTGTTTAGAAGTGTAATCACTTGGTAAATTATAATCCATCAACTGTTTCAGGAAATATAATTTTTGAAATGGCGTTTCATACTTTAAAGCTTCTGCATTGGATATTCCACTTTTTGTAAATTCTAATTCTTCTTTATTTATACCTTTTTCCACGTATTTTTTTAATTCATCCATGGTAAATAAAATAGAAGAATCAGTTGCATTGCTTCTTACTCCTGCACTAATTAAATAGTTTCCCTCGTATTCACCACCGCTGAATCTACCTCTTACGCCGTAGGTGTACCCTTTTACTTCACGCAACAATGTGTTTAAGCGGCTATTGAAGTTGCCTGCAAATGCGTAATTCGATAGGTTTGCATTAAAGAACTCTCCGGTTGCGTCGTAAGGCATTGCTTTTTTACCGATACGAATTTCAGATTGTGCAGCCCCCTTTTTATCTACGAAATATAAAGTAGTTTTTCCGGTTTCGGGCATAACTTGTTTTTTGTATTCAGGTGCCGATTTCTTTTTCCATTGCGCTAAAAACTGAATATCTTTTAATAGGTTTGTTTTCTCATGATCTCCAACCACAATCAATTTTGCATTTGAAGGCGTAATATAGTTTTCGTAATATGAACGAATATCTATTAAATTGATTTTATTGATTTGTTCTGTTGTTCCGGTAACAGGAATGGATAAGGTATGATCTTTACCATATACTAATTTATTAAACACTTTATTTGCAATAGCTGTAGCTTGCGTGTTTTGTAAGGTAACCTGATCTAATAATTCTTTTTTAACACGATTAAATTCAGTAGAATCAAATTTTGGTTTTAAAATGATTTCTTCTAACAATTTTAATGTAGCAGAAACATTTGCGCTTAACGAAGTAACACTAAAATTAAGTTCGTCTGCATTTGCAGATACATCTATGCTGGAACCCATTCGTTCGAGCATTGAAGATATTTCTTCAGCTGAATGCAATTGAGTAGATTCATTCATTAAATCAGCAAGCAAGTAAGCGGTTCCTGATTTTTCAGGGTTTTCGAAACGGTGTCCAGCTTTAAAACTCAATAATAAATTCACTTTAGGAATTTCTTTATCCACCGAACCTCTTATTTGCAAATCGTTTTCTGTTTTTTGTTCCCAATACGCTGGAGCTTTAATTACCGGTCTTGTTTTTGAAGTTGGTTTTACTGACCAGTTAAATTTTTCTGTTGTTGCTCTTGGAGTTAAACTTTTGTATTCTGCAGATTCGGATTCAATTTTACGTTCGTACATTTTCCAATTATCAGCAGCTGCAACTAAATCTGATTTTCCTTTTGGGACACAGCTTAAAATAACACATGATTTTCCTTTGATGTATTTTTTGTAAACATTCACGATGTCTTCTTTTGTTACATTCAAATAGCGTTGCAAATCATTTTGAATGTAATCTGCAGTGCCAGCAAAGGTTTCGTAAGCAGCAAGGCGTGAACCTTTTCCTTTCACGCTAGTTAAGGAATTGTAAAACTGACTTTGTGTAGATGCTTTAAATTTTGCTAATTCATCATCTGATATTCCTTTTGCTTCCCAATCGTTTAATGTTTTTCTAATTGCACCTTCTAATTCGGTAAGTTTAGCATCTTTATTTCCGCGCATTACAATTTCAAATTGTCCGGCTAACTCGTTTGCATTGTTGTAAATACTTACGCTACTTGCTTGTTGATTTTTAATGAAGTTTATATAAAATGGCGAAGATTTATCGCCATATAAAATACTTGATAAAGCATCCAAGGCAGCTTCATCTTTAGAATAAACTTCAGAAGTCGGCCATGATAATTTTACCAATGGAAATTTTACATTGTCTTCATACGAAATGTATCTGTCCTTGTCTAATTTTGCGGATTGCGCAGCTTGTTTGCTAACTTCCGGTCCTGCAGGTATGTCTCCAAAATATTTTGTCGCCATAGCCAAAGCTTCGGTAGTGTTAACATCACCGCTAATGGTTAGTACAGCGTTATTTGGCCCGTACCAACGTAAATAAAAGCGTTTTAAATCATTAACATCAACACGGTTTAAATCTTCTATGTAACCAATGGTTGTCCAGGAGTAAGGATGACCTTGCGGGAAAAGTGCTTCACCTGTTTTTTCATAAATCAAACCATAAGGCGCATTATCGTAACGCTGACCACGTTCGTTTTTAACTGTTGCTCGTTGTACTTCAAATTTTTGTTGGGTTACTGAATCCAGTAAAAACCCCATACGGTCTGCTTCCAACCATAATGCCATTTCTAAATTATTAGAGGGCACCACTTCAAAATAATTGGTGCGATCTAAATTGGTTGTTCCGTTTAATTCGCCACCCGCTTCTGAAATGTATTTAAAATGCATTTCATCGCCAACATGTTTTGAACCCTGAAACATCATGTGCTCAAAAAAGTGTGCAAAGCCACTTCTTCCTTGTTGTTCGCGAGCTGAACCAACATGGTAAGTTACATCAACATAAACAACAGGATCGCTGTGGTCTTCATGAATGATAATCGTTAACCCATTACCTAATTTAAATTTTTTATACGGTATGGATAACTTTGAAGGGCGTGATTCTACTTCTTCTAACTGACTAATATTAATTTGAGGTAAAGCCGAAGGAGTTTTAAAACTAGATGTTATAGGTTTGTTTTGTGCATTTAACCCATTAAAGAGTAATGCAGATAAAACAAGCGTAGTTGTTATTTTTTTCATGATTAATTTGTTACTGTGAAAATGTAATTTATTTATGCATAAATTTAATTTTTTTAAACTAAATGAAGCAAGTTGTAAATTATATTTTAGCTGTTTTGTTATAAAAATAAAAGTGTTTATTGAACTCAATCAAAATTTAGATAAAATAATACACACTAATTAGTAGGGAAATAAAGTAAGAATCTACTAATCTTATAAATTTAAATAATCGCTATAGTTGTTTTATCAAGTCAGGTAATTCTATGTTTGCCTTCTAACTTAAATTACTGTTTGATAATTTTAATAATTTGCTGTTGATTTCCATCAGATACCTTTACAAAGTAAATACCTGAAGCCAGTAATCTGGAATCAATCACGTGAGTACTTCCTTTTATATTATCAATTAAAACGGTATTGCCTAGTACATCATAGATTTCAATTTTATAATTGGATGGCGTTGCGCATTCCAATACAAAATAATCGTGCAGCGGGTTAGGATATGTTTTTACAAATGTTCTTTTATCATTTATTGTATTAATATTAACTGGATTAAAAGTACTGCACGAAGTTAGCTGGTTGTTTTTGTGCCACTGTTTTATTCTCTTCACATCCTGCTCGCTTTTTATCACATTGTGCATGATGTTTCCTGTTACCGAACTGTCTATGGAAAAAACAAATGCATAAGTTATTTTTGCGGTATCTTTTGGAGCGATGCGAAAAGGGCCTGAGTTAATCAAAAACCTTCTGTCTCCGGGAACGTTGCCACCGTTTTCTTCCGTCCATTCGTTTTGGGTTATTGGATTATTTACTGAACCTCCCAATCCGTAACCAATAGGATCAGAACTTCCAGGGTACATGAAACTTGTAGGTAGTGTTCCGCTTACACCGTCAGTTCCATATTTTATGGCTGCTCCATCTTTCCATTTTCCCATCAGGTAACGATAATATTGAATTCCTTGACCTGAACTGTCAGGATTACCGTTTGTAGCGCTGGAATTGTTTACAATCATAATAAAAGAAGACATCCCAACTTGTTCATCCTGCTCGTCAGTAAGTCCGTTATGGTCATTATCCTTTCCATCACCATTTATTGCTTTGGGCGATTGAATGATGGCCGTACTGAAACATGGCAAATAATCTTTATAACCAATAACACCGTTTCCGTCATCATCAAACGGATCGCCATTGTAAATAAAACCATAGTTTTCCTTTACATTGCATCCAATGAAATCATCCTGATAATTACCAAGATCTGTATCGTTCCAGAATCCTACATACGCGCTGTCAATTAGCGTATCGCTCCGGTTAATGAATTCAAATTCATAAAACGTAGTATAATTTAATGCTTTCAACGTATCGTCAATATCATTACACGAATATGCATAGGAACTTTGATGTATTTCCAAACCCATTGTATTAGGCGATCCTGATTCCAAATGCGGGCCGCTGGCATCATTGTAAATGTTATAAAGCATTTGGTCGCCTTTTATTTGTGGATAATCACCTCCAACCAATGGATCATAAATTCCATTTTGATTGACATCAACAAAGTTTGCCTTTTTTCTTGAAAAATTTCCCGTGTCATTCGCCGGCCAAAACATAATTCCGGAAGACGGTCTAAATGTGCCGTTTTGAACGGATCCGTTGTTGTAATTGTAGATGAATTCATTGATGTCGTTTCTATTTACTTTTATTATTCCACCAATTTGTCCTGCGCTTTGCGCATTCAAAGCATCAGTGGTATCCAAAGGTCCGGGCCAGAAATCCAATCCGTTTTGTCTGTATGTCATACAGGCTGTTCTTAATTGATTGTTTACTCTCCCGCCAATCCAAATACTACCAGCAAAACCAGCATAAGAACCGCTTCCTTTTGGTACTTCGTATCCTGGATTTGAATTCAAATCCCAAAACATATCGCCAGAATTTAACATGCGCGCGCTTACCTTATTGACATCCAGTTTTGACTGATTACAGTTTTTATCAAGATAAAAAGAACTTTGAAATTGACCGCCGAGTTGATTCGGGTCAACTATTAAAATAACGGATTGACCTAAATTAAATCTAAGAATAAAAATAAGCTTATTCTCTTGCATAGAAATATAACTTAACAAGTAACTAGATGAAATAATAAAATCATGTGATAGGTATTCGTTAGGTTTAAATTGTGTAAATGAATTGGCGTGAGTTGAATTTAAAGGATCAATGGCATTAATTAACAAACTTCCATTTAGATTATTTGCAATTTGTTTAAAATGTTTTGGATAATTCATTAACCCGGGATTAAGAGCATCCGGGCAGAGTTTAAATTCATTTTCCATATTACGATAATTTCCATCATTAAATTGATAGATACCGGATGCGCATGAAAATACGATTCCAAAAAAAGGATTGTTTATAATTTTGTTTACATAACCCGGTATCGAAGCGTCAACCGGCAGATAATTGATTATTCCGTTTGACGATAAAACAGAAATATTATTTTTATGACCGATGTAAAGCTTGTTGTTTGCCTTTAATAAACTGTATGATTCCCTTGTATTTAAAGCGGAATTTTGAGCCGTATAATTTTGCCAGCTATTGTTGTGAAATTTACTTACGCCGTTATTTGTGGCTAACCATAAGGTATCTGCATCAATAATTAAATCATTTACTGTATCATTAGGAATTAAAGAATTTGTCATATTGAAAACCGTCCAGTTTGTTCCGTCAAACTTAGCCAGACCAGCATTTGTACCAATCCAGTAATTGTTACTTGCATCCTGTTTAATACAACTAATTTTATTACTTGGTAATCCTGAATTTGAAGTTTGGTATTGAGTCCAATTTGCTCCGTCGAATTTTTTAATTCCGGAAGTGTTAATGTTTGTTCCTTTGTAAGTAATCCAGATTTGCTGCTGCTGATCCAATAAAACATCGCTTATGTAAAAAGAACTCCAGTTGCCTGCAATGGGAATGGAGTCAACGATTGGCTGAGCTTTAAACTCGCAAAATACAATTAATGCGATTAGGGTAAATAATTTTTTCATCTTTGATGTTTTTAAATATTTTATAAAAATGAACTTTTGTTGATTTACAAATCTAAAGCAACTATACCTTTTAAAAAACAAGTAGTACTACTTGATTTTCAATGGAACTATTTTGGATTAAAGACAAAAAAGATAAGAAGGTTTTTTAAAACACCATAATCATTCCTATTAAATAAAATCGAGTAGTACTACTTATAGGATAATATATTCTGATGTTTTAGTTTTGTTAAATCGCTTTATGTTTTTAAAAAGCTAAATGAGAAGCAAGGTTAGTAAAAATTAATTATAAGCTAAAGCGCACATGATTAAGTTATAGGGTATTTTAAAAAGACAGATAATATGAAAAATCAAATTAAACTTTTCACACTTTTGACATTGACGCTTATTTTGTCAATTGGAATTTCAAGTTGCAAGAAAGACGACTTTGAAAACAAACGGACCTTGAAGAAACTCTACAAGACATACAAAAACGGAGAAATTAGTGAATGCAAATACAACGGACAGACAGTTTACAGTGCAGGACTGAATGATTATGATGCAGGAGGAGCAGTTTACGACAAAGACGGAAAACAAATCGGAACTTGTAATTACGCATGGGGACAACCAGACCCAATCTGTGGACAATTGACATACTGCGAGACGATTTATAGAGTTAAAGATAATATTTGGGGACAGCCAGCCGTGGACAAATATGGACTTGGAAAATAATTTTCAAGAAATAAAAAACAAGCCTATTTCAGACAACCAGAATCAAATTATAATTGCAAGCAATCGGACAGATGAAAGGAAAACGCTCTATAAAAGCACCTACCCAAAAGGTGGGGTTTCGTTTTCGAAAGAGAGTTTTGTGGTTAATCAAACATTCGTTTTTCAATTCAAGTTTTGTGGTAAAAGTCACTCCCCTCGGGTAGCTGCAAACCGGTAATATTAATTGCATATAAACAAAGCAACCAATTAAATAAGAAATGAATCTAATACTTATAAAACTTTAAGCAATGAAAAAGATACTAATGACGTATATATTAATAGTTTTTACAACAACTATTAGTATAAAAACATATTCTCAGATACAATTCACTAATTCGGATTCAGTAATCAATTTTTTAGTTGGCAACTGGATCTGGACTAATTCCTGTGGTGGTTTTACAGGAAACGTTTGCACATATCCTGATAGTGTGGGATATACAATAAATTTAGTTTTTACTAAAATTAATAATATACATGACAGTATTTCATATTCTCGTTATAAAAATGATACTTTAATCACAAGTGGAAGAGCAAAAATAAGCTATTCAAATTCAATCTATGGAGATCGTTGGAATCTCGAAAATATTTCTGGATTTACCACAGCAATGATGACGTTGTTTTTTTACTCAATAGATACTATTGCTTTAGCCGACAATTGTAATGATTGTTTTTCACATGGTTTTACCCGAGGAAGTAATTTGAGTTCTCCTGATATTGAACTATTTGATAACAAATTAATGATATTTCCTAATCCATGTAAGAGTAACATTTACTTTGATTTGGATAGTCATTTAAAATTTGAAAAACTGACCATTTATGACTTAAAAGGAAGAAGCATCAAAGAAATGCGAAATGTAAATAGTTCGGTTGATATATCTGAGTTATCAAATGGGATATATTTTATTGAACTAAAAAACGGTAAAGAAACTTTTGTTACAAAGGTTATTAAAGAATAATGCAACTAACACTAATAAACAATTTGCGACAAGCATTGATGATGGTAAAAGCATTTGTAATTTTTTTTGCAGACACTTTTTTTAGTTTTGCGAATGCCAATAAACATTTTATTTTTAAAAAAGCATTCGTTAGACACGCTTCCAAACATGCCTGACGAAAATTGTGAGACCGTTAGGCATAAGCTATAGACAACCCAGTAATTATGAAAATTATATCATTTTTTATACTTCCTTTTCTTCTGACAATTATATCATGTAGACAGACAAGCAAAAGAACATGCGACCTAGAACAGAAAACAAAATTCTTCATAAAAAACCATTTAAATGAATTTAAGCATAGCAACATTCAGAATTTCCCAAAAGGTTATTTTACAGACTTAAATACAATAAGACCAATTTACGAAAATCATACTCCAATTATAAAAGATTTGTATTTGGAAATTTTTCAAGACACATCAAGAATTGATACAGTTTTAAGTGAGGGTACGAAAGTTTTGTATTCAATTCAAAAATCTAAAGGACATCAAGGAATACTAATAACAGGTATGAATGATGCGTGGGTTGATGAGATTATTTATAGATCATTTGACAAGAATGGTAAATTTATATCTGAATTAGTGCTGTATCAAAACGGAGGGGACGGAGGTTATTACACACAAGGTTTTGGAAAATTCATTAATGACACTATTTATATTAAGTATACTATTGAGTGTGAAATAGTAGACATGGAAAAAAACATCAAAAAATGTGACTCAGTAGCTCAAAAATACTATATACATAATGACGGAAAAATAGAGCCGTTTTAAATAGCAAACGCCTAACACACAATTTGCGACAAGCATTGATGATGGTAAAAGCATTTGTAATTTTTTTTGCAGACACTTTTTTAGTTTTCAAATGCCAATAAACGTTTTATGTAATGCATTTTAAACTCTTTTCTGATAATTCAGAATAAATGATTATGAAATATTTCTCAAAAAAATCATTCACTTTTTAAGATTTTAGTGAAATGTATTTTTTTATTTGTTAAGCTAATTTTTAATATGTACATCCCAGGTTTAATTTGTTTAATATTTATTTTATTATTTATTAATTTCTCATTTGAAATAACTTTACCAAACAAATCAATAATCTCTGCTTCAACTGCATTTTCGTTTTCTGGTAACTTAATATTAAGTTCATCTTTAGCAGGTATAGGATAAACTTTAATTGTTTCGGATAAATTAATCTTGTTTACATTCAGTTGAATTGCCGGAATGTTTCTTTTCCAAATACCCAACTTATTCGTCCCAAAAAAGAGCGTACTATCCTTAACAAGTAACGATCCTCCCCAGGTGCCAGGTAAATAGGGCAAACCCGCGCTGATGTTTATCCAGCTATTACCAAAATCACTTGAGGCATATACTTTATTTACAGTACACATAAAAATATTGTGATTTTCATCTGTTACAAAATCTGTTATTGTTGTCCATAAGTAACCATCATAATTTGGTAAGCCCGAACTACAATATTGCCAGGTTAATCCTTCATCTGTTGACTTATATAAATTTAATTCAGTTGCAGCAAAAAGAATTCCTTCACTTTTTCCCAGTAAATAAATTTCCGCGTTTGGTAAACCATTGTTTGTTAATTGCCAGGTTGTACCTAAATCAATTGACTTGTATAACCTTGCATTTCCGCAATCCACAATATAAATGTCGTTACCGTTAAAAATGGCAGAATTAATGGCGCCACAAGGAATTAATTGTGATGACGGTGAAATATCAGACCATGTTAAACCACTATCCACTGACAAATAAATGTGATTATCCGTATAAGCAATTATTTTATTTCCATTATTGCTTAACAAATAGGGGTCGCCGTAATTGGGTAGATTTGAAAGATAATTCCAGCTATTTCCATTATCACTTGATATAAAATTTCCCCTTCCACTAATTGACGGATTTGAAGATTGAGCTGAAAAAAAGAAAGAATTATTTACATTAATAACTGAATAAAATACTCCGGAAGTAAAAGTGGTAGTTGAAGTTGACCAAGTATCGCCATTATCTTTTGAGATGCTAACATTGGCAAAGTTAACAGCTGCAATGCAAGAGTCGTTTTTTACAATATCTAAAACTGAGCCACAAACCAAATTATTGCTCACATTCATCCAATTGCATTTATTTTTAAATACTCCAGTTGCATTTCCTAGGTACAAAGTTCCATTATAATTTGTCAATCCACCAATAGATAAGTTTGTTAAATTATTATTGCAGGCCATCCAGGTATCACCAAAGTTGACGGAAAAGTAAATGCCCTCATTCCTTGATAAAATATACAGCGTATCATTAATGTTTTTGATTTTATTTGTAGTTGTTGTACTCATGGCGTATGCATGTGTTAATGCCCATGAATTTCCATTATTATTCGATTTATAAATATTGTTATTCATAGCAATAATCACAATTGAATCGTGACAATATATTGCATTTACTTTTTGGTTAGCTAAGCCATTATTTGAATTTACCCAATTGATATTAGCTTTACTTGATTTGTAAATCCCATCTTTAGCACCAACGAAAATATAGTCATTATTACCATCAACCGCGTAAGCATCATATGTATTAAATGAATAAGGATAAAAGGGCATATAAACTACATCAAATGGCAGACCCGAGTTAATCGTTGTCCAGTTTGTACCATTTTGAGATAATTTAAAACCCGACCATTCATTAGCGGAATAGATTGTAGTCAAATCTGCGTACAAATCATAAATAGCATTGGAACCATTATCATACACAACTGATTCAGTAAGCACGCCATTATTACTGTAAAGTTTACGACAATTAGTATTTGCTAAATAAATGGTGTCTTTAAAAATGACTGAATTAGTATTGACATTATAATTAAACAAATGCCATGTTTGATTTTCAGTTGTTGCATAAAATGTTCCGCATGATGCTGATGCTAGAAGAAGAGTATCTTTCGACAACAACTCTGAAATTGTTAGATTGCTTATGGGGCCGCTTGTAGGTTGCCATTGACCAATTGCTTGTATTGAGTAAAAAATTAAAAATATTACTGTAATGAATTTTTTAAATAGTATTCTGAACATGGTTAAACTTATTTAAGATGAATTATTAATCTCTACTTAGTTTTAATTTATTTTAATACAAAATCAATCATTTTAATCGAAAGTAGTATAATTAAATACAATATAAAATAAGTAGTACTACTTGATTTTGTGTAAATTTCAAGGCTAACAGAATTATAAAATCATTTGTTTAAATTGTATTTAGTTGCAAAATCAATAAGTAAAATGGTATTGTTTGTATTCGTTTTTTTTGAGATGTTATAACGATGTCCTTCAACAGTTCGTATGCTGATTGATAAGGTTTCTGCAATTTCGGCATTGGAAAGTTTTTGACAAACCAGTTTCAAAATTTTTAATTCTTGTTTGGTGAATTCAATGGAGTTGATGTCATTTTGGGTATGTGCATTTTTTATGTTTTGTTCAATAATTACATTCGTGATGTGATTATCAAAATAAAAACCTGTTTCAACAACTTTTTTAATGGCTTCTGTTAACTGTTCTATCGAACAATTTTTTTCGAGGAATGCAGAAGCTCCCTTTTTCATGAACTCTTGAATATACTCTTCATGAAAATAATTCGACATGATGATTACTTTAATTTCAGGAAATAGAATTTGTAATTTTTCTAAAGTTTCTCTTCCGTCCATTACAGGCATTTCAATGTCAAGCAAAATAACATCGGTTTTTTTCAAATTTAACTGTTGCAACAATTCTTTACCGTTGCTGGCGTCAATTAGTACTTCCAAGTCAGGAAATTCGCCCAGTAATGCAATTAAGCCCTGCCTTAAAATCAAATGATCTTCTGCAATTCCTATTTTGACTGGACCTCTCATTCTTTAGTTAACTGCTTTTAATGGAATGAGTAAAACAACACTAGGTAAAGGAGTTGATGGATAATAATTTAAATCGCCTTGAAGTAATAATAAACGGGCATTTAAAGATTTTAAACCTAAACCATCTGAATTTTTACTTTTCATTTCAATTTCTTCATTGGAAATTTTTTTACCATCATGTGATAATTGAATTTTGATTTTATTTTCAAATTCACTGAGCTCCAAAATAAAATGATTGCATGCAGCATGTTTAATCATATTATTTAATAACTCCATTATAATCCTATACATATTTAATTGATCCTGAATGGTAAATGTTTCAATCAACTCCGGACTTAACTTGTTTTGAATTTTGCCTAAAGTTTTTTCTGTTTTATTTAAGTTATTGATGTGAGCTTCAAGAGATGGAATTAATCCGTATTTAATGAAAAAAGAGGGTATTAAATCATGGCAGATAGAACGGATACCTTCAATCGCTTTGTTTAAAATTTCTTCGTCATGTATTATTTCATCGGGGTTAAATTCATTTTTGCTTGCTCTGATGCGATAACGGCTCAAATTAAACTTGAGCGCGTTTAGTATTGGATTTATCTCATCATGTAAATTTCTGGCAATTTCCTCTTTAATTTTTTCTTCAACATTAACTGATGTTTTAAATGTGTTAATGTGTTTTTCCTGCTCAGCTATTTTTAAATTGTTTTCCAGAATAACAACTTTTCTTTGATACGTAATCACAAATAAAATTATGACAAGAGCAAGTAAAAATATGGTGGTACAACCCATAACAATTATAAATGCTAATTTGTCTGTTTCAATTTCCATTTTAATAATTATCAGTATAATTAATTTTAGTGTGATTTATAGATTTCCAAAAACCAATTGCAATCATAAAATTCATTGTAATATTTAAAAATGAATGCCATATTCCCCATGAATAATAATAAAATTGTAAATCATATTTTATTAGGTAATCTATGGATGATACTAGAAAAAATGAACCTGTAAAGTAGATAAATAATGCGGCATTGTACCAAAACAAATTTGAATTGTAAATGTTTGTAATATGTAATTTTCTTAAAGGGAATAGAAACGCTATTATACTTGAAATAATTACAAATAATGATTCTAAAATTTGAGTTACCGTATGAAGTTTATTGAAATCCTTAAAGTCATAAATTAATAAATCCAATCCGTAAATAATTAGTAGAATTAAAACAATTACATATTTTTTTAATAGCAATAATTGATGATAAAAAAGCACTAAAATGATAATCTCGATAAATACATAAATATTTATTATCCACATGTTTGGCAGATGAAAATTGTAGGTGTAAAGTCGACTACTTATTTCAATAATCAATCCGAATACTACGAGATATAAAAATAAATAATCAGTTCGGTTCAAATATCGAAGCCGAATTAAGCTTATACAAATAGGCACTAAAATACTAATTGCGGAAAGATGGTATAAAATATTTATATACGTATTGGCATTATATCCAAGTAAGAAAATGGTGAAATAATTTAAAATAAAATCAAGCATATTTACTTATGTAAACAAATGTACGTGAATTAAGATTTTAAAAAAACAAGTAGTACTACTTGTTTTTATTCCTCTTGATGTGTTGTAATTTTACGATTAGATTTAATGTGGATTGTTATCGAGTTTTAGTTTAATCAAATTTCAACTATGTTTACAAAATACCATTTTAAATGAAAAATTTGCATAAAAAATATTTACTTCTTTTCGTATTCTCTTGCCTTTTATCTAAGGCTCAAATTTTTACATATAAACAGAAACGAGATTGGGTAGTTGGTCATTATGTTGGATATTCAAAAGATTCAACTGCAAATGGCCCTTGGGTAGCAAACTCATGGGACATTAAGTATTCCAGTGATTTTGACGTTTTGGATGATAGCACCGTTTCTATTTTTGGTTACAAACAACATGTTATTGGGGATGATTCCGTATTTCTTTTTCCAACTGGTCAATTGGTTGTTGGCAATTCAGGCAAAGTATATGCTGATAGTACTATGGAATATTGGGATGTGTTTCCTGCGGGAGCCATGATGACTGCCCATCTGTTTTGGTTTAAAGGAAAATTAGTGCAAAGTTATGTTGGGCTTAAAAACAAACTAAAAGAATCGCTAACTATAAATGTTTATCCCAGTCCATCACCTGATTATATAAATGTATCTTTTAGTAATAATCAATTTATTAAACAACTCACTTGGAATATTACTGATATAAACGGAAAGCAAATCTTAAATGGGCCTTTAATCACACCGTCTCTAAAAATCAACACAATAGAATTTATGGATGGAGTTTATTTTTTAAACATCAATAGTAAAGAAGGAGTTATTTATAAAAAATTTGTTGTACAGCATTAAAAAAATCATGTAATAATGTAAACGCTTTATAAAACAGCATGATAAAATACTTTCACCTATTCTTTTTAACCATCATCCTTTTTGTTGTTTCCTGCGGCAAGAAGGATGTTGCCAAAAATGTTACTATTTCGGGTAATGTGCGTAACAATTGCACCGGTGTTGGGTTTGCTGGTGTTAAAGTAAAATTTACTACAAGTCATGAAAAATCATTTGGTAAAATTGAAACATCAACCTTAACCGCTATAACAGATAATAGCGGAAATTTTTCATTCTCTAATTTGGAAATCAATAACAATTCAAATTATAAATACTTTATGTCTATTGATTCCTATAGCAATTATGATTATGAATTTTTTGGTATTAGCCCTCAGGAATTAGATAAAGGTAAAATATCAAATCCTTATCAAATAGGTGTTTCTGCATCATTTAAAATTTTAAATTTTCATTTACTAAATGGCTTAGTAATTAATCCTCCGGATACTTTTTCTGCAAGATTTTTTCAAAGAACTTTGCATAAATTTGAATCTTCTCGAATATGGTATTTTGATATAGCTTCAGGTGACGGTCTGTCATATTTAAATAATTCAGCAAATTATATTGGAAAATACCCAATGGGCTGGTGGCATATTACATTAGATAAAACTAAATCGGGTGTAAACTCAACTATTTACGATAGTATTTATGTAGATATGGGAGGCACAGCAACTTATACAATACCTTGGTGAAATAGGTTAATAGCAAATAATCAATAATCATAAATTTATTACCGAAAGATGTTTCCAGTCGTCTTGACCATTTATATGTGATGCCAAATTTCAATAATATAAATTTAAAGCAATTTAGGATTTAAAAAAATAAGAAGGTTTTTAAAAGGCCATAATAATTATCATTCAAGTTTGATAAAATCGAGTAGTACTACTTATAGTAAAAATCATTTGAGTAAATTAGTTTTGTAATCGTGATTTTTCATTTATAAATCATAAATTGTAACTATTGTAAATATTAAAAAAATTATTTAACATCTTACATTATGCGAAATTTTTACTTACTGATTGTTTTTTTTGTTCTTAACAGTGCTTTTAATAGTGATGCGCAAACATGGTCTTCTGTTGGGTCAGGAACAGACAGCAGGGTATATGCTATAGAAAAGCACAATGACAATTTATACGTTGCTGGATATTTTTCTTCAGCAGGAGGTACTCCTGTAAATTACTTTGCAAGTTGGAATAGTGTTACTTGGTCTAATGTAGATAATGGTACAGATAACAGAATACACGCTCTTTTT
>JBILCU010000007.1:0-198523 GCA_044352985.1 Bacteroidia bacterium
GAGCTAATGGTAGTTGGCCTAAAGCCTGCGAGAGTAAGTCGGCGCCACTTTTAAAAGAAAACCCCCCTTGGATTTATCCTCGGGGGGTTTTTGTTTTATATGGTTTTTTATTAAAAGTATAATCTGAATTTAATCATTAGATGAAAAATAGTAAACTATCATTATTAATTTATTTTATTTTTTTAGCATCGTTTCTTACAGCTCAAAGTAACCAAGATATAGGCAACATTAATAAAGGAAAATTGCTATTAGAGCTAAGTTCAAATTTTTTACCTTATAAGGGAAAAACATGTTTTGATGGAAAATTTAATTTTGAGATCACTTCAAAATGTCATATCTATCTTGCGAAAAATTATTTTTTAATGTAGGAATAGCTTTTTATTCTTTTAATTATTGGTTCTCACAAAGTTTTGGAAACTTAAGGATAGATACTTTTAACGTATATGCAAAAAATATTGGAGTAACAATTGGATTAAATTATTTCAAAAATTTTTATCGAATGAATGTTGGAGTAGGATTATCATACCAATTGTTTTACTCAAAAATTCATCATGTAAATTTAACAGAAAATAAAATTGTACAAGATTATCCCTGCCATCAGCTATTTGAAGGCGTAGTAAATGGTGTAATTCCTCCTGCGCCAAAGAAAACTATAAATAACGTAATGGCTTTAAAAATTGATTTAACTATTGATTATAAAATAACTAATTCAATCAATATTCTTTTAGATAATAAAATATCTTTTTATGGTGCAAGTTATACTGATTAAACAAAGAAAAAGACGAACGATTATCATTATGTATATTTGACTTGATTTTATCTAAGAAGTGAGGGAAGAATTATTATAAATTATATTCCGGCTATTAGCATCAGTTGTTTTATATATTAATAATTTATTAGATTATAATTTTAGACCTATATTAATATAGAATCTTAAAAGCTTTTACTAAGAATGAGTTTAGAATAAATAATTTAAAACGTAGTAAAAATCATAAGGTTTAAACTATGAAAAAGTGGGTCATAAAAAATATATCCTTTCCTATTTTCTATAAAACGTAGAAACTCAAAAAATAAAGATATGTAATTAATAAAAGGATTTAAGTAATAATCCTCTTGAGATAATTCGAATTATTAAAAGCAAGTTTCCAATTGTACATGCCGCTAATATAAAGTTGATTTTAGCGGAAGGTAGAAATTGTTTTAAACTGAAATTTTAAAATCCAGAACCCTGAGTTACGCTTGCACTTTTTACAGGTCGAATACTTAATACAGGTATATTTGATATGTCAATTACTCTCTGAGCGATTGTTCCAACAAAAAATTCTTTAACACTAAGATCAGTTTTTGTCATAATCATAATTAAATCAGCTTCGATTTTATTTGCGTATTCAACAACTGTTTCAGCTATTTTATCACTTTCAATGGTTTTGTTAGTACAAGATACACCTTTACTTTTAATGTATTGTTTTACCTGGTGAGCATAAGCGTGTAATTGGTTTTCATATTTTTCATCAGATGAAGTAAAAACACCTAAAACACGAATAGAAGCGCCAAAATATTTAGCCATTTCAATTGCTTTGTCGACTTTTTGACGAGAATAACTAGTTAAATCAAGTGGTAGTAAAATATTTTCACATCCATCTCTGTGTTCTTTACCACGTATAGAAATTACTGGACATGGGCTTTCTCTGATTAATTTAGATGCGCTCATTCCAAATACATCTTTAGGACCCATTTTTGACTCAAGACCAACAACTATAAATTTAGCTCTTAGTTCTTCGGCAATACGTTCAGCTTCTTTGTAAATATTTCCCTTTATATTCATGTAATCAGTTTCAACGCCTGATTCTTCCTGAGTTATTTTAGCTAACTTAGTAATGTCTTCATATCGCTCATTACCTTGTTTTTCATAAACATGTAACAATAGTAACTTTGAATGAGTGTATTTGGCTAAATTGTAGCTTTGTTTGATAGCATACAAAGTCATATCCGTAAAATCAACCGGAATAAGAATTACACTCTTTTTTTGTTCTTTTGAGTCCATATTTTTTATTTATTGTACAAATTTAGAGATAAAATTATATTCTTTTCATTTAAAAAAAGAAAAAAATAATTTCTATTAAAAACTGATGGTTGAAAACTCTAAATTGCTTTATTGTACTCTTCAAAAGAATAGTAAAATAAATTTTTTTCATCTGGCAAATAGCTTTCGCACTTTACCATTTTCCATTCATCCGAAATAAGTTCTGGAAAGTAAGTGTCACCTTCAAATAATGCTTTAACTCTTGTTAAATAAATTTTTTTCACAAAGGGTAATGCTAATCGATAAATTTCCCCGCCACCAAAAACAAACGCTTGATCATCATGCTTTGCAAATTCTATTGCCTTTTCTAATGAATCAACTACCGTAACTCCATCCGGTTGATAATTTTTTTGTCTACTAATTATTACATGTGTCCTTCCAGGTAGTGGTTTCCCTAAGCTTTCAAAGGTTTTTCGCCCCATAATTAAATGATGCCCCATTGTTAGGGACTTTAATCGTTTTAAATCAGCGGGTAAATGCCATAATAATTTATTTTCTTTGCCTAAGGCATTGTTTTCAGAAACAGCGGCTATAATTGAAAGCATACTAAAAATGAATATAATAGTCTTTTGTTAATTCGATATAATCTTCATGGTAATTATGTCTTCCATCTTTTTCGATGGAAATTATTCTCTCTTCATAAAGTGTTGGATTGTACTCAAATTTCATTAAATGTCTTTTTTCAATTCCATTTTCTGACTTTGTTTTAACACGAAGTAAGCCTGATAATTTCAAACCTGATTTTTCAGCCATCGTATTAAAAATCTGAGCTTCACGCGTTGGAAGAATTACATGAAATTTTCCATCAGGTGATAGTGTTTTTGATACCCCATCTATTAAATCTTGAAATGGAAGAAAATCATTATGTCTGGCAATACTTCTTCCTTCTTCTGGTGATTTATACGAGTCTATAAAATAGGGCGGATTGGAAACTATTAAATCATAAAGGACAGTGGTTTGTTTTACATAATCTTGAAAGTTTTCATGTATAACCGAAATTCTATCGTGCCATTTGCATTGTTCAACATTTTTTTTTGCCTGTTCAATTGCATATAAATCAATATCTATGGCATCTATTTTTGCTGTTGATTTTTGAGCCAACATGATTGCTAAAATTCCTGTTCCTGTTCCAATATCTAAAATTTGTTTTGCTCTATTTGCATTTGTCCAAGATCCTAATAAAACAGCATCTGTGCCCACTTTCATTGGACATTTGTCTTGATGAATAGTGAATTGTTTAAATGCAAATGCTTCGCTTGACATAAAAGTGAAACTAAAAATAAAAAATTAATCTAAATAAAGTGAAATTAATCCTTCAGGGGCGTTATAGTTAATTGTTTTTGTTTCGTGATTTATTTCCTCAATAAATTTATTTTCAACCGGAAGTAAAATTTCTTTATTATTATTATTTATGACCCAAAGTTGATGCGCAGGTAAATCTTCTAAACGCAAAATAGCGCCTATTTCGCCAAATTGTTTATCAATTAATTGGTAACCAATTAAATTTTCTTCAGAATCCTGTTCGTTAATCTGAACATATTTTTTGTTAATGAAAACTTGTTTTGATTGAATTTTTTTTGCCTCTTTTTCGTTTGTAATTTGTTCAAGTTTAAAAATCACTTTACCTTTTGAGTCAATATTTTCAATAAAAAAAGGAGTTAGCAATTCATTAACTTCTAACATTATATGGTCAATTTCTTGAAATAAAATGTCCGCCTCAATTAATTGATGAAAGCTTAAATGCCCCTTAAAACCATGTGGTTTAGAAAAATAACCGGCGTTAATATAATCTTCTTTATTCATTTAGCGAATTTATAAAACTAAAACTACATTCATCTTTAAAAAGAAACTAAATTTGAACTATGACAGATTTGTTTTTTGAAACGAAGTTATTTAATGAACTTAATTCTTCTGAATTATATAAGTTACTTCAATTGAGGTCAATGATTTTTGTTGTTGAACAGAATTGCATCTATCAGGATATTGATGATAAAGATTTATCTTCCATACATGTTTTAGTTTATTATAAAAATAAATTAATTGGGTATGCTCGTTGTTGCCCTCCTGGTTTATCCTACCCAGAAGCTAGTTCAATTGGAAGAGTTTTAATTCATCCTGAATATAGAAGTAATAAATGGGCATATGTTTTAATGAAAAAATCTATAGCAATTTGTGAAAAGCATTTTACTAATTATAAGATTTATATTTCGGCCCAATTATATCTTCAAAAGTTTTATGAAAAATGTGGTTTTGAAGGAATTAGTGATGTTTATAAAGAAGATGGTATACCACACATAAAAATGGCATTAAATCGGTTAAATAAACACCTAACATTAAACTAAATAATGACTACTGATATAAATGATTTTATCTTAAATGGCTGTGGTAGATGTAGTAAATACGCCACCCTACTTTGTAAAATAAATAATTGGAAAGAAGAGCTATTGTTATTAAGGAAAATAGTTTTACAAAGTGGTTTAACTGAAACAATGAAATGGGGAATGCCATGTTATCAGCTAGACGGTAAAAATGTAGTGATGCTTGCGCCATTTAAAGATAACTGCACGCTTTCATTTTTTAAAGGTTCTTTGTTAAAAAATCACAGTAACATACTTGTAAAAGCTGGTGAAAATTCAGAGCAATCGCGAGTAATTAGGTTTACAAATAAATCAGAAATCATCAAAATTGAATTTGAAATCCTAGATCTAATTAAAGAAGCAATTGAAAATGAAAAAAAAGGAATAAAAGTAGGTCCCAAAAAAATTACTGAAGCCGATTTTCCAATTGAATTTTTGAAAGAAATAGAGTCGTCCAGCCAATTAAAAATAGCATTTCAGAAATTAACTCCCGGTAAGCAAAGAGCTTATTTAATTTACTTTAATTCCGCAAAACAATCATCAACAAGAGAATCAAGAATAAAAAAACACATTCCACAAATCCTTAATGGTAAAGGATTAAGTGATTAATGTAATTTATTTAATTCTGTAAAATATTTATAAAATAATGGTATTGTTTCAATTCCTTTGTAGTAATTAAATAAACCATAGTGTTCGTTTGGCGAGTGCAAAGCGTCAGAATCCAAGCCAAATCCAAATAAAATGCTATCCAATCCTAATTCTTTTTTAAACAATGCTACAATAGGAATACTACCGCCACCTCTGGTAGGAACCGGTTTTTTTCCATAGGTTTCTTCCATTGCTTTACTTGCGGCCTTATATCCTGCAGCCTCTGTAGAAACAACAACTGGTTCTCCACCATGATGTGGGGTAACTTTTACTTTTACTGATTTTGGCGCGATGCTTTCAAAATATTTTTGAAATAATTCACTTATTTCATGAGAATCTTGATTTGGTACTAAGCGCATTGAAATTTTAGCAAAAGCTTTTGACGGCAATACAGTTTTTGCTCCCTCGCCAATGTAGCCGCCCCAAATTCCATTAACATCTAATGTAGGACGAATGCCTGTGCGTTCAATAGTACTGTAATCTTTCTCGCCATATATATCATCAATGGCTAAATCTTTTTTGTATTCGTCTAAATTAAACGGTGCTTTTGCCATTTCAGTTCTTTCAGCAGCATTTAATTCCTGAACTTTATCGTAAAATCCCGGAATAGTGATGTGTTTGTTTTCATCATGGCAAGATGCAATCATTTTACACAATACATTTATTGGGTTAGCAACTGCTCCACCATAAACTCCACTATGCAAATCTCTATTTGGTCCTGTTACTTCCACTTCCATGTAGGCAAGACCGCGTAATCCTGTATCAATTGAAGGAATATCGTTAGCTATAATTGATGTATCAGAAATTAAAATTATATCTCCTTTTAAACGTTCTTTATTTTCAATAATCCATGGCCCTAAGCTTGGTGAACCAACCTCTTCTTCTCCTTCAATCATAAATTTCACATTGCACGGAAGTGTTTTGGTCTTCATCATAATTTCAAATGCTTTAACGTGCATAAACATTTGACCTTTATCATCACAAGCGCCTCTTGCAAAAATTGCACCCTCAGGGTGAATAGCTGTTTTTTTAATTACTGGCTCAAATGGTGGTGAATCCCATAGATTCAATGGGTCAGCGGGTTGCACATCGTAATGCCCATAAACAACTACAGTTGGTAAATTTGGGTCAATTATTTTTTCTCCATAAACAACAGGATACCCTTTTGTGTTACATATTTCAACTTTATCTGCTCCTGCTTCAATTAGTCTGGTTTTGATGCTATCCGCAGTTTTTAATACGTCTGCTTGATAATTTTTGTCGGCACTTATTGAAGGAATCTTTAATAAATCTAAAAGTTCGTTTAAAAATCGATCTTTATTTTCTGAAATGTAATTGGTTATGTTGTTTTTTTCCATGATTTTTTTTGGCAAATTTATAGTTTAATTTATTGTTAACTAAAAAAAGTAGGAAAATCTAACTAAATCTATACATTTGTTTGTCTAGCAATATTGATGAAAAAAGTATTTTTTATATTACTTATCCTTTATCTTTTTTCAACAGGGATTTTTGCCCAGCTCACAACAAGTACAGTTTTAACTCCAACACAGCTTGTTCAAAATGTATTATTAGGTCAAGGTGTTACCGCATTTAATGTAAGTTTTACCGGTGCATATAGTTCTGCTTTTAAGGCAATTGGTCAGTTTAATGTTGGTCCCAATAACAATCTTGGCTTTAATGCTGGTGTTGTTATTACTACGGGTATTGTAACTGGTAATAGTGGCCCATCTGGACCTAATAATTCTGATGGTGCAGGAGTAGATAATTATGAGCCGGGCGACGCCTATTTATCCTCAATTGCTGGTGCAGAAACTGCTAATGCAGCCATTCTGGAATTTGATTTTATTCCACAGGCTGATAGTATTAGGTTTAATTATGTTTTTGGAACAGATGAATACATGGAATATATTCCAATTGGTTTCGCTGATGTATTTGCTTTTGTTTTAAATGGTGTAACTACCAATATGCCGGCACATAATATTGCACTTATACCCGGAACAACAACACCTGTAACCGCATTAAATGTAAATGTATTTTCGAATTCTCAATTTTATGTAGATAATGATAATCCTCCTGGTGGTACAGTAGAATACGATGGTTTTACTTCTGTATTAACTGCTCGTGAACGTGTTCAGTGTGGTGAAACCTATCACATTAAAATTATGATTGCCGATGCGCTGGATGGTTATGTTGATGCAGGTGTTTTTTTACAGGCAGGTAGTTTTTCATGCCCAACTCCACTAAATATTAACAGTATTAGCAATACAACTCCACAGCTAGGTAATTCTACTGTTTTATTTGAAGAATGTGGTGTTTTAAGTTTGTTGTTTTCACGAACAGAAGTTGATTCATTAAATTCAGATACACTAATTATTGGGATTGGAGGTACAGCGGAAATTTCTGATTTTACAGGGCTAAATGATACCTTAATTTTTCCTCCGGGAGAAGATTCTGTAATAATTCAGATTACGGCCATTAATGATTTGGAAACAGATTCAGCAGAAACTGTTTTTATTTATTATACATATGTCAATCCTTGTAATTCGTTAGATACAATTGGCTTTAATTTAACTATTTTAAAGCCGCCTCCATTACAATCTGTAGTTTCAAATGATACTGTAATTTGTTCAAATCAAGTAGTGATTTTAAATGCTCAGGCATCGGGCGGTGTAGCACCTTATTTACATCATTGGACAGATTCCTCAGGAAACACAGTGTCTACTTCAAGCTCTTTTACTCCTCCTGCTGAAATTAACACCTACTTTTATTTTGTAACTGATGCCTGTAGAAATGATTCACTTTTTGATTCTGTCCATGTTGATGTTAATACATTTTTGTATGTTTCAGGCACTTTAGATGTTATAGGCTCTGCAAATGATAGCGTAATTGTAGAAGGATGTGGAAATGCAATTCTTACTTTTACTGAAAATGGAGAAGGTGCAGGTGTCGGTCAACACGTCTATACTATTTCGGTTAGCGGAACTAACGGAACGAATTCTACTTTAGATATTGGCAATTTAATTCCGGACACACTAATTTTTAATAATCAAACAAGTATTTCTTTTAATTTATCAGCTATTGCAGATGGTATTCAAGAAGATAGTGTTGGTTCAGGAACTGAAGTTTTAATTTTTACCATTGATTACTCAGGAAATCCATGCATTCCCTTATCAGGCAAATTGGTAAAAAAGTTATACATAAAAGATCCAACTCCTTTCTCGGTAGATTTAGGGAAAGATACCAGCGTTTGTAAGGGAAGAAGTTTAAAATTGAAAGCAATAGCAAATGGAGGAGGAGGTTCGGTATCTTATTTCTGGCCTCATAATAATAGTACAAATAATAATGTTACTGTTTTTCCAACTGCAAATATTACGTATTATGTAACTGCAACCGAAAGTTGTAATAATACAAGTATTACAGATTCAATTTATGTGTCTGTTTTATTTGATCCACCTCGAATTTCTGTTATCCCTTTTGACTCAATTTGCTTGCGTGAAAGTTATTTTTTTAAAACTTCAGTAACACATGGAGTTGGAGCTATTACAGGAAACTGGATTGTTAATGATCCCAACTTACCCGTTACAGTTAATAGTAGTTCGGATAACTGGGCAATTTATGGGGTTTTAAATTCGCAACAATATGTTTATAGCGTAAAAGATCAATGTAATTTTGTGGATACTGATACTTTAGATTTGTTGGGGATTGATTGTGAATTGTATGCCCCCAATATTGTTACAACTAATTACGATAATATTAATGAGGTGTTTTACATTAAAAACTTGCATAAAAACCCAAATACAAAACTAAAAGTGTTTAATAGATGGGGTAATTTAATGTATAGTTCAGATAACTATACAAACGAATGGAAGCCTTATTCGTTAATTAGTGGTGTTTATTTTTATGCTATTGAAACCGAAAAAAGAGGAACGTACAATGGTTATTTTCATGTTATTAGCAACTAAAATCCTTGTACATTCGCAATTTATAAATTCAATTAAAATACGGTTTTTACAAAAACAATTTTACTAATAATGAAGTCATTTACTATTCCTGAATTTTATAGAAGTCCGGTTATAACAGCCTTAAAGAATTTTCGTAAAAACACTGATCCAAGAAAGAAGGATATGACACCAACAGAAGTTGATTTCGGTCCGGTTTCTTTTTTAATTGCCAGGCATTTTGGGTTTTGTTACGGTGTTGAAAATGCAATAGAAATTTCATTTAAAACTGTAGCCGAAAATCCGGGTAAACGTATTTTTTTATTAAGCCAGATGATTCATAATCCCCAAGTAAATAAAGATTTGGAAGAGTCGGGAGTTCAATTTTTACAGGATACAAATGGCAAACAAATCATACCTTTCAACGAATTAAATGCTGATGATGTAGTTATTATTCCCGCATTTGGCACAACATTGGAAATAGAAGAATTATTGAAATCTAAAAACATTGAAATTCAAAAATACAATACTACCTGCCCTTTTGTAGAGCGTGTATGGAAGCGTGCTGAGCAAATTGGCAAACAGGATTACACGATTATTATTCATGGAAAGCATAAACATGAAGAAACAAGGGCAACCTTTTCACATAGCAATCATTACGCGAAGTCAATTGTTGTAAAAGATTTAGATGAAGCAAAGCAGTTGGCAGAATTTATTCTCAATAAAAAAAACAAGGAAGAATTTAATACTTTGTTTTCCTCTACATCTTCAGCTAATTTTGATCTTGAAAAAGATTTAACTCGTGTAGGTGTAATTAATCAAACCACCATGCTTGCTACCGAAACACAAGAAATTGCTGATTTTTTTAAGCAGGTAATGATTGAAAAATATGGAGTAGAAAATATTAAAGAACATTTTGCAGATACGCGCGACACACTTTGTTATGCTACCAACGAAAATCAGGATGCCACTTATGGCTTACTCGAATCAGAGGCTGATTTAGCTATTGTTGTTGGTGGTTACAACTCATCTAACACTTCACATTTAGTGGAATTACTTGAAAGAAAATTCCCTACCTTTTTTATATCTTCAGATGAGGAGATTAAAAGTGAAAATGAAATCCATCATTTTAATTATCATGAGCAACAAAAAATAGTTACTTCACATTTTTTACCTCAAAAAGAAAATGTAAGAATAATTCTAACAAGTGGTGCTTCATGTCCTGATGCAGAAGTGGAGAAAGTAATGAACAAGTTGCTTAATTGTTTTCAAAGCGTAAAATCAACAGAAGAAGTTCTTAATCAATATAAATAAAATGCAATTAAAATTAAATCGACCGTTAGTTTTTTTAGATTTAGAAACAACCGGTATTAACATTGCTTCCGATCGCATTGTAGAAATATCCTTGTTAAAAATTCATGTGAATGGTGATAAAGAATCGAAAACCATGCGCGTTAATCCGGGTATGCCAATTCCAATTGCTTCAAGTTTAGTGCATGGTATATACGATAATGATATTAAAGATGCACCCTTATTTAAAGATATTGCATCAAATGTAGCTAAGTTTATTGAGGCATGCGATTTAGCAGGATACAACTCCAATAAATTTGATATACCCTTACTCGCAGAAGAATTATTAAGGGCAGATATTGACGTTGATTTAAAGAACAGGAAATTAATTGATGTTCAGAACATTTTTCATTTAATGGAACAACGTACATTAAGTGCAGCATTTAAGTTTTATTGCAATAAGGAAATCATTAATGCGCATAGCGCAGAAGCAGATGTTGCAGCAACTTACGAAGTATTACTTGCTCAAATAAAACGTTACGAAAATACTCAGTTAAAAGATGATAAAGGAAATTTATTTTTCCCTGTTAAAAATGAAGTAAATACCTTAAGTGAATTAAGTATGCGCACACGTAATGCAGATTTTGCCGGAAGAATTATTTACAATCCAAAAGGACAAGAAGTATTTTCATTTGGCAAACATAAAGATAAACCTGTTGAGGAGGTATTTGCAAAAGAGCCTTCTTATTATTCATGGATGATGGATGGAGATTTTCCTTTATATACAAAAAAAGTAATAACTCAAATTCGCTTAAGGATGAAGAATAAATAACAGTTTAGTTTATTTACTTCATATAAAAATTGCAAAAAAAGCAACTACTAAATTTTTACTTTCAACGCATCCGCAACCGTAAAGGTGCTTCCTCCAATGAAAATCAAATCTTTTGTTGAGGCAATTTGTAATGCGGCAAACAAAGCATCTTGTACGTTGGTGTAACAATTGCCTTTTAAATTAAATTGTTGTGCATTTTCTTTTAATAAGGCTTCATCTAATGCTCTTGGTATACTTGCCTTGCAAAAATAATAAATAGCTTTTTTTGGAAGTAGTTGCAGTATTTTGTCAACTTCCTTATCGTTTACCATCCCTAATACAAAATGAAGTTTCTCGTGCTTTGTGTTCTTAATGTTTTTAATTACTTCTTTTATTCCCGCTTCATTATGCCCAGTATCTGCAATTACTAATGGTTTATTTTTCAAAATTTGCCAGCGTCCCATTAAGCCGGTTTGTGATTTTACATTTTTTAATGCAGCTACAATTTGTTTGGAGTTAATTTTAAAAGCTGTAGTTGAATTTATAATAGCTATAGCAGAGAGAACAGTTTTTATATTTCTTGTTTGATACAAGCCTGGTAGATCGCAAATGATTTTTTTAGTTGATTCATTGAAGTTCATCTCTAAGAACAAATCATTTTTTTTATGTATTTGCTTTACAGATTTAACTGAAATTAATTCGTCAGCAAAAAATAAAGGTGAATGACCTATTTTTGCTTTTGATGTAAAAACAGGCTTGATTTCTTTTTGCGTTTCACCTATTAATACAGGGGTGTTTTCCTTTATAATTCCAGCTTTTTCAGTTGCTATTAATGGCAAAGTTGCGCCTAGCAAATTCATATGATCAAAGCTGATATTCGTAATGATTGATAATTCAGGATGAATCACATTTGTGGAATCTAATCTGCCGCCTAATCCAGTTTCAACAATAGCAATGTCAACTTTTTTGCGCGAAAAGTAATCAAAGGCCAAAGCAACTGTCCATTCAAAAAAAGAAGGTTCAATTTGATCAAAGGTTTTTTGATGCTGCTCTACAAATTTTACCACTGCTTGTTTCGAAATCATTTTGCCATTGATTTTTATTCGTTCTCTAAAATCAATCAAATGTGGCGATGTATATAAGCCGGTTTTATAACCAGCTTGTTGAAATGCTGCAGCCAACATGTGGGAGGTTGAGCCTTTTCCGTTTGTTCCGGCAATATGAATTGTTTTTATTTTTTTCTCAGGCGAATCCAAAGCATTCATTAGTGCCCAGGTATTATCAAGGTTTGCTTTGTATGCAGCAGCTCCAATACGCTGAAACATTGGTAAACGGGAAAATAAATAATCGAGTGTTTCTTTATAGTTCATTTATGTTATGAATTGTGAAAGCAAAAATACTGACAAACATCAATTATAAAAATTGACTTATATCATCGAATTAAATTTGATAATACACCATGTTTGTGAAAAATAAAAAAACATGAGCACAACAACTATTTCTAGTAACAAATCCATTACAGTAACCAACAATTTAAGTTGGTATGAAAAACTTATTAAAAAAGCGGAATTCAGCTATTTTGGGTTAATTGCCATGACGATCACTATTGGTAGTATTTTGGGTGGTATTTCTGCAATGTATATTTTTCAAAATGATGCTCCAATTTGGCAATTAGGTATTGCAATGTCCATTTCAATGGCAAATAATGTAGCTGCTATAGGTCAGGCTCCTGCGCGTTGGGTAGTAAACCTATTTGCGCTTTGCTTTGTGTTAAATTTACTAATGATTGTAATTAATTTGTAGAATACAACATTTGTTTTTAATAACTGCTGTTTTAGTTTTTTTACTATCTAGTAACAGTATCCGTTCTAGCGAAGTCGAGAACCAATTATTTCGATTTCGCTTAGTTTGTTTACTTCTAAGTTTCTAAGGGCTGTTTTGTTTAAGTAATTTTTTACTTTCCCGAATAAATTGCTCCTCCGCAGTTATCAAATAAAGCTCCTGTAACAGATTTTAAGCAGTTTGTTTTTTCACGCATTCTTAATACTCCAAGAAAAGCAAACACTAATGCTTCTTTAAATTCTATTGTTTTTTTATTTGGTATGATAAGCTGCCCTGTTGTAAAATGCGCTATTCGTTCAATTAAAAATTGATGATATGCACCACCTCCGGAAATCAAAATTTGTTTTAATTTATGTTTATTGATTTCTTCAGAAATTTTTATGGCAGCATGTTCAACTGCTGTACAGAGTTTATTTTCAAATGATTTTTCTTTTTTATCCAGCAATGGAATTACTTTTTCAAAAACCCATTCTCTACCTAATGATCTCGGGGCATTTTGTTTGTAAAAAGGTAGATTATTAAGCTGTTTTAGTAATGGTTCATTTATTTTACCTCTTCTTGCCCATTCGCCATTTTTATCCATTTTTTTCCCTTTTAGCTGGGCATAATAATTAAATATCATATTTGCAGGACAAATATCAAAAGCCTTCATTTTATTTTTCGCGTGAAAAGAAATATTGGCAATGCCTCCAATATTAAGACAAGCATCAGCTTCTGGAAATAAAAATTGATCGCCTAAAGGAACGAGAGGCGCACCTTGCCCATGTAAAGCCAAGTCTTTTGATCTGAAATCGCAAATAGTATCAATACCCGAAATGGCTGCGATTTGAGACCCATCTCCAATCTGACAGGTAAACCCATTTTGTGGTTGATGAAATATGGTATGACCATGAGATGCAATTAACCGAGCTTTGCAGTTGTGTTTTGAGATGAACTTTTTAACTGCAATTCCGCAAAAACGTCCAAATTCTACATGTAGTTTCCAAAAAGTTAAGGCATCTAAAAGATGTGCATTAGCTAGTGATTGACTTAATGTAATTGGATATTTAATGGTTTCCGCTTGCAGAATTTCAAAAGTCCAATTATTATTTTTTTCAATAAATTCACAATATGCAATATCAAGTCCATCCAAAGATGTGCCCGACATTAAGCCAATTGCTTTTATAGAAGTTGATTTCATGGTAATTTCCCTTTCAAAGATAACAACAAATCTAGATTGCATATTCTTTCTTTAACTAAATAAAATAGAGCTCTACTTGCATATCTAAAATCAAAGCGCTATGCACTAGATTCCAAAACAATGGCTATAAATTGTTGAAAAAACAATCTTAAGTTAATTGTTAAAATCCTTAAGTTTACCATCTATTTTTATTTAAAATAAAGCCATGCAGGAAACAAAAAAAGAAGCAATAACTACAGTTGAAACAGCAAAAAAATTAGGTTTATTGCCTGAAGAATTCGAGAAAATAAAATCTATTTTAGGTCGCACCCCAAATTTTACAGAACTTTCTGTGTATTCGGTAATGTGGAGCGAACATTGTTCATATAAAAATTCAATTGTTTGGTTAAAAACCTTGCCAAAAGATGGCCCTCACATGCTAGCAAAAGCGGGTGAAGAAAATGCCGGTTTGGTTGATATTGGTGATGGTTTGGCTTGCGCTTTTAAAATAGAATCACACAATCACCCAAGCGCTATTGAGCCTTACCAAGGTGCAGCAACCGGGGTTGGAGGTATCAATAGAGATATTTTCACTATGGGTGCTCGTCCAATTGCTCAATTAAACTCGCTTCGTTTTGGCGACATTCGTTCGGCAAAAACACAGTGGATTATGAAAGGCGTGGTAAAAGGGATCGGTGATTATGGTAACGCATTCGGTATTCCAACTGTTGGTGGCGAAGTGTTTTTTGATGATAGTTTTAATATCAACCCACTTGTTAATGCGATGAGCGTTGGTATTGTAAAAACAGGTGAAACGGTAAGTGCAATTTCTTATGGTGTTGGAAACCCCGTATTCATTGTAGGTTCAGCAACTGGTAAAGATGGTATTCATGGCGCAACCTTTGCAAGTGCTGATATAACTGAGGATTCTGCAAAAGACCTACCAGCTGTTCAAGTGGGAGATCCATTTCAGGAAAAGTTATTATTAGAGGCATCTCTTGAAGTCATTAAAACAGGTGCTGTTGTGGGCATGCAAGACATGGGGGCTGCGGGTATCACGTGTTCTACTTCGGAGATGAGTGCAAAAGGAGAACATGGTATGGATATTTGGTTAGACAAAGTTCCAACTCGTCAGGCCAACATGCAGCCATTCGAAATATTGCTTTCAGAATCACAGGAACGCATGTTGATTGTTGTAAAAAAAGGACAAGAGCAAGATGTATTGAATGTGTTTGATAAATGGGATTTGAATTGCGAGCAAATTGGCGTTGTTACTGAAGGTAACCGTATTCGTTATTTTATGGATGGAGAATTAGTTGGCGATGTTCCTGCTGATACTTTAGTATTAGGCGGTGGCGCACCAGTTTATCACAGAGAATATAAAGAACCTACTTATTTCGCAGAGTCAAAAAAATTCGATATCAATCAGGTGAAACAACCTGATGATTTAAAAGAGGTGATGAATCATATGATTTCACATCCTAATATTGCTTCAAAGCGTTGGGTGTATAACCAATACGATAGCATGGTTGGCACAGTTAACATGAGCACCAACAAACCAAGCGATGCGGCCATTGTAAATTTAAAAGGTACGAATAAAGCATTAGCAATGACAGTAGATTGCAACAGCCGTTACGTAAATGCAGATCCTGAAACAGGCTGCTCAATAGCAGTTTCGGAAGCGGCACGTAACATAGTATGCAGTGGTGGTGAGGCAAGCGCCGTTACCAATTGTTTAAATTTTGGAAATCCATACAACCCTGAAGTTTACTGGCAGTTTGTGTCTGCAATTAAAGGAATGAGCGCTGCTTGTTTAAAATTTGAAACACCTGTAACTGGAGGAAATGTGAGTTTCTACAATCAGTCATCTTTTGAAGGCCCTGTATTCCCTACACCTACAATTGGTATGATTGGAATTGTAAAAGATAAATCCTTGCAAACCGGTATGGATTTTAAAGCTGACGGAGATGCCATTTATTTAATTGGCGAATGCAAAAACGATATCAATAGTTCCGAATATTTATACTCTTACCAAAAAGTAAAAAATAGTCCGGCACCACATTTTAATTTGGATGAAGAATATCAAATACAGGAGGCTACCAAAAAAGTAATTACTGCTCGTTTGGCACAATCTGTTCATGATTGCTCTGACGGTGGGTTGTTTATAAGTTTAATGGAATCGGCATTCAGAAACAATTTAGGGTTTGATATTACAACATCAAAATCTATTCGAAATGATGCCTTTTTATTTGGTGAAGGACAAAGCAGAGTTATAGTTTCTGTAAAAATGGAAAACGAAATTCAGTTGGTAGATTTATTAAAACAATGCAATGTATCGTTCTCTAAACTTGGCTTTGTAAAAGGAAAAGAAGTTAAAATTGATGATACAACTTTTGGCTCTGTTCAGGAGTTTAAAAAACAATACGATACCTCCATTGAAAAAATCATGAACAATTGATTTTTTTAAATTAACATTTATCTTTGAAAGTAACTTTTATGTACAAACCTAACTACTGTTTTATATGAAGTTACTTTTCTTTTTTATCGCATGTTTTAATTGTTATTGTTTAGTTGCACAAAATAGTCAAGTTCATGACTTGATAGCTTCTGCAATGAAAAAAGACTCTTTAGGAAATTACTCTGAAGCATTAATGGATGTTGAAAAAGCAATTGAGCTTTCCAAACACCAAAATGATACTGCCTTACTATTACATGGTAAAATATTGGCTGAAACAAATGATATTAAAAATGCACAAAAAGATGTTAAGGAAGTAATTAGGCATAACCGCCAGTCTGCAGAGGCTTATTTCTTAAGTGCAGCCTTAAAAGTTAAAACCGAAAATTATGATGGTGCCATTAAAGATTTTTCAAAATCAATTCAATTTAATCCTTCAAACTGTAAAGCATACTATAACCGAGGTTTATCTCGTGTTTATATGAACGAAATTAAACTTGCTATCGCTGATTTTTCAAAATCTATTGAAATTAATCCTAATTACGCAATGGCATATTTTAACAGAGGTTACTGGAAAGATAATATTGGGCAGACAGATGATGCCCTCTCAGATTTATTAAAGGCAAAGGAATTAGATGCGTCAAATAAAGATGTTTTTCTAGAGTTGGCAGTTGTTTATGCCAAGCTAAATAAATTAAATGAGGCATGTAATGAATTATTAAAAGCCTTTTCACTAGGCCATCCTATGTCTGAAGATCTTAAAGCTCAATTTTGCAAATGAAACAGCTGCTTTTTAAGTTGTTATTGGTTTGTCAACTACATGTGTTTTCGCAAAGTAGTGGTTTAACAATTAATGTAGTTACAACTCCAAATAAATGTATAAAAGGAACTGCAAAAATTACAGTAAGTGGCGGCGTAAGTCCTTATTATTACAATTGGTCTAATGGTTTTCATGGTTTTTTGCAGGAAGAAATGGATCCGGGTGATTATAATCTAAGTATTGTGCAGGCGAATGGAAAAGATACAGTTATAACTGTAACCATAAAAGATGAAAAATGCCAGATAGGTTTTGATAATTCATTTTCACCCAACGGTGACGGAATAAGAGATACCTGGTCAATTACTAATTGGAACTATTTTCCCGACTTCAGTTTATTCATATACAATCGTTGGGGGCAGCTTGTGCATAAACAAGAAAAAGAGTTTTATGCCTGGGATGGAAAAAACTTAGGCATTGATTTGCCAGTTGGAGCATATTATTTTGTGTTCTATTATTCATCTAACAAACATGACGTAGAAAAAGGAAGTATAGTTATCATGCGTTAAATTACCTTTTGGGTTTTTCCACATTCGATTATTGATATTATTTATTTTCAATGTATTAAAGGTCTTTTTTATAAAAGTATTTTTAGTGCGAAATGCGTAGGTTATTTTTAATTTCATTTTTAATATTAATTGCCGGACTAACAGTTCTGGGTTATCTATTTTTGAAAAAATCAAAAAAGCCCGAATTATTGGTGATGGATGTTATTCCAGCGGATATTGAGCTAATTATCGAATGCGATAACATTAATCAATTAACTCAAAAGCTTACTAAAAATAATCTTGTTTGTAATGAGTTGCTAAAGAATCAAATCATTCAATCATTTGTAAATGACCTTTCTTTATTAGATACCATAGCTTCAAATAGCGACTGTCAAGAATATTTAAGTGAAAATCACGTTTATTTAGCATATGATACTTCTGCGCTTGGCTCGAACTGCCTTTTGGCATTTAATTTAAAAAGTATTAAGCATTCTGAAACTATTAAGAAGTTCTTACAGAAAAAAATTACTTCATTTAACTTTTTTAAATCTGGGAAAATCAATCAGGAATTGATTAGTGTTAAGTTTGCGCAAAACAAATCAAATGCGTACATCTATAATAAAGCAGGCTTATTCGTTCTTTCAAACTCATTAAGCTATTTAGAACAAATTATTTCTAATCAGAAAAAAAATACATTAAACTCAGTTGCACTTTTTAATTCGTTGCAAGAAAGTGAAAGTGCAAATGCCGATTTTAGATTGTTTATCAAGAATTCTTTTTACCCTCAACTTTTTTCTTCAACTACAATTAAGAATAACTTCCCCACTACTCTAAAAACTTGGACAAGCATTGATGTTTCATTAAATAGCAACGAACTTAAGTGGAATGGTTTTGCTGAACATGAAGGTTCTTATTTTCTGAATGCATTATTAACACAACAACCTGTTCAATCGTCCCTATTAAATTATTGTTCGGCTAATTGTTCTTACTTTTATTTTTTAGGAACAAGTGATTATGCTAAATTTATTCAATCAATTTTTTCAGCTAATCGAAATCCTGAGATAAAAACTTATTTAAGCGAATTAAGTAAGTTTACTGATGCTGATTTAGTTACAGAATGGAATAAACTAACAAACGGCGAATTGCTTGTGGTTGGCAACAATAGCCTTTCTACTGCCTCAAAAATTGCAATTGCAGGCCTTGAAAACAAAAACAAAGCACATGAGTTTATTAAGCAATTTAGTGACAGTACTTCTTTTCTAAATGATAGTTTTACCGACTCATTGTATCGTTTAGTTCATCCTCAGGTATTTAATGTTTTATGTTCAGGTGTTTTTGATGTGAATGCTGGATTTGTTTATGTTCATGAAAACAATTTAATTTTTGCCGAGTCGTCAACTGCAATTACAAACTATTTAAATAGTTTAAAAAGTTATGGAAATATTAATTCCAATGCATCATTTACTAGCGCACAAAAAATGGGATTAAGTAAAGATTGTAATTTTTATTTCTATCAAAACTTTACAAGTAATTCGAGCGAATTTTTAGCAATTCTCCATCCGCAAATAGCTAACCAATTTCCCGAAATTAATAACGCATCATTATCAGGATTAGGTTTACAGCTTTCTACTTTGAAAAATAAAGTGTTTATTCAGGGTATTTTAAATGTTTCTGCACTTAAAAAAGAAGAGCCGCTCGCGCAAGCAACAACTTCAATATGGCAACTTAATTTAGATACACTAAGTTCAGTTACTCCAGAAGTGGTGATCAATCATAAAACTAAGGAAAAAGAAATAATTTTAAGTGATGAAAAAGGCAATGTATATCTTGTAGATGCTAATGGTAATCAACTTTGGAAAGTAAATGTAAATGGTAAAGTACTTAGTGAAATATATCAGGTTGATTTTTATAAAAACGATAAGTTGCAGTATTTGTTTAATACAGAAAACGAACTTCACTTAGTTGATAGAAAAGGGGAGTACCTTGATGGATTTCCTGCAAAGCTCGACGCTCCTTCAACAAATGCGCTATCTGTATTTGATTATGAAAATGATAAAAATTACCGCATATTGATTGCCTGCACAGATAATAAAATTTATAACTACAACATTGAAGGGAAAAAACAAGCCGGTTTTGATCCAGTAAAACTAGATGCAGGATTAACTAAGCCAATTCAATTTGTGAGAATAGATGGTAAGGATTTTATTATTGCAATAGATAAAAACGGAAAGATAAATTGCTTGGATAGAAAAGGTAAAACACGTATTCCTTTTACAAAATCTATGCAGGCTGCATTCCAGGAATACGTTATTCAAGACAATACCACGCCAGAAGCTTCTTTTTTTACTTATTATGACGCGAAAAATAATTCGGTTAACCAATTATTATGGAACGATAAACTAGTTTCAAAACAAGTAAATCCTTCTACAATTACAAAGCAAATCGAATTTGCGAAAATTAATGACGATAATAAAAAAGATGTAGTGTTGTTAACTACAAATGGTTTTGATGTGTATGATGAAAATGGTAATTATATTTCCGGTTATCAGAATAAAACAAAAGATCAAATTGCTATTAAAACGTTTTCATTTAAAAACGAAATTTATTTCATCTTGTATTTATCCAATAACACAGTAAAAATAATTGATGCCAATATGAAAGAGTTGCCTGTTCCTACTATGTATTTCAGTAAAATACCTGAAGTAAAAACTTTACTGTCGGATGATAAATTAAATGTTATTGGTATATTTAAAAACCAATTAATGTGTTACGAATTACAATTAAACTAAATAAACATGAAGGGTAGATTTAACTGGTGGAAAGAATGGATAGCAAAAAAACATTTATACACAAAATGCACCGATAAGTTTTTAGATGCAGACAAATTCAATTCCATTTGTGCCGGAACAGGATTGCCGAATATTCATCAAAAGTCAACTTTTAAATTTAAAGATGTTGCTGATGGTGCAGCACGTTTTGTAGGAAAATCACCAACAGGTGAAAAACCTTATGCGCGTATATATACACGTTTAGGAAATCCAAATACCGAATACTTAGAGAAAGTTTTATTTCAGTTGGAATGCCAGCATATTATTGATAACGCGCTTCAACATGATGAAAAAACACCAACTATTGCTTCATTAGTATTTGCTTCCGGTATGGCGGCAATTACAACGGTAATATTAGGTTTTGTAAAACCTGGTGATGCAATTATTGTTGGTAACGTTTATGGATGTACCGATTCATTTATGCGTTTTTTACAAAATCGTTTTGGCATTGAAATTCATTTTGTAGATGCAACAGACCCTGAAAACATTAAAAAGGTATTTGATGCTCATTCAAATGTATGCGCAGTTTTAATTGAAAGTCCGGATAACCCAACTTTACAGTTGTGTGATATTGAAGCCATTTCTAAATATACCGAAGAAAATGAAGCATTACTGATTGTAGATAATACATTTTGTTCGCCATATTTACAGCAGCCATTCCGATTAGGTGCTGATATAGTTGTTCACTCATTAACTAAATATGTAAACGGTCATTCTACTTCGATAGCTGGCGCAGCTCTTGGCCCTTACGAGTATTTTAGTAAAGAAGTTTATCCTGTATATAAAGATTTAGGCCCAACTCCATCGCCATTTGAAAGTTGGTTAAATAGCTTAACCATTCAGGAAATGGGGGTTCGGATGGAACATCAATGCAAAACAGCATTACGTATTGCTGAATTTCTAGAGAGTCATCCGAAAATCAGTAAAGTATGGTATCCTGGATTAAAAAGCCATGCCCAGCATGATTTATGCAAAAAACAAATGCGTAATGGTGGCGCTGTAATTTCTTTTGAAGTAAAAGGTGGCTATGAAGCAGGAGTTAAGTTGATGAATTATTTTGCGCGACCTGATACACCAATGGAATTGGCTGTTAGTTTGGGCTCTGTAATTAGTTATATCGAACATCCTGCAAGTATGACTCATTCAGTTGTGCCGGAAGAAGACAGAAACTTAAGAGGAATTACTAACTCTTTAGTTCGACTTTCAATAGGAGTAGAAGGATATTCAATTCTTGCCAATGCATTAGATCAGGGGTTAAATCTTTGAATTAAGAACTAAAAACAAATTACTTTTGAATTTAGAATTCGGATGTAGGATTGTTTTTAGATAGTTATGCTGACGAAGGAAGCATCTGTTTGTAGATCCTTCACTAAGTTCAGGATGACAAATAGATTTTATAATTCGGATTTAGAAAGAACATATTCAAGATAGTTAATTGGTGGTTGAGGTTCTCGAAACCACTGATTAAAAGCACCCTTCGAGAACCTCAGGGTACGATTATCTGATAATTTTGATTCAAAAAAATCTAAATTCTAAAATCAGAAATTTTAAAAATGTCAGGTCGAGCGAAGTCGAGACCTGCATCTGTCGAATTCTCGACTTCGCTCGAAGTGACAGAAGGTTATTGTGTAAGCTTCCCCATAATTCGGCCATTTAAAAATAGAATAAAACTCGAGCGAAGTCTAGACCTGCATCTGTCAACTTCTTGACTTCCCTTGAAGTGACAATTAATTGTAGGTTGAGTTTCTAGAAACTATCAATTAACCGTACCCTTCGAGTACCTCAGAGTACGGATTTAATTCATTAAAATATTAAATTTATTCTCTGCTCAAAATAAATTTTTCTGTTACAACATTCTTGTTTTGAGAAAATCGAATGAAATAAATACCGTTGCTTACATTCAATTCTTTAAAATTTATTTGCAATGAATTCGCGCCAATTGAAGGTTGAAATTGTTGATGCCAGATTTGTTTGCCTAATAAATCAGTAACGGTTATAGCGGAAATTGAATTTGAATTGTTAATCCAAGTTAAAGTAAGTTGATCTTTAACCGGATTTGGCGCAACCATAAATTCCATTTTTATGTTGTTTCCTTTAACACCAATTGTTTGAGGCAAATACAAAATTCCATCACTTACAATGCTATCACTAATTAACCCTGCATTGTTGACGGATTTAATAGAGAAAAAATAGCGTGTTCCTGTAATTAGAGATAAAGCGTTTTGTTGAACAGAAAGCTGATTGGCATTTGTTGTCCAATTAACTACATCAGTATTTCCCGGACTAGTTCCAATTGCATATAAATAATAATTAATACCGGAATTTGTGTCTTGTGCAAAAGAGTAGTTACATTGTAATAAATTTCCATTTATTGTAGTGTCTTCATCCAACGCAACACCATCATTTACATAAGTTGGTAAATGTGGAGCAGTCCAATCTATATCAAAATACTGATTACTTAAAGCGGAAATATTTTCTGCATTATCCTGTACAATACTTGTTATTTTTGCCGCTGCCTGTTGTGGTGAAGTGTTTTCGTGTCTTACGTCATTGTTAGTTGATGATCCAACTGAAATGTTTGCTGTTTGTGCTCTTGAACGATAAACTTGCAGAAAGTCTACATCCATTGCAGCATTGCCTGTTCTAAATGAAATAAATGAACCGCTTGTGTATGGATTAGGATCTGTAAATGTGCCAACAAGCACATTGTTTTGATACATCCAGATTTTACCAGTTATTCGATCATAAATTACTTTGTAATCGTATTGCACTCCCGCATTTATTTGAATAGGAAATGATGCAATTGGAGATCCGAAATTATCATTAATAACTTTATAAAATTGTAAAGTAGCGTTATCTACTCTTAACCATACAAAATAACCATCGAATCGATTCAGCGAATCTGGTCGACTACAAGCAAAATGAAAACCGGCTCTTCGATTGGTTCCTGAACCGTAAATTTTTGCACTGAAATGATATAATGTGCGGTTGGATAGATTTTGATTAAGTGATGCGTAAATATTAGTGTTGTTTAATGATTCATCACTTTGTTTTAGTTGCTGATTAGTAATTGACCAGTTACCTGTTTTTTGTATCCATTCTGGATGAATGGCATTTGTAAATTCATCAGTAAAAAAACCGTTTGATGAATTTGATCTCCATTCATTTCCATTAAAGTCACTTACTCCGTAATAGGATTTCTGAATGCCTGAACCGCCACTATTGTCAGTATCAATAAAATTTACAGGGAAATTTTGTGTTATCCAGTTTGTTGCAGGTGATATTTGTGTTTGTGGTGGAGTCAAATCATTCACGCATTGATAAATTGCTTTGTATCCCGATCGGGTTGTTAGATTATCTGATTTAAAACGAATTGTTAATGCCCCAAATGAAGAGGTAAATGTGCCCGGATTAACTGATCCTGTATAAGCGCCAAGCAAAGGTGATGCAATGGTATTGCCATCATAAATCCATAAGGAATCATAATTCGTTTCTAGATCGAATTGCGTAAATTGTAAGGAAACATTATTTGCTCCATCCGGATCAATTGTAAATTGATAGCGTTCTTTGTCATAATAATTTCTATTTGGCCCCCCCATATCGAAAATAGTATCATTACAAGGAACAATCGCACAAGTAGAAAATTTATCCTTAATAGCATCCCAATAATCTGTGTATCCGTCATCATAACCCAATGCCCAGATACCAATTCCGGCAAGCTCTCGTTGGTTAACAACTTCAAATCTTTTTTTCAAACTATATACATCATCAATCCAGCACTGACGCCAGTTACCTGCATTTTGTAAAACATAACAAGGTGTATAGGAAAGTGAATCCCATTTTTTTAAACCGTTAATATATGTTGCAGTATTGTTACGCACATACGAAAATGTGCGTGAAGACGTAAAATTTCCGGTTGTTGCAGACGGAATTGTATTTGAAGTAGTTTCCCATTCTCTGCCATACCATGGTAGGCCTAAAATTAATTTTGAATTACTTGCACCTTGTGATGAATAATACGTGATTGATTTGCTTAAAGTATAATTAAAACTGGTTTGAAAATTATATAATGGGCCAACCGGACCGGCAGTAGTGCTTCCGCTGTAATAATAATCGTAACCCATAATGGTAAACAAATCAACAATACCATTTAAAACCGGCATATCAAAAACAGCACCCCAATCTACTGCATACAGGCAAACACTAATTTCGTAATTTGGATTTGCTGCTTTAACCTGTGAAACTAAGTTTTGCATAAATGAAGTAAACGGAACTTTTGATGTTGATCCCATACCTTCAAAATCGATGTTTACTCCTTTGCTTCCCGGACGAGCATTAAGCAGGTTGATGATATTGGTAATTAATGTTTGCTGTGCTGTTGAACTTGCCCAAAATGTTGAATGTCCACCAAACATGGTTACACTGAAATGTGTTTTAACACCATTATTTAAAGCAGCTGTTACAGCTGCGCTTGTTGTCCATGCAAAAGAAGTATTTGTGTTTTGTCCATTCGCTGGATCTGCAGCGTAATCAAAGTAACAAAAATCGCTAATTAAATTCCATTGGTAATTTTGATAAGCCGTTCCAACCCAATAGGGATGCCAGCCAAAAACACGTTTAGTTAAATTACACACACTTCGATTGGCTGTATTCGTTATTACAGGATTATTTTTTTTCTCCATAATCACATCCCACTCAGCATCAGTTTTAACTCCAAGTTTTCGATAATATAAACTTTGTTCTTGCATGATTGACGAGTGAGGCACTTGCTGTGCATTGATGAATGTTGTAATGAGGAGCAAAATAAGAAGTAGTATTTTTTTCATTGATAAAAATTTTAAGTTGTATAACGAACAAATTTATTTTCTGTTTTTTCTTTTGATTAATTCTAGCACTAATTCTGGTGGTCGGGCTACAACAGCTTTAAAACCATCAATTACAATTGGTCGTTCAATTAAAATAGGGTGTTCGCATAAAATTTGAACCCATTCATCATCAGTAAAATTTTTATTTTTAAAATTTTCAATAAAAACTTTTTCTTTTACACGGATGATACCTTTTACATTCACATCTAACTTAGAAAGTACAGTTTTTATATCTTTTGGAGTAGGTGGGTTTTTTAAATAGTCAATAACAATAATTTCATTTCCACTTTTTTGAAGTAATTCAAGTGCACCTCTGCTCTTACCGCAACGGTTGTTATGATAGATTTCTATTTTTCTTGCTTTCATATTATTAATTGGATGAATACATTTTTATAAATTGAAATTTATTAATTTTTGAATGAAACTGAAAGTTTTAATCAAAAAAAAAGCTACCGTTTAGGTAGCTTTTTTAATTTGCAGAATGTATTAATTAATCAACATTATCATGTAAAAACGAATTGTTTGGTTTTATTTCCATTTTTTTATCATCACCTTCTGACAATGAATAACGAGAAACTTTTGAATCAGTAGAGTAACTGTTGTTGTCTTCTAACTTTACATTTTTACGCACAAAAGATGGCTCTCTTTCTAGTTCTTGTAAACCATCAGGGCTTTTTAATTTTAATGTAATGTCTTTTAGTTTTCTGATTCTTTCTTGAGCAGCTTTGATTTTTTCTTCACGCTCAATTTTAGAAATTTCTTCTTGTGTTAATTCAGTTTTTGTTTCTTCAGCTTGTATATCGTTTACATCTGAATTTATAAAAACGATTTCATCAATAGTTTTTTCGCTAACTTCTACTGTTTCGTTTTTTGTTTCTTCACTTTGATTAAAACTTTCATTATTAATGTTATTTACAAATTCAACATCATTTGTAAAATTTACTTCTTCAACACTAATTTCTGATTTTACAAACTCAATAGTATTTGTTTCTTCAAACGTATTTTCTTCTTCATCTAAAAAAACAACTGTTGGTTTTACTTCCTCTATAACTTTTTCTTCTTGAATTTCAACAACAGGAATTTCAATGTTTGCAGTTGGAAGTTCAGCTACAACAACTTCTTCAACAGATGATTTAGTAATTAGAAAAGGTTCTTCCTCTTTTGTTTCAACACTATTCTCAATTTCATTGATGATAGAGGTTTGTTTTGGAGCTTCTTCTATAACGGTAGTTTTTACTTCATCAGTTAAAGTAACTACTTCTTTTTCTAATTTTTTTGGAGACTCAAATCCAAACGGATCATTCGATTGAAAGCCAGTTGCAATGATGGTTACGTTTACATTGTCACCTAACGATTGATCAATTCCGTAACCGGTAATCAATTCTGCGCTATATCCACTCTCTTCTTGAATATAATCTGTAATCTCTGTAAATTCATCCATCGAGATATCATCGCTTCCGCTCATGATGTTTAACAATACGTGACGTGCACCACGAATATTGCTGTCGTTTAATAATGGTGAATTTAAAGCGCCTTCAACAGCTCTGATTGCTCTGTTTTCACCAGACGCAGATGCAGTTCCCATGATTGCTCTACCGCTATCTTTCATAACTGTTTTAACATCATTAAAATCTACATTGATGTGTAAATTCAAACTAATGATTTCAGCTATTGATTTTGCAGCACCTGTTAACACATTATCTGCGTGAGCAAAAGCTTCACTCATTTTAAGATTACCATAAATTTCACGTAACTTATCATTACAAATTACCAGTAATGTATCTACGTATTTCTTTAATTCTTCTAAGCCTGAATCAGCTTGAAATTTACGTTTTTTACCCTCAAAAGTAAATGGAAGAGTAACTATTGCAACAGTAAGAATACCCATTTCTTTAGCAACAGAGGCAATGATAGGAGCAGCTCCTGTTCCTGTGCCACCACCTAAACCAGCTGTAATAAAAACCATTTGCGTGCCATCAGATAAATATTTTCTAATATCATCAATTGTTTCTAATGCTGAATTTTTTCCCATTTCAGGAATTGAACCAGCACCTAATCCTTTGGTAAGATTAAATCCTAATTGGATTTTGTTGTTTACAGGACTAATTTCTAGTGCTTGTTTATCGGTATTACAAACAATGAAATCTACTCCTTGTATCCCTTGACGATACATGTGATTTACGGCATTACTTCCGCCGCCACCTACACCAATTACTTTGATAATTGATCCTGATTCTGAAGGTAATTCGAATTGCATCATGGTATTTATGTTTTTTATTGTTGGGTTGTTTTTTAGTTATTACTTGTTGTTTAATTATTCAATATCATCTTTTAACCAGGTGCCAACTTTTTTGGTAAAATTTTCCAAAATAGATGTTCTTGGTTGTTTTGAATGTGTAGCCACTTTTGGTTTCTCATCTTTCTCAGGAGCTTTTGCAGTAACTTGTTGTACTTTGTTTACTTTATTATTACGCTCTGTTTCTGCTTCCATCTTTTTAATTCCAAGCATAACTAAACCTACACCTGTTGCGAAAATTGGATTAGTAATGTTTTCAGATGTTTTTGCTAAATGTTCGTTTGGTGTTCCAATTCTGCAATCCATACCTGTAAAGTATTCTACAAGTTGTGGTAAATGTTTTAATTGTGACCCACCTCCTGTTATAACAATACCTCCGGATAATTTTTTTTCGTAACCTGAGTTTTTTATCTCATACATTACAAAAGCTAAAATTTCTTCTACTCTTGCTTGGATAATATTTGCTAAAGTTTTAACTGATATTTCTTTATGTGGTCTGCCTTTTAAACCGGGTATAGCAACAACTTGATTTTCCTGATTTTCTGTTGCTAATGCCGAACCAAATCTTAATTTTAATTGCTCTGCTTGTTTAGCAATTATTGAACAACCCACTTTAATGTCGTCTGTAATTATATTTCCACCTAAAGGAATAACTGCAGTATGTCTGATAATGTTGTCGTAAAATATTGCTACATCAGTAGTTCCACCACCAATATCAACTAAAACAACTCCTGCTTCTTTTTCTTCATCGCTCAATACAGAATCTGCAGATGCTAATGGTTCTAAATTTAAATCGTCAATTTTTAATCCTGAACGCTCAACACATTTGTAGATATTTTTGATTGCAGATACTTGTCCGGAAATGATATGAAAGTTTCCTTCTAATCTAACTCCAGCCATACCTATTGGATTACGAATGCCTTGTTCGCTATCTACTATATAGTCTTGTGGAATTACGTGTATAATTTCATCTCCTGGTTGCATTACTAAACGATGCATGTTTTCAATTAAATTATCAACATCATTTTGCCCGATTTCCTCGTCAATAGATTTACGGGTAATCATTCCTCTGTGTTGTAAACTTTTAATGTGTTGTCCGGCAATACCAACAATAACTTCATTTAAGTCGATTATTTGTTCTGCTTTTCCAACAAAAGTTTCTTCAACAAGTTTTTTCTCCCCGTTAATTTCCTTTTCCATGTTGAACTTAAAGTTGACATCTTTTGCCAAAACATCAGCAATTGCGTCTTTAATTGAGCCTATTGCTTCTTCAATGTTTACTACAACGCCACGTTTAATGCCTAGTGAAGGTGCTTTACCTAATGCAAGGATTTCTATTTTACCATATTCGTTTTTACGACCTATGATTGCGGCAATTTTGGTTGTACCAATATCTAAACCTACTACAAAGTCAGAAGCTTCCATATTATTATTTTTTAGTGCAGACAACTTGATTTTTATATTTTAAATTAACTACTGAATACTTGTTCCAAGCATCAATACTGTTTAAACCTTCTTTATAAAACATTTTTAGTTTATTGAATTTTTCCGGAATATCTTCGCTGTTTCCAAACACAATTTTGTGATTGCCTATTGTAGCATACAATTCAATTTCTTTTTTTGTGTTTACATAAATCTGTTGTATCATGCTATTTAGTAAAGTGTCCCTCTCGATATACTCTGCAACATGAAACACATTATCAATAACACATAATTTATGTAGTGCTGTATCCTTTTCAATTTTATCAATTGAATAATTATAAAATGATGAATAGCTTTCACAGATGATTCCGTTTGCAAATGGTACCCTAGCAGAGTAATTATCTGATAAAGGCATTAATTTGCCTTTTGAATCAATATAAAAACTTTCTCCTTGTGTATTCATTATTCTTACTACCGGTTTACGCTGTGTTACTTTAATTTCTGCTCTTCCATTTATATCTACTGATACATCTGCTTTTTCAATTGCTGGATGTGTATTTAATGCGTTTTCTATTTCAACAACGTGTATGTCTTTTAATTTCTGATTAACAATAAAATCTTTACGATCGTTCAAATAGTTACTTACCACATTTTCATCAATAAATGAATTTTCAGACTCGTTAGTTACAATCACATTAATTGATTGTCCCATAACTTCTTTCTCTTCAGCATTTACAAACCCGAGTAGGGCAGCAAAAGATGATATTCCAATAATCCAAAGAACGAAAACAATTATCTTTTTTAGTTTAAATTTTTTCATGTTGTGCTGAAAGTAATTGTTGAATTGGTTCGCAGAACTGATCTATGTCTCCTGCTCCCATGGTTAACAAAACTTCAATTTTGTTTGACTTGATTACATCAAGTAACATTTCTTTTTTTACTACTTGTTTTTTATCTAGCTTTATTTTATTCAGTAGCATTTCAGAATTGATATTAGGAATTGGCTTTTCTCTTGCAGGATAAATTTCCATTAAAAACAATTCATCTAAAAGTTCTAGGCTACTTGCAAATTCATCAGCAAAATCTCTTGTTCTTGTAAAGAGATGAGGTTGAAATATTCCGCTTATTTTTTTATTTGGGAACAAACCTCTTACTGAAGAGATGAAAGCTTTTAGTTCTTCAGGATGATGAGCATAATCATCAATGTAAACTAATTCTGAGCTTTTAACTCTGATATCAAATCTTCTTTTCACACCTTTAAAAGAACGTAGTGCGCTAATTATTGTATTGCTATCAATTCCAATTTGAAGTGCAATTGCAATTGCTGCAACTGAATTTTCAACATTGTGTTTTCCTGGTATTCCCAGTGAAATGCCTTTTAATTCAGTGTTTACCGATACAAAATCAAAAAAGAACTGGTCGTTTTCAATTTTTATATGTTGTGCACAATAATCCGCATTTAAAGATACATCGTATGTATGCGTGTTTCCGCTTAGCTGCAATGTGTTATCAACATTTTTTTTAACAAGAAGAAAGCCGTCTTTTTTTAGTTGTTGTCCAAACAGTCTGTAACTGTCATGCATGTATTTTTCATTTTCGTAAATATCAAGATGATCTGCGTCAACACTTGTAATGACAGCATAGTCAGGATGTAGAGTTAAAAACGAACGATCATATTCATCGGCTTCAACAACTAAAAAAGTATTGTCATTAATTTCATCATTTCCCAATATTAAATTGGTGTTGTAATTTTTTGTAATTCCACCAAGAAATGCATAGCAATTGTAACCTGCATGCTTAATGATGTGGGCCATCAACGATGAAGTTGTTGTTTTGCCATGTGTTCCGGCAATGGCAATAGTTTTAAAATGTTTTGTAATCTCACCTAAAACTTCTGCGCGTTTTTTTATTTGATAATCTTCTTGTTTAAGGTATACATATTCTTCATGGTCAACTGGTACAGCAGGCGTATAAACAATCAATACGTTTTCTTTACTATGTTCAGCTAATTCTTTTTTTAGTAGTTCCACTGATTCGTTAAAATGAATTTTTATCCCTTCTTTTTGCAATTCATCAGTTAAGCTAGTTGATGTTTTGTCGTAACCAGTAACTTTAATTTTATAGTGATTAAAATAACGCGCAAGCGCACTCATGCCTATTCCGCCAATGCCTAAAAAGTAGATGAGTGTATATTGATTCACGTTATTTACTTATTAAATTCAAAATTTCCATAGCAATTTGTTTTGCTGCATTTGGCATTGCCATTTTTGAAATATTATTTTTTAATTCTTGTTGCAATTGATTATTGTTGATTAAGTCAATCACAAGTTTTATTAATTCGTTTTTTGCATCAACATCCTTTACCATTAATGCAGCATTTGTCTTAACTAATGCCATCCCATTTTTAGTTTGATGATCTTCAGCAACATTGGGTGAAGGAACTAAAATGCATGGCTTACCTATAATTTGTATCTCTGAAACTGAACTTGCACCTGCTCTTGAGATAATGCAGTCGGCTGCAGCATAAGCAAGATCCATTTTGGAAATAAAATCAAATGCTTTTACATTGCTAAACTCCTGCGCTTGTTTTTTAGCTGTTTCAATATACGTTTTACCTGTTTGCCATATTACTTGGATATTGTTTTCAGTAAGTGTTTTTAAACCAGAACCAATAGCTTCATTTATTGTTCGAGCACCTAATGAGCCTCCAATAATTAAAATTGTTTTTTGTTGTTCATTTAGTCCAAATAATGAAATTGCCTCTTGTCTTTTTTCTTCAATTGATTTGATGTCTTGACGAACAGGATTACCTGTAAATACTATTTTGTCTTTTGGGAAAAATCTGTCTAATCCTTCATAGGCAACGCAAATTTTATTTACTTTTTTAGACAATAATTTATTTGTTATTCCCGGATACGAATTTTGTTCCTGAATTAACGTTGGAATTCCTTTTGATGCAGCAGCACGTAATGTAGGCCCGCTTGCATAACCACCTGTCCCTATTACAGCATCAGGTTTAAAGTTGTTAATTATTTTTCTTGCTTTAAGTATACTTGATATAACTTTAAGTGGAAATGATAAATTGGATATGGTTAATTTGCGCTGCAATCCACTGATCCAAAGTCCGATTATTTTATAACCTGCTGCTGGTACTTTTTCCATTTCCATCCTTCCTTTAGCACCTACAAATAAAAATTCAGCATCGGGCTTCATTTTTTTTAATTCATTAGCAATGGCAATTGCAGGAAAAATATGTCCTCCTGTACCGCCACCACTGATAATGAATTTTAATTTTTTGCTCATTGCTTATCTGTTTTATGCCGCTTGTAAATTTGTGTCTTCTTTTTCCTCGGTTTCTTCAATCGTTTCTTTACTTACACTTATTATAATACCTATTGTAATACTTGTAAACCAAATAGAGGTACCTCCCATACTTATTAAAGGTAATGGCTGTCCGGTAACCGGAAATAAATTAACGGCAACTGCCATGTTGATTAAAGCTTGAAAGACTAAGCTTGTACTTAAGCCTACTGCGAGTAAGCCACCAAAAACTTTTTCTGTTTCACGTAAAATTCGAATTGATCTAAATAATAAGACCATGTATAAGAACAATAAGATAAAACCAGATATAAACCCATATTCTTCTATGATAATTGCATATACAAAATCTGATGCAGATTGGGGTAAAAAGTTTTTTTGAGTACTATTACCCGGTCCCATGCCAAATAAACCACCTTTGGCAACTGCAATTTTTGCTTGTTCTGCTTGATAATTACTTTGCGTATCTCCAATTATAAAATTTTCAATACGTGCTTTCCAGGTTGGCCCACGTTTTACTATATCTGGTTTGTACCATATTACTGCGCCAAATAAAAAACCTGCAACCAACGTACATGAAACGATGCCGAATATAAATTTTAATGGTACTCTACCAACAAATAAAATCAATAAACATGTAGAAAATAATAATGCAGCTGTTGAGAAGTTAGCAGGTAAAATCAATACACAGATGCAGCCAATTGGAAATAAAAGTGACCAAAAAACAACTTTAATATCATGTAGTTGATCTTGTTTTATTGCTAACATTCTTGCAACATAAATAATCAAAGCGCACTTTGCAAAATCAGAAGTTTGAAAAGTTAATTTTAATCCAGGTATTTCAAGCCATCTGCTAGCTTCACCTGAGTTAACCCCTTTAAATAATGTATATATTAATAATGGTATTGAAATAAAATAGGCAACCATGGAAATACGCGAAAGGTATTTGTAATTCATTCGATGAACTGCAAACATGATAATTAGTCCGGCAAAAATTAAACCAGCATGACGAATTAAAAATGCTTCTGTATCTCCGCTTTTTGAACGTTGCGCTAATGCATTACTAGAGCTGTAAACTACTAAAATAGAGATAAGTGATAGTATTAGTACTACTACCCAGATTACCTTATCTCCTTTTAAATAGTTAAATAGCTTTACCATTACTTATATTTTTATAAACTTCTTACTGCGCCTTTAAATTGCATTCCTCTGTCTTCATAGTTTTCGAATAAATCGAAACTTGCACATGCAGGTGAAAGTAAAACAACATCACCTTTTTTTCCGATTTGATAGGAATGAGCAACTGCTTCTTTTGCTGATTTTGCTTCTACAATTGTTTCAACTACTGAAGAAAAAATATCAATGATTTTTTGATTATCAGTTCCTAAACAAACAATTGCTTTAACTTTTGATTTTGCCAAATCAATTAATTGGTTGTAGTCGTTACCTTTATCTACACCACCTACAATCCAAACTACTGGTTTTACCATTGATTCTAATGCATACCATGTTGAGTTTACATTTGTTGCTTTTGAATCGTTAATGAATTCAATTCCATTGATCGTTGCCACGAACTCTAATCGGTGTTCTGCATTAACGAAATCGGTCATACTTTCTCTTACAATGTCTTTTCTAACATCAACGATGCGTGATGCAATTGAAGCCGCCATGGCATTGTAAACATTGTGTTTGCCTTGTAATGCTAATTCTTCGATAGTCATAGTTAACTGGTTTTGGTTTATATTTATTATTATTTGGGTTTCGTTTTCTAAATAAGCTCCTTCTTTTTGTATTTGATTTTTAATAGAGAATGGATAACATTTTGCACTTGGCTTAACTATGCCCATAAACTTTGAAATCACTTCATCATCTGAACAGTAAATAAATGCATCAGCATTAGTTTGATTTTGTGTTATTCGAAATTTAGATAAAGCATAATTATCGAATTTGTATTCGTATCTATCTAAGTGATCAGGTGTAATATTTAAAAGAATAGCAACATCTGTTTTAAAATCATACATTCCATCTAATTGAAAACTGCTTAATTCCAATACATAATAATCGTAGTTTTCGGTAGCAACTTGACGTGCAAAACTCTTTCCTACATTTCCGCCCAGACCAACATGATAACCTGCTTTATTTAAAATGTGGTAGGTGAGGAGTGTGGTTGTTGTTTTTCCATTACTACCTGTAATGCAGATTTTTTTAGCATTCGTATATCTTCCTGCAAATTCAATTTCGGATATTACAGGAATATTTACACTTCTTAATTTTTTAATTAATTCTACTTTATCAGGTATACCAGGACTTTTAATGACTTCGTTTGCATTTAAAATAAATGCCTCTGTGTGCTTTCCTTCTTCAAAAGCAATTTGATTTTCGATTAACTCGTTTTTGTATTTTTCTTTTATCTCGCCTTTATCGGAAACAAATACGTCATATCCTTTAGCATTTGCTAAAAGTGCGGCACCAACTCCACTTTCTCCACTGCCTAATATAACGATACGTTTATTCACTATTAATTATCTTAATTTTAATGTTACTATAGTTAATACAGCTAACATGATTCCTATGATCCAAAAACGAGAAACAATTTTTGATTCATGTAGCCCTACTTTTTGATAATGATGATGCAGTGGAGCCATTTTAAATAATCGGTTTTCGCGTGCGTATTCAATTCCTCTTTTTCTTTTTTGATATTTGAAATAATAAACTTGCAGTATTACTGAAAGGTTTTCAACTAGAAATACGCCACATAAAATTGGAATCAATAATTCTTTACGAATTGCAATTGCAAATACTGCAATGATTCCGCCAAGTGCAAGACTTCCTGTATCGCCCATAAAAACTTGTGCAGGAAAAGAATTGTACCATAAAAACCCGATACATGCACCAACAAAAGCGGCAATAAATACCACTAACTCCCCTGAATTTGGGATATACATGATATTCAAGTAATCGGCAAAAACTGTATTGCCCGAAACGTATGCTAGTATGCCTAAAGTAGTTCCTATGATTGCTGATGTACCTGTTGCCAAGCCATCAATTCCATCAGTAATGTTTGCTCCATTGGAAACTGCTGTAACAATTAAAATAACAAAAGGAATAAAAACAATCCACCCCCATTTCATGCAATCGTCACATATCCATTTTACAATTACATCGTAATCAAACTCATTGTTTTTTACAAACGGAATTGTTGTTTTTAATGATTTTGTTTCATATGCTGCATATTTTGGCATTTGTAAATCTTTTTTGTTAGCAATAGCTGTGTCAATGGAATAGGCTGCTTGCCCGCTGGTATAAACTCTGTCTTTAGTTGTTACAGAAGGATGAAAATATAGTGTTGCTCCAACTATTAAACCAATACCAATCTGCCCGATTACTTTGAATTTTCCTTTTAAACCTTCTTTATTTTTTTTAAAAACTTTTATGTAATCATCAATAAAACCAATTGCTCCTAACCATACTGTTGAAACTAGCATCAAAATGATGTATACATTATTAATCTTTGCAAATAATAAAGTAGGTATAATTATGGCTGCAAGTATTATTAAACCACCCATAGTTGGGGTGCCTGCTTTTTGATTTTGCCCTTCTAAACCTAGCTCACGAATGGTTTCGCCGATTTGTTTTTTGCGGATGTAATTGATGATTCGTTTTCCAAATAAAAGCGAGATGATTAATGATCCAATTACAGCCATTGCCGCACGGAATGAAATGTATTGAAAAACTCCTGCGCCCGGAAAATCAAATGCTCTGTCGAGCCATGTGAATAAGTAGTAAAACATTATATTCCTAATTCTTTAGTGGTTGCTTTTAATATTTCAAAGTCATCAAATGGGTGTTTTACCCCTTTTATTTCCTGATAATTTTCATGCCCTTTACCTGCTATTAATATTATATCTCCAGGTTTTGCTAAAGAACATGCAGTTCTTATTGCTTCTTTTCTATCACTTATACGAAGTGTTTTGCGCATTTCAACTGGATCAATGCCTGATTGCATTTGATTTAAAATTTCTTCAGGATCTTCACTTCTAGGGTTATCAGAAGTAAGGATAACTTTTGTGCTTAGTTCGCATGCAATCTTAGCCATGATGGGGCGCTTTGCACTATCTCTATCACCACCACATCCAACTAATGTAATTACTTGTTCATTTCCGGTGCAAATTGTTTTTATTGTAGAAAGAACATTTTTTAATGCATCGGGAGTATGCGCATAATCAACAATTCCTGTAATTCCGCTTATTGATTTGTATTGCTGAAATCGTCCTTCAACAGCATTTAATGTGCTTAATGCAGTTAATACATTAGTTTTGTCTTGCTTTAGTAAAACAGCAGCGCCATATACCGCAAGAACATTATAGGCGTTAAAGCTGCCAATTAATTTTACCCACACTTCTTGTCCATCAACATTAAGCAGCAAACCGTTTAAATGATTTTCGATTATTCTGCTTTTAAAATCTGCAATTCCTTTAAGCGCATAGGTGTGTTTTTTGGCTGGAGTATTCTGCAACATAACTAATCCATTTGCATCGTCTTTGTTGGTTAATGCAAATGCATCATCTGTTAAATGATCAAAGAAACCTTTCTTTGCTTTTATGTATTCACTGAAAGTTTTGTGATAATCTAAATGATCATGTGTGATATTTGTAAATACTGCACCCGCAAAGCTTAAGCCTGTAATTCTATGCTGTACAACAGCGTGCGAGCTAACTTCCATAAATACATACTGGCAACCTTTTTCAACCATTTTATTAAGCAATTCATTTAATGATATTGCATCAGGTGTTGTATGAGTTGATGGAATTACATCGTTTTGAATTTTATTTTTAACGGTTGAAATTAAGCCAACAGTATAGCCAAGTGATTTGAATAAATTATACAATAAAGTTACGGTAGTTGTTTTGCCATTTGTGCCTGTAACACCTATTAACTTTAATTTACTCGAAGGTTGATCATAAAAATTTGATGCGATAATGCCAAGTGCGAATGAGGTATCCTTTACTTTTACATAAGTTATATTTTCTGTTTTTTCTTCAGGAATTTCCTCACATATAACTGCTATTGCGCCATTTTCAATTGCTTTATTTATAAATTGATGTCCATCAACTTGCGTGCCTTTTGTTGCTACAAAAAGTGTGTCTTTTTTTACGGCTCGTGAATCAAATACAACAGTTGAAACAGCAATATTTGTTGTTCCAATGATTTCTTCTAAACCTGCTTTATATAGTATGTCTTTTAAAAGTTTCATATTATTATCCAAGTGTTAGTGTTACTAATGATCCTTTAATAATTTTTACCCCTGCTTCAAGCGATTGTTTTTTAACTGTTCCTACGCCATTTATTTTCACATACACACCATTGTTTTCCAATAAATACAATGCGTCTTTTGCAGATAAACCATACAGACTTGGCATGATTCCTTTTTTTAATTCGGTTTCAATTTTGTTTTCTGATAATTTAATTTTTGTTGAATCAATTTCTTTTGTTACCCATTCTACCTCTGTATTACCAATTGAATAAGGAACGTTTAACTCGTTAAGCACTTTCAGAATATCTTCTTTTTTTGTTTTAACTAATTCGGGTGACTTAGTTAAAAGCACTTTCTTGTTATTTATTTCTTCTTGGAAATCTAAACTACTTGCGTAAACTTTTTCGGCTATTTCTTTAAAAACAGGGCCTGCAACTAAACCTCCATAGTATTTTCCGGCTGAAGGATTGTATATGACAACTATACACGAGTATAAAGGTTTTTGAGCAGGGAAGTATCCAACGAAAGATGCTTGATAAGAGTGATTGCCTTTTGTTCCGTAACTTTTACCTCCATATGCAATTTGTGCTGTCCCTGTTTTACCAGCAACTTTAAACGCATTGATGTTAATTCCTTTTCCAGAACCGTTTTCAATAACACCTTCCATCATTTTTTTTGCCATATCAACAGTTGATTGTTTTACAACTTGTGGATTGATGATTTCTGGATTAAATTTTTTTATTGTTTTGCCATTGTGTTGTATTTCTCTTAAGAAACGCGGCTTAACCATGGTTCCATTATTTGCAACGGCATTGTATAGTGTAAGAGTTTGAAGTGGTGTTATGCCTGTTTCGTAACCGATGGACATCCAAGGCAATGTTGTGCCATACCATTCACTTGAACCTACTTTTTTAATTTTTGGCGTTCCTTCTCCGGGTATTCCTATTCCTAAAGGTCTATCTAGGTTAAACGATTTTAGTTTTTCTACAAACTTTTTTGGATCTTTACTATAATATTTGGTAACGATTTGGCTTACACCAACATTTGAAGATGTTTCAAAAATACGCTTCACAGTCAACCTTGCAGCCTCTGGTTCATGCGAATCTTTCATCTCTCTGTCATAGTATTTACATGTGCCGTTTCCAACAAAAAAAACATCGTCTAAATCAACATAGCCATCATCCATTGCGGTAATCAATGATGCAAGTTTAAATGTCGATCCTGGTTCTGAAGGATAACCCATGGCGTAGTTGAATCGTTCCGCGTATTCAGCAGAATCGGTCCTGGTAAGATTTGCAATTGCTTTTATTTCGCCGGTTTTCACTTCCATTAAAACTGCACAGCCATGACTGGCATTATTAACTACTAATGCTTTTAATAATGCATTTTCTGCAACATCCTGGATATTGATATCGATGGTAGTGTATATATCATTACCATCTTTTGGTTCAATTTCATTTTCATCGTTAATTGGTCGCCAAACATCTGCAGCAATTTTTTGCATTAATCGTTTACCACTTACTCCTTTTAATATGCTATCGTAGGCACCTTCAATACCAACTTTTAAATCGTGCTGGGTGTAACCAATAGTACGTGCAGCAAGCATTTGAAATGGCCTTTCTCTTTTATTGTTTTGTATGAAAACTAAACCGCCTCTTTTACCTTTTTTCAAAAGCGGAAATGTTTTCATTTTTTGTAAATCTTTGTAGGAAACTTTTCGGTGCAATAAAATATATCTGTCTTTTTTATTTCTAGCCTTATTCAACATCGACAGGTATTGTTTTTGTGATTTGTCTTTAAATAAGTCAGCAAGTTCTTTTGCCAAAATTGAACGGTATTTTTTAAAGGTGTCGGTAACAATAGATGGAGCATTTACATCCATGCCCACTTCATAGTAAGGTAGTGATGTTGCAAGTAAGTTGCCATTAGCATCAAATATATTTCCACGCGCAGCTTCAATGTCAGCATAAGTTGTAGTAAGGCGTTCTGCTTTTTCTTTCCACATTTCACCCTCTACAAATTGTACTGTTGAAATTCTCCACACTATAGCAATCGCAAAGATTACCATTAAAACGTAGACAATATACATCCTCCACAATATGTCGCGTTTGTGTTCCATTTTTTTAATCGGTTTTAAACTGCCGAAACAGAAATATTATTTTTGATTTACAGAATCTGTAACCAGTATCTTCATTGGCGGCACAACGGGTTCCCGAAGGCCTAATTTTTCAACTGCTTTGGCTACTTCACTCTGTTTGCTTATAAACATTAAATCAGATTTGCTTGAAATGTATTCACTTCTTAATTCTTTTATTTCAGCAATTAATTTATTTTGCGTTCTTATTTTCCCATCTGCCCAATATCCATTAGCAATGTAAAGTAAGCCCAGTAAACAAAGGAAAAGAACGTATGGTATATGCTTTAGAGATTTTTCATTACTTAAAAAAGTTCCTCCAAAAATTGCAGATAATATTTTAAATAAAAGTCCTTTCTTTTTAGTTGTTTTTTTTTCAGTTACAACTTTTTTTTCGACTTCTTTCTGCCTTGGTTCTTCTTTAATTATTTCTCTAAATTTATTTCCCAATTTATTTTTAATTTATTTTTTCTGCTATTCTAAGTTTTGCGCTTCGCGCTCTGTTATTTAGATTTATCTCATTTTCATTAGGCACTATCGGTTTTTTGGTAATCAGTTCAAATGGCCTGAATATGTTTCCGAAAAAATCTTTATCCTGTTTTCCTTCACAATTCCCGGTTTTCATAAAGTCCTTCACCAGTCTATCTTCTAATGAATGGTAACTCATAATAACTAATCTGCCTTTATTTTCTAACACCTGAAGGCTTTGATTTAAAAATTCCTGAAGCACTTCCATTTCTTTGTTTACTTCAATTCGTAATGCTTGAAAAACACGCGCTAAATATTTATGTTCAGCATGTTTAGGCGCAATTGTTGATACAATTTCTTTTAATTGAAATGTTGTCTCAATAGGTTGATCATTTCTTGCACTTACAATTAAATCAGACAGCTTTCTGAAATTTTCAATTTCACCATATAATCTAAAAATTCGTGAAAGATCTTTTCCTTCATAGTTTTTAATTACGACTGAAGCTGTTAAAGATGCCTTTGTATTCATTCGCATATCTAGAGGGCCCTCATGTCGAATTGAAAAACCTCTTTCGCCTGTATCAAACTGATGAGATGATACCCCTAAATCTGCCAAAATCCCATTTACTTGTTTAATTCCATGTAATCGCAATGAATTCTGCAGATACATGAAGTTTTGGTTGATAAAAATGATTCTTGAATCATTAGGCAAATTTTTACTAGCTGTGATATCTTGATCAAATGCAATTAGTTTTCCTTTATCGCTTAATGATTCGAGGATTTTTTTTGAATGTCCGCCACCACCAAAAGTTACATCCACATAAATTCCATCAGGATTAATTTTTAAGCCTTCAATACACTCTTTTAAAAGAACGGGTTCGTGATAACTCATTCGGGGTCATCGTTAAAGTCTACACCGCCTAACACATCCTGAGCTAATTTTTCTATATCTACATCTTGATCCAAGAAATCTTCATACAATTTCTTGTCCCATATTTCAATTACATTATTACTACCTAAAACTTTAATGTCAGTTTTTATGTCAGCATATTCGTTTAATGCCTTAGGTAATAAAATTCTTCCCGCACTGTCCGCTTCACAACCGGTTGCGCCACCAGTAAATTTTCTTACAAACACGTCATTTGCTTTTATTAAACGATTGAGTTTGCTCAGCTTTTTATTCAACTTTTCCCACTCTGAAATTGGATAAAGAACGAGGCATTTTTGATGAAGGTTTCTGTTGATGACAAATCCATTTTCGAAGGCAGCATCTAGTTGCTTTCTCAAATTGACAGGAAACATAAATCTTCCCTTAACGTCAACCTTACATTCAAATTCACCAATTAGACCAGTCATTTTATTTATCCTTCGAAGACATGTCAAAATTAGTTAAATTTTACCACTTTCTACCACTTTACCCCATTTTTTACCACTTTGTTGAAAACTTGCAAAATGAACAATAGTTTGTTTATTAGACTTTTAAATGCAAATTCACTTGAAATGCTTATTATTGCTGTTGAATTTTGATGTTGATGTGATAAAATGAGAATTGCTTTTTTATAGCTATTAACATCTTTTTAACACGTTGTTTTTAAGACAGATGAAGCCAATTAATAAATTTATAGATGTTGAGAAGGTTATTAGTGAAAAAAATCCGGCTTTAATTAAATTTTTGCCTCGTTTTATAATAAACTACATTAAAAAAAAACTGCACGAGGATTTTATAAACCAAGGAATTGAAAATTATCAAGAGTCCTTTGAGCACGATTTTAATGAGGCGGCTCTAAATTATATGGGCGCTAATGTAACATGGAGTGGATTAGAAAATATACCAAAACATGGAGGCGTAATAATTGTGGCCAATCACCCTTTAGGAGGCTTAGATGGATTGGCATTGATAAAAGCAGTAAGTAATGTGCGATTAGATACCCGATTTTTAGTAAATGATATTTTATTGAAGTTAACTAATTTTAAGCGTTTATTTGTTGGGGTGAATAAAGTGGGAAAAACAGCTGCTGAAGCCTTAAAGATAATCGATTCAACATATGCATCTGATCATGTAGTACTCGTTTTTCCAGCTGGTTTAGTTTCAAGGAAACAAAATGGTGTAGTAAAGGATTTGGAATGGAAAAAGAGTTTTGTTTCTCAGGCTATAAAAAATAAAAGGCAAGTGGTGCCGGTTTTTATTGAAGGAAAAAATTCAAATTTTTTTTACAATTTTTCCCTTTGGAGAAAGAGGCTTGGTATAAAAGCAAATGTTGAAATGTTTTTCTTAGCAGATGAAATGGTAAAACAAAAAAGTAAAACCATACACGTTCATTTTGGAAAAGCGATTTCTTATGAGGTTTTTAATAAGCAGTTTTCACATATAGAATGGGCTCAACTGGTTAAAGAGTATGTGTATTTGATGGATGAGGAGAATAAAAAAAGTTTCAATGATTTTATAAATCAAAAATATATTCAAAAATAAAGCCCTTCAATGATTGAAGGGCGCAATTTTATTAATAGTAAAGGAAATTTTAACAAATAGCTGCTTAAACTGATTTTTTAGCAGAAGATGTTGCGGCTGGAGCCTTTGCATAGGCTGGACAGCTTTTTGAACTTACACATGATGTTAAAACAGATGCTGAAACTAAAATCGCAAGTATTATTAAAGAAATTTTACGCATATTTTTAAACTTTGAAACAAAAGTAAAATTTTAAATCATTATCACAAATTTATTTTTGTAGAATTATTAATTTTTTTTTCAATAGTTAATTTTAGAATATTATGTTACAAAATTTATTAACCGATAATTGGAAAAAACTTTTAGAAAATGAATTTAAAAAAGATTATTTCCTCCAATTGATGAATTTTTATCAATTGGAAAAAAGATCAAACAAGATTTTCCCACCTGAAAATAAATTGTTTTCTGCTTTTAACTTCACATCAATCGAAAATTTGAAAGTTGTTATCATTGGTCAAGATCCTTATCATGGATTAGGTCAGGCTAATGGATTGTGTTTTTCGGTTTCCGATGGCATAAAAAAACCACCTTCTTTGCAAAATATTTTTAAAGAATTACAATCAGATTTGGGCTATCCAGTGCCTGAAACAGGAAATCTTGAGCCTTGGGCAAAACAAGGAGTATTATTATTAAATACCACTTTAACTGTTAGGGAAGGGGAACCCGGATCGCATTCAAAAAAAGGATGGGAACTATTTACAGATAAGATTATTTCAATTGTTTCAGATAAAAAAGAAGGTATAATTTTTTTGTTGTGGGGCAATCATGCGCAGGAAAAAGAAAAATTAATTGACATAACAAAACATCTTATTTTAAAGGCTGCACATCCTTCACCGCTTGCAAGAGGAGCTTTTTTTGGATGTAAACACTTCTCTAAAACAAATTCACATTTAATCCAATTAGGTAAAGAGCCAATTAATTGGCAAATAAAAGACAAAACACTTTTTGATTAACGACAAACTGACACAAATTTCTGCCACAATTTGAATTATAGTCAGTTTTTAAATGTGTAATTGATTTACAATCCTATTGGCACAATATATGACAACGTGCCGACGTAAATTTTTAACAACTAAATCAATTATATTATGTCAAAAACAAAAGTAAACATCAAACCTCTTGCCGACAGAGTGTTGGTTGAGGCAGCTGCTGCAGAAACAAAGACAGCAGGCGGAATCATTATTCCTGATTCAGCAAAAGAAAAACCACAAAAAGGTACTGTTGTTGCAGTAGGTAATGGCAAAAAAGATGAGCCATTAACGGTAAAAGTTGGAGATACAGTTCTTTATGGAAAATATGCAGGAACTGAACTTCAAGTTGATGGAAAAGAGTTCTTAATTATGAAAGAAAGCGATATCTACGCTATCGTTTAATCTAAATTTTTGTGTCAGAGGTTTTACGTTTGATGTTACTCTGAAACAATAAAATCTAACAACATCAGGCAAAAAAATTAAATATTTAATAAAAAATGGCAAAAGATATCACATTTAACGTAGAAGCGCGTGATGCTTTAAAAAGAGGTGTTGATGCATTAGCAAACGCTGTAAAAGTAACATTAGGACCAAAAGGTCGTAATGTAATTATTGATAAAAAATTTGGTTCACCACAAATTACTAAAGATGGTGTAACCGTTGCAAAAGAAATCGAGCTTTCTCACGCAATTGAGAACATGGGCGCTCAAATGTTGAAAGAAGTTGCTTCTAAAACTGCAGATTTAGCTGGTGATGGAACAACAACAGCAACAGTATTAGCACAAGCAATTGTAACTGGTGGTTTAAAAAACGTTGCAGCAGGGGCAAATCCAATGGATTTAAAACGTGGAATCGACAAAGCTGTTTTCGCTGTAGTTGAGAACTTACGTAAACAATCAAGTTCAATTGGGAATGAGAATAAAAAAATTGAACAAGTTGCAACTATCTCTGCAAATAACGATAGCGCTATTGGTAAATTGATTGCAGAGGCAATGCATAAAGTAAAAAAAGAAGGTGTTATTACAGTTGAAGAAGCTAAAGGAACCGAAACTACTGTTGAAGTGGTTGAAGGTATGCAATTCGACAGAGGTTATATCTCTCCTTACTTTGTAACAGATGCTGAAAAAATGCAAACTGTTTTAGAGAGCCCACTTATCTTAATTTATGATAAGAAAATCTCTAATATGAAAGAATTGCTTCCTGTATTAGAAAAAGCAGTTCAAACAGGTAAGCCGGTTTTATTAATTGCTGAAGATGTTGATGGTGAAGCATTGGCTACTTTAGTAGTAAATAAAATCCGTGGTTCATTGAAAATTGCTGCTGTTAAAGCTCCTGGCTTTGGCGACAGAAGAAAAGCAATGTTAGAAGATATCGCAATTTTAACTGGTGGAACTTTAATCAGCGAAGAAAGCGGATTTAAATTAGAAAACGCTGACTTAAGTTTCTTAGGTAAAGCTGAAAAAGTAACGATTGATAAAGACAACACAACAATCGTTAATGGTGCTGGTAAAAAAGCAGACATCACTGCACGTGTTAATCAAATCAAAGTTCAAATCGAAAACACAACTTCTGATTACGATAAAGAAAAATTACAAGAGCGTTTAGCTAAATTAGCAGGTGGTGTTGCAGTTCTTTATGTTGGTGCTGCTACTGAAGTTGAAATGAAAGAGAAAAAAGACCGTGTTGATGACGCTTTAGCTGCAACTCGCGCTGCAGTTGAAGAAGGAATTGTACCAGGCGGTGGAGTAGCTTATATTCGTGCAGTTGCTTCTATAGAAAAATTAAAAGGAGAAAACGATGACGAGAATACAGGTATTGCAATTGTAAAACGTGCAATTGAAGAGCCTCTTCGTCAAATCTGCGCTAACAGTGGAATTGAAGGGTCAATCGTTGTTCAAAAAGTAAAAGAAGGAAAAGATGATTTTGGTTTCAATGCTCGTACTGAAAAGTTCGAGAACTTATTGAAAGCCGGCGTTATTGATCCAACTAAAGTAAGTCGTGTTGCTTTAGAAAACGCAGCTTCAATCGCAGGTATGTTATTAACTACTGAGTGTGTTTTAGCTGATAAGAAAGAAGATAAAGCATCTCCTGCAATGCCAGGCGGAATGCCGGGCGGCATGGATGGAATGATGTAATTTTAAAAATACCTTAATACAAAAAGCCGCTTCATTTATGAAGCGGCTTTTTTATTGGATAATGTTTTAGTTTTCACGAGGCTATTCATGATTTTTAATAAATAATTTATACAATTTTTAATTAAAATTATTTCTGATGTTTTACTTACTTTTGTTAGAATTAATAACCAATTTCAATTTAATTGTATAACATTATTTTTTCTAATAATTAGTTTATAAATGAAAAAAATCGTTTTTATTATAGCATTTTTAGTATCTAGCTTTTTTATCAATGCTCAAAACCGCTTATTCGATATGGTTTTGGATAAACAAAACAACATTTATGTAATAGGAAGTTTTGATGAAACCATAGATTTGGGAAATAATACTCAAATTACCAGTAATGGAGAAACAGATATTTTTGTTGGTAAATACAATGCCTCCGGTAAATGCATGTGGGGCCTTAGAATGGGCGGAAGAAATGACGATGAAGCAGGGGGGATTTGTTTAGATTCATTAGGTAATATTTATGTTACAGGTACTTTTATTGATGATGCTTATATAGGTGAAAGTTTTACTCGTTATGCAAGTAATAAACCAAATCATGCCGCTACCTTTTTTGTAACAAAGCTAAATCCTTCAGGCGACCCACAATGGACAAAAGTTTCAAAAAATAAAAAAGCAGATATTGGTGTCGGAATTTCAATTGATAATGCAGGTAATATATTTGCCGCAGGTAATTTTGAAGGTGAATTTATCTTAGATGATAAAAGAATAAAAAGTAATGGAAAACATGATATTTGTTTAATAAAATTAAACTCAGATGGAGTATGTTCTTGGGTAAAAACTTATGGCGATAAAGAAGATAATTTAGCGAACACTATTTTTATAGGAAACAACAGAATTGTTTTAGGAGGTAATTCTCATGCTGGTTTAGCTGGCTTTACAGGATACGTTGCTGAAATTAATTCTGAGAATGGAAATATAAATTGGACAAAAAATATTGGGGCAATTAAAGGTCATATTGAAAAAATCATTCACGATGGCAGATCTGCATATTACATAACTGGATCAATTGAAGGACCTAATCCTTTGGATGAAACCTATCATTGTTTTGTAAGCAAAGTCAACGATAAAAATGGTGAAGACCTTTGGGTAAAATCATTTGAATCTAATCAAGCTAAGGGAAATGATATGGTTTGTGATAATGATGGTAATTTATACATTACAGGTAGTTTTTTAGATTCGTTAAGAATTAATCAAACCTTAGTAAAAGGAAAAGAACTAGAGGATATATTCCTTATTAAATTAAGTTCGGTTGGGCAAGTATTGTTAGGCGAAGATTATGGACATTCTAAAAGCGATATTGGAAGAAAATTATTTTTTAGAAATGAAAAATTAATTATGTCGGGTGAATTTAGTAATGATATTGATTTTGGAACAACACTTTTAACCGGCGGCGAAAATACTTTTTTTGTAGCGTTTTTTGACCCATCAATTTCTCAGTTTAAGAATGCACAAGTTTTAGCAAATCATTTAGAAAAACCAATAGTAAATAAAAAGCTTTCTAATATCTCGGGTAAGATTATTGTTGGAAATGGCGATAATAAAAATTATTTAGCAGGGCATGAAATTCATATAGAAGAAGATTCTGGAGAACTTATAAAATCAACTTTAACCGATGAAAAAGGAAATTTTACCTTTAAAAATATTGACACCACAAAACTCTTAAATATTACAGTAAAGAAGAACGATCGCATTAAAGAAAATGAAGAATTGTTTCTCGCTAAATTAAATGGCACTATTATTCAGAAATTTAATTTAGATAATAATAATGTGTTTAGATTTAAATTATTACACCCTGATATTATCAAATTATCTGAGCCAGATCAGGTAACAGATCCGCTTATTGCATTAAAAGATTTTGAAAACTCTAAAAACACGGATATGTTGGTTATAGAGCATGTGTTATATGGTGTAAATGAATTTAAAATTCCAGAGAGTGCGAACCTAAATATGGATAAAATAGCTAATTATCTTATTGAAAATTCAACTTATTTTTTACAAATAAATTCTCATACTGATGCAAGGGGTAATGATAAATCAAATCTTGATTTATCTCAGAAACGTGCCAATGAGGTGAAGAATTATTTAGTAAATAAGGGAATAAAAGTATCAAGAATTAAAGTAAAAGGTTTTGGAGAATCTAAAATAATGAATCGATGTATAGATGGAATTGAATGCTCATCAGAGGAACATGCCGTTAACAGAAGAACAGAATTTATTTTTTCTAAAAACAAATAGAATGATGGTTCATTTAATAGAATTGCATTTGGGGTTGTTAAAATCAATTCTGAGTAGATCCTAATAATTGACGGTTTAGTTAGTATTGAAAATAATCAATTAAATGTTACTTAATAAGGAAAACCTTTTTTAAGAAATAATTGTCTCTGCTTTGATTAGCGTTACTATGAGCGCGATTTGAAAGAAAATAAATTCAGTCAAGCGATTTAGTGTTTTCTATAATAAACATTACTTTTTTAATTCGTAATAATAAAAATGATGATACAAAAGCAAGTCCGATTAAAATAGCATACCAAACACCTTCTGCTTTCATATCATAATATATACCTAATAAATAAGCAAGTGGTAAACAAATTGCCCAATAACCAATTAGTGTTATTATAGTTGGGATTTTTACATCTTCTAGTCCACGAAGTATGCCTAATTGGGTTACTTGAAGGCCGTCAAATAACTGAAATAAACCAGCTATAATAAGTAATGAGGAAGCCAATTCAATAATATTTACATCATTGCTAAAAAAAGTTGGTAAAAATTTATTTAATGAAATAAATATAAAGGCAAATAAAAGTGTTACGCTTACAACGCACAATAATGCTGTTGTTATGGATTTTTTTAGTTCTGTAATATTTCCTTGTGCCTTATAATTACCACTCAATATTGTTGACGCCCCGCTAATACCACTACCAAACATATAAGTAAAAGATGCTATTCCCATTGCAATTCCATGTGCATCAATCTGCTCCTTTCCAAATTTTCCAATCATTAAAGCACAACAAACAAAAGCAGCAACTTCAAAGGTAAATTGCAGCGCAGAACCAATGCCTATTTTAAACAAACGTATTAAATCAAATAAGCTAATTTGTACCTTACTAAATAAATTACTGATTGATTTAAATGAGCTGTTTTTATAAATGACTATTATAAAAACAACACCCATTAATACTCTTGCTATAAATGTTGCCCAGCAAGATCCTATATAACCCATTTTTGGAAATCCCAAATGACCATTTATTAAAATATAATTAAGTATAATGTTGATTAAATTGCCCCCAACACTTATAATCATTGCAATAACGGTATTGTTTCTGCCTTCGGCAAATTGTTTTCCAGTGAAAAATAAACTACAAGGTATGATGCTAAAAATTAATACTAAAAAAAATGGAATAGCTAGTTCAACAACGTCTTTAGGTTGTTCCATATAATAGAGCAGAGGAGAGGCAAAATATAAAACACCAAATAAAAAAACAGAAACTAGTAAGTTGAGTAAAAATGAATTTTTTAATAAGCGCGCTTGTTCTTCGTTATTGTTATTTACCTGTGCTTGTGTTGTAAGTGGAGTTAAACCATATGACATGCCAATACTAAATACAAGTAATAATACAAAAACATTATTGGCTAAAAATCCAGCTGCTTGTTCCGTTTTGCCAATTTGACCAAGAAATACGGTATCAACGAGGCCTGTAACTATATGCCCAACTTGACTAATAATAAGCGGTACAGCTAATTTTATAGTTTCACGTAAGTGATTGATTGATTGCAATTAACTGAAAACTAAAGTTTATTTTAAAAATTTTGAAATATCCGGTCTGAAGTAAAGATTACTTTTTAATACCTTACCATCTTCCCTAAAAATTGGCTTCCCATTCTCATCCAGCTTACTCATGTTGCTTCGGTGAATTTCATCAAAAACAGCTTCAATTTTATGTTGTAATCCATGTTTTAATATGGTTCCAAAGAGAATGTATAACTGATCGCCCAACGCATCAGCAATTTCAGTGAGGTCACCTTTTTTACAAGCATCAAGGTATTCCTCATTTTCTTCTTTCATTAAATTATGCCTTAATACATAATCTTTTTCTTCCACTAACTTAGGCTCATTCGCATTCCCAATTAAAAATGATTCATGAAATTCATGAACACTCATGATTTTATAAAGTAGATTATTACTATCCATTATGCTTATTTAATAGGTTTTTTATTTTTTCTATATTCTTCATTCAGGCCATTTACAATTTCATTTGTTATTTCCAGCGAGGAATTTGCATAAAGTACAGAGCTTATATTGTTTGTAGTATAGGCTAAAATATAATCAAACTTATTATTGTTGTATCGTTCAATAAATTTTGAAACGTTTTGAAGCATGTCGCTTTGTGTTGTAGCAACCTCTTCTCCTAAAACCTGCAGTTGTTTTTCTTTATTGGCGATTTCCATTTGTTTTTGCTGTAAACGGGCCTCTTCTTTTTTCAATTCTGACTCCGGACGAATACCAGCTTGAGCAGCTTGCTGTAAATCGGCAACTTCTTGCTGAAAAGTAGTATACATGCTATTTAATGAACCCTCTATGGCAGATTGTCTGCCTCTTATTTCTTTTGATTTATCTTTAATGTATTCGTATTTTTCGTTTAGTGAATCAATATTGATGTAAGCAATTTTTGCGTTTTTAAGTAAAGTAGTATCTGTGATTAGTTTTGGAAAAGACTTGCCAGATTCTGATGAAGTGATTTCAAGTGAATTTGATTTTAATTGTGCATAAAGAAAAAATAATATTCCAACAGCAATTATTAGTATTGAATTAATTATAATTGAAATTCGGTTCATTTTAATGATGTGATTTATATGTTAAATTAAAGATATGAGTTAAAATAAAAAAAGCTGATCAGTTGATCAGCTTTAATGGGGTTCAATTTCTTAAAATTATTTTAAAAGACTAACTCTTTTAGCAATTTTAGATTTCAAATTTGAAGCCTTGTTTTTATGAATTACGCTTCTTTTAGCTAATTTATCAAGCATCGAAGATACTTTAGGCAATAATTCTGCTACTTCTTTTTTATCTGTTGCTAAACGAATTCTCTTTAAAAATGTACGAGTCGTTTTAGCATAATATCTGTTACGTAAACGTTTTGCGTCGTTTGATCTGATTCTTTTGATTGACGATTTATGATTTGCCATTTCTTATGTATTTCTTATAAAATTGGACTGCAAATATATACTTTTTTTTTAATATGCAAATGTTCAAAACAAATAAATTTCACTTATCGTTTTCTTTCTATTTTTGGGATTGAATGCTAAATTGCAAATATTTAAATATCTGTTTACTAATTGTTTATGTTTTTTTAGGAGAGCTTGTGTTTGCGCAATTACCCTATCAGAAAAATTTAATTCCTAATGGGAGCTTTGAAAACTACAGAAAAAAATCCTCAAATATTCGAAATGCAGTGCCTTGGCAGCAGATTGCTACAGTTGATTACTATCAAAAGCCTTTGAGCAACGATTCATCATTAAATAAAGGCGCAAAATCGGGTGAGTGTTATGCGGGGCTTAGGTTTCAGAAAAATTATAAGGAATTTTTACAGGTAAAACTAGCAGAACCATTGAAACGTGGTGTTAAGTACGATTTTGAAATGTACATACGATTTGGGTTTTGGAGTAATGCAACCCTTAAATCGTTTGGCGCATATATATCCAGAGCTGGTTTTAAAAATATAAAAGAGGTTACAGAAACAACATTAATTGACAGTGTTTGTAAAAAGGGTGGTTTTAATAACGATCATTGGGTAAAAATAGCTGGTGTTTTTGAATCGGACGGGAGTGAAAAATACATTACAATTGGTAATTTCTCTGAGCGAGTGAGAAGAGATATGATAAGAGATAACAAATTTAAAATTGGGTTTAAAGAAGCCTATTATTTTGTAGATGATATTTCACTCAAGAAACAAAAAGGTGATGAAATTAAAACTGTTGTAGTAGAAAGTAGTTATTCCCGAATTTTAAAAGATTCTGTGTTAGAAGTAAAAAATGATATTCACGTGGGCGATAAAATTGCGTTAAAGAACATTCATTTTGAAGATGGGCATACTTTTATTACCCTAGAATCATATTTCGAATTAAATAAACTAGCCACTTATTTGTTGTTAAATCCTAATTTGCAAATTCAAATTAATGGGCATTCTGACAATTCTGCTTCAAGTAAAAAGAATTTAAAAATTTCTGAAGAACGTGCGCAAAATGTCTTTGAATATTTAATTAATAAAGGTGTGCAAAATAAAATGACTTTTAAAGGTTATGGCGATACTCAACCTATAACCAGCAATGAAACAGGAGATGGCAGAGCGTTAAACAGAAGAGTTGAATTTGAAATTATTAAAGAGTAATTTTTATGCTAAAAGAAATTAAAAAAAATGACCCTTCTATTATTAAAGCTTGGACTTTTTATGATTGGGCAAATTCTGTTTTTCCTTTAGTAATTACTTCTGCGATATTTCCTAATTATTATGAATATGTTACGAGTCACGACTCTACTAATAACTTTATAGGGAAATCAATTATGTTTTTTGGATTAGAATTTCAAAATCATGATATCTATGCTTACGTATATGCTTTTGCATTAAGCATAGTAGTGCTTATTGTACCTGCGCTTTCAGGTATTGCTGATTATTTAGGCAATAAAAAACGTTTCTTACAGTTCTTTTGTTATTTAGGTTCTATTTCTTGTATGGGCTTGTTCTTTTTTAATCGTGAAAATCTTGGATTGAGTTTTATTCCTTTCATAACTGCAACCATTGGGTTTTGGGGAAGTTTGGTTTATTATAATTCCTATTTACCCGAAATTGCTTCAGTTGATCAGCAAGATAAAATAAGTGCAAAAGGTTTTGCGATGGGCTATCTTGGTAGCTCAATACTTCTTATCGTTTGCTTAATTGGTATTATCGTATTTAAATACGAAGAAAAAGTAGTTGATGGTAAGTTAATTACTAGTGGTTTTTTCAAAGTGAAATATTCATTTATTTTAACCGGATTATGGTGGTTCACTTTTGCTCAATACACATTTAAAAAATTACCTAATACTTCAACTAAAAATGATAAAACAAGTTTAAATAAAATTATCTCAAAAGGATTTCAAGAATTAAAAATTGTATTTAAAGATGTTTTAAAAAGAAAATCACTTAAGCAGTTTTTAAGTTCTTATTTCTTTTACAATATGGGTGTTCAAACCGTTATGGTAATGGCTGTTTTATTTGCTCGTCAGGAAATAGATTGGGGCATAGGAGAGGCAGCCGAAAAAAGTAAAACAAATTCTTTAATTATTAGTATTTTACTTATTCAGTTTTTAGGAATTGCAGGGTCCTTTTTGTTTTCTTTTATTTCTAAAAAAACGGGGAGTATTAGAGGATTATTAATTGCTATTTTAATTTGGATTGCTATTTGTTTGTTTACCTTTTTTGTGGTTAGGAAACCTATACATTTTTATATTGTTGCGGCAAGTGTTGGATTGGTTATGGGTGGCATACAGTCTTTATCAAGATCTACTTACAGTAAATTACTTCCCGATACTGATGATAATGCAAGTTATTTTAGTTTTTATGATGTAATGGAGAAATTAGGGATGATTATAGGAACCATTACATTTGGGGTTATAAGTCAATTGACAGGAATGAGGAACTCTGTTCTTGCGTTAATCGCTTTTTTTGTAATTGGCTTTATTTTGTTGCTTTTTGTTCCTAAAAAACAAAATTCTTGATTTTATTATTTTATTGAAGAAAAAAGAATGTGGTTTAAATAATCAATCAATTTTTTTTCGTCTCCGTATTTTATATCTGTAAGAGAGGGTAAGTAATGCGCGTGAAATTGATGAGAATGAGCTACCTCTAAAATGGTAGTAGCTAATGAATGTGAGTATTTATATTTAGGATTAAATGCTTTAATTAATCCTGAAAAAAGTGCACAAATATCTTTATATGGTTTAAATAATTTGTCTTTGTTTTCAAGTTCCACATTTTTAGTTAAAAAAGATTTAGAGCCTTCTTCTATAATTAATTTACTTAAAAGATATAAATCCAACAGTTGTACATTATTTTGTGCATGAGCAGGATTTACAAGTAATTTAATAATTCGTTTTAGTTTTAATTCTGTACTTGTAATATTTTGTAACGAAAAATTAATTCGATACAACATGAGGCTCCAATACCATGCATGGTAGTAAACTAATAGCTTATGTTTGTTCTCGAAATATCTGTAAACACTAGCTTCTGTGGTATTAATAGCAAAAGCTAGTTTTTTAAATGTAAAGTCTTCAAATCCTAATTCATTCAATAGTGGTAATGCCTCTTTTATAATCAATCTGCCAAGCTCCGATTCCATCGGATCTTTTAAATAGAGTTTGTCATTTAGTTTTATTTTTAACTCAAATTCCACGTTGCTAAGTAACAAATTAAAAAAACAACTTTTGTCAAATTAACAATTATTAATAATAGTAATACTATTAAAAAAAAATGTTTTACTTAGATTTGAAAAAAAAACATGACTAGTTTTAAAAAGTTAATTGAATTACTAAAACCGATAAATAAACATATTAATCAGATATATGTTTTGGCAATTCTTCAAGGTGTTTTTTATTTAATGGTTCCTTTAGGAATACAGGCTATTGTAACTTATACAATGGCCGGTGAAATGTCTTCATCTTTAATTTTATTGAGTTTACTTACCATTTTATGTGTTGCATTTATTGGCATATTTCAATTGTGGCAAATACGTATTTCTGAAACCATTCAGCAAAGTCTTTTGGTATATGTAGGGGTTAAGTTTTCAGAAAAAATTCAGAAAATGAGTTTAAATATGTTTAAAACAGAAAACATACCTAGTAAAGTAAATTATTTTTTCGATATTCTTTCTCTTCAAAAAGGGTTATCTAAAATATTATTAGATGTAACCTTTGCATTAATAAGTATCATCTTTGGTTTACTCATTTTATCTGCATATAGCGCTGCTTTTTTAATCTTTACATTTACTACAATTGTTGTGTTTTATTTTCTTGTTAAAATATTTGGTAATAGAGCCATGGAAACAAGTTTAAACGAATCAAGGGCTAAATATCAATTTGTAGATTGGCTTCAAAAAGTGAGTTACGAAATTAAGCACGATAATCAACAATATGGGAATGAATTTATTGTGAACGGAACTGAAAATAATTTGCAGCGTTATGTAAATAATAAAACTTCTCATTTTAAAGTAATGGATGTTCAGTACCGTAGTATTTTAGTGTTTAAGGTGCTTTTTACCGGTTTACTATTAATTATCGGAGTTATTTTTGTTCAAACTGGCCTTTTAAATATTGGTCAATTTGTAGCGTCCGAAATCATTGTTATTTTAATTATAAACTCAGTTGAAAAGCTAGTTTTGAGTTTACGAACAGTATATGATGTGTTAACTGCTGCAGAAAAATTAACCCAGTTTTTTGAATTACCGGAAGAGAATAAGTCAGATGTTTCAAAAGATAATAGGACCCTTTATAAATTCTTAATGGATAAGATTTATAATCATCAATACAAAACAAAAACAAAACGTTTGGTATATGGTATTTTAATTATTGCTTTAATAGCTTTGTTCATGCCTTGGACTCAAACTATAAGTTCTTATGGTAAAGTAAGTACTTTAAATCCTGCACAGCGTCCGCAAACTATTCAATCACGTATTTCAGGTAGAATTGAGAAATGGTTTGTAAATGAAGGTGATCATCTTAAAAAAGGCGATACCATTGCTTATATTTCTGAAATAAAAGAAGATTATTTTGATCCTAATCTTATTAACCGAACAGAAGATCAGGTTAAATCAAAACAATCATCAATTCAATCTTATGAAGAAAAAGTTAACTCAATTGATAATCAAATCAACGCTATAAATTCTACACTTACTTTAAAGATCGAACAACTCTTAAATAAAATTAAACAAGGTTCATTAAAAGTAGAAAGTGATAGTATAGATTTTGTAACCTCAACGAATAATTATAAAATTTCTGAAGATCAATTTAAACGATTTGAAGAATTACTTCAAAAAGGTGTTATTTCAAAAACTGATTTTGAAAATAGAAAAGCCAAACAACAAGAAGCTTTAGCAAAAAAAATAAGTTCAGAGAATAAATGGCGTAATTCAAAAAATGAATTGATTAATAATTACATAGAGTTAAATACAGCTAAACAAGAATATAATGAAAAGTTAATGAAAGCAGAGTCTGATAAGTTTTCAACACTATCTTCTTTATATGATGCGGAAATTGGGCTAACCAAAATGCAAAATCAACTTACTAATTATACAATTCGAAATACCTATTATTATGTTACGGCACCTCAGGATGGTTACGTAACTAAAACATTTGTATTAGGTGTAGGTGAAATTGTAAAAGACTCTGAAACGCTTATTAGTTTTGTTCCTGAACAAAAAGAATTTTCAGTAGAATTATATGTTGAACCGATGGATTTGCCATTGGTACATAAAGGAATGGATGTTCAACTTACTTTTGACGGTTGGCCGGCATTTGTGTTTTCAGGTTGGCCGGGTGTAAGCTTTGGTACTTATCATGCTAGAGTTGTTTCTGTTGATAAAGTAATTTCTGAGAACGGAAAGTTTAGGGTGTTAGCAATAGAGGAAAAACACGATTGGCCAATTTCTACTCAGGTTGGTGGAGGAGTACAAGGATTGGTATTGTTAAAGTCGGTTCCTGTTTTTTATGAAATGTGGCGAAAACTAAACGGATTCCCTCCTGAGTTTTATGAACAATATTCTGCAACTAAAACCGATAAAAAACAAAAAGATGACAAAAAAAACAAATAAGTTATTTTATCTTTTTATTTTTTTTCAATTATGTGTTTTTACAATACATGCCCAGTCTTATATTTCATATAACGAATACATATCTTCATTAAAAACTAATTTTCCACTAACTAAAGTAGCAGAAAATTTATCACTACAGGGTAATTATCAACTTAATGCAGCAAGAGGAAATTACGATCCAACAATTAATGCTTATCATGAAAATAAATTTTATACCGGGAAAAATTATTTTTCTGTTGCACATGCTGAGTTTAAACAACCCATTTTCACTAATCAATATTTAGTAGCAGGCTGGGATTATGGTCAGGGTAACTTCGTGGATCAATCCTCTACTACACCTAATTCAGGTACCCCTTTTGTTGGAGTAGAAGCGTCAATTTTACAAGGATTATTATTTGATAAAAGAAGAGCTGAAGTATTAAAGGCAAGAGGCTACAAGGATTATTTGGATGCAGAAAAAAAACAAATCATCAATCAGATTTTATTTGATGCTTCTATACATTTTACAGATTTTGCGTATGCTGAAAAAAAATTATTATTATATCAGTTCTTTATTAAATTGGCAATTGATAGGTATAAAGGATTGATAGATTTAAGTAGTGTTGGTGAAAGACCTGCTATTGATACTGTAGAAGCCGCTTTACTTTTTCAGGGAAGATTATTAGAGTTTCAATCGGCAAGTATCGAAAATCAAAAAGCATTAAATAAGTTAATGAATTTTTATTGGAATGATAACAATTTACCTATGCCTTTAGATACTGCAATGATCATTAAAGATAGTATTGAGGTATATTTTGAAAAAGCAAGACAATTGGTTGTTTTAGAGTTGCAGTCTGATTCATTTGCAAATCCAATGATTGAGAAGTACCTCGCTAATCAAAAAATTTTAAAAGTGGATAAACGATTAAAAGCAGAATTAATAAAGCCAAAATTAGATGTTAAGTATAATTTCTTATCTACTTCATCAAATCCTTATTCTACAGATTACACAATAAACAATTACAAGTGGGGAGCAAAATTTTCTATGCCTTTATTTTTTAGGACCTCTGTAAATGATTTTAAAATTTCTAAAATCAGATTGAAGAATAACGAATATGAACTTTTAAATAAAGGCAATGAAATTTCATTAAAATTAAAAACACTCAAACAGGTAATTTCTATGACTGCAAGACAGGTTATGGCTGCACAAAAAAATGTTGCTTTTAGTAAGCAATTGTTACAGGCTGAAAAATTAAAATTTGAAAACGGAGAGAGTTCTTTATTTTTATTAAATACGAGAGAAACGAAATGGTTGGAGTCGGAATTAAAACTGGCTGAATACAGAGCAAAATTTATTAAACTTTATTTCGAGTTGATATTCACAAAAGGAGATGTAAATTATAAGTTATAATTTTTTCGATTTTATGAAAACAAAAAACCCCTTGATTTATCAAGGGGTTTTTTGTTTGTGGTCCCGCCGCGACTCGAACGCGGAACCCTCAGCTTAGAAGGCTGATGCTCTATCCAGTTGAGCTACGGGACCAAACGAGGGCGCAAATATAGATATTTTGATAAAATGCACAATACACAAATTGAAAATTATTTTTAAATTTTGATTTAAGTATTGGTGTTTATAAAATCTATTGTCTTTCGTTCAATTTTCCAGGTTTAATAACCGAATTTTTCTTTTCTTTTACGGCTATCAGAGCTGAAATTACCACCTTCTCTCTTGCTTTTATCAGAAAAACGAGTTGAGGATTTATCTTTTCCAAATTTCCCTCTTCCTCTATCTCCGCCATTGTTTTTAAAATCAAAATTTGATTTTCCATTTGAATATCTTTCTGAACGTTTTCCATCGCTTCTTCCAGAATCATTTTTACGTTGAGAAAGTTCCAAACTAATTTTTCTATCATTAAAGAAAAGCTGATCTTCATTTAAAGCAAGAAATTTCTCTTTAAATTGTGTTTCAGTTTCGAAGAATGAGAAACTATTTTTTACATCAATATTGAAAAGCATACGAGCTTGTACACCGCTAAAATCGATTAATAAATCTTTTAAGCTTTGACGATTTAATCCATCCATTTCACCCAAATTAATAAAGAAACGAGAAGTGCGATTATTTTCGCCACGACTTGCACCTTCTTCTAAATCTGGTTGGTTTTGGTAGTATGCTAAGAAACGGTTAAACTCTTCTGAAACAAATCGTTTAATGATTTCTTCTTTGCTTAAATCGGCTAATTCGTCATAAATCTTTGGCAAGAAAGATTCAATTTCTTTTTCGTTAACTGTAACATTATGCAATTTATTTACTAGATGAAATAACTGACGCTCGCAAACTTCAACACCAGTAGGAATACTTCCTTTAATAAATGTTTTTTTAATGATACGTTCAATATCTTTTATTCTATAAATATCTTTTGAAGTTACAATTGCAATTGATTTACCTTTTTTACCTGCACGCGCAGTTCTTCCACTTCTATGTGTGTAGTTTTCTGTTTCTTCAGGTAAATTATAATTAATTACATGAGTAATATCATTTACATCAATACCACGTGCTGCAACATCTGTTGCTACAAGCATTTGCAAGGTTCTTGCACGAAAACGTTTCATTACAAAATCACGTTGTGATTGAGACAAATCCCCGTGTAATGAATCGGCACTGTAACCATCTTTAATTAAGCCATCTGCAACTTCTTGCGTTTCAGCTCTTGTTCTACAAAATATAATTCCGAAAATATCCGGATTTGAATCCACAACGCGTTTTAATGCAGCATATCGGTTTCTTCCTTGAACTACATAATAAATGTGTTCAATGTTTTCTGCCCCTTCGTTTTTGTTACCTGCGCTTAATTCCATTGGGTTTTCCATATAGCGTTTTGCTATTTGTGCAACCTCACGAGGCATTGTTGCAGAAAACAACCAAGTGTTTTTTGTTTTAGGAGTTTTATCTAAAATAAAATCTAAATCATCTTTAAAGCCCATGTTTAGCATTTCATCTGCTTCGTCTAAAACAGTAATTGTAACATTACTTAAATCAACAGCTCTTCGCTCGATTAAATCTACTAAACGACCTGGAGTTGCAACAACTACCTGGCAACCATTACGAATATCTTTAATCTGTTGATCAATTCTTGCCCCGCCATACACAGCAACTACTTTTAAGCCTTTCATGTGTTTGCCGTAGTTTACAATGTCTTTAGAAATTTGCATTCCTAATTCGCGGGTTGGACTTAAAATTAAGCCTTGAATATTTTTACTTTCAACGTCGATGTTGTGTAGCATTGGTAAACCAAATGCTGCTGTTTTTCCTGTTCCTGTTTGTGCCAAACCCACTACGTCTGTTTTGTTTCCAATTAAATTGGAAAGTGTTTGCTGTTGAATAGGAGTTGGGCTTTGAAATCCCAAATCGGCAATAGCTTGTTGCAGCCTGCTGTCCAGGCCAAATTGTTCAAAGGTCATTTTTTATTTTTTTAATGTTTAAAACTGTTTAAGAGATCAAACAGTCACGCGGAAAATCAAGCAGTCAAATGTGCCAAAACGGGCCGTCGAGTACTTTTTTTAAATAGGCGTTGACTAAGTTTAGCCTCTAATTCTTTTGCAAATGTAAACTAAATATTCGAATAAATTTATTTTTTATTCATAATCAATGATTTAAATCTCAAATGAAGATAATTTACTTTTTGATTTTGATCACAAAATCAATGGTTTTAGGAGGTAAGCAAGAGAATTCAGTGCATGCTATAAACTCCAGTTTGCCGGTAATTTGTTGTATCTGTAATGAATTGAGTTGAATTTGTTGTTTAAAATCAGCAGAGTCTGAAAACGATTTAACTTCCATTGCAAATACTTCTGAAAATAATGTTATTGGTTCAGGTTCTTCTGTATTTCCAATTAATTTAAAATTGGCTTCTTCATTAAATGAAATACTTGTTGCAATTGGTCCATCGCCATTTTGATGTATTGAATAAATGTGCCAATCTTTATCTATATGCGCAGAAATAACTACTGTTCCGATGGAGTCGTTTATTTTTTGATAATTAAAAAACCACTTCACTGGTTGTAAAACAACTTGTGAAGTGGCACCAAAAACAAACAAAAATGAAAAAACAATAAATAAAGGCTTCAAAATAAAGTCTTTAAGTTTAAAACTTTACTTTGTGTACACGATGAATAGGAATAACAATGCCTTTTTTCAGAATAACTCTCTTATCCGTAATGCCCCAAATTGTAGTATTAACTACTTTATGTGATAAACTATCCTGAAAATATATTTTAATTTTAGATTGTTCTAAATTCCCTAAAGATAAAGCCCTATTTAAATCAGTTAAACGTTCATTTTTTGCATCACTTGTTGATAAAACGTCTGATTCAGGAAATTTCAATTCTGAGATGGCTTCTTTATCAATTAATTGGTAGTTTGATGTTTCCATATAATAACGTTTAAAAATGTGTAAATAATTATACTTTAAAAGTAATATTAATGTTTCAAAAAAAACAAAAATTATTTCAAAAGTTTAGCAATAATTTTTGCTAACTCTCCTGAGTATTGAGAACCAATTCTATATGTTAATCCGTCTTTGTCTTTTAATTCTACAAATTCATCTCCACCAGTATAAAATCGTATTATTCCATTAGCGTGTAAGTTGTAAACAGGCCGTCTGAACCAATTTGGCTTGTATCGTAATTTTTTTACCGTGTGTACGTTTCTCAAGTCAATTTTTACTCTTCTTGCATTCCAAAAACCATCTAATAAAATGTAGTTTTCATAAACTCGCGTATGCGTATGAAGAATAAATACCAGTAATGCAGAAATAAGTAATATGAGCATGCCCAGTAAAAAAAATACTTCGCCCGATTTAGGGAAATTACTAACTGGGTATGGAACAATCTCTATTCCGGAAACTTCTACCGGATTTGGGTTTTCGCTCCAATAATATCCAATAAAACAAAAAAGGGCAAATCCCATACGTAATGTTACAGAGAATTTGTTGTGACCTAAAAACTGTTTTTCTTCAAATTTGATGTCATCTTGGGTCATTTAATTTAATTTCTAACGTTTCTTTAGTTAAATCGGTTACCATAAACCTTCTGTCTATTCTTTTGCCAATTATCCAAACAATTTGGTTGTTGGATGTTAATAACCATTGTTCTTTTTTTTCAAATTCGGAGTATTTATTATTTACAAAAAAATCACTTAATTTTTTTTTGCCATTTATTCCTATTGGATAATAAAAATCTCCTTTTTCCCATTTTCTTAGCTGTAATGGAAAAGATAATTTATCTATATCAAAACAGCCAACATGTGCGGATTTAATTATGTGTGGTTTTAGATGATGAAGAAGTTTAAGTGATATAGGAAAATCAACATTCAGATCCTCTTTATTGATAAGGTAATTAAGTTGATAGCTCGTGGTGATATTTTCTTTAAAAATAATACACTCTCTATCTATCAAACAACTAAAACGTGAGCCAACTATTTTTTTTCCTGTTTCAGGATTTAAAATCATTGTTTTTAGCTGAGGATTTAAGTCAGGAGAGAAGTGATATTGTTTCAATAAATGATGGAGTATTAAATCTAAAAATGGGCTTTGAATTAGCTCTGAAATCTTTATTATGAATTGATTGTTTTCAGCTTTTGTTATTGAAGATAGATCCTGAATGATTTTAAATTCTACATATTTTGCGGTATCATAAAAAATAGATAGTTCCTTTTTAAAGGTATTTTCAATTTCCGGATTTACTGATTTTAGTAATGGAATAAGTTGATGTCTTAATTGATTTCTAAGGTATTTTGTTTCTCTATTGGAACTGTCTTCTACAAAAGGAATTGTATTTTCTTTTTGATAATTATTAATTAATTCGGTTGATGCAAAAAGAAGAGGCCTTATTATGTTTCCTTGTTTTTCAGGAATACCTTTTAAGCCATTAATGCCTGTTCCTCGTAAGAGATTGATGAAAAAGGTTTCAATAGCATCGTTCAAGTGATGCGCGGTAACTAAAAATTCAAATTTATGCTCTATTATTAATTCATTAAACCAGTTATAGCGCAGTTCTCTCGCTGCCATTTGAATTGATAAATTGTTTTTCTGGGCATATTCGTAAGTAGAGAATTTTTTTGTGTAAACGTTTATTCCTTTTTGATTGAAGTAGTTTGTTACAAATTCTTCATCTCTATCTGCCTCCTCTGCTCGTAAGCAAAAATTACAGTGCGCAACAGTAAAAGATAAATTGCTTTTTATTAAAAGATCTGCCAAAACCATCGAATCTTTTCCGCCACTTACAGCTAATAGCAATTCAGTATTAGAGTTAAAGTAATTTTTATTATTAATATGTTCATGGAATTGTTGAAGCAGCATAAAGCAAAGTTAGTGAATTCAAATAGTATAATTAGCTGATGTAGTAATTTAATAAATTGACTTGTTTATCTTGAGGCACTTTTTAAAATTATCTAATCCTAATTAACTACACTAAAAAGAAATCATTTCAATATGTATCTTTATGGCCATGAAAAAATTATTCAGTGTTTTAAAATACATTAAGGGTTATTGGGGATATGCTTCACTGAATATTTTATTTAATGTGTTGTTTTCATTTTTTTCCGTTTTCTCAATCACATTAGTTATTCCATTTTTAGATTTGTTGTTTCAGCAAAACGATAAATTAATTGCTTACAGCATGCAGCCTAAGCCTTCATTGGGATTCTCTGCCAATTCGGTTTCTGAGTTTTTTTACTATAAAATGTCAACTTTTATTACACAGCATGGAACTGATGCGGTTTCTATCTCAAAAGGTAAATTAGAGGCCTTGCTTTTTGTTTGCATTTCTGTTGCTGTATTGATTTTTTGCAAGAATTTATTTCGATACATGGCAATGTTTTTTTTAGCTCCCATTAGAAATGGTGTAGTGAGAGATTTACGAAATAAATTAATGAAAAAATCACTCGATTTGCCATTGTCATATTATAGCAATGAGCGAAAAGGAGATATCATTAGTAGAATGACGACTGATGTACAGGAAATAGAATGGAGCATTATGCAAACTCTTGAACTTGTTTTTAGAGAGCCATTGCTAATTATTATTTCAGTGATAATGCTTGTTAATATTAGTCCGTATTTAACTTTATATGTATTATTACTCTTGCCTATTGCAGGATTAGTAGTAAGCGTTGTAGGTAAAAGTTTAAAAAAATCAGCAATAAAAAGTAAAGCGGTATATGGTTCCTTGTTTAGTATTATGGAGGAAACACTTGGCGCATTAAAAGTTATAAAAGGTTTTTCTGCTGAGAAATTTTTACTTAAAAAATTTGCATCTACCAATCAACTGCATTATAAACTTTCAGTTAACATTTATCGAAAAACTGATTTGGCTTCGCCGATAAGTGAGTCGGTAGTAGTTGCTGTTTTAATGTTTGTAATGTTTTTGGGGGGCTCTATGGTGTTAACTGATGGCAGTTTAAGTGCAGCTGCTTTTATGGGTTATTTTGCAGTTGCATCACAAATTTTACCTCCAATAAAACAGATTACTGTAGCCTATAACAATATTCAAAAAGGGGTTGCATCCGAGGAGCGTATTGAAAGCATTTTAGATGCAGATATTAAAATTTATGAACCAAAAATGCCAATGCATTTGCCCTCTTTTGAAAATAGCATCGATTTTAAAAATGTTTCATTTGCATACACTAAGGGCGATCAAGGTTATGTGCTAAAAAACATTGCTATTTCTATTCAAAAAGGTAAAACAATTGCTTTGGTTGGACAATCAGGTTCTGGTAAAACTACTTTGGCAGATATGATCCCAAGATTTTATGATCCGAGTGTAGGTGAAATTTGTATTGATGGGATTTCGTTAAAAGATTTATCGATAAATACGATCAGAAGTTTTATGGGAATAGTTTCTCAAGAGCCTATACTATTTAATGATTCAATACATAATAATATTGCGTTTGGTATTGAAAATGCATCTCGAGAAGATGTTATCAAAGCTGCAAAAATTGCAAATGCTCATGAGTTCATTTCAGCTATGTCCGATGGTTACGATAGTAATGTTGGCGACAGAGGAAGTAAATTAAGTGGTGGCCAAAAACAACGTATTTCTATTGCGCGCGCAATATTAAAAAATCCTCCAATACTTATTTTAGACGAGGCTACTTCTGCATTGGATACAGAAAGTGAGCGTGTTGTTCAGGATGCTTTAAATAGTTTAATGAAAAACAGAACTTCCATTATCATAGCGCATCGATTATCTACCATTGTGCATGCTGATGAAATAGTTGTACTTCAACAAGGTGAAATTATTGAGCGAGGAAACCACCAGGAGTTGCTAAGTAAAAATGGCACTTATAAAAGATTATACGATCTTCAAAGTTTTAAGTAAGAGTTTATCTTCTCAATTATTTTAGAATTTAGAATCCTGATTTAGGATTTTTTTAGATTTTCATTCTGACGAAGGAAGCATCTGCTTTTTTAGATTCTTCACTTCGTTCAGAATGACAAAAAAATATTTTGGATTTTAGAGCCCTGATTTAGGATTTTTTTAGCTTGTCATGCTGACGAAGGAAGCATCTGTTTTTTTAGATTCTTCACTTCGTTCAGAATGACAAAAAAATATTTTGGATTTTAGAACCCTGATTTAGGATTTTTTTAGCTTGTCAAGCTGACGAAGGAAGCATCTGTTTTTTTAGATTCTTCACTTCGTTCAGAATGACAAAAAAATATTTTGGATTTTAGAACCCTGATTTAGGATTTTTTTAGCTTGTCAAGCTGACGAAGGAAGCATCTGTTTTTTTAGATTCTTCACTTCGTTCAGAATGACAAAAAATATTTTGGATTTTAGAATCCTGATTTAGGATTTTTTTAGCTTGTCATGCTGACGAAGGAAGCATCTGTTTTTTTAGATTCTTCACTTCGCTCGAAGTGACATATTAATTGGTGGCTGAGGTTCTCGAAGCTCCAATTAATCGTACCCTTCGAGTGCCTCAGGGCACGATTATTTTATCATCTTGCTTCAAAAATCTATAAATTGTAAATCATCAAATCGTAAATTCTTCACATCTAAAAGATGTCAGGTCGAGCGAAGTCGAGACCTGTGCCTGTCGACTTCTCGACTTCGCTCGAAGTGACATATTAATTGGTGGCTGAGGTTCTCGAAGCTCCAATTAATCGTACCCTTCGAGTGCCTCAGGGTACGATTATTTTATCATCTTGATTCAAAAATCTATAAATTGTAAATCATCAAATCGTAAATTCTTCACATCTAAAAGATGTCAGGTCGAGCGAAGTCGAGACCTGTGCCTGTCGACTTCTCGACTTCGCTCGAAGTGACATATTAATTGGCGGCTGAGGTTCTCGAAGCTCCAATTAATCGTACCCTTCGAGCGCCTCAGGGTACAGATTTACTGCAACACAATCTTCCTTATATCAATGGTATTGCCTTGCGGATCGATGAGGCGGACAAAATAAATACCATTACCGCCCCAGTTGCTTAAATTTAAATAACTACTTTGCTGATTAATGGTAGTTTGAAAAACCTGCTGACCTAATGAGTTTTCAATTTTTAATTGATAACCGCTTAATGTAGCATAGTTACCGTAATCAATGGTAACATGGTCGTTGGTTGGGTTAGGGAAAATTTTAATGCTGTTTTGGTAAGTTACCGGATTAAATCCAACCAAATTAGTATTAATGATTAATGTATCAGTAACGGTAATCGTTTGGTAACAAATATTAGCATTGTATAAATCAGTTATTTCTTGCTGGGTTAATGCGCGGTTCCAAATTCCAATATCATCTAACTGTCCAATAAATTTTTTCGATGTAAGCCCTTGATTAATCGTCGAGCCAAATAGAAGTGAATTTGTATTATTACCAATCACCCCTGACTGACCTACTATTGTGTTTTTTAAAACACCATCTACATAACATTTCCCGATATTTTGATCATATACGAAAATTAAATTATGCCAACTGTTAGTTATGAAATTTGCGGTTGAATCACTTGCGTATCCCCAACTCCCAGAACTACCATTTTTTAAAGATAGGCTAGCTGAAACTCGCTGTGATATAACCCCGCCATTATCAAGAGCAATATCATATCCACTTTGTGTATTACCAACACCTGAAATTTTCTGAACCATGACACTTCTATAAAGTTGATTTGTATTTGTTTTAACCCAAATAGACACACTTATTTTATTATTTATTTGAAAATTAAGTGCATTATTGTGTGGTATAGTAATATCGCTGCTGCCATTAAAATCGTATGCTCTATTATTATTCCCAAATCTATCGGTAGTTAAACTTGCTCCATTTACTGTTCCGTTATTGTTGTTACCACTTTCATCGTTGGCATTTCCATTGAAAGGCCACCAACCAACCAATCCGTTTGTAGGCACATAATTTGGAACTGTTTGCGCTAGTGTTGCAGCAGCCAAACCTATCGTTGCTACTGCGGTTAGAAGTAAATTCTTCTTTTTCATAAAAAATTGTTTTTTGTTGTTCTACTTTGTCCCGCAGTAGAGTTAGTATTAAAAAAATCAGCGTGAGACAGTTAACTTCTAGCAGTCGAGGCACTGGTATACCCACAATACAAAAAGATAATGCTCACGCTTTGGCGTAAGCGTTTCATCTTTTCGTTGCATTGTTAAAAATTACCAGTTTTCGACTGCACGAAAATTAAACGCTAATATTTTATTTTAGTTTTTTTGTTTTAATTCATTTTTTAATTTTTATGTATTCAAAAATAGTGTTTTTGTTTTAGAGTTCATCAATTATAATCGTTTTATGCTATGTAATCTCATTACATGGCCACATAACTTATAAAAACGTATAAGTTGTTAATCGTTGATTGCCTTCCTTTTTTAAAAGTTTTTCATCCACTGCCCATTTCAAATCTCTGCTGGCAGTAGGTGCAGAAATAGTTTTAAAATTCATCAAATACTCTTTTCTGCTAAATGTTTTTTTGCCCATTTTTTCTTTAAATAATTCTAATCTGTCTTGTGCAGTTAAGGTTTTATTTTGAGATTGCACTACTTCCGTTAATGCCTGCAAAATAACTATTAACATAAACTCAATAAACGGGCTTGAATTTCCTTTTTTATCCGATTCAGAAAGTTTTGCATAGTATGTTTTTTGTTGTTGCTTAATAATATGTTCTATGGGTAAGTATTCAAAAACAGGATATTTACTCATTAAAATTAACGTTTGCCACAATCTTCCCATTCTTCCGTTCCCATCAATAAAAGGATGTATGAATTCAAATTCATAATGAAACACGCAACTTTTAATTAAAAGCAGTTCATCGTCTTTTTTAAGATAATCAAAAAGTTTAGTAAGCAAGCCTTTTACCATTGAGCCATTGGGCGCAAGGTGTTCTACTTTTGATCCTTTTACAATTCCTACATTTTTTGTTCTGATTTTTCCGGCTTGATCAATCAAACCATTCATTAAAATAAAATGTGCGCGCTCAATATCTTTTAATTTAAAAGGATCTAATTTATTGAGCTGATCATACACTTTTATTGCATTTTGAACTTCTAAAATGTCTTTTTTAGGGGCAAGCACGCGTTTGTTTTCCAGCAAGGCAGTTATCTGTTCCTCGGAAAGTGTGTTTCCCTCAATTTCCAAAGAAGATTGAATTGTTTTAATGCGATTTTTTTTTCTTAATTCAGTTGCAGGTTTGTATAAATGATTTGCATTTATTTCGCCAATCTTTTCAGAAATTAAAGCAACTAAATGTATGATTTTAGCTGTTATGCTGTATGGGGGTTTCATAATTGATAGTATCAAATGATACTATCAAAGATAATTAAATTATTTAGGGTCTGCTTAAAAACTCTTTTTACAAATTATTTTTGCGCTTACTTTCTTTTGCTTGATTAGGGAAAATGTGCAGTGCACATTTGAGCCAGGTTGAGCGAAAGCAGTAACAAAAAGAAATCAAGAAATTGTCAAGGCAATATTTCACATGGAGCTATTTATTTTTTTAGTTGCCATATGTTATACGCCATGTGTCTTAATTTGTTTTTTTGTTCTTCGGTTCATTTTGCTGCACAAATTCATTTTCATTCTGGATAAATAATAGCCCTGAAACATATAAATTCATTTTGAAAAAATACCAATATTTGGTATATTTACATAAATTAAAGTTATGAGTAAAAATACATCCATTACTTTGGGAAGTTATTTTGATGAATTTATTCAAAATATTTTAAGAGAAGGCCGTTATAAAAACGCCAGTGAAATTGTTCGAGCGGGGCTTAGACTGCTTGAAGAAGAAGAACAAAAAGTGATTGCTTTGCGCCATGCTATTGACGAAGGTGTTAATAGTGGTATTGCCAAAGATTTTGATTCAGAAGTACACTTAAAAAAGTTAAAAACAAAAAAGAAAATAAATGGCAAAGTTTAAATTAACAAACTATGCCATTAAGGATCTATCTGACATTTGGAATTACACTTTCGATAACTGGTCTGAAAGCCAAGCAGACAAATATTATAAACTAATTCTAAATGCATGCGCTGCAATTGCCAAGAGACCGCAACAAGGAAAAGTGTACGATGAAATATACACAGGATTGAAAGGTAAAAAAATCTCAAAGCATATCATTTTCTATCGTATGATGGAAGATAAATCTGTTGAGATTATAAGGATACTCCACGAACGAATGGATTTGAAGAATAGGTTGAAATAAGTTGAGCTTGCTTAAAAACTAGCTATTCATTTTGCTGCGCCAATTTCGTTAACAAAATTATTATCAAAAATTCGGGATAGCATTGTTGATTGACCTCTTCCTCTCATCCCTCTCCAATAGAGAGGGACGATTGGTATCGTTTAAAACGAAATAAATTTTGCAACCAAAATTAATCGCCTATCTCCCTCGGAGAAAGGAGGGTAAGAGGTCTGCTGTTTTTTTTGCTTTCTTTTTTTGACTGTCAAAAAAAGAAAAACAAACTAAATAAGTTTAAAATTAAAAATACGCAGAAAAGCAATTCCCTCAAATCAGTTCCTCTATAAACACTAAGTGTTTAATACAATGCCGGAAATTCATTTGGGTTTACCTCATGCATCATCTGATAAATTTTTTCAAAAATATCATCGGCATTCGGTTTACTGAAATAATCGCCATCACTTCCGTAAGCCGGTCGATGTGCATGCGATGTTATCGTTAATGGCGCAGAATCCAAATACTGGTATCCTCCTTGTTTCTCCAACACTTCCTGCATCATGTAAGCAGTTGCTCCTCCGGGTACATCTTCATCCAAAAATACCACTCGGTTGGTTTTCTTAACCGACTCTACTATGGAATGATGAATATCAAACGGCAATAAGGTTTGCACATCAATTAACTCAACGCTTATTCCGGTTTCGTTTAATGCCTTAATAGCTTCTTGCGCCACTCTTACGCATGAACCGTAAGTTATTAATGTTACATCTGCACCTTCTTGCAATAATTCCGGAATACCTAAAGGAGTGCAGAACTCTCCAAAATTAGATGGTAATTTTTCTTTTAAACGGTAACCGTTTAAAGGTTCAATAATTAGTGCTGGATCATCAGCTTTAAGCAAAGTATTGTAAAATCCTGCAGCCTGCGCCATGTTGCGCGGCACGCAAATGTGAATGCCTCTGCATGCTCCTAAAATCATTCCCATTGGTGAACCACTGTGCCAGATGCCTTCTAATCGATGTCCACGAGTACGAATGATAACTGGCGCTTTTTGATACGATTTGGTGCGGTAACGAACAGTTGCCAAATCATCGCTCATGGTTTGCAAGGCGTAAAGCAAATAATCCAAATATTGAATTTCAGCAATTGGTCTTAAACCACGCATGGCTAAACCAATGGCTTGTCCCATAATAGTTGCTTCACGAATACCGGTATCAAACACGCGATGTTCGCCATATTTTGCCTGTAGGCCTTCTAAGCCTTGATTTACACCGCCAATTTTTCCGGAATCTTCGCCGAAAATAAGAGTCTCAGGGTAGGTACTTAAAATTTTATCGAAGTTATCGCGCAGCAATTCTCTACCATCGCACATTTTATTTTCATCACTGTATTGAACAGGAACAGCATCAATATGCATTGGAGAAAGAGCTGTTTCTGAAAGTAAATGAGAACTGTATTCATCATAACTTTTTAAACGTGCCTGATTAACCCAGTTAATCAGTGCCTGTCTTTCTTCTGTGTGTTCATTCCTGCTTAAACGAATAGCTTTTTTTGCAGCCACATGAACATCTCTTTTTAAAGGTTCTATAGCATGTGATAAGTCTTCAGCTACTTTTTGAATGAAAGCCTGCTGCGAACTTTTTGCTGCAATAGCATGAATCATATCAACAACTTGTTTTAAGTTTTGTTTGATTGGTTCACAGAAAGATGCCCAGGCAGCATTTTTTGCATTTCTTACTGCGGATTTAGCATCCTCTTCAATTTTATCTAAGGCTTCTGCTGTGGTTATTGCATTTTCAAGAATCCACTCGCGCATTTTTTTGATGCAATCAAAATCAGCTTCCCATTGCAAGCGTTCTTTTGATTTGTAGCGCTCATGCGAGCCTGAAGTGCTATGGCCTTGAGGTTGAGTTACTTCTTCAACATGTATGAGAACAGGTACATGTTCTTCGCGACAAACCTTTGATGCTTTTTCAAAGGTTTCGCATAAGTGAACATAATCCCATCCTTTTGTTTTAAAAATTTCGTAACCTTTTCCATTTGCATCACGCTGAAATCCTTTTAAAATTTCCGAGATGCTTTCTTTTGTTGTTTGAAATTTTTTAGGAACGGAAATTCCATGCCCGTCATCCCAAACGCTCATTAGCATAGGGATTTGAAGAACACCTGCTGCGTTAATGGTTTCCCAAAACAAACCTTCCGAAGTACTTGCATCGCCTATGGTTCCAAATGCAATTTCATTTCCTTGGTTGGAAAAATTAAGGTATTTACCCTGATGTAAATCTTTGTTTATTTTATAAAAGTGCGAGGCATAAGCTAAACCAAGCAAGCGAGGCATTTGTCCGGCTGTAGGTGAAATATCGGAAGATGAATTTTTTTGATTCACTAAATTTCTCCATGAACCATCTTCATTAACACTACGTGTTGCATAATGTCCGCCCATTTGTCTTCCTGCACTCATAGGCTCCTGTTGTTGATCAGTATTGGCATACAAGCCGGCAAACCATTGTTCAAGATTTATCCCTTCAATGGCAAACATAAAAGTTTGGTCGCGGTAATAACCACTTCTGAAATCGCCATTTTTAAACACTTTTGACATGGCAATTTGAGCTAACTCTTTACCATCCCCAAAAATGCCAAATTTGGCTTTTCCGGTTAAAACTTCTTTACGCCCCATCAAACTAGCTTGTCTGCTTTCATTAATAATACGATAATCATTAATTACAATACTTTTAAACTCATCGAAACTTAGTTCGCTTTTTGCGGGTTGTGCTGCTTTACTCATAATTAAATACCTTTCTATACAAATATAAACAATCTCTTTATTTTTCAAATTAGTTAAAGAAAAAACTCATCTAAAATGCTTATTGATTTGATTATTTGTTTGTGTTATGTTATTTTAATTTATTAATAATACTTTGCGATTTCGGGCAGTGCCACCCACCAATTTCGTTTACCGTATTTTTTGCCTAATCTAACTATAATTATGTTTTTGATAGGATTAACATATATAAATTGTCCTAGGATTCCTTCTGCCATAAAATCTCCTTTAAAATTAGGAATCCACCATTGGTATTTGTAATAAGAAACTGCCCCGTTTAATGTATCACTTTTAGTAGATTTTTTAATCCAGTTTTCTGATATGATTTGGTTGTTGTTCCATTTGCCATTATTTAAATACATTCTGCCCAATTTTGCGTAATCGAGCGCAACGGTATTGATGCAGCAAAATGTTTTTTCAATTCCGTTTTTTTTACGATCAATGCTCCAGGAAGCATCGTATTGCATGCCTAATGGAGTCCAGATTTTTTCTTGAAGGTATTGTGTAACTGTTTTTGATTTGAGAGCTCGTTCGAGAACTAAACCAAGTAATTGCGAATTGCCACTAATGTATTCAAATTTTTTACCGGGTTCGGATTTTAATTTCATTCGAAACATTTTTTTATAGAGCTGCCTACCATAATAAAATGAAGCAACATCGCCAAAAGGGTTGTAATAGCCTTCATTAAATTTTATTCCGGAGGTCATTTGCAGTAAATGTTCTATTTGTACTTTTTCAAAACCGTTTTTTTTTAGTTCGGGAATGTAATTAGTAATGGGTTCGTTGGTTGATTGAATGAAGCCATCGTCTATAGCACAACCAATTAACATAGATACAACAGATTTAGCCATTGAAAAAGAAGGGACAATACTTTTAGCATCATAACCTTTAAAATATTTTTCATAATAAATGCTATCATTTTTAATTACTAAAAAAGCAACTGTTCCGCTTTCTTTTAATAAGCGTTCAAATGAAATACTATCTTTTTTATTTTTAAATAATGTTGTTGGATATTTTTCTTGTTTCGATTTTGAGAAATAGAAAGGTTGATTTGAAGCTGAAAGTTGACGTGAAGGGAATTTTTTATGATCTCTGATATCAGCAAAATTGTAGAAAACAAAACGAGCTTGTTGGCAAGCTGTAACTAATAGTAAAGGAGTTAGAAGTAATATTAAAATTCTCTTTTTTTTCATAACGTATTATTTCTCTGCAACAGCAAAAACAATGTAACGATGTTGTTTAGGTGTTACATAATCAAAAATTGTTTTATCAAAAGCAGATAATAAATTTCGTTGTTTTTCACTACGTCCAAAAGTTGCCCAAACGCCTTTACACTCAAGCTCTACTTTGCTAAAATTTGTGAGCCATTGTTCTAACTCTTCCAGTTTTGGATAACGCCATTCGCTACCCCACTTTACAAATTTTTTTCTAAAAAATTGATGAAAAGGAGAAGCTGCTAAATTTTCAGCAAATAATAGTTTACCACCTGGTTTTAAAGCATTATATATCGAGTTGAACGTTTGTTCTTGTCCGTTTTTGTTGTTCCCGTAACCAATTCCACCCAAGATGGACTTAAAAACAATAATATCAAATTGTTCTTTATAAGGAATAGTTGTAGCATTTATGTCTTGATAGGAAATTAAATGACTAAGATTGTGTTTCAGGTGAAGCGGGAATGCTGTTTTCTCAGTATCATTTAGATCGGAACATATTGTTTTAATCCCTTTTAAAGCAAGCCATAAGGATAAACCGCCTTCTCTGCCACCCAATTCAAGGGCATTCATGGTTGAATTTAAATTACATTTACTTTCCCAGAAGTCAATTGCATATTTCCAAGAATTAATATCCCATTGAATAATGTCGGCTATTAGTTTTTTATCGTTTTTCATTTTACAAGACTGAAAGTTATATTTTATTTTTTAAAACTCAATTTAATGGGTTTTGAAGAATACCTTTTTTTTGGTATTGTTTAGAAGTGTTCTAAATAACAATTTTGTAACCTAAAATTACATTGTCCAAAATGAAGAAATTTATATCTATTGTTATCCTTTCTTTTTTTGTAACACTCACTAATGTTTATTCTCAAACCGATTCTATCAAAAAAATAAATTTAACAGAAATTGAAATTAACGGTGACCAATCATTAGGTGGTGTTGAAAGAATGCCTCAAATGAAGGATAATGTAATATATGCAGGAAAAAAATCTGAGGTTTTAATACTGGATAAAATTAATGCTGATTTAAGCACAAATAATGCTCGTCAGGTTTTTAGTAAAGTGCCTGGCATGAGTGTTTGGGAAAACGACGGGTCTGGAATTCAGGTAGGTGTTGCTGCACGTGGTTTAAGCCCTAATCGTTCGTGGGAGTTTAATGTAAGGCAAAATGGCTATGATATTTGTTCGGAGATTTTTGGATATCCGGAAACGTATTACACACCTCCAATGGAAGCGTTAAGCAGAATAGAAGTGGTGAGAGGTGCAGCATCTTTACAATACGGGCCACAGTTTGGTGGCTTAATTAATTACCAAATTAAAAAAGGTAATTCTGATAAACCAATTGCTGTTGAAACCCAACAAACTTTTGGATCTTATGGTTTGTTTAATACATACAATGCAATTGGAGGTACTCATAAAAAGTTCAACTACTATGGTTTTTTTCATACTCGAATGGCAGATGGTTGGAGAGAGAATAGCAAATATTTTACATATACCGGATATTTCTCGGCTAATTATCAATTAACAAAAAAAATAAATATTGGTGCTGAATATACGAATATGAATTATGAAAGTCAGCAACCCGGTGGTTTAACTGATGATCAATTTACGCAAAATCACAAACAGTCTTTAAGGAAAAGAAACTGGTTTAGCGCTCCTTGGAATGTTGCCTCTTTATTAATTAAATATGCCATTTCAAGCAATGTGAATTTGCAAATAAAATCATTCTTAACACTTGCAGAACGAAATAGTGTTGGATTTACAAAATCAATTTCAATAAAGGATACATTAAATACTACTATCTTAAATTATAATCCTAGACAAGTAGACAGAGATTATTATAAAAATTATGGTGCTGAGGCGCGATTGTCGGTAAAGTATAAATTGCTTGGTGTGGAAAATATTTTTGCAGGTGGTGTAAGAGCATATAGCGGAAATACAAAGCGTAATCAATTAGGCACAGGAACAAGTGGCGATGATTTTGATTTAACCTTAACCAAATCTGAATATGGAAAATCGTTAGAATTTGGAACTTTAAATTACGCTGTATTTGCAGAAAATATTTTTCAGGTTGGTAAGCGTTTGAAAGTAATTCCGGGCCTAAGACTAGATTATGTTGAAAATACAGCAAAAGGATATATTTCTTCAACACAAGCAGGTATTTTAAATTCAAGCAAAAAAACTCGTCAGATTTTATTGTACGGAATAGGAACTGAATTGATGATTACTGATAAAATTAATGTGTATGGTAATTACTCACAAGCTTATCGTCCAGTAACTTTTTCCGAACTTACTCCTTCTGCAACTACAGAAATAATTGATCCAAACATGCAAGATGCAAAAGGATTTAATGCCGACTTTGGATTTAAAGGAACAGTTAAAAAGGCATTGAATTTTGACATTGGTTTGTTTTATTTGAAGTATGAAAATCGAATTGGATTGATTACACAAAATGGTGCGCCATTTAAAACCAACATTGGGTCCTCTGAAAGTAAAGGGATTGAGTCCTTTGTTGAGGTTGATTTTATTAAATTATTTACAGATTTTACTAAATATGGTACAATTAGTATTTACTCTTCTAATTCGTTTATTGATGCGCGATACGTAACCTGGAATAATCCAACTATCGCTAATGATCCAGCAAAATCTATTGTAAATAAACGTATTGAAAACGCACCACATTACATTCACCGATTTGGTGCTAGTTATAATTTAAAAGGCTTTTCAGCAAGCTTTCAATTTAGTAGTGTAGGAGATGTATTTACAGATGCTACAAATACTGAAGTGCCAAATTCAACTGCAACAATTGGGAAGCTACCTGCTTACCAAGTAATGGATGCCACATTATCGTATAAGTTTGCAAAACACTACAGTTTAAAAGCAGGTGTAAATAATATTACTGATGAAAAATACGCTACACGAAGAGCAGGCGGTTATCCCGGACCTGGCATTATGCCAGGTAATGGAAGAACATTTTTTGTAAGTATTGGCGGTAATTTTTAAACATAATTAAGTATAAACCATTCTTATATTTGTTTAAACGTTATAGTTATAAAACTACTTTCCAAACTTTTGTTTTAAAGCAGCAAGCGCAGAACCCATATCAGAAGAATCGTATTTGATTTCTTGTTTAACACTTGTAGAACTTCCTCGTTGAGTAGGTTTTGCCGGATCGGATTTCATAGATAAGGAAATTCTGTTTCTCTTTAAGTCAACTTCCATTACCGTTACATCTACTATTTGATGCACTTTAACAACTTTGTTGGGGTCGTCAATAAAAGTATCAGAAAGATGCGACAGGTGTACCAAACCGTCTTGGTGAACACCAACATCTACAAAAGCTCCGAAGTTGGTTACATTGGTAACAATTCCTTTTAATTTCATACCTGCACGTAAATCTTCTGGTTTCTCAACCCCTTCTGTAAATGAAAAAAGCTCAAATGATTTTCTAGGGTCTCTACCTGGTTTTTCCAATTCTTTCATAATATCTTGAAGGGTTGGCAAACCAATTTGATCGGTAATGTAATCGGTTAATTTAATTTGTTTGCGTAATTCTTTATTGTTGATTAATTCCTCCACATCACACCCTTTATCTGCGGCCATTTTTTCTACTACATGATATGCTTCAGGATGCACAGCACTTTTATCCAAAGGATGTACGCCATTTCTTACCCGTAAAAAACCTGCTGATTGCTCAAAGATTTTTTCTCCCATGCGTGGTACTTTCAATAAATCTTTGCGTGAGCGGAATGGCCCATTTTCATTTCTGTATTCCACAATGTTTTGTGCCAATGCCGGCCCAAGGCCAGAAACATAAGTTAGCAATTGTTTGCTCGCTGTGTTTAACTCAACACCAACTGCATTCACACAACTACTAACTACTTCATCTAATTTGTTTTTCAAAAGCTGTTGATCTACATCATGCTGGTATTGTCCAACTCCAATTGATTTTGGGTCTATTTTTACTAATTCTGCCAAAGGATCAGCCAATCTTCTTCCAATGCTTACAGCACCACGAACTGTTAAATCGTAATCGGCAAACTCTTCACGAGCAACTTCCGATGCCGAATATATCGATGCACCGCTTTCATTCACCATAATTACAGGAATGTCTTTTGGTAAAACATCTATTTTACGAACAAATGTTTCGGTTTCTCTTCCTGCAGTTCCATTACCAATAGCTATGGCTTCAATTTGGTGACGTGCACATAGAGCGAGAATAATATTTTCTGCTTCTACTACTTTACGCTGAGGTTCGTGAGGATAAATGACTGTTTCTTCCAGTAATTTGCCTTGACGGTTTAATGCCACAACTTTACAACCGGTTCTAAAACCTGGATCAATAGCTAAAATTGATTTTTGCCCGAGTGGAGAAGCCAATAATAATTCTTTGATGTTATCTGCAAACACTTGTATAGCTTTTGTGTCTGCCAATTCTTTATGCATCATTCGTGTTTCCGCTTCAATAGATGGTTGCAATAAACGATAGTAAGCATCCTCTGCAGCTTCTGCAACTTGCTTAGATGACTCGTTGTTAGATTTTACTACGTTCTTATTTATTAAAGCAACAGCATCTTCATCTTCGGGTTTAATATCCAAAATCAAAAAATCTTCTTTTTCCCCACGTCGCATTGCCAACATACGATGCGATGGGCATTGAGAAAGTGGTTCTTCCCAATCGAAATAATCTTTAAATTTTTCACCTTCTTCTTCTTTGCCTTTTATTACCCGTGATTTTATGGTTGCATTTCGCTGAAATAAATTCCTCATTTGTGAGCGAACCTCAGCGTCTTCAGATACAATCTCCGCAATTATATCACGCGCACCTTGAAGAGCTTCCATTATGTTGGTTACTTCTTTTTCTGCATTAACAAATTGAGCAGCTTCTGCATCTAAATCAAATTTCTCCTGGGCATAAATTTTAAGTGCAAGTAGTTCTAACCCTTTTTCTCTTGCAATTGTTGCTTTGGTTCTGCGCTTTGGTTTGTAAGGAAGGTATAAATCTTCTAGTTCGCTTATTGTTTCAGCATTTTCAATCTTCTCTTTTAATTCGTCGCTTAATTTGCCTTGCCCATCTATGCTTTTTAAAATAGCTGCTCTGCGGGTTTCTAACTGTCGAAGACGCTCTATCTCATCACGTATTTGCATTACCTGCAATTCATCCAAACTTCCTGTAACTTCTTTTCGGTATCTGGAGATGAATGGGATGGTTGCACCCTCATCTAATAAAGCAATTGTTGCTTTTACTTGTTTAATATCAATGTTCAGCTTATCGGCTGTTTTTAAATGTAGTTTTATTTCGCTCATAATAACAAATTTAATCGCATAACCCATTTGTTATTTATGAAGTTTTCAAAAGTAGTTTACAAATTAGTTGAAATGTGAGCATAAAAAAACCACATCAGATTGATGTGGTTTACTAATGAGAGAAGGTTAACTTTTTAAATCAGAATCCAAAAGGGTTAATGTAATTGTCAACATCAACTGTAAGTTGTTTGTTGGTTTTTGTTTTTCCATTACTCAATCTTTTGAAATCTGCAGTTGTTAAACTTTTTGAATCGGTAGAGCTTTTTAATGCTTTAACTGAAAGCATTTTTTGCAACTTTGCATTTCCTTTTAAAGCTGCTGTTACTGAAGGTTTTCCTAGGTAATTTGTTTCAAAGTATTTCATAGAATTTTAGATTTAATACAAAAGTAAATAAATTTTAATTTATTAACATAATTTTTAACACAATTTTTCGTGTAACTACAAAAGTTATTTGTTTAGTCTATTTTAAAGCATAAAACAAAAAAAACCGGGAGGATTATTTAAAATCTCCCGGCACATTTAAATTAAATTGAATGAAATTTATTTTTTCACACGTTCAACATAGGAACGTGTTCTTGTGTCAAATTTTACCGTATCACCTTCATTAATAAACAATGGAACCATAATTTGAGCTCCTGTATCAACATTTGCAGGCTTTAATGTGTTAGTTGCAGTATCTCCTTTAACGCCAGGTTCAGCATAAGTAATTGTTAACTCAACAAAAACAGGAGGCTCAGCTAAAATAGGGTTTTCATCTTCGAAAGTAATTTTCACTTCCATGCCTTCTTTCAGGAACTCAATATTGTCACCAATCATCACTTTTGGAACGTAAACTTGTTCGAAAGTTTCACCATCCATAACCACTATGAATTCACCTTCTTCATAGATAAATTGCATCATTTTATATTCTACACGAACAGTTTCTACTTCTTCACCAGAACGGAAACGATATTCTGTTTGTTTCCCAGTTTTAAGATTACGCATTTTAGCTTGGTAGAAAGCTCTTAAGTTGCCTGGTGTACGATGTTGGTACTCAGTTAAAACTACTAGTTCTCCATTAAAACGGATCACAGATCCTACATTAATATCTCCTGTATTTGCCATTTTATATTGTTTTTTTAATCTTCAATTTCTTCAGTTACACCCATTGCACAGAATTTTTCAATTCTTTCATTAATTCTATTTTCAGGTGTTTTTTTATCCAATTCTTTTAATTCAGCGATGATTCGTTGTTTAACAGTTTCAAATATTTCTTCTTTATTGGCATGTGCGCCGCCCAATGGCTCTTTAATTACACCATCAACCAATTTATTTCTAGTCATGTCTTCAGCCGTAAGTTTAAGCGCCTCAGCAGCTTTTTCTTTAAAATTCCAAGTTCTCCATAGAATTGTAGAGCAATTTTCAGGAGAAATTACAGAATACCATGAATTTTCCAACATCAACACTTTATCGCCAATTCCGATACCTAGAGCACCACCCGAAGCACCTTCACCAATTATGATACAAATTACAGGTACTTTTAATTGAACCATTTCAAGCAAATTACGCGCAATTGCTTCTCCTTGTCCACGTTCTTCAGCCTCTAATCCAGGATATGCACCTGGAGTATCAATTAATGTAACGATTGGTTTATTAAATTTTTCGGCCATTTTCATTAAACGAAGTGCTTTTCGATAACCTTCAGGGTTGGCCATTCCAAATCTTCTGATTTGACGCATTTTGGTGTTTATTCCCTTTTGTTGACCTATAAACATTACTGTTCTGCCATCTAAATCACCAAAACCACCAACCATTGCTTTGTCATCCCAAACAGTTCTGTCACCATGAAGTTCCATGAATGTGCCTTTTGAAATATAATCAATGTAAGCAAGTGTATAAGGTCTTTCTGGATGACGAGATACCATCACACGTTGCCAAGGAGTTAAATTGGAGTAGATACGGACTTTCTCCTCTAAAATTTTCGCTTCCAATTCTGTAACTGACGTACTAACGTCAACCTTACTTTTTTCAGCTACATCTTTTAGCTTAGCTAATTCTTTTTCCAATTCTTCAATTGGTTTTTCAAATTCCAAATAAGACATATTTAAAATTTTTTTAAGGAAACAAAGATAACAATTAAATGTAAGTAATTAGTAAAATGCCATTTACTTGAATTTACCTTACTAAAGTTAAGTATCCTTTTGCTTCAAATTTTTTATCATCATTTCCTACACCGGTCACAATGTAGTAATATGTGCCTTCTGAAGCTCCTGTACCATCCCAACCAACACCAGGACTTGCGGTTTCAAATAATTTATTGCCCCAACGATTAAAAATAATCATATTTAAGTTTTTGTAGCCTCTATAATTAATGAAGAAAAAATCATTTTGCCCATCTCCATTAGGTGAAAAAACGTTTGGTACATATATAAATGGCTTTAATTCAATTATAACTTTTGCAGTATCATTACAAAGTTGATTGCCATTTGATGCAATTAATGTTACTATTATTGGACCAGGACCTTGAGTATTTTGATTTAAATTATTTAAATCATTTGTAACTACTGAATTAGTAGTAGGCCCATTATTAAAAGTCCAATTATAAGTTACCCCATTACCTTCAGTAGAATTGTTAATATAAATTGCATTTAATGTGTCATTTAAAGTACTATAGTTCCATAAATAAGTCAAATCATAACCAGATGTGCTTGAACCAATATCTATTGTGTCATTTCCTGTTAATTGTGTGGTTACTGTAAATGATGCATTTAGTCCTGGATTTGAACCAATTGAAATAACCGAATCAATAGAACAATTATTTGAATCCATTACAGTAATAGTATAATTTCCTGAGGGTATATTAGACAACGAAGGGTTGCTAGTAAAAGGTTGACCATTAAAACTATATTGAAATGGTGGGCTTGGTGTTTGGCCATTAACATATGTCGTATTTGTTACAGTGATTTCACCATCAGAACCACCACAATTTGCATTTATAGGTAATAAATCAATTCTAGTTGGACCAGGTAATGAACCCACTGTGATTGTTTTAGAATACGTACAGCCATTATTGTCAGAAACTGATATGGTATATGTCCCTGCTGTTAAATCATTATATGTGGTAACAGTTGTTAAAGTTCCACCGTTTATACTATACTGAAATGGTGCAGTTCCACCTGAAGTATTTGTAATATTAAACGTCCCATCTGATTGACCACAATTTTCATTTGTTGATGGTGCAATTATATCAGTTGGATTAGGATTTACGGTTACTGAAAATGTTTGAGCCAAGCCATCACAACCATTTACGGTTGGTATTGCAGAAAGAGTTGCTGTTGTTGGAGTAGTACCATTGTTAATTCCGGTAAACGAACTAATATTTCCTGTTCCGTTAGCTGAAAGTCCAATTCCAGCTTCTGTATTCGTCCAATCGATGGTTGAACCAGATACTGAAGATGAAAAAGTAACCCCGTTAACTGTTTGTCCAGCGCAAACCGTTTGACTAGCTACCGAAGTAAGCACCGGAATAGGATTTACAGTTATGGAAAACGTTTGAGGTAAACCATCACATCCATTAACTGTTGGTGTTCCTGTAATAGAACCTTGTAAAGAAGTATTGCCTGTATTTATACCTGTGAAAGAAGCAATATCTGTATTACCGCTAGCGGCTAAACCAATTGTGGGTTCTGTATTTGTCCAATTAATAGTAGTTCCGGTAACGCTTGTAATAAAACTTATACCATTTACAGTTTCTCCTGCACAAACCGTTTGACTATTGATAGCTGTTAATTGAGGTATTGGATTAACCGTTACTGAAAAAGTAATTGGTAATCCATCACATCCATTTGCACTTGGAGTAGCTGTAATTGTACCTGTTATTGGTGTATTTCCTGGATTTGCGCCATTAAATGAATTAATGTCTCCAGTGCCACTTGTAGATAAACCAATAGAAGTTGTATTATTAGTCCAATTAATTATAGAACCAACTATGGTTGAATTATAAGTAATTGCATTTACAGATTCACCTACGCAAACCGTTTGACTTGCAACTGCTGTTAATTCAGGAATAGGTTTCACGGCAACCTCCATAATAGTATCTTCAGCACATTGTCCAGCAGTTGGAGTAAAAGTATAGGTGGTTGTAGATTGATTATTTACCGCAGGCAACCACGTTCCTGTAATTGGGGTTACATTATTACTTGACGTAGGTAAATTAATTGTTCCTCCAATACAAATGCTATCCAATTGCGCAAATGTTGGATAATTAACAGGAGGTGCAATTAAAGTTGCGCACTGTGTAGCTTGTGCCGGGCAAGTAGCAGGTGCATCAGCGGTTATAACAATTTGATCAATTGCTATTGGCGGATCTTGACTCGATGATGAGTTATTAATCCATTTAAATCTAAAACGTAAATTAGCAATATTAGCCCAGGTTGCACTAGTGCGAGTTGTCTGAATCCAAGTCGTTTGATTATTTAAAATAGCGCCCGCCTGAACCCAAGTTGTTCCACCATCAATACTTGATTCTAAAATCGCATAATCATTAACGTCTCCATCACCTAACCAATAAAATGAAACGGTAACATTGGATAATCCAACAGTATTAATAGGCGTATTTAAAGTTGCATATTGTGTAGATGCCTGAGATCCATTAAAGTTTGCGTTTAATGGAGGGAAATTAACAGAGCCTGCTCCGCAGGTTACTGGTAATGAATTTGTAGCAACAATATGTAGGTAATAGCTTTGCGGGCTATTTGTTACTGCTGCAGGTTGATTAGGAGTCGGACTAGATGTAAATCCAACGGAAGCACATGTCCCTCCGATGTAACTATTATTGTTAACCCAAATATTTGTTCCGTTCGCGTTGTTTAACGTCCAATTTGTAATTCCATTTTCAAATGTCTCTGTAAATATGGTTACGTTACCAGCTGATTGACTTGGGCTATTAATTTCTACACAATATTCTCCTTCAGGTAAATTAACTAAGTTCGACTGACTTGTAGTTGGTAATGTATAATTGGTTGGACCACTTATCCAATCGTAAGTATAATTAGCGCCACCTGGAGTTATTGTTATTGCTCCTGAATTTGCAGAAGCACAAGTTAAATCCAATGAATCCATTGTGAAACTAAGTGTACCCGGAGGTGATACTGTTATTGTAAATGTTTGTGCTGTTCCGTCGCAGCCATTAAGAGTTGGAGTTACAACAACCTGCGATGAAATTGTTGCAGTTGTAGTATTTGTAGCAACAAATGAAGGTATATTACCTGCACCAGTTGCAGTAGTTAAGCCTGTATTAATATTTGTATTTGTCCAGTTAAATGTTGCACCGGTTGTTCCTGAAAAAGTTACCGCATTTGTGTTTGTAAATGGACAAAGCGATTGAGAGGTAATTGCACTTAATGTTGGAACTTGATTTACCAAAGCATCAATTGTTGCTGTGCCCGAACAACCATTTAGTACTATTGTACAAGAATAAGTGCCACTGTATGCTGTTGCTGCGTTGTTTATAGTTGGGTTTTGAATAGAAGATGTAAAACCATTAGGTCCTGTCCAGGTATAAGATGTTGCATTTAAAACATCTGAAGTTAAATTTAACGTTTGATTTGCACAAACTGTATCTGCAGTAAGTGTAGGAGTTAAATTAGCGCCAACTGTTACTGTAATTTCTTCAGTGTCTGTACATGTGCCGGAGGTACCTGTAACCGTATATGTAGTTGTAACACTAGGAGAAGCGGTAACACTTGAACCGTTTACAGAGGATAAATCTCCTGCATTAGGAGAAGCCCACACATATGAATTTGCCCCATTTGCAACTAAAGTAGCAGAACCATTAGGGCAAATTGTTTGATCGTTACTTGCTGTAATTGACAGTGGAGCTGTACTCACTGTGACTTGATCAGTTGCAATACAACCATTGGCATCTGTAGCCGTTAAAGTATAAGTTTGTGAAGAAGTTGTTGTAGTTGTAGGACAAACTTGTGGTGTAAGTGTTGTGCTGTTTGTCATATCAGTTGTTGGGCTCCAAGTAAAGTTTGCTGGAATTATAGTAGTTACAGAATTTGAAAATGTAATTGACCAACTAACAATTGTTCCAACATCTCCACCTACACCATCAGTCACTTTTAATTTCCATTGTCCATTTACTAAACATGAATTTAAACCTGAAAAATTACTTTCAGGAAGATAAATGCCTGTTATTGGTGATGTAGCAACGCCTGAAAGTGTGCTTATTAAAATTGATGCAGTAGGTGAGAAAGTTACGTTCGAATAATTATTTCCAGAACCGCCATTTCCAGATGATAATTCAATTTGTGAACCATTTGGACAAACTAAATAAATATTTAAATCAGAATTCCATGTATGATTAATATTTATATTGACACTTGCAATTGTTGCTGAGGAAAGACCTGTAACATTTATAGTTGACGAGACTCCTGTAGTTGAATTATCAGGTATAGATAAGTTATTATTAGGAGCAGTAGATGAAAAAACCAAGTTGGAAACAGCAGTGTTTTGTTGTGTTGCATCGCCTATTAGTGTAGCGCATTGTCCTGCGCATAAATTAATATTATTTGACACATTTACAGTTGGACCTGTAACTGTAATTATTTTGGTATCTGTACATGGCCCAGAGCTGAAAAATACTACATGTTTTCCTATCCCCGCAATTGAAGGATTAAAAGTGCCTGTAGTAGCGTTTGTTATACCTGGACCACTCCATGTGCCTCCAGAAGTAGGTGTAAAACCGGTTAAATTAAAAGGTGGGGTATTTAAACAAACAGCTTGGTCTGGCCCTGCGTTTGCACCTCGATTTCCAGTAATACTTATGTTAAAACTACAAGGTAAATCAGGAAACGAATCAAACACAATATAATAGTGAGTATTCGGTTGAGTCATAGCGCTTGTTGTTAATAGTATAAAACTTGCGCCATAATTTTGATTTTTTGCATCACAAACTAAATAGTCCCAATTATTCCTATCACATGGGCTGTTGTTTGTAAATCCAAAAATCCCAACTTGTAACCTATTATTGTCTATACCACCTGGAGTACCAGGATCAGTACAATTAGGAAAAATTTCAACAGTTACAGGGCTGTTATTTGCATCAGTCCAGAAATCAAAATAAACGGTAAAATTATTATCTCCATTACAATTATTTCCAGTAGCTCCAGTCCCCCATTGAACAGGTGGATCGGTAGCATTTACTGGATTGCCTCCTTGTGTAGTTCCAGCAGTTGTACTATTAGGACATAAAGGTATTGAGCCGGAACATACATCATTAACAAGTACGGCTGAAGGTATATAGCTATTAATACATATTTTAAAAGAGCCAGTAGTATTATTTAAACCATCAACTAATACATAATATGTTTGACCAGTAACAAAGCTATTACTAGAAGCAGTTGTAGAGGTAACACCAGAAGCACTCTGGTTACAAGCTCTAAAAATAAAATTTGCAAAATCAGTTGAATTACAATCGTTTGCTGGTGGCGCAACAACATTAATTATTGGTGTTGTAAAACCGCTAACAGTAATGTCGCACTGATTACCTAGTGCAACAAATTTAAACCATACGCCATTATTTGCACCTAAACCATCCGTCCAACAACCTGGATAAACCGTATTGTTGATTAACATGTCTTGGGTTGCACCCACGTTAGTGTATGCGTTATCGGGTGAGCAAAAATTACTTGCAGGTAAAGTAATTGCATTACACATCAAATCGTTTTGTGGTTGCGAGGGAGAATTTAGACATAAATTAAAAGAACCAACTCCATTATTTGCGCCGTCAACATAGATATAATAAATTGTGCCTGTTGTTAAAGCACTATAAGAAATTGTTGCATTAGAAGTTCCAGGATTTGAACATGTTAATTCGGTAAAAGGACTAACACATGTACCCGTAGATGATAAAAGTGTTACCATGGGTTGCGAAAGTGTTGTCCCGTTAACAGTAATGTTAACTACTGGGGTAACCGCTGCAAATTGAAACCACACGCCGTTATTAGTTCCTGTTCCAAAACAAGTTGGTGGAGCAAGCGTGCCTGTGACACCTGTATTATCAAAAGTTCCCGTAGCGGGAGAACAACCATTAGCCGAAACTGTAATAGCAAATTCACAATCACTTCCTGGTGCTTGAGAAAAAATTGATGTAAAAGAAAAAATTAATGAGAGAACGAGTACTATTTTTTTCATGTTGAAAAATTAAATTAAATGTCAAAACGATTATTTAGGTTGATATGCTTCACGAATGCCTAATCCAATATTTAATTGAAGGATAGTTTCATGCTTAAATTCTTCAGATTTATTTTTTATTAATTGCTCTGTGTCAGAATTAATAGAAATGCCTAATGTTTTTAATTCTTTTAATGAAAGTAATTCTATCAACGGCCCATTTATCAATTGAATTTTTTTTCGAATATTTAAATAACGGTATTGATCAAAATTATAAGTTGAAAGATTTTGCTCATCTTTCTCAGTTAAACTTCGGATTTCTTTTAAAATAACGAAATCATTTCGTAATGTTTTTTGTTGTGCAAACAAATGATTGAAATTGATAACACAAAAAGAGGCAAAAATTAATAATAACTTCATGGACAATTCATATAAAAAAGTCGGCAATTTTATGAAAATTTAATAGATAATTCAAATTTTGTATAAAAAATGTAGCATGATAAATGTCAAATAATCTGCTATAAATAAGGGAAATCTACTTAAAAATGAAGTAAAAAAGATACCAACAACAACTTAACAATTTATTAAGTTTTATAAAAAAGGATAATTACCTAACCAATGTAAGATATCCTTTTGCTTCAAAATCTTTGTTGTTGTTTGCTTTGCCGGTAATAATATAAAAATAAGTTCCTTCTTTAGCATTTTCACCATTCCATCCTTTTTCAGGATTTGCAGTTTCAAACAATTTGTTGCCCCAACGATTAAAAATCAATAAATTAAGCTCTTTGTATCCTCTGTATTTAACCGAGAAATTTTCATTTATACCATCGCCATTTGGTGAAAACACATTTGGAACTTCTATATAAGGTGAAATATCTACGTATATAAATAAACGTGCCGTATCATTACACAATGAATTTCCATTAGTTGCAATTAAAGAAACATTGTATGAATTTATCCCATAATATAACTGAGTTGGCGAAAAAGTTAAACTTGTAGTTGTATCTGAATTTCCGTTTCCAAAATTCCAATAGTAACTGATATTAGCTCCTGATGAAGATTGATTGGTAAATACAACATTAATAGAATCCAATCCGGTTAATTGATTTGCAGTAAAAGACGCATCTGGTCCGGCAATATTATCAATTGAGACTGTTTTGGTGTAAACGCAATTGTTTGCGTCAGTAACTGTTAATGTATAAATGCCGGCAGATAAATTAACAATTGAATCAGGGGCAATAGCGTTAGTGCCTCCATTAAAGCTAAATTGATATGGAGAATTTCCACCAATGGCATTTGTAATAATTAACATTGCATTTGATGAGCTACAAGTTTCAGGAGTTATTTGTGATGTAATATCTGTAGGATTTGGGTTTACAGTTACCGAAAACGTTTGTGGTAAACCAATACATCCATTCGCTGTTGGTGTTGCAGAAATAGTTCCTGTTAAGGGTAAATTCCCTGAATTTATACTCGAAAATGAAACGATAGTTGATGTACCACTTGATGCCAGACCGATTCCTGATGTTGTATTAGTCCAATCTACAGTTGTATTCGTTACAGATGACGCAAATGAAACACTGTTTACGGTTTGTCCGGCGCAAACGGTTTGGCTTCCAACTGCATCAAGAACTGGAATTGGATCAATAGTAATTGAAAAAGTTTGTGGGAATCCATCACATCCATTTGCGCTAGGTGTCGCAGTTATTGCACCCGTTAAAGAAGTATTTCCTGTATTTAGAGCTGTAAATGATGAAATGTTACCACTTCCACTAGTTGAAAGTCCAATGCCGGGTTGAGTATTCGTCCAGTTTATTGTAGAGCCAGAAACAGAGGAAGAAAAAGTAATTCCATTTACTTGTTGTCCGGTGCAAACAGTTTGGCTATTAATTGCACTTAACATAGGTATTGGGTTTATTGTGGAAGTAAGTGTTGCCGTAAGCGCACATTGCCCACTATTAGGAGTAAATGTATACGTTTGTGACGCAGCGTTGCTAATTGCAGGCGACCAATTTCCGGTAAAGCCTTCATTTGAAGCGGAAGGCAATACTAAGCTACCTCCTTCACAAATGGCTGTTAATGAATTAAACGTAGAAGGAATACCTGTGGTAACAATAACTTCTAAGATAGCTGTATTTGAACATTGGCCTGCATCCGGAGTAAAAGTATAGGTTGTTGTTGCATTATTATTGGGGGCAGGTAGCCACGAGCCTGTTATTCCATTGGTTGATGATGCAGGTAACGAAGTAAAGGTTGAGCCTTGACAAATTGGATTAACGGGATCAAACGTTGGTATCCCACCCGGATCTACTGTTAATGTGTAGGACGAAGGAACGCCAGGACAACCATTTAAAGTAGGAGTTACTGTAATTACAGAAGTAATTTGAGAACTGGTAGTGTTTTGTGCAGTAAACGAATTAATATTAGCGTTTCCTGAAGCAGCAAGCCCTATTGCTGTATTTGAATTTGCCCATGTATAAGTTGCACCAACCGGTGTACTGGTAAAAGATGCTATTGGAATTGTCTGGCCTGCACAAACAGTTAAATTGTTTGGAACTGTAACAGTAGGGGGAGTGCCAATGGTAATGTTTCTTGTTAATACATCTACACAGCCCGTAGTAGAAGTAGTTGTTAAAGAAACAATGTAAGTTCCCGGATTAGTATACGTTTCTGCAGACGGACTTACTGCAGTGGATGTATTACCATTTCCAAAATTCCAGGTTTGACTTGCAGCACTTATCGATGTATTATTAAAATTAACCGTTAAAGGAGGTGCGCAACTCGTAATTGAATTTTGATTGTTAATTGTGAATTGAGATACTGGGGCAATTGTAAAAGTTCCGCCCCAAGTAAAATTAAAACCAGTTCCATTATCCGAATAATTATCAATAATAATTAAATAGGTGCGACCTGCAGTAACATTTATTGCCGGACAAAATTCTCCTTGTGCAGATATTGGTCCTGAAATAATTGGGCAATTAGTAGTTGAACCTGCCTGCATACCTACAGCTGCACCGCTTGCTCCGGCATAATTAAAGTTACACCCAAATTCTGCTGTACCGTTATTAGGGCATGAGTTTGTAATATCATACATAACCCAATCATACTCTACATTGCCAGTAGGATCAGCCGACCAAGCGCAAGTGCCAGTTTGTCCAACAGTGAATTTATAAAACACAGGACGTTGCAAACTTCCTCCAAAACAACTAGGAGATAAAATATTGGTATTATTTGGGAAAGTACTTAAAGTAAATGGATTTTTATCGCATATAACAGAAGCGGTTGCACAGCTGCTTCCAGGTGTAGGCGGTGGAGTTGTTGATGACACACATATTTGAAATCCCCCAGCTGCAACAACTGTTCCTACATTTACCCAAACTGTTGTGCCAATTGGATATGTCCAATTAGCTGTTGCACTTCCTGCATTTGAAGCTGCTATAGCGCACGTGCTTAAACCTCCTGTACCGCATGCTTGATTGGTTAGTGTTACTGCTACTTGTTGAGCAGGAGTTGCCCCATTGGGAGTAATTGTAATTACGTTATTGGCACCGGTTGAAACAAATGAATACCACACATCCGGAATATCCTGCCCGGCAGGCCAACAAGGATGCGAAGTAAACGTTGTTCCTATTGCATTGGTTGTTGTGCCAATTAAACATGCATTTCCAGTTGCATCTAACGTAATTGGCGTTGCATTTATACAATCATCATTAGAAACCTGAGCATTTATTATGTTTAAAATGAACAAAAACACTATACTATAAATAAATTTTTTCATTTATCAGTTCTCTTTAAAAATTATGTATTCCAGGGGTAACTTAAGAGTAGATATTTCTTTTTCGCTGTAAATTTTAATGCTATATAATTCATTTACTTTATAGATAATGGTTTTATCTTTTTTTCGTTCTCTTTTTACAATTTCACATACGTCAGAAGTAACGGCTAATTTAGTCCTTGGTTGATGTGATATAATTTGATATGTGTTTTCTACATCCTTACAGCTATTTGGCTTTGATTGAGTTTGAGCCATTGCATGAATTGAAAATAAAAATAAAACTATTGAATATAGTTTCTTTCTTTTTTTTAAAATCAAATGATATAACATATGAAGTATATAATGATAAAATTTAAACCCTATTTTTAATTGACGCCAATTTTATGAAAATAATGCTATTTCTCAAAACATATTTATAGATTGAGTTGAAAACAGTGAATGCACTTTTTTAGGATTTGAATTTTAGTACAACAAAAGCTTAAAACACCATTCATCACATATTTTTAAATTTTAACACATCTTAAGTTCAATTTTTATAAAAATATTCTAAATTTGGTAAAACATAAACTAATTAAACATGAAAAAATTATTTTTCGCAGTAGCACTAGTAGGATTTATTTCTGCGGCTTCAGCATCTTCAATTTCTACTTTATCTAATAACACTATTGTTTCTGTAATTGGAGACGATAAAAAAGGAGATGATAAAGGAAAGAAAAAATCATGCAGTAAAGATGATAAGTCTTGCTGCAAAAAAGATTCAAAAGAGGCTTCAGCTAAAAAATCTTGCTGCAAGTCAAAAGAAGAAAAGAAAGACGAGAAAAAATAATATAGACTATTAAACCTTTATCGGTTTAGTGTTATTTATTGTCTTCCGGTTTTTTTACCTCTTGTTTACTTCCAAACTTTTTTAAGTTGTAAGTGAAAGTAAACAAGAGGTATTTTTTTAGCACACTATTTTGTAAATCTTCTACATAGGTTTCTGTTACATTTCTTGTAATGGAATTATTTCTGGTTAACAAATCAAATACGGAAATTTTAAATTCAGCAGCACGGTTTTTCAACAACTTATAGCCAATAGTTCCTCCCCACAACGGAATCTGTTGGTTGAACTGCCCTGATAATCCCTGAAATTGATAATGTGTAAAATCACTTCCAATTAAAAATCCTTTCCATGGCATAATTATTAATTTAAGCGCGGTTAACCCAATGTAATAATTGTTATTCGCAGTTTGCTGAATGCTGTTTTTTACATCATTGTAATTAGAAGTATATGAAATTGTAAAATCAATTTTTTCGCTGATGTTACTTGATACAACAATTCCGGCATTGTAGTTCCATGTTGTAGAGTAATTAATGATTTGATTAATCAATGCAGGTGAATACAAATAATTTACTCCTCCATTTATACTCAAATTGCATTTAATTTTACTTACCGGTAAACTGTATGTAATCATTGAGCGAACAGCGTAATTATCATTCAGATTTACAGGAGAACTTAGTTGAGCGCCTCGTTGCAATAAAATTCCATTCGTTAATAAAGTATCACTAAATGCAATGGTTGTTTTATTGCTAATGTAATTTTGATTGGCAGTTGCATTCAACATCACAAATATACTTTTACCACTTTCTTGCCAAGTAGAATTAAAACGATAAACAATATTATGTACATACTGCTGTTTTAATTCCGGATTACCAGAGCTTAAATTTAACGGATTGCTATTATCGATAACATTCTGCAACTGAGTAACCGAAGGCGCTTGTGCTGATGTTGTATAAAACAAACGCATTTCTTTTGTTTTCGAAAAACTGATGCGCGTCATAACTTTTGGTAATACTGCCATAAAAATTTTATTTACCGATGAACTTATGGGAAATGTTTGTTGACCACTTAAATTTAATGCCTGATAATCTGCTCCGATATTTATCATCAGTTTTTCTGAGCGAATTCTGAATCCTGTTCCCGGACGATGCGTGATTAATTTATTGTCGAATGTGTTACTTAACAAAGAATTGATACTGCTATAATTACCGGTTAATGAATCAATGGCATTTGTTTTTTTATCCGACAAAGAAAGTGATACTGATGGGGCATAAGAAACATAAAACTGTCCGTTTTGTTTGAATGGCTCTGTGAATGTAAGGTTTGCACTATAGGCTAAACCATTTACTAATTGATTAGCTAATTGATTCAAGTTTACAATGGAATCATTTGTTTGCTCAATATAGGTTGATTCTGAAATTAGTTTAGATGAAGTAGTTTTATCGTTAATGGAAAATCCTGCATCCATGGAAATGGTTCTTCTGGGTTTAACAAATCGATGCATCCACAGTAAATTAGCCTTTCCATTGTATGCAGAATTATCGTTATTTAATTTATTGGTGAATTTGTTTAAAGTATCAATGGATTTAATTGTGTTTAACCCATTGCTTATGTTTTCTGATGTGTTATTTTGAAACGAAAATTGCGGAGTAAAAAAAACAGTGTTCATCGTATCAGGAGAAAACTCTGCCCTGATGTTGATTCTGTGATTTTGATTGTAAGTTTCAGAAACAGCAGATTCATTATAGTTTTGATTTCCGCTTCGATTTAAAAAATAGGTTCGAAATGTCAAAGAACTATTTTTATTTTGTGTTGAATTATAAAAATAACTTCCGGTAAATTTTAGTTTTTTACCCCATTGATTAACGTAGTTAATTCCTCCACTTCCTGTTGTGCTAATTCCGTTTTGTTGCGCCGACAAAAAATTAGTAGTAGGATCGGTTTGCATTCCACCTCTGCCCATTCCTCCGCCGCCACCACGTCTTCCACCACCACCGGAAGATGATTGTGCAATACCAATTAAATCCTGCGAGCTGAAATTTTGCTGATTGATATTGTTATACATGCCCAGAACTGTAATTTTTTGGTTCCCCGAAAAATGATTGTAGTTTAAGCCAGAATTAATTCGTTCATCTGTTCCGGCACCTGCATAGAATTTACCGAATTCGCCATTCGACATGCCTCGTTTGGTAACAATGTTTAATGTTTTGCTTGTATTACCATCATTGAATCCAGTAAATTGCGACTGATCACTTAACTTATCAAACACCTGAATTTTTTCTACAATCTCAGCAGGTAAATTTTTTAATGCGGCGTTGGCATCATCACCAAAAAATTCTTTTCCATCTATTAATACTTTTTTTGCTTCTTCACCTTGAGCTTTAATAGTGCCGTTTTCACTGGTAATGCCTGGCATTTTTTTTACTAAATCTTCTACAGTTGCATCGGTGTTTACTTTATAAGAACCTGCATTGATTTCTGCAGTATCGCCTTTTAAAGTAACTCTATCTTGTGTTGCATTAACATCTACTGTGTTTAAAATTTTAGAATCAGGACTAAGTTTAATTCTGTAAAAATTTCGTTTACCTGGAACCTGAATATTGCGACTAAATTTTTTGTAACCCATCAATATTCCTTCCAGTAAATATTCACCGGACTCAATATTCTCAAAACTAAAATTACCGGTTTCGTTAGTATTAATCGCTTTAATTATTGAAGAGTCAATTTTATTTTTCAATAATACACTTACACCAGGTAAAGCACTACTATCGGATTTATCAGTTGTTATACCTTCAATGGTAAATTGCTGGGCATTCAATGAGAAAGTTAAAATCAAACACGAAAAAAATAGTAGTTTATTCAGCATCTAAATACAAAGAAATTAATAATGATATCTTTGACAAATCTATCATTAATTTTTGCAATAAATAAGATGATATAGTTTGATTAATTATGAATGAAATTTGGAATTTTTTAAAAGAACTGCTTAACCCGGAATCTATTGTTCAGTTGGGATTACCATTATTATTATTTGTAATTTTTGCCGAAACCGGTTTGTTCTTTGGTTTTTTTCTACCAGGTGATAGTTTAGTTTTTATTTCAGGATTAATATGCGCTACAAATAATGAATACTTAGATGTAAATATTGTTACACTAATAGTATCTATGATTTCTGTTGCAGTTTTAGGTAATATAGTAGGATATTGGTTTGGTAAAAAAGTCGGCCCGGCACTATTTAAAAAAGAAGATAGTTTATTTTTTAAGAAAAGACATTTGCAAGCAACACAATCATTTTATGAAAAGCATGGTGGAAAAACATTAATACTAGGGCGATTTTTACCTGTTGTAAGAACCTTTGCGCCAATATTGGCAGGAATTATTGCTATTGATTTCCGAAAATTTATGATTTACAATTTATTAGGAGCTACGGCTTGGATTGCATCCATTTCAAGCATTGGTTTTTTTTTAGGGAGTGAGTTTCCTAAAACAAAAGATTATCTGGGTTATATTGTAATAGGTTTAATAATCATCACATCTATTCCAGTATTTATTACGTATTTAAAAGAAAAGAAAAAAGGCAATCATTGATTGCCTTTTTTCTAATTCGAATTGATTTAATCCGCTTGTAAAAATGGATATCTGTAATCAACAGGAGGAACAAATGTTTCTTTAATTGTGCGAGGTGAAACCCAACGTAACAAATTAATTTTAGCACCTGCTTTATCGTTTGTTCCGCTACCTCTTGCTCCACCAAAAGGTTGCTGGCCAACAACCGCACCAGTTGGTTTGTCATTGATGTAAAAATTACCTGCGCTGTTCGCTAATTTTTTTGTAGCCAATTCAATTGCGTAACGATCTTGTGAAAGTATTGCGCCGGTTAATGCATAAATAGAAGTTGAATCAACTAATTCGCAGGTTTCTTCAAATTTATTTTCATCGTAAACGTAAATAGTTAATACTGGTCCAAACAACTCTTCGCACATAGTAACGTATTTCGGATCTTTGGCAACAATAATTGTTGGCGTAATAAAATATCCTTTTGATTTATCGTAAGTGCCACCGGCAATGATCTCAACATTGACATCTTTTTTAGCACGATCAATATAACCGGCTAATTTATCAAACGATTTTTCGTCAATTACTGCATTGATGAAGTTGGTAAAATCTTCTGTTGGTCCCATCTTCATTGTTTTTAAATCTTCAACAACATAAGCTTTTACTTCATTCCAAAGGTTGGAAGGAATGTAAGCACGTGATGCTGCTGAACATTTTTGCCCTTGATATTCAAAAGCACCTCTGCTGATGGCAACTGCCAATGACTTAGCTTCTGCAGATTTATGGGCTAGAATGAAATCTTTACCTCCTGTTTCGCCAACTATACGTGGATAAGAACGATATTTATGAATGTTATTTCCTATTGTTTGCCAAATGTTTTGAAAAACTTCTGTGCTACCTGTAAAATGAATGCCTGCAAAATCACGGTGATTAAAAATCACTTCTGCAGCATCTGGACCGCTTGGGTAAATTAAATTTATTACACCATCAGGCAATCCTGCTTTCTTAAAAATCTCCATCAACACATTTGCGCTATATACTTGTGTATTGCTTGGTTTCCAAACTACCACGTTCCCCATCATGGCACAACTGCTTGGAAGATTACCTGCAATTGCAGTAAAGTTGAAAGGTGTTAACGCATAGATAAATCCTTCGAGAGGTCTCCATTCCAATCTGTTCCACATTCCTGGCGCACTTTCGGGTTGTTCAGCATAAATTTCAGTCATGTATTTTACGTTGTAACGTAAAAAATCAATGATTTCGCATGCACTATCTATCTCTGCTTGAAATGCATTTTTGCTTTGCCCCAACATAGTAGCCGCATTTAATTTTGCACGGTATGGTCCGGCAATTAGATCTGCTGCTTTTAAGAAAATACTTGCTCGGTGTTCCCAACTTAAATTTACCCATTGTTCTTTTGCAGCAAGTGCAGAATCAATGGCTAGCTGAACATGTGATTTGTCACTTTTATGAAAATATCCTAAAGTATGCTGATGATCGTGTGGCGGTGCTAAACGAATTTTATTTCCGCTTCTTACTTCTTGTGAACCTATATACATTGGAATGTCTAATTCCTTACTGCGTAATTCTTTAAGCATTGCCTGAAGCTCTTTACGTTCTGGGCTGTTTGCTGCGTAACTTTTAATCGGTTCGTTATGAGGAACCGGCACTTTGTAAATTCCTTTTGGCATAAATAAATTTTGTTGAAATAAAATTATTACACAAATATAAAGGTTATTTTATCATCATTTTTATGATACTTTCATTTCTCGCTTTACAACTATCGATTACTTATTATTGATTTAAGCGCTATAGCTTATTATTTATTCCATTTCACGATACATTTAATTTTTAGCTTAATAAAAATGAAATAACTGACTTTTATCATAATTGTTAAATAATTAATGTTGAAGATTACATCTGTTTTAATATTTACCTTTGTTATGTCACACAATCTTGAAAAATAAACAAATGAACATTAAACAACTGAAGGCAAAATCAAAAGAGGAAATCATTTTTGAATTAAAATTAATTCCTGTAAACGAATATGATTTCCATATACTATTTTGTGATAAAAAATTTATTGAAGATGAGGAATTAAATCACCTTTATAAAATAACATTTGCATCATCTTTATTGATGGGTTGTTCAACAGCAGGAGAAATAGGGGAGAAAAATTTTTCAGAACATTCGTTTGTTTTAACTTCCGTTAAACTGGGAAAATCAAAAGTGAAAAAATCAGTTTATCATTTATCGTCTGTAAATGATTCGCATAAAGCAGGGGAAACAATAGCAAAAGATTTGTTAGCAGATGATTTAAAATATGTTTTTATTTTATCAGAAGGATTAAACGTAAACGGCACACGTTTAATTGAAGGAATTAATTCTGTTTTAGATGAAAAAGTGAATATTTCCGGAGGTTTGGCAGGGGATGATTTTGAATTTATAAAAACATATGTATGTGATGAAGAAAATAAATTTTCGAATAATTGCATAGCAGCCTTAGGGTTTTATGGAGAAGCTATAGAAACGGCTTCTGGATCTTATGGAGGTTGGGATAGTTTTGGAATAGATAGAATTGTTACTAAAAGTAACGAAAACATAGTTTATGAAATTGATGGGCAACCTGCACTTCAACTCTACAAATCGTATCTTGGCGAAAAAGCAGCTGAACTTCCAGGTTCGGCATTGTTTTTTCCTTTAGAAATGAGAACAAGCGAAAATGGCGAATTATTAGTGCGTACTATTTTAGGTGTAAACGAACAAGAAAACAGCTTAACATTTGCCGGAAATATTCCAGAAGGTTCTTTTGTACGATTAATGAAAACCAATGTAAACCGTGTTATTGGTGGCGCTGAAAAATCTACTGAAATCATTAAAGACGTAATGATTAATAATCCACAACTAATTTTTATGATAAGTTGCGTAGGAAGAAAAATGGTTTTAAAGCAATTAACTCAAGATGAAATTGATGCTGTTACTGAATCGTTCAATGATAAAGTTGTGTTCACTGGTTTTTACTCATACGGAGAGCTTTCTAAATTACAAGGAAACCATGCTTGCGCTCTTCATAATCAAACAATGACAGTTGCAGGTATTACAGAAATATGACGAAAGAAAATTTGCATCGCCTGTTAAAAAGGCAACTTAAAGAACATGCAGTGAATCCCGAAGAATTGCCTGGTAATGTCAGGCAATTTTTAAATGCGGTAAACTCTGCATATATCGATTTTGATAAGGATTTAGAACATACAGAGCATATATTAAAAGAAAGTTCTCAAGAACTCTTTAAAAAAAACAAGGAACTCAATTTATTAAACTCCGAACAAGAAAAAATAATTGAAACAAAAACTCGCGATTTAATAGGCATTACACGAAATTTGCAAAATGCGGAAAAAATTGCAGGACTTGGTAATTTCAGCTGGGATATCTTAAACGGAGAAGTTGTTTTGTCAAAACATTTTTGTGAAATGATCGGAATTTCTGTTGAACAAACTCAATTATCAACTGATGATTTGGGAGGCTTGTTTGTAGAAAGAGAAAAAATTGTAAGTGCAATTGAAGAAGCTATTCTTCATACTAAAAAAGTTGTTATTGAGCAGTTACAGTTAAAACACGATAATGAAAGAATTTTTATATTGGAAGGAGAAGTAATAAAAAGCAAAGGCAATGCAAATTTATTTACAGGTGTTTTGCAAGATATTACAGATCAAAAGAAACGTGAAAATGCCTTGAATACTACTTTACAGGAACTTGAAAATTACAAAAAGGCAATTGATCATGCCGGTATAATTTCAAAAAGTGATCAAAAAGGAAACATTACTTATGTAAATAAAATGTTTCTAGAAATAAGTGGTTATTCAGAGGCTGAGTTAATTGGGGCCAATCACAATATTGTAAATTCTGGACTGCATGATAAAAAGTATTTTGGCAACATGTGGAATACGATTTCATCGGGAAAAGTTTGGAAGGGAATTTTTAGAAACAGAAAAAAAGATGGTAACAACTATTGGGTAGATTCTACGATTGTCCCTTTTGTAACAAATGGAAAAATTCAGGAATACATTTCCATTCGATTTGATATCACTGAAAAAATGTTGATTCATCAAAAGGTAGAAGAGCAAAAAGTATTTTACGAAACTATCTTAAATAATATTCCAGTAGATATCGCTGTATTCAATGAAAAACGCCAATACCTTTTCATAAATCCAATTGCGGTCAAAAATCCTGATGTTAGAAAATTCATTATTGGCAAAGATGATTTTGAGTACTGCAAACATTTTGAAAAAAATATAAATATTGCCATACAACGGAAGGAATTATTTGATAAAGTAAAAACTACCAAAGTAGAAACAGAATTTCTAGATAAGCAATTGAAAAAAGATGGAAATGCAGTATATAATTTAAGAAAATTCTTCCCGGTTATTAATGATAAAAACGAGTTGATTTACATGATTGGTTTCGGTATTGACATAACTGAAAATGTAGAGCAATCTTTAAAAATTGAAGAATCATTAAAAGAAAAAGAAGCTTTATTAGGAGAAGTTCACCATCGTGTTAAAAATAATCTTGCACTTGTTTTGGGTTTAATTGAAATGCAAATTGCAAAATCAAATAATGATTCGTTAAGGCAGGAATTAAGTGAAGTTCAACATCGTATTTCTGCTATGTCGCTTATACATGAAAAACTTTATAAAACTTCTAATTTTGCAAAACTAGATTTAAGAGATTATCTTCAAGATTTAGTCAAATTTCTAAATGGATTTTATAGTAAAGGTAAAAATGTAAAATTATATTTTGAAATGGAGTCTGTTTTAGCATCCACAAAAAAAGCAATACCTGTAGCATTGATTGTAAATGAGCTAATAACAAACTGCTACAAATACGCTTTTAAAGACAGAACAAACGGAGAAATAGTAATTAAGTTAAACAGATGCGATGGTATTTCTAGTTTAACAATTAAAGATGACGGACCTGGTTTACCCGAAGGAATGGATTTAACAAAACTAAATTCACTTGGATTTAAATTATTAAATATATTTACAAAACAACTTAAAGGTAATTATGTTGTTAATAATGAAAATGGCTTAAGTATAACCATTAATTTTAAAGATGAGCAAGAAGGTTTTAATAGTTGAAGATGAGCAGTTAGTTGCTTACCTAATGGAAAATTATGTAACAGAAAACAACTGCTGTGAAGTAATTGCCTCAGTTGATAATGGCGATGAGGCGATTGAAATTGCTAAAAATGAAAAGCTTGATTTTATTTTAATGGATGTACGGATTGAAGGTGATAAAGACGGAATTGAAACTGCTTTAACAATTAATAAAGAACATGATATTCCTATAATCTATACATCAGGAAATACTGATGAAAAAACAACCGAACGAGCAAATAAAACAAATATAGTTGGATTTTTAGTTAAACCCGTAAATAAAGAAGATTTACGCAAACTACTTTGCCCGTAGTTTTTTATCCACCCGCTTTTTTTACCTTGTAACCAAGCTGAATAAGTAAGTTCAATAGCTTATCTCGGTGATCGCCTTGTATTAAAATATCACCATCTTTTACGCTTCCGCCAACGCCACATTTTTGTTTGAGCATTTTACCTAACGATTCCAAATCCTCTGTTTTACCTATAAACCCACTGATTCTGCTTAAGAGTTTGCCACCTCCAATTCTATCTAAATAAATTTTTAACTGTTGTTGTGCCGGAGGTAATGTTTCGATTTCTTCTGAATTCTCCAATTCGTAACTGAAATCAGGGTTGGTGCTATACACCACATTAGTTCTGTTTTTATCTTTTTTGCTCATTTCTTTTGACGAAAAAGTAAGTAAATCAACATCAGTAAAAATACACTTAAAACGGCAATTAAGTAATACAATACATAGTTTTGATTTTTTAATTCTGCAATACTATGTTGTTCAGTTTTTGAATTAGCTGTAGGAATAAAATTAGTTTCGGCATCTTTGCTTTCTTCAATCAGTTTTAATTTTTCTTCGTAAAATAATTTTTGATAAAATATGGCAGAATCAGCTTCATTTATTGTTATAAAAAGTTTTACATTTAAGTCATATAGTGCAATTTTTCCTTCTGCGTATTCTTGCGTTTCGCTAATGCCAAATGCTTTTGAAATATATTCCTTTGCTTGATTAATTTTGTTATTCTCTAACGAAACAGAGGCAAGATTTATATAAGAGTCTACTAAATCTGTTTGATTATCCATTAATTCTCTTAGTTCTCTCGCGTCATCATAATTTGCCCAGGCTTCATTCCAGTTTTTTTCTCTTTCGTAGGTAGCGCCAATGTTATTTAAGCAAAACGCTTTTAGTTCGTAGTCATTTAATTTTTCTGCCAATTGATAAGCTTTTTCAAAGTAATGTTTGGCAATAGAAATGTTTCCGTTTTCAAATTTGATGATTCCAATATTATTTAATGCATTTGCTTTTTGTTTATCGTTTTTCAGTTCATTAAAAATAGAAAATGCCTCCAGATAAGCTTGTTCCGCATTTTCTTTTTGATTTTTATCACTGTATATGTTTCCAAGATTAATGAGTGTTAATCCAATCCCTTCTTTATTATTTATACTTTCCCAAATTGATAAAGCATAATTATGATGGTATTCTGCATTACTTAATTTCCCAGTTTTAAAATATAGTATGCCTAGCAAGTTATTTGCTTTTGCTATAACAAACTTATTTTTTGAGTTTAAAGCTGAGTTTTCACTAGCTTTGGCATAAATAAATGCATCGTGTATGTTTCTTGAACGTGTATCAAATCCTTTTTTATACAATTCCATTGCCTTTGCAGAATCATCAGGAATTTTTGTATAATGAAACTCAATTAAGCTATCACTCTCCTGACTGATGAGTAAAATATTAAAACTCATTAATAGAAATAAAACAGAGATTTTATTTAAAATGATTGGATACAAACTTTAAAAATTAATTGAATATCAAAAGTATTTATTTTTTGTTTTAATAATTTGTTAATTATTTAATCTATTCATTCAGGTTAAAGGATGTATTTTTAGTGCCTTAAAATCAAAACAAACAATATGAAATTTTTTATTGACACGGCTAACTTAGCGCAAATTAAAGAAGCGCAGGAGCTGGGCATTTTAGATGGTGTTACTACCAACCCTTCGCTTATGGCAAAAGAAGGCATTAAAGGTGCAGAAGCCGTAAAGAAACATTACGTAGACATTTGCAATATTGTTGATGGCGATGTAAGTGCAGAAGTTATAGCTACAGATTTTGAAGGAATGATTAAAGAAGGCGAATCCTTCGCTGCTCTTCATCCACAAATTGTAGTTAAAGTACCAATGATTAAAGAAGGTATTAAAGCAATAAAATATTTCTCATCGAAAGGAATTCGTACGAATTGTACATTGGTGTTTTCTGCCGGACAAGCCCTATTAGCAGCAAAAGCAGGCGCAACATATGTTTCTCCTTTTATTGGTCGTTTGGATGATGTTAGCACTGATGGTCTTCAATTAATTGAAGATATTCGTGTTATTTATGATAACTATGGTTATGAAACCGAAATTTTAGCTGCCTCTGTTCGTCACCCAATGCACATTATTGAGTGTGCTAAAATTGGCGCTGATGTTATGACAGGTCCTTTATCTGCAATTATTGCATTAGCAAAACATCCGCTTACGGATAATGGTTTAGCAACCTTTTTAGAAGACGCAAAGAAATTTGCTTAATTCAGATTAAAGATTGAAGTATTAAGATTAAAGAATTTAAAACTATGTCATACATTTTAACCATCAATGCCCGTCAGATATTAGATAGTCGCGGGAACCCTACCGTTGAAGTAGATGTTTACACTGAAAGCGGAGCAATGGGAAGAGCTGCTGTTCCAAGCGGCGCATCAACCGGTACACACGAAGCCGTTGAATTACGCGATAATGATAAATCTCAATTTTTAGGAAAGAGCGTTAACAATGCCGTTCATAATGTAAACACCATTTTAAGAGAAGAATTAAAAGGCATGTACATTTTTGATCAAAATGGTATTGATAAAAAAATGTTGGAAATTGATGGTACCAATAACAAATCAAAAATTGGCGCAAATGCTATTTTAGGTGTTTCGTTGGCTGTTGCTAAAGCTGCCGCTGAAGAAGCTCGTCAGCCATTGTTTCGTTATGTGGGCGGAGTAAATGCAAATTTACTTCCAATCCCAATGATGAATATTTTAAATGGTGGCGCTCATGCAGATAATGGAATCGACTTTCAGGAGTTTATGGTAATGCCGGTTGGAGCGACTAGTTTTTCTGAAGGTTTAAGGATGGGCACAGAAGTGTTTCATCACTTAAAAGCTGTTTTAAAAAAACAAGGTCTTTCAACCAATGTTGGTGATGAAGGTGGTTTTGCGCCAAATATCAAATCCAATGAAGAAGCCCTGAAAGCAGTTATTCAAGCCATTGAAGCAGCAGGTTATCGTCCTGGAGAAGACATGTATATTGCTATGGATGCTGCTGCATCAGAGTTTTATGATGCAAATGAAAAAATGTATGTCTTCAAAAAATCAACCGGCGATAAACTAACATCCTCACAAATGGTTGATTTCTGGGCAGATTGGTGCAAGCGTTATCCAATCTTATCCATCGAAGATGGCTTTGCTGAAGACGATTGGGATGGTTGGAAACAAGTTACGGATAAATTAGGAAAAACAGTGCAATTAGTAGGAGATGATTTATTTGTTACCAACGAAACCCGATTGGCACAAGGAATTGATAAAGCTGTTGCCAATTCTATATTGGTAAAAGTAAATCAAATTGGTTCACTAACCGAAACCATTAATGCTGTACAGTTAGCACAAAACAGCAGTTACACTTCAGTAATGAGTCATCGTTCAGGTGAAACAGAAGATACTACCATTGCAGATTTAGCAGTTGCTTTACGTTGTGGACAAATAAAAACAGGTTCTGCAAGTAGAAGCGATCGTATTGCAAAATACAATCAGTTATTGCGTATTGAAGAACAATTAGGAGATAATGCTCAATACCTTGGAAAAGACTTTAAGTTCTTAAAGAAATAAAAAGTAAAATCCATTTTTAAAAAGGTTCTCATAAAAGAGAACCTTTTTGTTTTGTATTAAAATATTATTCAATGTTTAACTACTACCAAATTTATAAACCCTACAAAATGCTGTCGCAATTTGTTCCAATTGCTAAAAAAAGAACATTGAGTGATTTAAATTTCCACTTTGTTGAAGGTACAAATGCATTGGGTAGATTAGATGATAATAGCGAAGGGTTGTTATTACTCACCAATGATAAAAAAGTTAATCGTTTACTAATGAATCCTGAAAATAAACATCAACGAGTTTATTGGGTGCAGGTTCATGGAGATGTGCAACAGAAGGCATTAGATCAACTAGAAAGTGGCGTTGATATTATTTTAGAAAAATCAATTTACAGAACTTTACCTTGCGAGGCCAAAATTATTTCAACACCTTTAAATTTACCTCTAAGAGCCCATCCTGTTGGAACTCATTTTAAAACTACTTGGCTTGAGTTAAAATTAATTGAAGGAAAGTTTCATCAGATCAGAAAAATGACCGATAAAGTAGGGCATCAAACCATGCGATTAATTCGTGTTTCTATAGAAGATGTTTTTTTACACAATTGGATTCCGGGAAGTGTACAAGAAATTAATCAAGATGTTTTTTACGATAAATTAAAACTTAAAATTTAATTATAGGATTATTGTTTTTTAGGAAAGCTTCATTTTATTTCTAAATAAAAAATTGCTAAACAATTATTAATTACAAAAAAAATATTGTAAGGATTATGGTTTTTTATTTTCCGAAACAAATTTTTTAATGATTTCTTCAGCATCTAAAAGTGCTGTGGAAAGTTCTTCGTTTAAAATAAAACGATCAAATAATTTAGCTGTTTTTAATTCTTTTTCAGCTTTTTCTAATCTTCTGGCGATACTTTCGTTACTATCTGTACTTCTACTTCTTAAGCGTTCTTCCAAAATTTTAATGGATGGTGGCATAACAAAAATTGCTAACGCTCTATCACCAAATTGATTTTTTAAATTAAGACCGCCTTCTACATCAATATCAAAAATTACATGTTTACCCGCATCCCAAATTCGTTGAACTTCTGACCGTAAAGTGCCGTAACAAGTGCCTGCATAAACTTCTTCCCACTCTAAAAATTCACCGGCTTCAACTTTGTTTTTGAACTCATCCGGTGTTAAATAGTAATAATCCTTACCATTTTCTTCTTTTCCTCTTTTTTGGCGGCTTGTAGCAGAAATAGAAAAATCAATATACTCTGGAAACACTTTTAAAAGGTGCCTTACTATTGTTGTTTTTCCTGAGCCTGAAGGAGCAGAGAATATGATTAACTTTCCATTTTGCATTACAAGTAATTTAATAAAAAAGCACACCCAGTTTCCTGAGCATGCTCTTGTTTAATTTTTTAGATAAAATTATTCTTCTATTTGTACCATTTTAAATGGCACTCCAATAATAGCTTGATAATCTTCACCCGCCTCTAACATATCTTCATCATCTTCTTCATAATGCCAGTTAATTGTAACTGCGCTACCTGATTTATGGATAGCTTCTAACTTTTTAAATACATCTAAAATACATTTTGATGAAGATGTATTGAAATATTCTAATTGAATATTTACATTAGTTTGACCTTTAGGACTTGAAGCATATTTATCCAATGAATCAACTAATGGTTTGTAAAATTCAATTGAATTTTCAGGGATTGAACGACCTTTAATTTCTAGAACTCCTGCAGCTAAATCAAAACTGATTGAAGGAGTTTTTGGTGTACCATCGATTGAGAACTTTTCCATTTTTTGAACCTATTTTATTTATTTATGTTAAACTTGTGAAACTCTAATATTTAAACTAAAAAAAGATACTTTTTCATCTATTCGCTCAAAATTGTATCCTAATTTCTGACCAGTTTTACGGGCGATATCTATCATTCCTAATCCACCACCACCTTTTAAAGACATCTCACCGTTATTCAATATCTGTTTGTAATAATCTTTTAATTCATCTTTAGTTAAAGCGTTCACTTCATCTAAACGATTCTTCATTCCGGTAACATTTTCATTAGCAATGTAATTACCAGTTACAATAAGATAACCATCATTATCTCTTGAAATCATGAAAATGGCAGATCTTCTTTCTCCAGTAATGCTAACAGTATCATCCATGTGATGATAGAGATTCTGTAAACACTCTACCAAAACATTGTATACCTTTTTTTTCATTTTTGGTTCCTCATGCAAATTTTCCATTTTACTTTCCATAATTTGCAGGATGGATGTTAAAAGCTCAGACGTAATATCTCCCTTGAAAGAAAGGATGATATTGTGCTCCTCCATTTTGTGATAAAAATCAAAAATATTAAGCATAATTTACTTTTAACATAAAACCGAAAACAAAAATAAACAAAATTGTTGAATGTCAATTATATTTTTTAGAACTGCGAGTTTAGATTATTTCTTAGCTTTTTGCATAGGATTGCCTCCTGTGCTTTGACCTCTGCCTGTAGTTTTCGCCTTAAACACATCAAATTTAGATGGTGTAGAAGAAACATTCCAGGTATTGTTTTTCTCATCAATATCTGCTGTTTCCTTAAAAGGATCGATTAAAATGGAAGCTACTTCTTTGTTTTTAGCAAATGTTTTCACCACATTTTTCTCGTTCTTTCTCCAAATGTAGGCGTGTATGCGGTCTACTTCAGATGTGCCATCTTTATAATTCCATTGAATAATAATTGGCATTACCAATCCACCTTTATTGGTGAAGTTTAATTCGTAAATGAATTTATTGTTTAATCCGTCTTTGATGTAATTTGAATCGGGCAAAATCTCTAAATTTTGGAATTTATTTACAGCAATTTTATTTTTCTTTTCCACTTCAGGTTTATAGTAGTAATAAAAGTCTCGAAGTGTGGTATCTGTATCTACTAAAAATTTCATTCCTGATTCACGGTTTCTTTTTTTACTTACAAACTCAAAATCCGGAGGTGTTTGTCGAGGCATAATACTATCCATCTTTACAGGGATTTGTTGATTATTTAGAACGGTAAATACTTTTACCGAATCTAATGAAATATCAACCGGATCAATATCATAAAACCAACCTCTCCAGAACCAATCTAAGTCAACCGCCGAAGCGTCTTCCATTGTTCTGAAAAAATCAGATGGAGTTGGATGTTTAAATGCCCAACGTTTGCTGTATTCTTTAAATGCATAATCGAATAATTCTCTGCCCATGATGGTTTCTCTTAAAATATTTAGAGCTGTTGCAGGTTTAGAATACGCATTTGGACCAAACATAATGATGTTCTCGCTGTTCACCATAATTGGCTCCAACTGGTCTTTTGGCAATTTCATGTAATCTGTAATTTTGTGAGCCGGACCACGCGAGGAAGGATAATTGTTATCGAACTCCTGTTCGGTTAAAAATTGCACAAAAGTATTTAATCCTTCATCCATCCAGCTCCATTGACGCTCATCGCTGTTGATGATCATCGGGAAAAAGTTATGCCCAACTTCATGAATGATAACGCCAATCATTCCATATTTAGTGGCTTCCGAATAGGTACCGTCTTTTTCTGTTCTGCCGAAATTAAAACAAATCATAGGGTATTCCATACCGTTTGCTGCCTCAATACTTTGTGCAACCGGATAAGGGTAAGGAATGGTAAATTTTGAATAGGTTTTAATGGTATGTGCAACTACTTTGGTTGAATACTTACGATATAAATTATATGCTTCTTTTGGGTAAAAACTCATGCACATGGTTTTCTTTCCTGCATCAATACTTGGCAATGCATCCCATATGAATTTTCTTGAACTTCCCCAAGCAAAATCACGCACACTGTCTGCTTTAAAAACCCAGGTTTTAGTTTTTTCGGATTTAGTTTTTTCAGCAGTTTTAGCTTCATCTAATGTTACAACTTCAACAACATCTTTTGCTTGTTGCGCTTGCTGCCAGCGTTGTAGCTGAGGTGCAGTTAAAATTTGCGCATAATTTTGGCAAACACCAGTTGCACAAACAACATGGTCTGAAGGGACTGTCATTTTCACTTTAAAGTTCCCGAAAGCAAGCGCAAATTCACCTCTTCCGGTGAACTGTTTGTTTTGCCAACCTTGATTGTCGGAGTAAACACACATTCTTGGATACCATTGCGTGATGGTGTAAATAGAATTTCCATCTTCAGGAAAATATTCATAACCTCCACGGCCGCCTGTTTCCAAGCGATTGGATAATTTATATTTCCACTTTACATTAAATTTTACTTTACCTTTTGACGCTAATGGTTTGTTTAATTCAATGCGCATCATTGTTTGGTTGATGGTATACTTTAATGGTTTACCTAATTCATCTTTTACTTCCAAAATTTTACAACCCAACTCTTTTAAACGAGTTGCATAATCCATATTTTTAATATTATCTGAACTTATTGGTTGATTAATTTTATTGTTATCGAATGAATGATTTTCGCCATTAGCATCGTGTTCGTTTTCATCCAACTGCAACCACAAATAGGTTAATTTATCCGGCGAATTGTTGTAATAAGTAACCCATTCACTTCCTTGTAAAGTGTTTGTTTTTTCAATTAATTCGGCATCAATTTCATAATCTGCTTTTTGTTGCCAGTATTGATGTCCTGGCGCACCGGATGCAGTTCGGTAAGTATTTGCATCAGGTAAAATAGTTCCCAATTGTTCAAATTTATTTCCGTGATTTGAACTTGGATTATTTTGAATGTTCTGGGCATAAACATTTATGCTTAGTAACAAAATGAAAATACTTGATTTTATCTTTATCATATTTTTAATATTAATTATTATTCATAAGTTCGAGCGAAGTCGAGAACTGATGTTTTTTAAAACCTTAAATTACAGTCTCTCCAAAAATAACATTAAAGCAATACCAAATATTGCCGTTGATGTAAAAAATATATAATCCGCTCTTTTTACATAAAATAATTTGGTTAAAATAACAATCAATACTAGAGTTGTTGCAACAATAATTAACTGGCCAATTTCAATTCCCAGATTAAACGAAAATAATGGAAATAATAAGCTTTCGTTAATTCCAAGCATTGATTTTAAAAGATAAGAAAAGCCCATGCCATGAATAAATCCAAACAATAAAGCTGCTACATAATTTGCAGTTAAAGAAGAATGATTGTTTTTTCGGTTAACGATATTGGTTATAGATGAGAATATAATTGTTAAAGGAATTAGTATTTCAATTAAATAGGAAGGTGGCTGAATAATTTCAGTTACAGATAAAAGTAAGGTTAATGAATGCCCTATTGTAAAAGCAGTTACGGCAAGTAATAATTTTTTCCATTCTTTTAAAGGAAAAGGAATACATAATACCAAAACATAACAAATATGGTCGTATGCCTTTAAATCACAAATATGTTGAATGCCTGTAAAAAACCAAAGTGAAAATTCGTTCATTTCAATTAACTTTGTTAGCCATGCAAAATAAATCATTATTTGTTTTAATAAAAACTCGATTAATAAAACCATTGTTTTTTGGGCCTTTATTCCTACTTTTTTATGGCTTTACTTTTATTCATCCTTACTATGTTAGTAATACCGATATTAATTATAATTCTATATCAAAAAGCATAGAAATCACTTGCCGAATTTTTACTGATAATTTGGAAGATGCATTGGAAAAATCATCAAAAAAATCGGTAAATATTTTACAACCTAAAAATAAGGAAGAGGTAAATCAACTCATTAGTAATTATATAATTAAACATTTTCAATTATCAGCTAATGGAAAATTGAAATCATTGCAGTTTATTGGTTATGAGCAAAATGAAGATGCAATTTGGGTTTATTTTGAAGCAATAGAAACTGAAGTTCCGAAAAAAATTGAGGTTACTAATTCATTGCTTTATGATTTTTTTCCACAGCAGATAAATATGATTCATTATTCTGTAAACGGAGAGAAAAAGATAAGTCATAAATTAAGCAATCCGGATATGAAATTTAGTTTCTGAGAATAGGCCTATTTCTAATTGTATTGCCTTAAAAGAATTAAAATTATTGCCCTAAATTTATTTAATTTCCGTAATATTGCAGTTTACAACAAATCTAAATTAGATGCAAAAAGTAGCTTTAATAACTGGAATTACAGGGCAGGATGGGGCGTATTTAGCCGAATTGCTTTTGGAAAAAGGATATATTGTTCATGGATTAAAAAGAAGAAGTTCATTATTTAATACCGACCGCATAGATCATTTATATCAAGATAAACACGAAAAAAATGTAAACTTTTTCCTTCACTATGGTGATTTAACTGACTCAACCAATTTAATTCGATTAGTGAATGAAGTGCAGCCAGATGAAATTTACAATTTAGCTGCTCAATCTCACGTTAAAGTTTCTTTTGAAACTCCTGAATATACTGCCAATGCAGATGCAATTGGAACATTAAGGTTATTAGAAGCTATCCGAATTTTAAAGTTAGAATCGAAAACTAAATTTTATCAGGCATCAACATCTGAGCTTTATGGGTTGGTGCAAGAAATTCCTCAAAAAGAAACTACACCATTTTATCCAAGAAGCCCATATGGTGTTGCAAAATTGTATGCATACTGGATTACTAAAAATTACAGAGAAGCTTATGGTATTTTTGCTTGTAACGGAATTTTATTTAATCATGAAAGTCCGTTACGTGGTGAAACTTTTGTAACTCGTAAAATTACACGCGCTGCTGCAAAAATATCCTTAGGCTTACAAGAAAAATTGTTTATGGGTAACATTGATTCTGAGCGCGATTGGGGTCATGCAAAAGATTATGTTGAGGGCATGTGGAGAATTTTACAACACAACGAGCCAGACGACTTTGTATTGGCTACCGGCAAAAAAATTACTGTGCGTAAATTTATCGAATTATCTTTTGCTGAGGTAGGAATGAATATCGTTTGGGAAGGCACAGGAGTAAATGAAAAAGGAATTGATAAAGTAAGTGGTAAAACTATAGTTGAAATTGATGAAAAATATTTCCGTCCAGCCGAAGTTGATTTGTTGGTTGGAGATGCAAGCAAGGCAAAAGAAAAATTAGGTTGGGAGCCAAAATACTCAGTTGAGGAATTATTGAAGGAAATGGTGAAGTGTGACCTGGAAATCTTCAAGAAAGATAAATATTTGATGGATGGCGGGCACAAGATATTCATTCAACAAGAGTAATAAGCAAAGCTAATTTAGTTTCATCAATGAATTTTAACGATAAAATTTATATTGCAGGGCACAGAGGTATGGTGGGTAGTGCCATACATTCCAACTTAAAAAACAAAGGATTCAATAATTTTGTAACTCGCACTTCCTCTGAATTAGATTTAAGAAAACAACACGATGTAAATCTGTTTTTTGAAACAGAAAAACCAGATTATGTTTTTCTAGCTGCTGCAAAGGTTGGCGGCATACATGCAAATAATACCTATCGGGCAGATTTTATTTATGATAACTTGATGGTTCAGAATAATATAATTCATGCTGCATATCGTTATCAAGTAAAAAAATTAATGTTTTTGGGATCTTCATGTATTTATCCAAAACATGCACCACAACCTTTAAAAGAAGAGTATCTTTTAACAGGCGAACTGGAGCAAACCAATGAACCTTACGCCATAGCAAAAATTGCAGGTATTAAAATGTGTGAGTCTTTTAGAAGACAATACAATTGCAATTTTATTTCTGTTATGCCTACAAATTTGTATGGGCAAAATGATAATTATGATTTAGCTAATTCGCATGTATTACCGGCATTAATTAGTAAAATACATGATGCAAAAGAAAACAATGATAGCCAAGTTATTGTTTGGGGAACCGGAACCCCAATGCGTGAATTTATGCATGCAAACGATATGGCGGATGCCTGCGTGTATTTAATGCAAAATTACGATGGTGAAAAATTTGTAAATATTGGTGTAGGAGAAGACATTACTATTAAAGATTTAGCCTATTTAATAAAAAAAGTAGCCAACTATGAAGGCGAATTAATTTTCGATGTTACAAAGCCCGATGGTACACCTAGAAAATTAATGGATGTATCTTATTTGCATAGTTTAGGCTGGAAACACAAAATAAATTTAGAAGAAGGCATTAAAATGGTTTATGAAGAATTTAAGATAAACCATGGGAAAAAGTCAGTTTAGTGATTAAAGGCTAAACAGTAATCTCCTTTTCTACGCTTCCTGACTTGTTCTAATTTATTTTCCATGATTTTGGTTGTTTGTATGACAACCTATTTCAGGACGAGAGAATAAATAAAAAAAGGGTTGCTAACTATAGCAACCCTTTCTTAATAAGAAAAAAATAATTTGATTTATTTCCCTTCCGGACTAGCTAAAAAATCTTTAGCTTTTTTATTGTTTGGATCTAATGTATTTACAATTTGAAAATACTCTTTTGCTTTAGCATTATCTTTTTGCTTTACATAGTAATAACCTAAGTACTCGCATGCTTCAATTACATTTGTTTTGTAAGAACCACTTCTTTCTTCCGGCTTAACTAATTCTAAGGCTTTTTCAAAATGTGGTTTTGCTAACCATTTTTCATTTTTTACATCCAATTGTAAATTTGCCTTACCTCTCCAGAAATATCCAACCGGGTAGTTTGGACTTGCAATGGTTAATTTTGCAAAGCAAGTGTCTGCCATTAACATGTCTTTTGGTCCGTAATAATAAGCTCTACCTAAATCATAACTATCCTGTCCGGTTAAACCTTTTGTGCAATTTGCTTTTTTATTGTAGGCAGCAATTGCTTTATTATAACGTTTTGCTTTTACCCATATTTTTCCTACATCACCCCATAATTCACAGTTAATTACAGAGTCAATTAAGATTGCTCTTTCAATTTCACTTGCACCTATTGAATCTTGACCGGATTTAGATAACAATAAACCATTGTATTTATAATCATCCGAAATGTATTTAAAGTTTTTATCTTTTGTTTTTTCAAAGAAAGTTCCCATTGCAGATGCTCCTTTTTTGTAAGCATCTTTGTCAGGGATATATGTCCATGTTGCAACTCCACCATGCCCTGCGCAGGACCCTTTACTTGTTGAAGTAGATGTTGTTCCATCTAAACAAACACAACCCGTTCTTGTTTGAGCTTTATCCCCTAATTCATAATAAGAGTAACCTAAAACTCTAAACAAATAAGGGCTTGCATTAGGGTCTTTAGAAACAATTTGTTCAACTTCACTCACTGCATCTTGATATTGTTTAGCAAGGAATAAAGCATAAGCAAAACGTACGCGAGCTGATGGACTATTATTAAGTTCAAGATACTTATTGTAATTTTCAATTGCCTCTTTGTAACGTGTTGCTTTAATGAAAATTTCAGCTTTTTCACGGTAAGCAGGGGCAAAGGTAGCATCAATACCTTCCGCATCTTTATAAAATTTAAGTGCTTCGGTATAGTTTCTTCCTCGTTCGTATAATTTACCTTTGCGTGTAATTGCTTTTACCGATTTTTTATCCAATTCAAAAGCTTTATCGTATTGTTTAATTGCCGGACCGCCATCCGTTGGGTTTTGTTCTAATAACGCATCACCCCATAAAATATATGCTTCTGGATTTTTGCCATCAATTTTTGTTGCCTCTGCAATTAATTTAAGTGCCTCGGGTAAATTTTTTAAACTTGGAGCTTTTGTATATGCCTCAGCAATTTTTAAATAACTTAAAGCTTTTACGTTTTTATTACTTTTATCTTCAGCTAATGTTTTTCCTTTAAATAAGTTTGTATTTGCATCTGCTTCTTTATTTTGCCAAAGAAAAACTTTACCAACACCAATGTGATTAAGTGGATTCATTGCTGCTAAATCAGCACCTTTTTTGTACATGATTAAAGCAGAATCTAAATCATCATTTTTAAAGAAGTTTTCACCATAATAAAAATAGTTTTCACCTTTGTTTGGTTCTTTGGCGATTAAACTTCTAAAATCTGATGCAGCTGCTTCATAACGTTCGTTTTCAGTTTTTGAAATAGCATCTTGCAATGTTTGCGAATTTGCGTTTTGATTAAATAGAGTAATAGCTAAACCTGTTGCGATCAAGAATTTCATATCTGGCATTTTTGTTTTAGGGTTACAAAAATAGCATTTACATAAGTCATACCAAATTTATTTATCTTGAATAACAAGCATTTAAATTAAGTTTTGTTAATATTTAATAATCATTCAACCAACATTTTTAAATGATGAGCAACTCCTGCAATTGTTAATCTAATATTATAATCACCTGATTGAAGCTGATTATCTGGTTTTACATAAATTTTATTATCTACAATTTGAATTTGTTGAGGTAGCAACTGATAAACGATTTTACCTGTATTATCAATCAACTGTACTTGAAAAGTTTCACCTTCTGAAATACCTCTGAATTCTATAAAAAACTCGGAGTGATTAGGGTTTGGATAAATTACAAAACTTACATTTTTTAGAGAATTTACATGTACAGATACAATTTGACTATAATTAAATTCATCATCTAAATCAATTTGTTTTAATCGATAATAACAATATCCATCAATTAATTCTTCGTCCAGAAAATCATAAGCCAAGAGTGCTGTTGAATTGCCTGTTGGAAATGCTTTTGAATTTTGTTCGCCAATTTTTTCAAAGAAAATGCTGTTTTTACTTTTTTCTATTTCAAATAATTTATTGTTGCTTTCAGCAGTAGTTTCCCAGTGCAACAACTGACCTTTATTTTCTTGTTTTACATTAAAACACAACAATTCAATAGGTAAAATTGTTACACCACAAATGGTTCCTGGAGCAATGGGTTGAGAAGATGAAATTGTACCTGTTCCACATAAACCATTGCTTCCGAGTGAAGAAGAATTGGTAATAGTGCCATTTACTTGAAGCGATCCATTAATTAGTCCCGAGCCATTACCTTGAATAGCTAAATTTCCATTTATTGTCATGCTTCCGCCTGCATCTACAATAATGTTTGCTGTTCCCGAAAGGGTACCGCCACCGCTTAATGTAAAATTACCACCGGATAAAACATGTATGGTAGCGCCGCCAGTAAAATCTAGCAAAGCACAAGATGCTGTGATATTGTGTTTAATATTGATAATAAAATTACCTCCAGGAGAACAAAGAGGTGAACACGAGCAAGTTGCTGAGGTGTGACTCACTTTTGACCATGGGCAACTTACAGCCGCTGTTTGTTCCCAAATCCCATCTTTTATGGAATAATAATCTGCTTTTAAAGGTGTTTTGAAAAATAAAATCCCAAGCAACACCCAACCAACTACACTTTTCATTTTTCATATTTTTTAAGGTTTATTTAAAGTTAGCGTACCAGATTCTTTTAAAAAATAATCGTATACATCAACAACAATGATTTTAATTTAAATGTCATTTAAACAAAACCATTAAATTTGTCTGCCAATTAAATGGAAGAAAACAGTATTATAAGTCCAGAAAATTTAACGTATTCTAAATCCGTTGCTTTTTTTAAATTAACCAAGTTTAGATTATCCATTTTGGTGGTATTCTCTGCTGTTGTCAGCTATATCACAATATATCCTAAGCTTTGGGATTATCAGCATATTTTAGCTTTGGCTTTGGGCGGATTTTTAGTAACGGCTAGTGCAAATTCATTTAATCAAGTAATAGAAAAAAATTTAGATAAATTGATGAGCAGAACTAAAGCTCGCCCTTTACCTTTGGAGATTTTAAGCCCCCTAGAAGCATTAGTATTTGCTTTAATATGCGGTGGTTTAGGATCATGGTTAATTTTTGAATTCACTAATGATTTATGCGGGATTTTAAGTGTAATCTCTATTGCTTTATACGCTTTAGCATATACACCCTTAAAACGAATTACTCCTTTTTCTGTTTTCATTGGCGCAATACCTGGTGCCTTGCCTACACTAATTGGTGCTTTGGCCGGAGAAGAAGGTTTTGGCAGTTTTCACATGTATCCATTATTATTATTTACTATTCAGTTTTTTTGGCAATTCCCTCATTTTTGGGCAATTGCATGGGTTTGCCACGATGATTATATGAAAGCTGGTTTTTTTATGCTGCCTTCAAGAAATGGCAGGGATCAAAGCAGCAGGTTCCAAGTGTTGATATATACGCTTTTTTTGATTCCAATTAGTTTAACACCTTATTTATTTGGTTTTGCAGGAATGGTTGGAAGTTCAATTGTATTATTATTAGGAATTAATTTTTTAATACAAGCTTATCGTTTGTATGTTAAAGGAGACATGAAATCTGCCCGTCAGTTAATGTTTGGTTCATTTTACTATTTACCAATTGTTCAATTAGCATTAATGTCTGGGTTTTAAAATAAAGAAATGAAAACAAATGCCGAAAAATTAGGAGTAGAACAAAAAGTCTACGAAAAAACTAAAAAATCTATGCTTTTCTGGGCAATGGGAAGTATGTTTATTTTCTTTTCGGGGTTTTGTAGCTATTATATGGTAATGAATGGTAACAGTAATTGGCTGGTTTACGAGTTGCCCGATCTTTTTTATATTTCTACTGCAGTGATCGTTTTAAGTAGTGTTACTTTAATGTTGGCCCAACAAGCAGTCAAAAAAAATAATTTTAACATAGTTAAATGGGGCATTTTAGCCACTATTTTTTTAGGAATAATTTTCGGAATAATACAGTTTAAAGCATGGTCATTTTTAATTGAACAAAAAATATTTTTTGCAGGAAAAAATGCTAATATCTCAGGATCAATTGTTTATGTAATTACTTTTCTGCATTTTTTACATGTTTCAGCTGGTTTATTAGCATTAGTGGTTAGTTATGTAAAATCACTAAAAAATAAGTATACAGCCGATAATTATTTAGGTTTAACGCTCACTTCATTATTTTGGCATTTCCTTGATATTTTATGGGTGTTTTTATTTCTTTTTTTAATTTTTAATCGTTAAACTTGCAGAGTTTTTAAAATAATCTAACAACTTTTAACAACAATATGGGTCACGCAGTAACACAAGTAGATGAAAAAGAAGCCTGGGGCGGTGGTCAATCCCCTTTCAGGATGAGTTATGGAAAAATGATGATGTGGTTTTTCCTAGTTTCCGATGCGCTAACATTCTCTGGATTATTAAGTGCTTACGGATTTGTTCGTCATAAATATTCAGATGCTTGGCCGGCAGCTGAAGATGTGTTTACCCATTTTCCTGGAACTCATGCGCATTTGCCTTTGTTCTATGTGGGTTTAATGACATTCATTTTAATTATGTCTTCTGTAACTATGGTGTTAGCTGTAGAAGCAGGACATCGTAAAGATAAAAACAAAGTTATATTATGGATGTTGTTAACCATTATTGGAGGTTTTATGTTTGTGGGCTCACAGGCATGGGAGTGGTACAACTTCATAGTTGGAACTCATGAAGGTGCCTTAAGAATGGTTTGGGATATTGACTCAGGTAAATATGTATCTCAAGTTGTTCATGGTGCTAATATGACAGTAAATGAATATGGTCCTGCCCAGTTTGCAAACTTCTTTTTCTTTATCACAGGTTTCCACGGATTTCACGTATTTTCAGGTGTGGTAATTAATATTATCATTTTCATTAATGTGTTGGCAGGAACTTATGAAAAAAGAGGTCATTATGAAATGATTGAAAAAGTTGGTTTATATTGGCATTTTGTAGATTTAGTTTGGGTATTTGTGTTTACCTTCTTCTACTTATTGTAATTTATTAATTTGTAAAATTTTAAAATAATTAATTATGGAATTTAACGACAATTATCCTAGTTATGAAACGATGTATCACCATACCGATGAAGAAGGTAAGGTAAAGCGCCGTAAATTATGGAATGTATTTTGGATTATGTTGGGAATCACATTGGTTGAACTTTTTGTAGGTTTTAATGCCACAAAATGGGGTTTAACTGGAGGTGCTGTATTAAAATGGGGATTCATTATTTTAACGCTTGCTAAAGCAGGATTCATCGTAATTGAATTTATGCACCTTGGTCATGAAACAAAATTCTTTAAGTATACAATTCTTTTGCCTTACGCAATTTTTATCGCATACTTAATTTTTATTATTTTGGTTGAAGGTACCTATTGCGGTTACACTGAAAACAAACCAAAATTAAATCCAATTTTTATGGATCAGAAAATTGAAAATAATGCAAAACATGGTCGTCAATATATTAACGATGCGCATGGCTTGAAACTTTCAACTGGTGAATCGCCAAAAGCAGAAGAGTTACATCACGAAGGTGCCGAGCACTAAAAAAATAAAAAATTTAAAAGCCGGTTTATGCCGGCTTTTTTGTTGTGTTGAAATTAATACTAAAAGAAGCCAATTGATAAATTAGCGATAATTACTAATTGATTAGTTTTTTTAAAAAAAAGTAGATTTCGTTTTATATAAACTAATTTCTATCTTTCTAAATAAAATACTTAATATGAGTCATATTTTTCCTGAAACTGAATTAATTGTAACAGATAAAAAAACAGTTTATCATATTGATTTATCTCCCGATCAAATTGCAGATGATGTTATTGTGGTTGGTGATCAGGGAAGGGTAGAGAAAATTTCTGCTTTTTTTTCAAAGATAGAATGTAAGGTTGCACATCGAGAATTTGTAACACATACCGGATTATTTAATGGTAAACGAATCAGTGTTGTATCAACAGGTATTGGTACTGATAATATTGATATTGTATTAAATGAATTAGATGCCGCTGTAAATATTGATTTGGAGAAACGTATTGAAAAGGAAAAAAAACGTTCGTTAAATATTATTCGATTGGGCACGAGCGGTGCATTGCAGGATTATATTCCTGTAAATGGGTTAGTGGTTTCTAAATATGGTTTAGGTTTAGATGGTTTACTTAACTTTTATGATGGCTTTAAGGACAAAAATGAAAATGAAATATCTGAGGCTTTCATGAAACATATCAATTGGCCTTCAAATTTATGTTATCCTTATTGCTATGCAGCAAGTGATTTATTATTCAAGCAATTTTCTGAAGGAAATCATTCTGGAATTACTGCTACAGCTCCCGGATTTTATGGCCCTCAAGGAAGAAGATTAAGATTAAAACCTTTTTTGCCTGATTTAAACGAACGCTTAACATCCTTTGAGTTAAATGGTCAAAAAATTACCAATTTTGAAATGGAAACATCCGCTCTTTATGGTCTGGGAACTATGTTAGGACACAATTGTTTAACGGTTTGTGTCATTATTGCAAATCGTATTCGTAAAGAATTTACAACCGATTATAATGCTAGTGTAAACCGCTTAATTGAATCTTCTTTAGAAAGATTAACAGCATAATTGTTCAAAAAATAAAATTACAGTATAATTAAGCCCTGCTTACGCTTGTATTTTTGTAGCAAGTATGGCAGGCAGATTATCAAAAAAGGAAATTTCGGCTCTTCTTAATTTATTGGATGATCCGGATGAACAAATTTACATTCATGTAAAAGACAAATTTGTTTCATTTGGTACTAAAATTATTCCTCATCTTGAAAATGCCTGGGAAGACTCGTTTGATGCAATCATTCAGAAAAGAATTGAAGAAATCATTCACCTTATTCAGGTTGAAGCATTAAATAAAGAGTTGCTGAGCTGGGCAAAAAATAATCAGTACGATTTATTAACCGGTATTTTGATTATTGCTCGTTTTCAATATCCTGATTTAGATGAAGATAAAATTCGTAAACATATTCAACAAATCAAACAAGATGTATGGCTGGAAATAAATGATGATTTAACAGCACTTGAAAAAGTAAAAATCATTAATCATATTTTATTTGACGTTCATCAGTTTAGTGGAAACATTTCTAATTATCATGCTCCTCAAAATTCTTTCATTAATACTGTTTTAGAAACAAAAAAAGGGAATCCAGTTTCATTGGCAATTTTGTACATAGTAATTGCTCAGGAGCTAAATATACCTATTTATGGAGTAAACTTGCCAGAGCATTTTATCGTTGCTTATGTGGATGAATTTAAAAATTTATTTTCCAATAATGATAAAAAACATACGGCAGAAAATGTATTGTTTTATGTAAACCCATTTAGTAAGGGAATAATTTTTAGCAATAAAGATATCGATCAGTTTTTAGCTCAATTAAAACTTGAACCAAAATCATCCTATTATAAACCTTGTAGTAATCTTGATATTATTAAACGTGTGATAAGAAATTTAATTTACAGTTTTGAAAAATTAGGACACCTTGATAAAATTGAGGAGCTAAAACAAATTCAAGAATCATTGGATAAATTAAAATAATTTTATCCTAATGAATAAAAAAGGCACACTTTATCTTATCCCAGTAGGAATGGGAAATAACGATGCTCAGCGAATAATTCCTGCTTTTAATAGTTCTATAATTAATGAGTTAAAACATTTTGTTACAGAAAATGGAAAAACTGCCCGTGCCTTTTTAAAAGCTACAGTTGAAGGAATTATTTTGCAAGAATTAAATTATTATGAATTAAATCAACATACTAAACAAGAGGAATTAGCTAGTTATTTAACGTTACTTTTAGATGGTAATGATGTTGGCTTAATGAGTGAAGCAGGATGCCCTGGAATTGCAGATCCTGGAGCCGATTTAGTTAAGTTAGCACATAAAAATTCAATTAGGGTTGTGCCCTTGGTTGGCCCATCTTCCATATTGCTTACTATTATGGCAAGTGGATTAAATGGTCAGAATTTTGCATTTAACGGTTATTTGCCAAAGGATAAAAACGATCGCGTTAAAAAAATAAAAGAGTTGGAAAAACTATGTTTTTCTAAACAACAATCACAATATTTTATTGAAACACCATATCGTAATTCACAGTTAATTAGTGAACTATTACATACATTATCGCCGGCAACTTACTTAATTATTGCGTCTTCTATTACTACGGTTGAAGAAAGTATTGTTATGCGAAGCGTAGCGGAATGGAAAAAATTAACGCCTCCTAATTTTGATAAAAAACCGTGTATGTTTGGAATTGGCATCTAAAACCTTACTTAATTTTAGATTAAATATGGTTTTAGATGTGTAGTAAGAAATTTAATTGTGTATCACCCAATGTGCATCAGACACAATACAAATTCCGCCGTATTTTGATATAATAGGTCTAACGGCTTCTACTACTTTTTTGGTTTCTATTTCATTACAGATTAACATCATATAAGAGTTTTTAAATCCACCGGAAATTCCATGACCGTCTTTATCTCCTTTTAAACCTTTACCGGCAACATCTTTAATAATGGTGTAACCAGAAACTCCTGTTGCATCAACTGCCTGAACTAATCTTCTTTGTAAGACACTATCAGTAATGATTTCGATTTTTTTGACATCGTTTTCCATAGTAATAAATTTTTAAGCGTGAATAGATTGAATAACCCAGTAATACAAAGGTAAGCCTGCGATAATGTTGAACGGAAAAGTTATTGCTAATGCAACAGGCACATAAATTCCTGGATTAGCATCAGGAATAGCAATACGCATTGCAGCTGGTACTGCAATGTATGAAGCACTAGCAAATAATACGGTTAACATAAATGAATTTCCTTGATCTAAATTTAATAATAATGAAAGAAGTATGCCAAGACCTGCATTAATCAAAGGCATTAAAATTCCAAATCCAATTAAAAAGAAACCTGCTTCTTTAATCGCTCCAATTCTTCTGCCTGCAACAACACCCATGTCTAATAAAAAGAAAGATAGCATGCCTTTGAAAATATCTCCGGTAAAAGGTTTCATTATTTCCATTCCGTGTTCGTTACTTATTAAGCCAACTAATAAACTTCCCATTAATACAACGATTGATCCATTTAAAAACGATTCGCGCATTAATTCTTTCATGTCCATGTGATGTGATTTATCATTTTCATCATGTTTAGATAGTTTTCGGTATAAGATTACGCCAATTATAATAGAAGGTGATTCCATTAACGCCATTGCTGCCATCATTTCTCCTCCAAACTTAATTCCGGCAGATTCTAAAATGTTACTAGCTGTAATAAATGTTACGGCACTTACCGAACCGAAAGACGCTGCTAATGCTGCTGCATTTGGCACATCCAATCTTCTTCTTAAAATAACAAAACTGTAAAGAGGGATTACAATTGCCATTACAATTGATATCAATAATACCGCTATAACTTGACCCGTAATGCCACTTTCATGTAATTCTACTCCACCCTTAAAGCCAATAGCCATTAATAAATAAAGTGATATGAATTTAGAAATTGGACCTGGGATTTCTAAATCTGATTTTGCCAAAACTGCAAATAACCCTATGAAAAAGAAGGGAACCGGAGGGGCGAAAAAATTGTGTAAAAGCTGATCTAAATTCATTGTATGATTTATTAATTGTTAAGTTACTATTTTATTTTACTATTTTGTTAATTGTTAAGTTTTTTGTGCTGTTGATTCTTGTTCTTTTTTGGTTGCATCAATATTTATATTCAAATTCAAAATAAATCCACTATTGTTTTGAAAAACATTTTTTCCGTTTATTTGTCTGCCAAATTGCACAATCTGATTTATATAACCAGCTTCTAATCTTAATTTACTATTGAAACGATAGCCAAGTAAGACTCCAATTCTGTTTTGGTCAAAAACATTAGCATTTACATTTTTTCCAAAACCAATAAAAACTTCATCATAGCAAGCAAAATAAGGAGTTTTGTTTGCTATTTCTTTTCCTTTTAATGGTAATTGAAAACGCATCATGTAACGCATTCTATTAAGCAAAGGAAAATCGTCTTCTTTATCTAAATTTGCAGCAGCGTATTTGCCAACAAAGCGTTGCTCTAACATAAATCGATGCGAAATATCAATTATTCCTTCTTTTTGTGAAAGTTGGATCATCTGGAAAATACGGTGTTCTGTAAATTGTTTCCCGAAAGAGTTGATAGTAATTTCTCCATAAGGATAAGTTTCAGCCCAGGCATAACCTAACCTAATTAATACGCGAGGATTCAGCTGATAATTAATTCCAGTTCTTAGTAAACTTTGTTGCCAGTCATCCATGAAGTTTGCTCTTCGCCATTGGTATTCTGAATGTATTCCAAATTTATTACTTAATTTAATGCTTGAAAAAATGTTGCACCATCCAATATTTTCATAAGTATTTAACCGATTATTTTGCCCGTTAATCTTAATTAAGAAAACCAACATGGCAATCAGTAGTATAAATTTTGATTTCATTGATTTACTTTTAAATTGCAATTTTCTTTTTTCTGGTTGCTTTTGGATGATTGGATACTTTAGTGTGTTTATCGTGACCATCAATTGATACAGTTCCTCCTTCATGCTCGTAATTCTTTTTAAACTCTTCAAGTGAAACAATGGAGCTGTGATCAATAACTTTTGCGTCAGCTAAATAAATAGTAATTTGTTTTTGTTTTGGTAACATGTTCAGTTTTTCTTTGAAGCCAAAACAATTGGTAAAAACCAATTCACTTTTTAAATCTACCTGAATTTTATTTTCATTTATCTGATTAATTAAATAATCGGCTTTGAAAATATTTTTAAAACTCATTCCGTATATGAAATTAACAATAATTTCCATTGCCATACCTGTTCCAACACCAATTAACAAATCTGTTGCTAGCGTTGTAATAATTGTTGCGACAAAAATGATTAATTGATCAATTCCAATATGATACATATGTTTGAATTCACGAGGATGCGCCAAACGGAAACCAACAAAAATAAGCATGGCTGCTAGTGCAGCATTTGGAATCATTTCAATTAATGGAACTGCAAACAATACTGCAAGTAATAAAAATAAACCGTGAAAAAAATTAGACCAGCGTGTTTTTGCACCATAACCAATGTTGGCAGAACTACGTGCAACTTCACTTATCATGGGCAAACCACCAATAATGCCCGATAATGTATTTCCGATACCAACACCTACAAGATCTTTATTTGCATCAGATTTTCGCTCAAATGGATCAATGTTATCCATTGCTTTTACGGTAAGAAGAGATTCTATACTGCCTATTAATGAAAATAAAATTATATATTCAATAAAGATACCGATGTTAGATGAAATACCTGAAAAATCTACATTGATGAAGCTTTTTTGTAAGGTTTCTACAATATTCCCAACCTTAACCAAAGCAAAATTTGCAATTGCGCCTTCTGTTTTAATATGCAAGGCAAATCCTAACGGAATTGATACAGCAAGTACAATTAATGGTGCAGGTATTTTTTTTATTTTTTGATTGTTTATCAAGCTGTGGATAATAAGTATAAATAAGCAGGCTATTCCAATTTCAGTTACATGAGCATTTTCTTGCATAATGCTTGAAGGTATCATCGCAAGCAATTCCAATGGTTCTTTACCTTTTAGTTCAGCTGGTGGAATGCCAAATAACGTATGAATTTGTTTTGACATAATTATTATTCCAATTGCAGCTAACATTCCATGAATAGCAGCACTTGGAAACAAATCACTTAGTTTTCCAAATTTTAATAATCCAAATACTATTTGAAATAATCCGGCAACAACTACAGTGGCTAAAGCAAGATGCCAGCCTTGATCTCCGCCACCAAATGCAGAAACTGCACCTGATGCAATTACTATTAATCCTGCTGCCGGGCCTTTAATTGTTAAGCGGGATCCTGCAAAAAATGAAACAACAATGCCGCCAATTATTGCGGTAATAATTCCGAAAATTGCCGGGAAATCACTTGCTTTGGCAATTCCAATACTTAAAGGCAATGCAAGTAAAAATACCATAAAACCTGCAATGGCCTCTCCTTTAAAATTTTCTTTTAAACCTTCCCAACCATCTTTTGGGATTTCAAGAATTTTATTTTTTTTCATGACTCAATAATTTATTTTAACGAAATGCAAAAGAATTCAAGCAATACTTAAGGTATTACTTGAAAAAATAAATTATACTAAATCAAATTCTGAGATTTCTTACAGCTATGAAAATGGAAGTTTCTTCTGTAAGTTGAATTCGGGAAGAAACTTTAGGGTTATCTGTTTTTTCTAAAAAGCTAAAATGAAGATAGGACAGTACTAGGTTTAAATCAAAATTTATTGTTTTAACTTCATCATCATCTCCATCTTCCGTTTCTTCTTCAATAAAGTTTGTTAGAAGATTATCATCCGTTGAATTTTTCTTAGGAAGTAAATTTGTAGAATGGTCTTTATTTATAAATTGATTGCCACTTAAAACATTAAAGGTGTAGGCAATTTGAAAAATTAATGAAATTAAAAATAGAGAAAGTAATAAAACGCTTCTGTATTTTTTTGAAAAAGTCATTACACAAATGTATGCTAAAAATTAGTAATCCATATTTTTTTCAAAAACTTTTGCAATTCATTATTTAAGATGATAGATTTGTTGAAATGAATAACCTATTGTTCTCTAAAAACAAACCTTTATTTTCAACCTTTTTGTTTGGGTTATTTTTTGTTTATTCAATTATTGTATCTCTTGATTTTACTGGTAATTCATGCTTTTCAACTCAGTATCATAAATTAACATTGTCAGTTAAAAATAACGATACAAAAAATTCAAGTTTTGTTTTTGAAAGCAATTATTTTATTGAAGAGGAAGATGTAAATGAAAATGAGTTAAAGAAAAATTCTTCTTTACTTTCTGTATTTGTTTGCGCATGTGTATTAATCTTAGTGATAAATTTTAAAGATAGATCTTCACTTTTAAAATTTTTTGATTTTTATCATTCAACCACTCTAAAAAAAATATTACAATTAAATTGTATATTAAGAATTTGAGAGGTGATTAAACTTTTAAATTATTAGTTTTTTCACTTTATCAATTTTTAAATTCATGAGTCATATAAATTTTAATTCAAGTGAACACACACTTGATCATATAGAAACCCAATTTGATGAGGCTTGGGTTTTGCAAAAAATTAAACATTATTTGCCCGCACAGGCACCTTTAAAAGATTTTGTACATCACAATACCTTACATGCTTTTCAGTACCATGCCTTTTTTGAATCGCTGAGAAGAGCTTCAAAAATTTTTGGGTACAGAGTTACGCTTTCTTTAAAAGAGTTTAGGGATAAATATAAAAATGGACAAATCTCAGATGATGTATTGAAGAGAATCATCCATGAAAAAAAGGGAGCAGATTCTTATGCTTTATGGAAAAATAATTTGCTAGAAAAAGCATACGATACTGAAGTAGCTGCAAGAATTGGCGGATTACGTGCACACTGGAAATCGCGTTTTGATTTTGATATTGATGTAAAAGTTCATCCTTTGTTTTTTAGAATACTTTGCAGTTATTTGGATCAAGGTATTTCAACTTGGGATTTTCCGGCAGAAGAAAAGGGATTTTTGTCTTCTATAAGGCAAATGGAACGAGTTAGTTATTCCAGTTTTTTTTCAACCAAAAGAGCGAAAGCATTATTAGCCGATGCAACTATTTCGATAAAAGATTTACTTGAAATTGTTGTTGGAGATGAATCTTTATTCGAACAGTATTTATTCGATCAGCAATTTGCACATCAAGGATGGTCTGGTATGGTTGCAGTGATTGAAAGTTTACCATCTTCATTAATTAATTCAAAAAAAATAACTCTTGAAGATGTAATAAAATTAGAGTTGTTACTTGAAATTGATGCGCTTGATAAACATTTTGGAGAAGCCATTTGGTCGCCCATTGGAAGCGGTGTTAAAATGAAAGCTGTTGATGTTTTGGCAGAAGTGCCTTCTACTGAATTAACGGATGTAATCGAAATTTGGCAAACAGCATTTGAGTGGACTTTTTACGATCAAGTTTTATCGGGCATCAAATTAAAAAAGGATGATGCACAGCATGTGAATACTACAAAAAAAACGTTTCAGGCACTTTTGTGTATTGATGATCGGGAATGCTCTTTCAGAAGATACATTGAGCAATTGGACCATCATGCCGAAACCTTTGGTACTCCAGGTTTTTTTGGAGTAGAATTTTATTTTCAGCCATCAGGAGCAAAAAATAAAACTAAACTTTGTCCGGCACCTGTAAATCCAGCATTTTTAATTAAAGAGAAAGCAAGTAAAAACCAACCGGAAAAAGATATCTTTTATCATAAGCATGCCAACTCGCTAGTTCGTGGCTGGTTAGTTTCTCAGGCTCTTGGTTTTTGGGCAGCTTTAAAATTAGCAGGAACTGTATTGAAGCCTTCTGAAAACGCTGCAAATGCTAATGCTGCAAAACACATGCATGCTGATTCTGAACTTACTGTTTTTAATACAACACAGGAATCACATGATGGTTTACAGATTGGTTTTACAACTCAGCAAGCTGCAGACAGAATGGAAGCTTTACTTAAAAGCATTGGCTTAAACCAACATTTTGCTGATTTAATTTACATTATCGGACACGGTGCAAGTAGTGCAAATAATCCTCATTATTCTGCTTACGATTGTGGTGCATGTTGTGGCAGACCAGGTTCGGTAAATGCCCGAGTTGCAGCTCAAATGCTAAATAATCAGGAATTAAGATTTGAGTTAAGTAAGCGTGGAATTTCAATTCCTAATCAAACACAATTTATTGGAGCCTTACATGATACAACCCGAGATGAAATTTATTTTTATGATTTTCATTTACTAAATGAAACCAATAAAAAAGAACATATTACAAATGAAAAGGTTTTTCGTAAGGCATTAGATTTAAATGCAAAAGAGCGTTCACGAAGATTTGAATCTATTAAGAGCAATCGTTCGGCTGAAAAAATTCATCAGGATGTAATAAAACGTTCCGTTTCATTATTTGAACCTCGACCCGAGTTAAATCATGCGACCAATACATTGTGTATTGTGGGCAGAAGAAATTTATCCGATCATTTATTCCTCGACAGAAGATCGTTTATGAATTCTTATGATTATAAAATTGATCCGGAAGGAAAATATTTGTTTGGCATTTTAAAGGCAGTTGCACCTGTTTGTGGAGGGATAAATCTAGAATATTTTTTCTCACGTGTGGATAAACAAAAATTAGGAGCTGGGAGTAAATTACCTCACAATGTGATGGGCTTGATTGGTGTTGCAAATGGATATGATGGCGATTTGCGTCCAGGCTTACCATTTCAAATGACAGAAATGCACGACCCACTTCGTTTGTTAGTCATTGTAGAACATTTCCCGGATGTAATTTTAAACACCATAAAAAGCAATGATGCCACTTATGAATGGTTCAACAATGAATGGATAAACCTTGTTGCTGTTCATCCTGAAAATGGCCAACAGTTTTTGTTTAAAAATGAGCATTTTGAACCAATTGATGGCTTAACTTCTGTTCCGGAATACACAGAACACATAGATGAAATTATAGTTTCCACAAATGAAAATTTACCTGTTTACATCATTAAATAAATCATGAATTATCTTTTTCAATCGCTCATCATTATTCCTTTACTAGGATATGTTATTAGCATTTTTCTTCCTGAAAAAAAAGAAAAATTAATTTCCGGCTTTGCCATAACTGCTACTGCAACACATGGTATTGCTCTACTTGTGTTTTTTATATTATGGTTATTAAATAATCATATCACATTAGATGTGAAAGATGCAGTGCTGCTTAAAACTTCCACCTTTGAGTTTTTTGTTGATTTTTGTTTTGATAAAGTTACTGCCGTATTTATGATGGTTGGAGCTTTTTTGGCTTTTATTGTAACGCTTTACAGTCGGTACTATTTGCATCGCGAGAAAGGATATAAGCGCTTCTATTCAACTATTATGCTGTTCTATCTTGGTTATACAATTGCAGTAATGGCAGGTAATTTAGAAACATTATTTATTGGATGGGAAGTGTTGGGTGTTTCATCATTTCTTTTAATTGCTTTTTATCGCGAGCGTTATTTGCCGGTGCGTAATGCTGTAAAAGTCTTTTCCATTTATCGAATTGGTGATGTAGGATTAGTTCTAGCCATTTGGATGAATCATCATCTTTGGCATGAAAACATTACGTTTTTAAAACTGACCAATTATGAAATTGTGCACGAGCATCTGCAAACGCAAAGTTATATTGGCGCATTTATTTCATTGGCTATTTTATTAGCTGCATTGGTTAAGTCGGCACAATTTCCTTTTTCTGCATGGTTGCCAAGGGCAATGGAAGGACCAACACCATCAAGTGCAATTTTCTATGGTTCACTATCTGTTCATTTGGGTATTTTTATTTTGCTTCGAACCTATCCGTTTTGGGAATATCAAACTTCCATTCGTGTATTAATTATTCTTTTAGGATTGTTTACGGCCGTAATTGCAACAAGTGTTTCAAGGGTACAATCCAATATAAAAAGTAAAATTGCTTATGCATCTATTGCGCAGATTGGAATCATCTTCATTGAAATGGCATTTGGTTTTTTAAACATTGCATTAATACATTTTACAGCTAATGCTCTATTAAGAACCTATCAATTATTGGTTTCTCCTTCGGTTGTGAGTTATTTAATCAGAGAGCAGTTTTATAATTCTATACCATCAAAGAAAACAATTGAAGATAGCCTGCCTCGCAGACTGGAGTTTACTTTTTACATGTGGAGTTTGAAAGAATTTAATCTTGATAATTTTATGAGTAAATACATTTGGGGTCCATTAGAAAAGATAGGTAAACGACTAGAATTTATTTCAGTTAAAACAGCGGTTTTATTTTCTGTTATAATTTATGTGATTGGTTTATATTTATTGTTTCATGAAGAATTGTTAGCTCCTCAACTAATAGAAAATCTTCCAATCTTCTTTACATTAATTGGAATGATGCTGGTGATAAAATCATTTCGTGAAAAAGAAAATGTAGTTTCGGCTTGGCTACTCATTATTTTAAATCACTGCTGGATTTCATTGGCCATTTCTTTTAATGAACATTTTAAAAACGATCAAACATTGGTTTATTTAAGTGGGATCATTGTTTCCGGAATTTTAGGATTAGCATGCATTCGTTACATACGTTCCAAAGAGAAGGATGTAGATTTATTGAACTACCATGGGCATATCTTTGAGCATCCTATACTTGCACTCGTTTTTTTTATTGCCTGTTTGGGTTTGTCCGGATTTCCAATTACTCCAACCTTTGTGGGCGAAGATTTAATTTTCAGTCATATTCATGAAAGTCAAATTACACTTGCTATTTTGACTGCTCTTTGTTTTATGATTGATGGTTTATCGGTTATACGAATTTACTCAAAAGTATTTCTTGGTCCACATACCAAAACTTACCATGAGATTGCGTATAAGTCTTCTTAAAATGAAAATTTAAGGAAGATTAATTTGACCAAAATTTATAAGCAACTTTTGTGATTCGTATGCTTTTGTTGATGTGATCTCTGTTTAAAAAAGATTTTATTCTTCTGTCTGTTTCATCATAAATATAACTTAGTTCATTCAGTAGTATATCATTTTTAAATTGTTTTTCTGTTAATAAATTACCCGATACGTCGTATTCAAAACTTGCCTTTACATTAATGCTGCCTCCGGAATTTGAACTAAAGCTTTTTTCAATCATTTGCCCTGATTGATTGTATTTGAATAATGATTCTTGATTGATCCATGTTGCAATGTATGATTCACTAGTTGAAATGAGATGATTTGCTTCATCAAAACTGGAAATTATTTCCTTATAAGTTCTTCCTTCATCATTTAAACAAATCGTTTTAATCTGTCGCTCACTTGTTTTTACTTGCTGAAATCGTTCATCAGATAATACATGTTGCATTCCTAACTGAAAATTATTTTTATCAGAACTTGTATTTATTTCTTTTGCTCTAACAATTTTTAGTGGAAGATTAGTTTCATTGTATTCATAATACACGCTTTCATAGTAATTTCCATCATTAAAACGCGTCATCGTTAAACGATTTTTATTATCATAAAAAAAATGAGTGGAGATGGTGTCATAAATAAATTCATTTTTTATTCTAACTCCACCATTACGAACTTTTTTTGATTTTTTACTTACAAATTCAGTATGTATTTCATGACTGATAGTTTTAGAAATGATCGTGTAATAAAATCGCGTAAGCAAACCTTCCTTATTGAATTCGTAATAATGAATTAAGCCTTTATCCTCAGCAATTTGTAAATCTTTTTTATCTATAATATCAAAAATCAACACCTTGATGTTATGTTTTTTGATGTAATCCGAATTAAAATTTGGAAACTTATCCGGTCCAGGTGTAATGCTTGGATTAAGCATTTGAGAAAATAATCTACCTAAACTTATGAAATAGATAAAAATGAAAAGTGTCTTTTTAAACATGTACTTACAAATATGCAATCAAATGTTATTTTTATTTAGCTGTCAAAATATATTAATTCAAATTTTACGAACAATGCATGTGAATTATTCATGATGTTTTCTTATTTTATTAAATACTTACGTGACTATTTTGTTTTCGGCAAGTGATTACTATTTTGTAAATTCGTCATCTTATTTTATTGAAATGAAAATATCTTATAATTGGCTTAAAACGCTTATAAAAATTGATCTTTCACCTGAACAAGTTGCAGAGCACCTAACTGCTTGTGGGTTGGAGGTTGAAAGTATTGAAAAATTCGAAAGTATAAAAGGTGGATTAAAAGGAATTGTAATTGGTGAAGTAGTTGAAAAAACAAAACACCCTGATGCAGATAAATTATCTTTAACTAAAGTAAATGTTGGTAAAGAAGAACTTTTAAACATCGTTTGTGGTGCACCTAATGTTGCTTCTGGTCAAAAAGTGATAGTTGCAACAATTGGTTCAGTTTTACATCCAATGTCAGGTGATTCATTTGAAATTAAAAAATCAAAAATACGCGGCGCACTTAGTGAAGGGATGTTATGTGCAGAAGATGAAATTGGATTAGGTCATAGTCATGCTGGTATTATGGTACTTGATGAGCATGCTATTGTAGGTAGTAATGCCGCTGATTATTTTAAAATTTCTGAAGATTATGTGTTTGAAATTGGATTAACACCCAATCGTGGTGATGCAGCATCTCATTATGGTGTAGCAATTGATTTAGCAGCGGTTTTAAATCTAAATGCAAATGAATTAGTTCATAATGTTAGAATTCCAGCTGTAGAAGATTTAGATAATTCATTTCAATCATTACCGATTTCTGTTAGTGTAGGCGACTCCAAATCTTGCCCTCGTTATTCGGGTATTACTATTTCAGGAGTACAAGTTAAGGAATCCCCAGATTGGTTAAAGAATGCTTTAAAAGCAATTGGTGTTAGACCAATAAATAACATTGTTGATATAACAAATTATGTGTTACACGAATTAGGTCAACCTTTACATGCATTTGATGCAGCAAAAATAAAAGGAAATAAAGTAGTTGTTCGTAAAGCGAGAAACGAAGAAAAGTTTGTAACATTGGATGGTGTTGAGCGTACTTTGAGCAATACTGATTTAATGATTTGTGATGAAAAAGATCCGATGTGCATTGCCGGAGTTTTTGGAGGATTACATTCAGGAGTTTCAGAAACAACAACTTCCATTTTTTTAGAATCAGCTTATTTTAGCCCGTCTTCTATTCGTAAAAGCTCTAAGCAACATGGATTAAAAACCGACGCATCTTTTCGTTTTGAAAGAGGTACCGACCCTGAGATAACAGTAATTGCGCTTTCAAGAGCTGTAAAGTTGATTTTGGAAGTTGCGGGAGGAGAAGTTACTGGTTCTTTAATCGATCATTATCCTATAAAATTGGATGAAGAACAAATTGTTTTTTCGTTTGATAAAGCAGATCAGCTAATCGGTAAAAAAATCGACCATAAAAAAATTAAAATTATTTTAGAATCATTAGGTATTCATGTTTTACAAGAAGGAAAAGATGCTTTGCTTTTAAAAGTTCCTGTTCGAAAATCAGACGTTACAAGAGAAGCGGATGTGATAGAAGAAATTATGCGCGTATATGGTTACAATAATATTGAAGTATCAGATAAAACATCTTTTTCTGTTTCGTATGCCTTAAAAAAAGAAGTGTATAAAACAGAAGAAATCATTGCAGATTTTTTAAGTGCCAATGGCTTTACCGAAATCATGTCGACTTCATTAACTAAAGAAAATTATTTTGACGATAAAACTAATTTGGTAAATGTATTGAATCCATTAAGTAATGATTTGTCGGTAATGCGAACATCCCTTTTATATAGCGGATTGGAAGCAGTTGCATACAACTGTAACCGCAAGAACAGCGATTTGTTATTGTTTGAAATTGGCAGAATTTACTCAAAACAAGATGGGCTTGATTTTAAGTATGCCGAACAAAAACAATTGGCTTTATTTGTTAGCGGAAAACGTTTCCCTTTAAATCATTTTGGTGCGAATGAAAAAACAGATTTCTTTACTTTAAAAGCTATTACTGAAAAAATACTCCAACGTTTTAATCTTACATCTTACTTAATAAAGGAAGCAGAGCACACAGAAAGTGAATTTTGTTTAGAGTATTACATTGGAAAAAAATTAATTTCAAATATTTCTAAAATTAATAAAACCACATTAAAAAAATGTGATGTACAGCAGGATGTATATGCTGCACTATTTTATACTGAAGAGCTAACAAACTTATACAATCCAGATAAATTAAAATACAAGGAAGTTTCTAAATTCCCTTCTGTTAGAAGAGATTTAGCTTTGTTGCTTGATAAATCAATAAAATACGATCAGGTAAAAGAAGTTGCTGAAAAAACCGAACGTAAATTATTGAAAGCAGTTAATTTATTTGATGTGTATGAAAGTGAAAAAACAGGTAATAAAAAATCGTATGCCGTAAGTTTTATTTTTCAAGACGAACAAAATACTTTAACTGATAAAGACATTACTAAAACTATGGATAAGCTAATTAAAGCTTATACCGAGCAGTTGGGAGCAGAAATAAGATAATTTTAAAATTAAATAATGAAAATAATCAAACAAATTTCAATTCTACTTGCATTAATAATTACAGCAAACTTATTCGCACAAACCAAAGAATACAAAGCAGGCCAGGTATTTTATGTTTCTTTGCCTGAATACATGAGTAAAACTATTGGTTTAAATAATGCAGCAACTATACAATATAAAAGCGAAGTAAAAGATGTTTATGGTTTTGTAATTATTGATCCTAAAGAAGATTTAAAATTGGCCGAATTAAATTATGGCTCACTTAAAGAATTTTATGAATACTTTATAAATGATTTTTTGGTTGACGAAGAAAAGCGTACCATTTCTGAACCTATTTATAAAAAAAACGGCACAATTAATTTTGTGGAATGTGATGCCTCTTACCTTGATAAAGACGCAAACATTGAAATTTATTATTTAGTAGGAATAGTTGAAACAAAGGATAATTATTATAAAGTGCTTTCTTGGTCGAGTGTAGATAACAAAGCAAAATTTAAAGAAGATTTTAGAAAAATTCTTTACAGTGTTAGGGATTAATTTTTGTTTTAATAATATTTAGTTTATTCTAATAATCAATAAATTTTAATAAGTTAATTTTAAGTTTAAATTTTTAAAAAATATAAATAGAATTAACTATGAATAAATCTAAATCTTTATATTATCAATTATTTTTAATATTACCCGAGCGTGTGCCACGAACAAACGCGGTGCCGATTTGGGTGAATGCTTTTTTTAGGGCAGCCAGGTGGAATGGCTGACCGTAAAGAAAAAAGCAGAGAGTGAGAGCAATCGTTTGTTCTTGATTTTTTTGGCTACTTTTTTTGATCAAGCAAAAAAAGTAGGAAATAATTAAATATTACTTTTTAAGTAAGTTCTATATACTAATCCATGTCAAAAACAAAAACAACTTTTTTCTGTCAAAATTGTGGCAGTCAATCACCAAAATGGGTTGGTAAATGCCCAAATTGTGGCGAATGGAATACTTTCGTAGAAGAAGTTGTGCAGAAGGAAAATAAAAACAGTAAGCTGCAATTGTTTTCTTCTGTAAAAAGTGGCGCCAAGGAAAGTAATAAACCTGTTTTATTACATGATATTGGCTCTGCTGAATACCCACGTATTGCAGTGCCAGGTAAAGAATTAACACGTGTGTTGGGTGGCGGAATAGTTCCCGGCAGCATGGTATTATTTGGTGGAGAGCCGGGAATTGGTAAATCAACCTTAATGTTACAATTGGCACTTCGTTTAAAAAATTTAAAAGTGCTTTATGTAAGTGGTGAAGAGAGTGAACAGCAAATTAAAATGCGCGCAGATCGCATCGGTATTACAACTAATTCCTGTTTCATTTTGCAGGAAACCTGCACTCAACAAATCTTCCATCAGATTGGTGAAATACAGCCACAGTTAGTGATTATTGATTCCATACAAACCATTTATACCAATTATATTGATAGTAGCCCTGGAAGTGTAAGTCAGGTGCGAGAGTGTGCTGCTGAATTTTTAAGATTTGCCAAGGAAACCAACACGCCGGTTTTTTTAATTGGTCACATCACCAAAGAAGGCAGTTTAGCCGGACCAAAAGTATTGGAACATATGGTGGATACTGTGTTGCAATTTGAAGGCGATAGAAATCATATTTACCGATTGTTGCGTTCAACTAAAAACCGTTTTGGAAGCACGAATGAACTGGGAATATATGAAATGCAAGGAGAGGGTTTGAAAGAAGTAAACAACCCTTCAGAAATATTAATTACACAACGCAACCAACCGGCGAGCGGTGTTGCCATTGCTGCTAGTTTAGAGGGTAACCGACCTTTGCTGATTGAAACCCAAGCGCTGGTAAGTACAGCGGCTTATGGAACCCCTCAGCGCTCATCAACCGGATTCGACATCAGAAGATTATCCATGTTGCTAGCAGTGTTAGAAAAACGTTGTGGATTCCGATTGGGAGTAAAAGATGTTTTTTTAAATATTGCCGGGGGTTTAAAAATTGAAGACACTGGAGTAGATATGGCTTTAGTTTGCGCCATACTTTCTTCTAACGAAGATTTGTTTATCCCTCAAAATTATTGTTTTGCAGGCGAAGTAGGACTTACAGGAGAAATACGTCCTGTAAGTAAAATTGATCAACGTATTGCAGAGGCGGAGAAACTGGGCTTTTCTAAAATTTTTGTTTCCTCTTACAATATGAAGGGGTTGGAAAATAGAAAGTGGGCAATAGAAATCATTAGTGTTACAAAAATTGAAGAAGTACTTTCCTTGATTTTTGGTTGAAAATCAAATACACTTAAAATAATCGAAAGGTTCAAGGCAGTCGCTGCATTTATATAATGCTTTGCAAGCAGTGCTACCAAATTGGCTAACAAGCTGAGTTGATGTGGAACTACACCTTGGGCATTTTACAATTCGTTCTTTTCCCAATAACACACCTTTATCAATAGAGCTGTGTTCGGGAGGAGCAATGCCATAGTTATTAAGTTTTACTTTTGCTTCCTGAGTAATCCAATCAGTTGTCCAAGGTGGGTTATAAACGGTATTTATTTTAATTTCAGAAAAACCTGCTTCATTTAATTGTTTCCGAATATCATCTTCCATTTGTTTCATGGCGGGACAACCGGAGTAGGTGGGAGTGATGGTAATTTCTACAGAAGATTTATTATTTAATTTTACTGAACGAATTACCCCTAATTCAACAATATCAATAACCGGAATCTCCGGATCGGGAATTTGGCGCATTAATTCCCAAATCTGTTCTTCATTCAAAATAGTATCGCCCATAAATTATAAAATAAAAATTGCAGCAAAAACCATAATGATGATAATGATTAAGTACTGCCAAATATCAACGAAATAAGGAGAATATTTTTTCCAGAAATTAATCATGATTAATTTCGTTTACCATCTAGCATTTGGTATCATGCGTTGCATGTATTGCATTTCGGCTAAAATGAAACCTAGGTGCTCAGAATGTTTTCCTGTTCTGCTGCCGGTTTGCATATAAGGAATAAGTGGTGTTGATATAGTTGCTTCGTTCAAAATTTTAAACACATCTTTTTCCCACAACTCTTTAATCTTTGATAAGTCGACAGCAATACCTTCTTTTAAAAGAACTTCATCCACTTCGTTCATTTCAAATAACTCGCCTGTAAAACGCCACAACTCATCAACTGCATCTTGTAAACGTTTTTTACTCTCATCAGTTCCATTTCCGAAACGCAACATCCAAGATGCTGAATGACGTTGATGGTAAGCGATTTCCTTTATTGATTTTTGAGCAATGGCAGATAATGTTTCGTCTTTGCTTGAGCTTAATGCGGAGTAAAAATGAAAATCGAACACATCAATGAAAAACTGACGAGCAATTGTTTTTGCGTAATCGCCGTTTGGCTGCTCAACTATTAATGTATTGTAAAATTCTCGCTCTGTTCTCGTATACGCTAAATCATCTTCCGTTCTACCTTTTCCCTCAACACTTGCTGCATAATCGTATAGTGAACGAGACTGGCCTAAAATATCAAGCGCAATGTTTGTCAATGCCAAATCTTCTTCTAAAAATGGACCATGTCCAGTCCACTCTGCAAGGCGCTGAGAAAGGATTAAGCCATTATCAGCAAGACGAAGTGTGTAATTAAAAAGTGCCTCTTGTTTGTTCATATGCTAATTTTGAATGAATGAAATTACAAGTGTTTAACACCTTCCGGAATTTGATAAAAAGTTGGATGACGATACACCTTATCGTTTGCAGGTTCAAAAAATGAACCTATATCTTCAGGTGTGCTAGATACAATTGCACTTGATGGAACAACCCATAAAGCACTTCCTTCGCCTCTGCGCGTATATAAATCGCGTGCGTTTTGTAATGCCATTTCCTTGTCAAATGCGTGTAAACTTCCGCAATGCACAAATGGTTGACCTGATTTTCTCTGAACAAATACTTCCCACAGTGCTCCCTGAGAATCTTTAATACTCATGATTTATTAGTTTTAAGAAATTATTTTATGCCGCAGACATTACTTCGTTTTTCTTATCTGCATAAGCTTTTGCAGCTGCTCTTACCCATTCCCCTTTATTGTGTGCATTTAATCGCGCAGCAACACGTTCTTTATTACAAGGACCAAATCCACTAATTACAGCATTGAATTCATTCCAATCAGGCTCACCAAAATCGTAACCTTTTTTCTCTTCATTCCATTTTAGTTTTGGATCTGGGATAGTTAAACCAAGATATTCAGCCTGAGGAACCGTTTGGTTTACGAAACGCTGGCGTAACTGATCATTGCTTTCGCGCTTGATTTTCCATTTAATTGCATTTGCAGAATTTGGTGATTTATCATCGGTAGGGCCGAACATCATCAATGAAGGCCACCACCATCGATTAAGCGCATCCTGTGCCATTTTGCGTTGTTCATCATTTCCAAAGGCTAATCTGCAAACGCTTTCGTATCCCTGACGCTGATGAAAACTTTCTTCCTTACAAATGCGAATCATTGCTCTGCTGTAAGGGCCATATGATGTACGTTGCAACATTACTTGATTCATTATGGCAGCGCCATCAACTAACCAGCCAACCATTCCAATATCTGCCCATGTTAATGTTGGGTAATTAAATATTGAAGAATACTTTGCTTTTCCTGTATGTAAGGCATCTAGTAATTCTTCTCTTGATGCACCTAGCGTTTCTGCTGCTGTGTAAAGGTATAAACCATGTCCGCCTTCGTCCTGAACTTTAGCCATTAAAACTAACTTTGCACGTAGGCTTGGCGCGCGCGTTATCCAATTACCTTCTGGTAACATACCCACAATTTCAGAATGCGCATGTTGAGAAATTTGACGAATCAAATGCTTTCTGTAATTATCCGGCATCCAATCTTTGGGTTCTATCATTTCGTTTTTTTCCAACTTGGAATCAAACCATTTTTCAAAATCAAAATTTTCCATGATTTATTGCTTATACCTACAAATATAAAATTAAACAAATGCAATATCAAAATAAAACAAACGATATTTTAATAAAGTTGATGATAATCATTGACAAGATGATAAAAAACTGACAAAAGTTTTAATATTCATTTAATTTTAATTTATTTGTTATTCATTAAATATTAATCATGAAAAAAATTCTACTTATTAATCTTCTTTTTATTGGTTCATTTTTGTTTGCCCAATTAAATAATTCTACCATTATTAATAAGCTTAGATGCGGTACTGATGATATTCATCGAGAGTTATTAAATACTGATCCATTAATTCGTGAGGCACAGGATTATTTTGAAAATGTTATAATGCCTATTGCGAAAAATAATGCAAACAGACAATTGAATGTGATTTATCAAGTTCCTGTTGTTGTTCACGTTGTACATAAAGGCGAAGCAGTAGGCACAGGAAGTAATATTTCTGATGCAGATGTTAAACTGGGGATTAAATATTTAAATAATTTCTGGAGAAAAATTGCTGGAACTTTTGGTGCTGGTGGTGGAGTTGACATGCAGATTGAATTTGCTTTGGCTGTAAGAGATCCAAATGGTAATTGCACTAATGGTATAGTTAGAAAAGATTTAAGCGCCAATACCGCATATGTTTCATCAGGCGTAAAATTAAGTTCAACAACAGGAATAACTGATGCAACATTAAAATCAAGTAGCAGATGGAATCCGCTTAATTATTACAATGTTTATGTGGTTGACGAGATTGATAATAAAAAATGCGGAGATGCAAATGGCTGGACAGCAGGCTATGCCTATTTTGCGTCATCACATGGAAATACAACAGATGGCGCAGTAATGTTGAATTGTTCCTATCTAGATGCAACAGATGTAACGTTTGCTCATGAAATGGGACACGCGTTTAACTTGTATCACACTTTTGAAGGAGACAGAGATACCAATGCAGATGGAACTTATGAGTCTTGTCCAACAAATTCTGCAGGTACAGCTTGCGGATCAGGAGTTGGAGATTGTTGTGCAGATATTCCGGCTCATGTAAGAACAATTGATATTCCAAATCTTTATACTGATTGTGGAAATACAACTTCAAATACTTGTGTTGCAGGAACAACACATCAAGATCATATGCTCAATTATATGGATTATACAGGTTGTGCAAATGAGTTTACAGCTAATCAGCAAACCAGAGCTGCGGCTGCATTAACTGGTCAGCGCAGTTCTTTTTTACAATCGAATGGCAATCAAAGTTTAGTGCCTCCTGCCGCTGCAACTGTAGATTTTAGTGCATCAAGTAATGTTGCTTGTTTAGGTAGTACAATTAGTTTTACTGATAATTCTGCTTGTACACCCAATTCATATACCAACAATGGCTTTCCCGGGATTACATTTTCTTGGACATTTACAAATAATGCCGGAACAACATTAACTTCTAACTTACAAAACCCTGTAATTACTTTTAACACAGCAGGTACTTATGATGTTACATTAACCATAACAAATGCAAGTGGTACAAGAAATCTAACAAGAGCTGGATATATTCGTGTTGCTGCAGCTCCTGTTACTGCCTGTACACCAACTTCAACAAATGTTGGTGGGTTTGCGCAAACTATATATAACGTAAAATTGAATACCATCAATAAAACTACGAGTCAGTTTACAAACGTTGCTTACTCAAATTTTGCCTGTACAGATAATACTGTACTTACCGATGGTCAAACGTATGTGATTTCTGTTTCAGGAAATGCAGGTTATACACCTGCTCCTCAGCCTGAAGTATTTGAAGTGAGAATAGATTACAATAACAATGGTAGTTTTCTGGATGTTGGAGAATTGGTGCATTCCGGTTCAATAACTGCCGGTACAATGAATACATTAACCGCAAATATTACTATTCCAACAACAGCAGTTAGAAATACTTTATTAAGAATGCGTGTAATTGGAGAATATGGCACCATTACAACTAATGAAAGAAATTGTAATGCATCTACTGATCGCTTTGAAATTGGTGATGTAGAAGATTATGGCGTTTACATTATTAGTACATGTACCCCACCAACCATAACTGGAACAATTTCAGCATGTGTTGGTGTTACATCACAATTAACTGGTAGCGGAACTGCAGCTACATCAAATGCTTGGACTTCTTCTGCACCTAATGTGGCAACAGTTTCAGCAACTGGGTTGGTAACTGCACTAACTGTAGGAACAACAACTATCACCTACTTAAATAATGCAGGTTGCTCTACAACAGCAACATTTACTGTTTCAGCAGGCCCTACAATAACAGGAACACTTTCGGCGTGTATTGGTGCAACATCTCAATTAACGGGAAGTGGAACAGCTGCTACATCAAATGCGTGGACATCCTCTTCGCCAAACGTTGCAACAGTTTCAACCACAGGTTTAGTAACTGCAGTAGCAGCAGGAACAACAACAATTACTTATTTGAATAATGCAGGTTGTTCTTCTACAGCAACTTTTACAGTAAGTGCAAATCCAACAATCACAGGTACATTATCTGCTTGTATTGGAGGCAGTTCATTATTAACTGGAAGTGGAACACCAGGCACTAACGCTTGGACTTCTTCTGCCACAACTATTGCAACAGTTTCAGCATCGGGAACTGTGCTTGCTGTTGCTGCTGGGACTACTATTATTACTTATAGAAACAGTGCAGGATGTACAACAACTGCTACATTTACAGTAACAGCAGGACCAACCATTACAGGAACACTTTCAGCATGCGTTGGAGCAACATCTCAATTAACAGGAAGCGGAACAGCTGCAACTACAGGCCCATGGACTTCTTCTGCAACAAGTATTGCAACAGTTTCTTCAACAGGGTTGGTTACTGCTGTTGCTGCTGGTACAGCAATCATAACCTATAAAAACAATGCTGGTTGTACAACTACAGCAACATTTACTGTTTCAGCAGGTCCTACAATAACAGGAATACTTTCAGCGTGTATTGGTGCAACATCTCAATTAACGGGAAGTGGAATAGCAGCCACATCAAATGCTTGGACATCCTCTACGCCAAACGTTGCAACTGTTTCAACCGCAGGTTTAGTAACTGCAGTAGCAGCAGGAACAACAACAATTACGTATTTGAACAATGTAGGTTGTTCATCAACAGCAACATTTACAGTAAGTGCCAATCCAACAATAAGTGGCACATTGTCTGCCTGTGTTGGAGGAAGTACATTATTAACAGGAAGTGGAACGCCAGGAACTAATGCTTGGACATCTTCTGCAACTAACATAGCAACAGTTTCAGCATCGGGAACTGTTCTTGCTGTTAGTCCTGGAACAACAATCATTACGTATAGAAACAGTGCTGGATGTACAACAACTGCTACATTTACAGTAACAGCAGGACCAACCATTACAGGTACACTTTCAGCATGTGTTGGAGCAACATCTCAATTAACAGGAAGCGGAACAGCTGCAACAACAGGCCCATGGACTTCTTCTGCAACAACTATAGCAACTGTTTCTACAACTGGGTTGGTTACTGCAGTTGCTGCTGGTACAGCAATCATAACCTATAAAAACAATGCTGGTTGTTCAACTACAGCAACATTTACTGTTTCAGCAGGTCCAACAATAACAGGAATACTTTCAGCGTGTATTGGTGCAACATCTCAATTAACGGGAAGTGGAACAGCAGCCACATCAAATGCATGGACATCCTCTACGCCAAACGTTGCAACTGTTTCAACAGCAGGTTTAGTAACTGCAGTAGCAGCGGGAACAACAACAATTACTTATTTGAACAATGTAGGTTGTTCTTCTACAGCAACTTTTACAGTAAGTGCCAATCCAACAATTACTGGTACATTGTCTGCCTGTGTTGGAGGAAGTACATTATTAACAGGAAGTGGAACGCCAGGAACTAATGCTTGGACATCTTCTGCAACTAACATAGCAACAGTTTCAGCATCAGGAACAGTTCTGGGTGTTGCGGCTGGAACAACTATTGTTACTTACAGAAATAGTTCAGGATGTACAACAACTGCTTCATTTACAGTAAATGCTACGCCTATTATTAATTCTGTTGCTAGTCAAAGTGTTTGTTCTGGACAAACAGTTGCTGCTACAAATTTTACAAGTTCGCCAACTGGAGCAACTTTTAGTTGGACAAACTCCAATACAACCAATGGAATTCAGTCATCAGGAACTGGAAATATAAGTTCATTTACAGCACCACAAACCAACACAATTATAAATTCACAAATAACAGTTACTGCAACTTTAAACAATTGCATAAGTACTCCAGTAACTTTCAGTTTAAACATAAATCCAAATCCTGTTATCACAAATTCTATAAATACTACAATTGCTTGCGCAACAGCAGCTGCAAGTTTAATTCCTACATCATCAGTTTCAGGAACTACATTTAGTTGGACAGCTCAAAACAGTGGTGCTACTTTAACAGGTTATACAGCAAACGGAACAGGATCAATTAATCAGACAATTACAAATTCAGGAAACGCGCCTGGAACAGTAGTTTATACTATTATACCAAATTCTAATGGCTGTGTAGGTTCTTCTGTAAATTACTCTGTTACTGTAAATCCAATTCCGAATGCTAACTTTAGTGTTGCAAGCAATACATTATGCGTTAATCAATCACCAGTAAGTTTAACACCTAATCAAACCGGAGGTTCTTTCAGTGGAACAGGTGTGAACCAAAATACATTCAGCCCATTATTAAGTGGAGTTGGAACTTTTACAGTAAGCTACCTAATTTCACAAAACAATTGCACGAATTCAAGTACACAAACGATAACTGTTAATGCACTTGATAATGCTAATTTCAGTATCAATGATTTTTGTTTTGGAAATGCAGGACAGGCAACAATTACTGGTGTTCAAGGTGGGTCCTTTTCATTAATACCAAATACAAATGGTGAAACCATTTCATCAAATGGAATCATTAGTAGTGGAGTTTCTGGCACAACATATACAGTAACCTATACAACTCCTTCCGGAGGTTGTCAAAATAATTCTACGGATGCAGTAACTATTTTTGCTATCCCAAATACTCCTGTTGTTAATTTAGTAAATGATACATTAAGAACAACTTCCAATTCAAATTCTTATTTGTGGTATTTGAATGGAAATTCTACCGGAACAACTACATCTTATTATGTACCAGGAGTAGTTAATGGTAACTATCAGGTTCAGATAACAAACAATAATGGTTGTAGTACTACTTCAAGTACATTCTCCTATCAGTTTACAGGAATCATTAATGTTGGTTTGAATACTCAATTGATTAAAATTTATCCCAATCCAGCTAGTAATAAATTATTTATTGATTTAGATAAATCAATTGGTCAGTTAGAGTTTAAGCTTTTTGATTTAATTGGAAGGGAAATTTTAAAAGTTTACTCTACTGATTTAGTTTTGAGCGATAACACAATTACTATTCAGTTACCAAATGTAGAAACTGCAGTTTATTTTTACGAAGTAATTATAAATCAGAAAGAAAAAATAAACGGTAAATTATTGATTCAGAATTAATAACATAATAAAAGCCGCAAACTGCGGCTTTTATTAGTACCCAGAGCCGGGGTCGAACCGGCATGGAGGTGAATCCACTGGTGTTTGAGACCAGCGCGTCTACCAATTCCGCCATCTGGGCATTTTAAAATAACGAGCTGCAAAAATACTATTTATTTTAAATTATTGCCGAAAATCAAAAAAAAACATTGGAATTACTAATAATTGAACTAAATTTGCGTCCCCAAAATCATTAAAATCAATGGAATCAACTGTACGCTTATTTGGTGGAACTTCTACAAAAGTTTTGGCAGAAAAAATTGCCAACTCATATGGCAGTACCCTGGGTAATGTTAATTGTATTCATTTTAGTGATGGTGAGTTACAGGTTTCTTTTGAGGACAGTGTGCGTGGGCAATCTGTTTTTTTAATTCAAAGTACCAACCCACCTGCAGAAAACTTAATGGAGCTTTTGCTGATGATAGATGCAGCAAAAAGAGCTTCTGCTAAAGAGATTATTGCAGTATTGCCTTATTTTGGATATGCAAGACAAGATAGAAAAGACCAACCTCGCGTAGCAATTGGTTCAAAACTAGTAGCAGATATGTTAGCTGTTGCCGGTGCAAATCGTGTAATGACAATGGATTTGCACGCGGATCAAATTCAAGGTTTTTTTAATGTACCCGTTGATCATTTGTATGCTTCAACCATTTTCATGCCTTACATCAGAAGCTTGAATTTGGAAAATTTAACCATGGCAGCTCCGGATATGGGTGGAAGTAAAAGAGCAAATGCTTATGCTAAATACTTAAAAAGTGATATCGTAATTTGTTATAAACAACGTTCAAAAGCAAATATTGTAGATAACATTACAGCGATTGGTGAAATTGAAGGGCGTAATATCATTTTAGTAGACGATCTTGTAGATACAGGAGGAACATTATGTAAAGCTGCCGATATGATGATGGAAAGAGGGGCAATAAGCGTTAGAGCAATTTGTACCCATGGTTTATTATCTGGTAAAGCTTACGAAAACATTGAATCATCACAACTAACTGAGCTTATTGTTACTGATACTATTCCGCTTAAAAAAGAAAGTAATAAAATTAAAGTAATAACAGTTGCTGATTTATTTGCAAAAGTGATTCGTAATGTTCATAGTTATGAATCTATCAGTTCACACTTTATAGTATAAAATAATTACTCGCGAAACAATAATTAATAATTGCTGAATCAGGGTGTAGCGGGGCACTGTGAAGCATAAAAAACAGAATATGAAAACTGTAAAATTGAGCGGTTCGTTAAGATCGAACGTAGGGAGAGCAGACGCAAAACAATTGCGTGAACAAGGTAAAATTCCATGTGTAATTTATGGTGGAACAGAACAAATCCATTTCTCAGCAGAAGAGAAAAGTTTTAAAAACATCATTTATACTCCTGATGTTTGTCAAGTTGAAGTTGAAGTAGAAGGTAAGTCATACAGAACAATTCTTCAAGAAGCACAGTATCACCGTTTAACAGACCGTTTAATTCACGCTGATTTTTTAGAAATCATTGATGGTAAACCATTAACTATGAATATTCCTGTTAAAACAATTGGTACAGCTGAAGGTGTACGTGCAGGTGGAAAGTTAACTATTAAATTACGTAAATTAAAAGCAAGAGGTTTAGCTAATAAATTGCCTGACACTATTGATATCAATATTGAAAAATTAGCTATTGGTAAATCAGTAACTGTTGGTGAAATTAGTATCGAAGGTGTAGAACTGTTGAATGCTAAAAATGTTTCTGTTGTATCAGTTGATACAACACGTGCTGTTGCTCAAGCTGAACAAGCAGCTGCTAAAGAAGATAAGAAAGGTAAAAAATAAAACGTTTATCGCTTTAAAAAAGCTGTCTCAAAAGGACAGCTTTTTTATTTTTAGGCTTACTGGTGTAAAATATTTTTTAGGACATATAATTTACAATATCAATTATAAAAGAATAATAAAAATCGAATAATCATTACATGAACCCAATAGAAAACGAAAAAAAAATGTTGACCATTTTGAAGATAAATGAGTACTTATGGTTATTTTTTATTATTGTGTCAATTTCATTAACAACATACATGTTAATCGTTAACGATCGTAGTCAAGCGATCTATTTTTTAGTACTCACTTTTATTTCAGGCTTATTTTATTCGTTTAAGAGAAGACAAAGAAAAAAACATAGTGAACGCATTATTAATGCAGAAAATTCAAAAAAGGAAAAAAATTAAATTCCCACTATTTGTTTTTTTAATTCCTCTCCAACAACAATTTGATGGAGTTTAATCCAGTTTTTAAATTCAGTAGAGAAATCATCTTGTTGGTTATTATAAAACCGTTTAGTGTCAATTAAATAACTTTTGTTGTTTTTTAATGTGATGTAATAAATATCATGTCTGAACTCAATTTCAATAATGTGTTTGGCATGTATTATTAATTTGTTTTCGGAGGTGTAAAAGTTATTCTCTCTTAAATCAATATAAAGAGATTTCAATTTAAAGATAAAGTAAACGGAAACAATTTCTGCAACAAGTAAGGTTAGCGCCAAAATCCCAAAAAGAAATATCTTATTTCCAGAAATAAAAAAAACAAAAGAGATAATGCTTAACGCACCTATTAAAATAATTCGTTTAGTTAAGAATCCGAGCGTATAATAAAGGTATTTTTTGTTTTTTGATTGTTGTTTTTCTCCCCTTTTTTTTACATCAGCAATATGTAAAAAAAGATACAAGCAACTGCTTATTAATACAATAATTAGGATGTTATTGTTATATGAAAATTTTACGGACATCACATAAATAGAAATGGATGTTGCTATTAATAATAGAAGATTTTTTGATAAATTGAAAATCATATTGGAGTTAAAAAGGTAATAGTAATTAAATAAATCAAAAGCTAAATTATGGAAAGATTAATTTACTTCGTTTTGGTTTATTTTTAATTAACTTAATTTATCAGTAAGTAAACGAATTTCGATAGCCGGTGCTATTTTTTCATAAACGATATTGTAAACAGCATCTACAATTGGCATTTCTACTTTGTGTTTTTGGTTAATTTCATGAACACATTTAACTGCGTAATATCCTTCTGCAACCATGTTCATTTCCAATTGAGCCATTTTAACAGAATAACCTTTCCCTAACATGGTACCGAACATCCTATTTCTACTGAACTGCGAATAAGCAGTTACCAATAAATCTCCAAGATAGGCAGAAGCTTTAATGTCTCTGTTTATTGGATGGACTTTTGTAACAAAGCGTTCTATTTCCTGGATGGCATTAGAAACCAAAACACTTAAAAAATTATCACCATAGCCCAAGCCATGACAAATGCCGCCAGCAACAGCAATAACATTTTTTAAAACTGCTGAAATTTCGGTACCATAAATGTCATCGCTAGATGTTACTTTAATGTATCTGCATCGCATAAAATCTGCAAGTTCATTTGCTTTTTTAATTTCGTTACAAGCTATAGTTAGGTATGATAATTTCTCCATTGCAACTTCTTCAGCATGACATGGCCCTGTAATTACCCCAATTTGATTTAATGGCACTTCCCAAAAAGTATTTAAATACTCACCAACAATTAAATTAAATTCAGGTATAATGCCTTTTATAGCAGAAAAAACAATTTTATTTTTTAAATCATTTTCGCTTAATCGTTGAAGAGTAACATGGCAAAAAGCTGAAGGTATAGCCAGGATGATGATATCGTTTTCGGCAACGGCTTTTTTAATATCGGATGTTAGCTGGATTTTTTCAATATCAAATTCAACTGAGCTTAAATATCTTGGATTATGTTTGTATTTGTTTATGTAATCAACATCTTCTTGTTTTCTGGTGTACCAGCTTATGTAATTTACATTATTAAGTAGTATTTTTATAATAGCAGTAGCCCAACTGCCGCTTCCTATAACTGCAATTTTAAAATTCTTATTGATCACTATTTTAATTTTTAGTTAACAAATACTACATTATCATTAGCAATTGGCTCATGAGTATTTAGCAGACAATAAACATTTGCTAAAGTAATCACATCTTTTCCGCAATACTTTTTAATTTTTTCTAAATCTTTTTCTTCCCAAAAAACTCGCGCAACATCACTTCCGTCTATTTCATCTTTTGGTGATGGTAAATTAAAAACATGCGCCAATAAGTTAAGCGAAGTGTAATTTTTATAATCACCAAATTTCCACATTTCCATTGTGTCTAATAGTTTTACTTCCCAAGGTTTTTTGCCCGAGATGGAGAGTATTTTCGGTAATTTAATTCGGTTGATTAAAAATCTTCTGCATAAAAAAGGGAAGTCAAATTCTTTTCCGTTGTGAGCACATAAGTTGCTATCGTCGGAGTTATAGAATTTAGCAAGATGTTCTGAAAATTGAGTTAATATTTCCTTTTCATCAGTTGAAGTGAAAGATTTAATGTAAAATTTACCATTGTAAAAATTACCCATAGAAATACATACCACTTTTGCAAATTCAGCATAAACTCCAGCTTTTTCATAGCGTTGTTCGGGAGTTTCGGTTTCATTATATAGCCATTTTTTATCCCAAAGTGCTTTTGTGTCTTCATTTAAATCAGGATATTTATAAGTAACTGGGGCTGTTTCTATATCTAAAAATAAAATTTTGTCCAATTTGTTTTGCTCGAGCATAATACTATGTCTAATTATAAATGAATAATGATTTAAAATTCTAAAATTACTAATTCTTTGAATTAATTAATGATTCAGTTAGAATATTTACTTTTTAAAATTTTGCTAATGTTGCCAGAATTAAATTCATAAAAACAGCGCTTGATTTGTGTCTTTTTTTATTTCTTACTTGTTTTTTTAAAGATAATATTATATGTTTGGAAACTGCATTTATAAAATTTAGATTATAATTAATTAAAATGAAAAAAAGCATATATTTAGTATTAGTCACCTCGATGCTTTTTTCATTTTCTTATTCTCAAAATTTAAATTCTGAAAATGTTAAATCAATACTTCAATCAAGTACACTTGCAGTTTTTAGTGCGCAGAAATTACTTTTGTCTAAAGAGATAAAGCAGACGGGAGGGAATTTATCAAAATCGGTATTTTATCAGTTAAAAGCGATAGAATTATATAAGGAGAAAAAGTTGAACGAATCATTATGTTATGCTTTATTTTCCAGAGAGCTTTCGAATGATATTATCGTTAAAGAATCAGGAAATCTTAATCCATCTTATAAGTTAAGTGATGAAGAATTAAAATTGAAATCGGGGTGTGTAAATACTGCCGATTTTTTTTTAAATGCCAGGAATTCAAGGAAAGATTTACCTGATGATGATAGTTATTTTGTTGACATGGAAAAACTTTTAACCTGTGGAATCAATGAGAACTACTAAATTAATTTGGGTTTTAGTTTTTGTTTTAGCCTATCGTTTTTTTTCTTTTTCTCAAACAGCTGCAAGTTGTCCATTTATTACTCCTGTTGCTAATCCGGCAACTATTTGTGTAGGTCAATGTTCAAATTTAACAGCAACAGCATTATTAACCAAAACAACTACTACTTATTCTGTACAATCTATTCCTCATGCACCACCTATTTCTTATACTGCAACAGGGGGTAATCCTGTTTCTGTAGGTACAGATGATGTTTGGAGTCCAACTATTAATTTACCTTCAGGTTTTAATTTTTGTTTTTATGGTAATGTGTATAATAAAATTTTAATTGGATCAAATGGAAACTTAAGTTTTGATTTAGCTGATGCAAGTGGTTTTTGTCCTTGGAATTTTAGTACAGGCACCACGCCTCAAAACCCTAATTGTCCTTCGGCAGCCCTAGTTCCAATGGGAAATATATTTGGTGTATATCACGACATAGATCCAAGCAAAGGCTCACCAAGAGGTACTGTTAATTGGTATATTTCTGGGAGTGCTCCATGCAGAAAGTTTATTGTTGTGTATAATAATATGGCTCATTTTGGTACTTCATGCTCTGCAAATACATATCGTTCTACTCATATGATTGTATTACATGAATTAACAAACTATATTGATGTTTATGTTAATTCTAAACCATTATGTACCGGCTGGAATAATGGTAACGCAATTATTGGAATTCAAAATCTTAGTGGAACTCAGGGAATTGCTGCGCCTGGAAGAAATACAACACCTGTTTGGTCTACTACCGCACCAGAGGCTTGGAGATTTTTGCCAAATGGCACCAATAATTACTCAATAACTTGGACGGGACCAACAGGTACATTGGCTACAAATACATTGGGCGCAATTAATGTATGTCCAACTACAAATACTACATACACGGCCTCAATTAGTATTACTAATTGTGATAATGCTGTTTATACTTTTACAAATACTGTTGCTGTAAACGTAAATGCGTCAACAACCCCAACATTTAATTCTGTAAATCCAATTTGTCAGGGGGCAAATCTTTCTTCCTTACCAACCACATCTACTAATGGCGTAAATGGTTCATGGTCGCCCGCAATAGACAATAATGCCACCACAACTTATACATTTACACCTACAACAACTTGTGCGGCGACAAACACTCTCAGTATAGTTGTTACCCCTACGATAACACCTGTTTTTACTCAGGTTCCTGCTATTTGTGCAGGGGATGCACTAGCATCGTTACCTATTACCTCTAACAATACCATTAATGGTAGTTGGTCGCCGGCAATAAATAGTGCTTCCACCACAACTTATACATTTACTCCAACTTCTGGGCAATGTGCAAATCCAACTCAAATGACAATTTCAGTCAATAATAATACCTTGCCTACATTTACACAGGTTCCTGCGCAATGTCAAGGTACAGCAATTTCAGCTTTGCCTACAACTTCTAATAATGGTATTATTGGATCTTGGTCACCCACAATAAATAATAGTTCTTCAACCACTTATACTTTTACACCCAATGTCAACCAATGTGCTATTGATAATCAAATGACTATTTCGATTACTCCGAATATCAATCCCACTTTTAATTCGATCAATCCAATTTGTGAGGGCGAACCAATTAATTTACAAGCTACATCAAATAATAATTTTTCCGGAACATGGTTGCCCGCAATTAATAATACAGCTACAACAACTTATACGTTTACTCCTAATACAGGTCAATGCGCCACTACATCAACGCTTTCAGTAGTAGTAAATCAGCCAATTGTTCCTCAAATAACAGGCACCAATACTATTTGTAATGATGAATCAACTACACTTACTGCATCTAATGCAACTACTTACACTTGGACTCCTTCTGCTAATTTAAATACATCAACAGGTGCCAGTGTAGTTGCCAGTCCTTCTGCTAATACAAATTATTCTGTTTCTTCAACCGATCAGAATGGATGTATTTCAAGCGCAAGCTTTAGTGTAACTGTAAATCCGATACCAGTTTTAAGCACTGTAACCAGTCAAACTATTTGCGCTGGTCAAAATACGTCTGCAATCACATTTAATTCTAGCGTAACAGGAACAACTGTAAACTGGATAAATAACCAAACAAGTATTGGTTTAGTTGTTAGTGGAAATGGTAATGTGCCTTCATTTAATAGTATAAATGCTGGAACTGATCCAGTTACTTCCACAATTATAGCAACTCCTACAGCATCTGGTTGTTTAGGTCAACCACAAACGTTTTCAATAACAGTAAATCCTATTCCTGTCTTAAGCTCAATAGGTTCTCAAACACTTTGTTCTGGTCAGAATGTAAGCTCAATTGTTTTTAATTCATCAGCAAATAATACTACTATAAATTGGACAAATTCAAATGCATCTATTGGATTACCTTTTAGTGGAACAGGTAATTTGCCAGGCTTTACAGCTACAAATATTGATCCTGCACCAATAATTGCGTCAATTTCAGCAAGTCCTTCAGCTAATGGTTGTAACGGATTACCAATTACATTTACGATTACAGTAAATCCATTTCCAGTATTAACCGCAGTTAATAGTCAAACTATTTGTGCTGGTCAAAATATTGCCCCCATCAACTATACATGTAATGTAACTAGTGCTACTATAAATTGGACTAATACTGAAACAACAATTGGATTAACTGCAAATGGTATCGGAAACATTGCAGTTTTTTCAGGTGTTAACACTGGCACTTCACCTTTAACCTCAACAGTTACCGCAACACCAACAGCAAATGGCTGCCCTGGAACATCTGTTACATTTTCAATAACAGTAAAGCCAGTGCCTACTTTGAATTCAATTAATAATCAAACGGTTTGTGCGGGTGAGCCCGTGAACGGTATTTTATATACAACAAGTTTATCCGGAGCAACAGTTAGTTGGAGTAATTCAGAAATAGGTATTGGATTATCAGCTAACGGTACAGGAGATATAACAGGATTTAATGCTTTAAATTCCGGAAATACAACTTTAACTAGTGTAATAAATGCAACTGCATCTTTAAGTGGGTGTAGCGGAGTGCCTCAAACATATACAATTATTGTTCATCCAATCCCAGTTTTAACAGCAATAAACAGCCAAACTTTATGTGCTGGGGAAACAGTAAGTGCAATTAATTATTCTTCTACAGTATCAGGAAGTTTAATTAACTGGAATAACACTGAAAGTGGAATTGGTTTACCATTAAGTGGAACTGATAATATTGCATCATTTACGAGCACTAATACTGGAAATTCACCTTTAATTGCAATTATTACCGCAACACCAAGTGCGAATACATGTAGTGGATTATCACAAACATTTACCATTACCGTTAATAATCAAGTATTGCCTGATTTTACTCAAGTTCCTGCAGTTTGTGATGGTGGAGTTTTAAATCCGTTGCCTTTAACTTCCACCAATAATGTTACAGGTGTTTGGTCACCTTCCATTAATAATTCTACAACCACAACGTATACTTTTACTCCAACTGTTGGTCAATGTGCCACAACAACAAATATGACGATTGGAGTGGGTTCTAATATAGTACCTATATTTGATCAGGTAAACCCAATTTGTGCCGGCGGAATTTTGTCTGATTTGCCAACTGTATCTAATAATGCATTAACAGGTAGCTGGAATCCACCAGTTGACAATTTTATAACTACAACGTATACGTTTACTCCAACTCCAGACCAATGTGGATTAACAACACAAATGACTATACAAGTAAACCTGCCTGTTACCCCTCAGTTTACTCCTATAAATCCATTTTGTGCAGGAGAAATTATAGGAGCATTATCTTCAACATCAGATAATGGAATTACCGGATTATGGTTGCCGCCAATAAATAACTTAACTACTACTACTTATACTTTTACTCCTTCGGGAGGAACATGCGCAACTGTTGCTACTACGCAAATTTTAATTTACCCAAAACCATCTTTGTCGGATATAACTCCAACTGATGAAACATGTGGTGCTTCTAATGGAGTTTTAACAGTTAATAGCATCAATGGTGGAACAACTCCTTATCAATACAGTTTAAACAATGCCGCATTTGTTTCATCAAATTCATTTACAACACTTATTTCTGGAACTTATGTGATAATTGTAAAAGATGCTAATTCATGCTCAGACACTATAACAACAAGCATTACCAATTATCCCGGACCAACTGCAGCACAACTATCAACTACAGATGCTAATTGTGGTTTAGCAACTGGTTCAATAACCGTAGACGGAGTTAGTGGAGGAACTGCTCCTTATCAGTACAATTTTAATAATACTGGGTTCACTTCTTCTCCAACAATAAATCAATTAAATACTGGTAATTTTTCAGTAATAATTAAGGATGCAAACGGATGTATGTTAGATTCAATAATACAAGTTACAGGAGACGGTCAGGTAAATGCAGATTTTACCTTAACTCCTTTAATAGGAACAGTACCTGTTTGGGCAAGCTTTACTAATACATCATCTACACCGTCTGCACAATTCATCTGGAATTTGGGATTAACTACTATTGATACTGTTGCATTTCAGCCTAATCCTCAAATTTATGATGTGTATGGAACCTATGCAATTACATTAATTGCAACAAATGGTAATCCTGCATGTAATGATACTGTGGTAAAATTTTTAAAAGTAGAGTTAGATCCATTTATTATTGTGCCTAATATTTTTTCTCCTAATGGTGATGGAAACAACGATGAGTTTTTTATTCAATCAAGAGGATATATTGATTTAAAAGTCACCATATTTAATAGATGGGGTAACATCATTAATTCATTTGATGGTGTATTAGGCAATTGGGACGGAAAAGATTCAAGTGGTAATGAAGTTTCAGCAGGGACTTACTATTATTTCATATCCGGAAAAAGATACGATTCTGAACCATTTGAAGCACATGGATACATGATGTTGGTGAGGTAATTAGCTTAGAATACTGCCCCCAGATACAATATTTAAACAGCATTTTAATACATCTCCCATGTTGATGCACGATTTAAAATTGTTGTTTTTGTAAAAATCAGCTAACTCATTCTTTAATTGATAAGTTTTTTCAGGAGTTGATAATTCGTCCTCAATCATACAATTTAAAAGTTGACTAACTCTGTATGTTGAGGTTTTGATTCTTCTTGCAATTAAAGATCGTTCTTCTGATTGATACTGCTGAACTGATTTAGGGTTAAGGTGTTTTTTACATAATTCTACAAAGGCATTATTCTCTTTAAAAAATTGAGGCATGTATAAATTTTTTCTACCCTCATAACATTGCTGATCAAAGTCAATGGCTCTAATTCTGTATTGTGTATCTTCAAAATCAGGCGTTACATCTACCACGTAGTTGTAAGAACGCATGTCGCCCAGTAATCTAACAAAACAACGTTCATTAAATTTTACAAACTCTTTTGCTAAGCGAATTTCGTTTAAATCAGAATCGTTGAGGTTATTTTTCATGAATTGATCACCTGGAATGCCAACAATATGTTCTTCAATTAATGTTTGTTGGTTTACAAAATAATTAATGCGATTAGGAGATAAAATATGTTCCCACTCTAATCCGTAAATGCGAGAAGCGTCTGCGTATTTTATGTAATAATAATCGTGGTTATCGTTATAATTGTTTACAATTTTAATTCTAAATGGTTTTGAATTTCCGAAAGTGCAATAATCTATTCGGTCAACGTGTAAGTGATCCATAACATGCACATCGCCATTTGTTTTGAGGCTTGCATAAATGCCAGTTAGCTCTCTGTTTAACTCAGCCATTTCAGAAGGTTGGTAAGCAACAGAAAGCCATAAAGTATCTTCTCCTTTTTTGTCGTAGAGTGGAATGGCGCTATCGAAACGAAGCAAATCATCGTATTGAAGGTAGATGTTTTGCTTGCGTCCCATTTCACCCAACAGTTTATTTAAATTGCTGGAAAGTTTAAATGGTATTTTCTTTTTTTGAGGAGATGTTTTGCTCATGCAATTCAATCAGAATTATGCGTTCAAAGATTTTAGTTTTTCGAATAAATGGAGACGTGTACCTTCGATTAAGGTTTTATTAATATGTTTTGATTTCGCACCTTTTTTAAGTAATTCAATGCCTTTTTCAAGATCATCCTTTGAACTAAAATTCTCTATTTGTTCCAATACCGTTAATGCTTCTAATGAAACAAATACATCCTCATTTAATGATAAATCAAAAAATAAGCTTGAATGTTTGCCGAAATCCAGCCCACTTTCCCAACATAAAGCAATTAATTTTGATAAATAGCTTTTGTTTTCAGGGTTTATAATTAAATCAATCAGTGTGCCTTGAGATGAGCTATCTTTTAATGTTTTTAATAAATCAGCTTTATCACTATCAATTAAAGCTAGGATTGTTTTAGCTAAACCTACTTTCTTTTTTTTATTTTTTGCGATTGGCTCATCGGTATTTTCATTGTTTAAAATAATAGTACTGTAGTTTTTATCATCAAACAATTTTTTTGGATCTATATCCGGGATTTCTTTTTTATTTTCCATAGTAGATTTAATTTAATGAAAGGTGAGGAAAGCCGCTATGAATGCTATCATGAAAAGCCAATTCATGTATGTCTGGATTCATGAATTTTATAAGTGGAAAAGTAGCTAGTACATCCATTACTTGTTTTTCATTTTCAGTCTCCATTACTATCCATAGTTTTGATCGGTCAATAGCCAAACTATACGATTGAATTACACCTTCGTTCATTAATTCATCAACTAGTTTTCGCTGTTTTGGGATAAGTACAAAAAATTCAGGTTTAAATGTATCTTTTAATTGAATGTCAATCAAAAAGTTTTTTTTGTTCATCTAAATAATTTTTAAAACGATGCGAATTTAAGCTATTTGTTTGAAAGTGTTTTTTATTGGCAAGATTTAATACGATTGTAATAATTAATTTTTTTAATTAACAATTATTTAAATGTAACTTAAAAAGTTTAAATTTGATTTTGATTTTTTTAGATTTTATGGGAAGAATATTTGAAAAACGAAAGCATAAAATGTTTGCCAGATATGCAAAAATGGCAAAGGCATTTACCAGAATAGGAAGAGAAATAGTTATTGCAGTAAAGGCTGGGGGGCCAAATCCTGATTCGAATTCACGATTAAGGGCTGTTATTCAAAATGCAAAATCGATTAACATGCCTAAGGATAGGATTGATAATGCAATTAAACGCGCTACTGAAAAAGATTCAGCTAATTACGAAGAGGTTATTTATGAAGGATATGCTCCGCATGGTGTGCCTGTATTGGTAGAAACTGCTACAGATAATCCAACACGAACTGTAGCAAATGTTCGAATGTTTTTTAATAGGGGGGGGGGAGCACTTGGTACCAATGGTTCTGTGAGTTTTATGTTTGAACGAAAAGCAATGTTTAAGGTAAGTTCTGTGGGTATGGATAAAGATATGATGGAGTTGGATTTAATTGATTTTGGTGCAGATGAATTGAATTGGGATGATGAAAATAATGACTTAATTATTCAGGTTGCATTTACTGATTTTGGCTCCATGCAAAAAGGATTGGAAGATAAAGGAATTGAAATAAAAGAAAGTTCAAAAGTATTTTTACCAACAACTACAAAAGAGGTTACTGAAGAGCAAGAGGCAGAAGTGATTGCTCTGATTGAAAAAATGGAAGAGGATGATGATATCCTTGCAGTTTATCATAATTTACAATAAAAGTTCTTGCAAGCAAAATGGAAAATAAAAAAAACTTTTCGTTCATCATTAAATGATGAGTTAAGGCTTGCATTAAATATAGAAGAAAATATTGCCGAATTACTTCTTCAAAGAGGCATTACAGATTTTTACTCCGCAAAACAATTTTTTCGCTCATCGTTAGATGATTTACATGATCCTTTTTTAATGAAAGGAATGCATCTTGCTATTTCAAGAATTAATAAAGCATTATTGAAAAATGAAAAGATTTTAATTTACGGAGATTATGATGTTGATGGGACAACTGCAGTAGCTTTAGTTTATAGTTTTTTTAAAAACTTCACTTCCAATATTGCATATTATATTCCGGACAGATACATTGAAGGATATGGAATTTCAACGAGAGGTATTGATTTTGCAAAAACTAATAATTTTGGGTTGATTATAGCCTTGGATTGTGGAATTAAATCAGTTGATAAAATAGCTTATGCAAATTCTTTAGGTATTGATTTTATAATTTGCGACCATCATTTACCTGGCAATACTGTCCCTGCAGCCGTAGCTGTTTTAGATCCAAAACAAGTGGATTGTAATTATCCATACAAAGAATTAACAGGTTGTGGTTTAGGTTATAAACTTTGCCATGCGTTTGAAAAATCAAATTTGCAAGAGACCAGTATTCTTGATAATTATATAGATTTGGTGGCATTAAGTATTGCTGCTGATATCGTACCTATAACCGGTGAAAACAGAATTTTAGCGCATTTTGGGTTAAAGAAAATAAATTCTTTTTCACGTTCAGGTTTTAGGGCAGTGTTAAATCAAAGTAAAATTAAAAAAGAGTTTACTATTTCAGATTTGGTTTTTGTGCTAGGCCCAAGAATTAACGCTGCAGGAAGAATTGAACATGGAAGCAAAGCCGTTGAATTACTTGTTGCAGATACACCTGAACATGCGGAAGAAATTGCTAGACAAATTAATTTAACCAATTCCATTCGTAAGGATTTAGATCAAAATATAACTCTAGAGGCTATAAAGTTAATTGAGTCGGATGAGGAAGCCCAAAACAAAAAAGCAACTGTTGTTTATAATGAAAAATGGCACAAAGGTGTTGTTGGTATTGTTGCCTCTCGTTTGGTAGAAAAATTTTACCGACCTACAATTGTTCTTACGCATTCAAATGGTAAAATAACCGGTTCAGCAAGGTCAGTAAAAGATTTTGATGTTTATGAAGCAATTGAAGCATGTAGCGAGTTACTAGATCAATTTGGCGGGCATAAATATGCTGCTGGCTTAACTTTAGATCCTTCAAATATAGATGCATTTAAGTCAAAGTTTGAGCACATTGTTAGTTCTAATATTACTGAGGAAATGTTAATTCCTGAGTTAGAAATTGATTTAAAATTGGAGTTCAATCAAATTAATGATAAATTCTATCGGATTTTAAAACAATTTGCTCCTCATGGGCCGGGAAACATGATGCCTGTTTTTTTAAGTGAAACAGTATTTGATAATGGTTACGCACGTATAGTTGGTGTTAATCACTTAAAAATGGAGTTGTTTCAAAAAAATAATCCCGAGTTTAAAATTCAGGCAATTGCTTTTGATAAAGGCAACTATATTAATGATGTATTAAGTGGCAAATCATTTTCTATTTGTTATCAAATACAAGAAAATAATTTCAATAACAGGACTACTATTCAGTTAATTATCAAGGATCTTATTTTTTAGTCTTCAAACTTTTCGAACATTTTTATCAAAAAATTTGTTTTTTTTATTTTATTTTTTATTTTTATGCCTTGTAAAATTTGTTTTTTTGACAAAAACTAAAAATGAAAAATAAAATTTTTTGGTTTGCATTTATACTTAGTCTTGTGAACCAGCTGTATTCACAACAAAATAAAATTATTGTCAAAAAAAAACAACATCTGATTTTTAATCAATCAGTCTCTTTTAATCCTAATATAGAAAGGTATTATCGCGTTTTAGAATGTAAGTTAGGTTCTTCCTATTCTAAGCCTCAATTAGAAAAAATTCAATTAAGATTAATTCAAAATTTTTCCGGAGCCAAACTAATTCAGTCTGATTCAGAAAGTAAAATTGTTTTTATCACAAATAAAATGGCCTTGTTACCAACAAATGGAAGCATTCAAGAATATATTAAGTCTATACTTGTAGAGTTGAATTTGTATAATGGTTTTATTGAAATTAAAGAATACAATTTAGAGCTGGAGTAATGAAAAAAATAACTATTTTTTTATTGTTTTTTTTCTACTCATTTGTTTCATTTTCTCAGGGAGATGAGCCTTGTAATGCAACGCCTTTAACACCAGGTTCCACCTGTAGTTTTTCTAATTATTCATTAGCAGGTTTAACTCCTACTGCAGGACCACCTGCCCCTGGTTGTGCTAGTTTTGGTCCTAGCCCGGATGCTTGGTTTAGTGTAGTTGTACCTAGTTCAGGCATATTGATAATTGATTCAAATACGGGATCAATTACTGATGGGGGCATGGCAGCATATTCGGGTTCAAGTTGTAGTAATTTAAGTTTAATCAATTGTAATGATGATGGAAGCGCCAATGGGCTGATGCCATATCTCAACTTAACTGGATTAACTGCAGGAGCAACAATTTATATTCGTTTTTGGGATTATAGTGATGGAACAGGTACATTTAGTTTATGCGTGCAAGCAGGAACCCCGCCACCGCCTCCACCTCCTCCAGGACAGGGAGAAAATTGCACCAATCCAAATCCATTTTGTAGTCAGCCAATTAGTTATCCTGCAGGTACTGGTGGTGCAGTACAAGCACCTACGGGTCCAGACTATGGATGTTTATTTTCTCAACCAAATCCGGCGTGGTTTAATATGCAAGTTGCGAATTCAGGACCAATTGATTTTAGTTTAACGGCTGGATCTGACATTGATTTTATTATTTGGGGACCTTTTACCACGCCTACAGGTGCATGCCTAGCGGGGTTAACCGCTGCTAATACAGTAGATTGTAGTTTCTCGGGTTCTGCAACAGAAACACCTTCTATACCAAACGCAATTTCTGGAGAATATTACATTATTATGATTACTAATTATTCCGGAGTTGCTCAACCAATTAATTTTTCACAATCGGGTGGAACCGGAACTGCAAATTGCGATATCTTATGTAACATATCTGGTTTTACAGGTACTCCAGGCCCTTGTCAAAGTGCTACAAATACCTTTAATGTTACAGGGACTTTAACAACAACTTCTCCACCTGCTGCGGGTACTTTAACTATTTCTTCAAGTTGCGGAGGTACACCATTAGTTTTTAATCCACCATTTTCTACAAGTTTAACTTATACTTTAACCAATGTTCCTGCAGTAGTAGGTAATTGTACATTAACAGCTGTTTACAGTGCTGATGCAACTTGTACACGAACTGTTACAATTGCATCTCCAACTCCATGTAATTCATGTACAATAACTGCTTCTAATGATGGGCCTGTTTGTGCAGGTCAAACAATAAATTTATCTGCTACGGCAGTTAATAATGCAACATATGTTTGGAGAGGCCCTGGTGGTTATTTAACAACTGGGCAAAATGTTAGCATTAATAATACTACTTCTACAATGAGCGGTACCTATTCGTTAACAGCAATTTTAACTTCAGCCTCAGGTCAAATTGATTCTTGTGTTTCAACAACATCAGTAACAATTAATCCAATTCCACAAGTAAATGCCGGACCAGATGATACATTGTGTGTTGGTCAAACTTCAGTAATTAATGCAAGCGGTGCCACATCATATGCATGGAACAATGATGCTACTTTAAGTTCTACTTCTATTGCAAATCCTGTAGCATCACCATTAGTAACAACAACATATACTGTTACTGGAACTTCATCAGGTTGTTCTGCCTCAGATCAAATTACAATTGTTGTTGTTCCAAATTATACGGTTACAACAAATCCGGTAAATGTATTTTGTTTTGGAGATTGTAACGGGGCTATTGGCACGTTAATAAATCCAAATAGTGGTCCATTTGCTAATTACACTTATCAATGGGATAATGGCGCTACAACGCCAAATTTAAATGCTATTTGTGCTGGAACTTATGTTTTAGACATAGTTAATAATGTTGGATGCACTCAAACAATTTCAGTTACAGTGAATTCTCCAACTGAAGTTGTTTTAACAGAAACGTCAAATACTCCGGTTTTATGTAGCGGAGGCAGTAATGGCTCTTCAAGTGTTTTAGCAAATGGTGGTAATCCAGGTTATTCATATTCTTGGTTGCCTTTAGGTGCAGTTGGTACAACAAACAATTCATTAACTGCAGGAACCTATACTATTATCGCTACCGATCAAAGTGGTTGTTCTGATACAATAAATGTTATAATAAATCAGCCAACTGCATTGTTAATTGATAGCATTAGAGATACAACTATTTGTATTGGTCAGGCTAGCAGTTTAAATGCTCTAATATCAGGTGGAACTCCTCCATATCAAATTAATTGGAATAATGGAACTACGATTTTAAATGGTAATAATATTATTGTTAACCCTATATCATCTACATCATATTCATTAAATGTTGTAGATGCAAATAATTGCGTTTATCAAAATCCTCCAATAAAAGTGGTTAATGTAAATCCTCCACTTCAAATTAATTCAATTGTTGGTTCCTCAATTTGTGAAGGGAATAAAAAAAATGTAAGTGTTTTAAGTAGCGGAGGAAATGGTAACTATACTTATACATGGTCACCTTCTGCTCATGTAACTCCTTTAAATGCAAGTTCTTCAAGTGTTGATTTAAATCCGCCTTCTACTACTAGTTATACGGTAATTGTTAACGATAATTGCGGAACGCCAACCGCACAAACAAATTTTATATTAACTGTAAATCCAAAACCTGTTTTAAGCATTACTCCATCAAAATTATCTGGTTGTGAGCCTCTTTCATTAACCCTCGTAGGTACAAGCAGTAATTCTCCTGTATCTTGTTTATGGTCGTTTGGAGACAATTCTACTTCAACTGTTTGTGGAAATGTTCCTAAAACTTTTGTTAACGATGGAGTTTATCAGGTTTCATATACTATAAATGATGCAAATGGCTGCTCTAATACTGTTTTTAAGAATATTACAGTTCATCCATTGCCGGTAGCCATATTTAATGCTTATCCACAACCTGCAAGTATTTTAGAGCCGGAGTTAACCTTCTATAATTTCACAGATGCTAATGTTGTTTCACAATCATGGGAATTCGGTGATTCAATTTACGCCACTTCTACCTTGCCTAGACCAACACATATTTATTCTAATCCAGGTATTTATAATGTAACTTTAGTTGTTGTTACTGATAAAGGATGTAGAGATACTACCGTACAAAATGTTATAATTGAGGAAAATATTTCATTGTATGTTCCAAATTCATTTTCACCAGATGATGATGGTAAAAATGATTTTTTTACTGCATATGGCGTGGGTATTGATCTATTTAAAATGAGTGTTTTTGATCGTTGGGGGCAGATTATAAAAGTTACAGATAATATGAATGAAGGATGGGATGGAATATTGGCTAGTGGTAAAAAAGCAGAAGTTGGTGTGTATATTTACAGAATTGAAGCAACAGATATTCGTAAAATTAAGCGAGTATTATTGGGACATATAAATTTAGTGAGGTAAATAATTGATATGTTTGTAATTTGCTTAGTATAAAGTTAATTTTTAGTTAATTATTTTTTAAATTTGGTAAAATAGATAGTTATGAATCTAGAAAAATTTGTTTTAAAACATTTTTGTGTTTTTCTTTTTGTGTTTTTTTCCGTTCAATTGTTAGGTCAAAATACTAAGGAAATTAAAGCAAAAGAACCTGTTAATACTCAGGTTTATAACAATCAACAAAACTATGATTTCGGTAATAAATCAGTAGCTACACAATCTAAAGATGTTGGGCAAAAATTACCGTCTGTTCACTACATTAATGAAGATGATATTTATCAAGGTAGACAAAAAGAAATATTAAATAATTTAACTGTTAAGGAAATACCTGCTGATTTTCCTAAATACCAAAAAGGAAAAGGAATAAGATGGTACAATGAAGAAATGGATAATTATTACAGATTACACCCTGCAATAGTGACTGAATTGGTAAGAAAAAAATTATTAGGATATTAAATTTACATATATTATTTAAGTATGAAAAAATACAGTGTTTTAATTGTATTGTTGTTTTTAATAGGAATAAAATCATTCTCTCAGGGAAACTCTTGTGCCCAAGCAACTCCCTTTTGTGATGCACCTGGTGGTGCAGGAGTAACATTTTCAAATTCAACCAATACGAGTGCCCCTACTGGCCCGTCTTATGGATGTTTAATTGGAACGCCTAATCCAACTTATTTTTTTATTAAAACAACGGCAGCTGGTAACATGACATATAACATAAGTCAGGTAAGACCTAATGGAACTACTATAGATGTTGATTTTATTGCCTGGGGTCCATTTTCAAATTATTACACTATGTGCAGTAATTTAACAGGAGCTTGTGCAGGTTCTCATAATTGTTCAGGTAATATTGAAGATTGTAGTTTTTCTGCTGCTGCAACTGAAACGATGACAATTGCTTCGCCTGGTGCAGGTAGTTATTATTTAATAATGATTACAAACTATTCTGGGTTATCTGGAAGTATTACTTTCGCACAAACTGGTGGTCCGGCATCTGATTGTTCAATTACTTGCCCAAATGTTCTTTCTGGAGACGGTATTGTATTGCCTGGTGAAAATCCTTTACCAGCAACTGTTTCTTGTGGGGCAGCTCCTTTTACAATTAAAGCATCAAATAATACTGGTTTTGGAAGTCCAATCTCACCTGGTGTAATGATATCATTTAATAATAATGCAAATACCAATAATAATGTTACCTGGTATGAAAATGGTACAAATGTGGCTTGTTTTGGGCCATCTGCTCCTTGCCAACCATTAACTACAAATACCAATATGGATCTGCAATTTTATTTTGCGTCACCGACTGCTGTTAATACATTTTCACTATGCGAAACAAATTCCACTCAACCTAATATGACCTATACAGTTGAGGATTTAGCTTCGGGAAATTTAATTACTTCGGGCACTTGGACAGATGATGGAATTTGTCAAACAATTGCTATTCCTGCAGGCGCAATAACAGGTGTTGCAACCTTTACTTCTTCTTGTGGATCTTGTTTAACATCTACTGATTATGGTTATGCATCCTTTAATCCCTCTGTTGCTGGACCAGGAATACATACTATAACTTATACCTATAATCCCGGTGGTAATTGTGCTCCATTTACTTTTACAAAAACGATTACAGTAACTACCCCAAGTTTTTCAGTTGCTGCAACTCCAACAGCAGTTTGTTCAGGTTCAAGTACAACTTTAACTGCAACAAATTCACAATCTACATTAACATTTACGAATACCACTGACTTTAATGTTCCTGATAATAATACAACTGGTATTTCATCCAATATAAATGTTTCTGGTTTAACAGGTAATGTTGGAACAAATTTAGTAAGTGTATCTCTTAATATTAATCATTCATTTGATGGGGACTTAGATATTTCTTTAAGATGCCCAAATGGTACCATCATTCTTTTATCCACAGATAATGGTGGCGCAGGAGATAATTATACAAATACAGTTTTTACTGCAATAGCTACAAACGTGATTGGCAGTGCAGGTAATAATGCGGCCCCATTTACAGGAAATTATGCACCTGAACAAGCTTTCTCAGGATTAAGCGGATGTAGTATGAATGGGACATGGACTTTATTAATTGCTGATGATGGAATTGGTGATGTTGGTACTTTATTGGATTGGAGTATAACTTTTAACAACACGTTATCATACTCTTGGGCACCGGCAACCGGTTTATCCGCAACAACCGGTTCGGTAGTTACTGCTAACCCAACAGCAACAACAACTTACACAATAACAGGTTCAGATGGTTCAGGCTGTAGCGCTACTCGAACAATAACCGTTAATGTATTGCCTTCACCTACAATGACTAGTGCAAATGCTGTAACCATTTGTAGTGGTGATGCTGTAAATTTAAGCTTGACAAGTGATTTAACTTCTACCTATTCTTGGGTAGCGGCTAATAATGCAAATGTAACTGGTGAAAGTACAACAGCACAAACCGGTTCTCCAATAAATAATACACTTACAGTTACCAGTAATGCCGTTGAAACGGTAACCTATTCTGTTACTCCAACATCTACAGCAAATTCTTGTCCAGGGCCTGTTCAAACAGTTACTGTAACGGTAAATCCAAGGCCAACGATTTCAACAATGAGTAATATCAATACAGCCTGTATAAATACTGCAGTTACAGTTCCTAGTTTTACGGTTTTACCTACAGGAACAACAGTAAACTGGTCAAATAATAACTCTGCGATTGGAGGCTTAGGCGCATCTGGTACTGGTAATATAGGTTCTTTTACACCTACATCGCCAGGTGTAGCTACTATTTCTGCTAATGCCACCGTTGGTACTTGTACCATGACACCGGTAACTTTTTCAATTACTGTTAATGCATTACCAAATGTTACAGCAACTTCTACTACAGCATGTAGTGGCCAATCAGCATCCATTACTGCTAGTGGTGCAAATACATATTCTTGGAACACCGGACCTACAACGGCTACATTAACCATTAATCCTGCAACTACTACTACAACCTATACTGTTACAGGTACAAATACAGTAACAACTTGTACAAACACTGCAACAGGAACAATTACAATTACTCCAGGTCCGGTAATGACAAGCCCGAATACAGGAGTAACTTGTTCTGGTGCAAATGCAAATTTCCCGTTAACATCTAACATTGCAGGATCAACCTATTCATGGATCGCAACTAGTAATACCAATGTTACAGGAGAATCAACAACAGCACAAGCTGGAGCAATAATTGGAGATATTTTAACTAACACATCTGCAGCTGATCAGGATGTAATTTATACAGTTACTCCAACAAATGGTTCTTGTGCTGGGACTCCACAAACAGTTACAATTACAGTTTCGGTAAATCCAGCAATAACAGGAACACCTTCAGCTTGTTTAGGCGCAACTAGTCAACTTACAGGTTTCGGAAATCCTGCAATAACTAATCCTTGGACTTCATCAAATATTGCAATTGCAACTGTGAGTTCCAGCGGTTTAGTTACTTCTGTTAGTGTTGGAAGTACAACTATTACTTACACAGACGATAATGGATGTTTTCAAACGATAACGTTTGTTGTTTTGCCAAGTCCAACAATTACAGGTACTTTATCTGCATGCGTTGGTGCAACTTCTCAGTTAACGGGCAGTGGATCAGCAGCAGCAACAAATCCTTGGGTTTCTGCATCAACAAGTGTTGCTACTATCTCTTCAAGTGGTTTAGTAAGCGCAGTAGCATCTGGTAATACAACTATAACGTATACAAATAGTAGTGGCTGCCAAGCAACAGCAACATTTACTGTAAATCCTTTACCAACAATTACCGGAACATTATCAGCTTGTGTTGGAGTAACTAGTGCATTAAACGGTTCAGGAACACCTGCTGCATCAAATCCTTGGCAATCTTCTAATACAGCAGTAGCAACTATTACTTCAGCTGGTATAGTGTCTTCAGTTTCATCAGGAAATTCAACAATTACTTTTACAACAAATAATGGTTGTAGCTCTACTGCAACATTTACAGTTAATCCAACACCTTCAATAACTAATTCGATCGTAACAACAACTGGTTGTGGAACTGCAACAGCTAATTTAACTCCTACTTCAACAGTTGCAGGCACAACATTTAACTGGACAGCAAGTAGCTCAGGTGGAACTCTAAGTGGTTTTAGTGCAAACGGAACAGGAAATATAAATGAAACAATAACCAACTCAGGCACAACATCAGGTACAGTAACTTATGTAATAACTCCTGTTGCGAATGGGTGCTCTGGAACACCTGTAAATTATTCTGTTGTTGTAAACCCAGGCCCAACTATAACAAATGTGATTACAACAACTACTGGTTGTGGAACAGCAGTAGCTTCATTAATTCCTACTTCGAATGTTGCTGGAGCAACATTTACATGGACTTCTACTAGTACAGGTGGAACATTAACAGGTAATTCAGCTAATGGAAATGGTTCAATTAATGAATCGATTACTAATTCAGGTAATTCAACTGGAACAGTAATTTATTCAATTACACCAAGTGCAAATAGTTGTAATGGACCAGCAGTTACTTATTCAGTAGTTGTAAATCCATTGCCTCAAGTTACAAATACTATTAACAATACAACTGGTTGTGTAACTGCAGTTGCTTCATTAAGTCCAACTTCAAATGTTACAGGTGCAACTTTTAATTGGACTGCTACAAATACATCTGGTACTGCAACTGGATTTTCTAATGGTACTGGGACCGTTAATCAAACTTTAACGAATTCTGGTTCCGGAACAGCAACAGTTGTTTACGCAATTACAGCTTCAGCGGCAGGTTGTTCGGGAACACCAGTTAATTACACCGTAACAATTTACCAAAATCCAACCATTACAGTTTCCGGAACATCTTCTTATTGTTCAGGAGGAAACTCAGTTTTAACCGCATCAGGAGCAAACACTTATACCTGGTCTCCTTCAGCAACTTTAAGTGCATCAAATGGGAATAGCGTAACTGCAAGTCCTACTTTAACTACAATATATACTGTAAATGGTACTGACGCCAATACTTGTGTAGGAACAGGAACTTTTACTTTAACGGTATATGCTAATCCAACTGCAATTAATTTTTCAGTAACACCATCTGCATGTAATGCTCCAACGGGTTCAGTTACAATAAATAATAGTACAGGTGGTTCTCCTGCATACCAATATAATTTTAATAATTTAGGTTTCAGTTCAACAACAAGTTATACAGGATTAGCTGCAGGCTCTTATTCTATTATTGTTAGAGATCAAAATAATTGTACTTTTTCAACATTTGCCAACATAGTAACTGCTACTGGTCCTACAGCTGTATTAACTACTCTGGAAAAAGATAGTTGTGGAAGAAATACTGGGGTAATTCAAATTAATACCGTAACAGGTGGTACGCCGGGCTATCAATTTAGCGTTGATAATTCTGCATTATCCTCCACATCTATTTATCAAAATCTAGCTGCAGGCCCACATTCAATAGTTGTTACAGACAATGCAGGTTGTTCGTATGCAACTTCTGTAACAATTCAATCACTTACTGGGCCAACAGGTTTTTCTACTCAAGTTACAAATGAAACATGTAGTAATGCCAATGGAGTAATTACCGTAAATAATGTAAATGGAGGAACAGCAGCCTACACTTATAGTTCAAATGGATCTGCTTTTGGGGCAACGGCATCTTTCACTAATCTACAGGCAGGAACATACACAGTTGTGGTAAAAGATGCAAACACGTGTACTTTTACTAATCAAGTTGTAGTAACAAATAGTCCAGCACCAACTGCAGTAGCTTCAACAATTCAAAACTCGGTTTGCAATCAGAGTAATGGATCTATAACTTTAGGTGCGGTTACTGGAGGTACATCTCCGTTTACTTTCAATATCAATAATGGTGCTTTTGGAACATCAAATGTTTTTTCAAATTTATCAGCAAATACTTATACCATTGTTGTTAAAGATGCAAACAATTGTACTTTCACAACACAAGTTGTTGTGTCAAATACAAATTTAACTGTTCAGTTAACAAATTCAATTACAACAACAACAGGTTGCGAAACTGCAATTGCTAATTTAAGCCCTACAGCAAATCAACCAAATGCTACCTTTAGTTGGACTGCCACAAATACAGGTGGTACAATTACTGGTTTTACTGCTACAGGCACAGGTAATATAAATGAAGTTTTAATAAATAATAGTAATAGTCAGGGTACTGTAACATATATAATTACCCCCTCAGCTAGCGGATGTACAGGTACACCATCCAGTTACTCTGTAGTAATTAATCCAAAACCAACTATTACAAGTCTTATAACACCAACTTCTGGATGTGGAACTGTAAATGCATTGTTAAATCCAACATCATCTGTAACTGGTACATCTTTTAGTTGGACTGCTCAAAATAGTGGCTCATCACTTTCGGGTTATTCATCAACTGGTAATGGATCGATTAATGAAACATTAACTAATACAGGCAATTCATTAGGCACATTAATTTATTCAATTACACCTTCTTTTAATAGTTGCGTTGGAGTTCCTGTTGATTATACGGTGAATGTAAATCCTATTCCTGCTATTACAAATGCACCAAATGCTACAACGGGTTGTGGTTCTGTAAATGCACTTTATAATCCAATTTCAAACATATCAGGTTCATCATTCAGTTGGACTGTAGTAAATACAGGAGGTGTTTTAAATGGTTATACAACACCAGGTACAGGAGTAATAAATCAAAGTGTTACAAATAATGGTAGTTCAGCTGGGACTTTAGTTTATGCAATTACACCTACAGCAAATGGTTGTAATGGAAATGCAGTAAATTATGCAGTCACTGTTAATCCTGTACCATCAATTATAAATACTATTGATACAACAAGAGGTTGCGGAACTGTAACTGCAAATTTAAATCCTGTTGCAAATGTTTCAGGGGCAACATTTAGTTGGAGTGCGATAAACTATGGAGGATTGGTAACTGGGTATACTCCAATAAATGGATCAGGTAGTATTAATGAAACACTTAATAATACAAGTTCAAGCACAGGAATTGTTGTTTATACAATTATTCCAAGCGTTGGAACTTGTGTTGGTGCATCTGTAAATTACCCCGTAGTTGTAAATCCTGTTCCTCAAATAACAAACACAATTACAACAACAAATGGATGTAGAACGGCTAATGCATTATTAAATTTAACTTCAAATGTTATAGGAACAACATATTCTTGGACAGCAGTTAATATTGGTGCTGCATTAACAGGTTTTACAACTACAGGAAATGGCAGTATCAATCAAACAATAACTAATAACGGTAGTTCAAGTGGTACAATTGTTTATAATATTACTCCTTCAGCAGGAACATGCACTGGGCAACCTGTTACTTATTCGGTTGTAGTTAATCCGCAACCCACAATTGTTGGAACATCATCTGTATGTACAGGAGGAACATCAACATTGTCAGGTAGTGGAACGGCATCTAACTTTAATCCATGGACATCGAGTAACACATCAGTTGCAACTGTTAATGCGGGTGTTGTAAGTGCTGTAAGCTCTGGAACTACAACAATTACTTATCAGGATATCAATACATGTTCAGCAACTGCAACATTTACTGTTATTGCAACTCCAACTGTTACAGTGCCTTCTAGCTTTACAATATGTGAAGGGTCTAGTCAACCGGCTATAAATTTAATAACCACACCACCGGGCGCATCAATACAATGGAATAATGATAATTTAGGAACTGGTGTAGCTCAATCAGGTACAACTGGTCTTATTAATGGTTTCACAGCAATAAATACTACATCTACTAATGTTGTTTCTGTAATTACTGTTAATGCTTCATCAAATGTATGTACAAGTCAACCCGCTACATTTAGTATAACTGTAGTGCCAACACCAACGTTAACAGTATCTAGTAATAGTCCTGTTTGTGTTAATGGAATTATAAATTTAAATTCGAATGGTGGTACAGTATACTCATGGTTAGGTCCAAATAATTTTACGAGTACTAATCAAAATCCAACTATAACTAATGTTAGTTTAGCGATGAGTGGTACTTACTCAATATCTGTTGGTGTTAGTGGTGGAGGTAATTTAGTATGTCAATCAACTTCAACCTTATCAGTAGTTGTAAATCCATTACCTGTAGTTAATATAACAAATAATTCTCCTGTATGTGAGGGGCAAACAATTACTTTAAGTGCTGATGCGGTTGGTGCTCAAACTTATTCTTGGTCTGGTCCGGCACCAAATAGTTTTTCTTCTAGTAACCAAAATCCATCTATTCCTAGCTCTACATTAAATATGGCAGGTAACTATACAGTAACTGTTACTAATTTTAATAATTGCACCAATGCTAATGTTACTAATGTTGTTATTAATCCAATTCCTGCTTTACCATTAACTACAAATGAAATTTATTGTGAGGATGAAACACCTTTGCCTCTTACAGCAGTTCCAAATTTTGGAGGAACATTAAATTGGTATGGAACAAATCAGATTGGTGGAAATGCGACAATTAATGCACCAACACCTTCAACAAATGTTATAGGCTCATATACATATTATGTATCACAAACAGTGTTAGGCTGTGAAAGTCCAAGAGCTCCATTGGTTGTGGTAATTAATCCATTACCAACTGCTATCTTATCTTTTATTCAACCACAATGTGCACCACTTTGTACAGACATTTCGTTTATATCATCAAGTACAATTAATGATGTACAATGGAATTTTGGTGATGGCAGTTTACTAAGCTTAAATGATACTGTAAATCATTGTTATGAGTTGCCTGGTGCTTATTCTGTTTCTATTAGAATTACTGATAATAATAATTGTTCTAATAATTTAATCTTCCCTAATTGGGTAATTGTATATGAAAACCCTATTGCTTTATTTGATTATTTGCCTACCAATATTACATTGCTAAATCCTAACGTATCCTTTACAAGTCAATCTTTAGGTGATAGTATCATTACTTATTCATGGTCTTTTGGTGATCAACAAAACGTTGGAGTTCAAGGACAGATTGTAGAACATACTTACGAAGCTGCTGGAATTTATGATGTACAATTGGCAGTTCAAACTGTATATGGTTGCGTTGATACAGTTAAAAGATCGATAGAAGTTTTTGAAGACTTTAATGTTTATATTCCTAATTCATTTTCTCCAAATGGTGATGGTTTAAATGAAGAGTTTTATCCTCAAGGTACTGGAATATCTGACTTAAAATATTCATTTGAAATTTATGACAGATGGGGAGAATTAATTTTTGCAACAACAGATTCAACTAAACACTGGAATGGTATTAAATCTGGCGGTAGTAATGTAGTGCAACAAGATGTTTATGTTTATAAAATTACTTGTCAAAGTACTAAAGGAGATAAATATTCTAAAACAGGACATGTTACATTAATTAAATAATTAAAATTTAATCAAAATTTTGATTATTAAAAAATCATAACTATCTTTGAAAAAAAATAGTTATGATTTTTACTCCTTATCAATTTAAACCTTTTCGAGTAATGTCTTTAAAGGTAAAACGTTTCCCTGAAGAATTTCATTCTACTTATTCTAGTGTATCAAATAAAATGCATGATACAACAAATAGAAAACTTTTTGGCATGTTGTATTTTGATAAAGAGCCATTGAATTATTCTATCTGCATAGAACAACACAAAAAAGATAATCCATTAGTACATGGTTTTGATAGTATAATTGTACCAGGAGGTAGTTATATTAAAACTTCATTAATCAATTGGGAATCTAAACTTGAGAGTCTTCAGCAAGTGTTTATAGAATTAAAAAATAAATATTTATTGGACGATAAACGTCCTCAAATTGAAGAGTTTAAAAGTAAAAGGGAACTTATTATTTATTTTCCTATTAAAAAAAGAGAAGAACAATTGACAATTGAATTCTAAAACGCTTTGATTTATGCATCTTCCAACAAATTTAAAATTTTTAAGAAAAAAAACAGGGTTAACTCAAGATGAAGCCGCTGAGGCAATTGGTATTTCGAGAACAAAATTAAATGCCTATGAAAATGCCCATTCAGAACCAACTATAGAAGGTTTATTGTCGCTTTCTCAATTTTACAGAATAAATATTGATACGCTTTTAAAAACTGATTTTAATCAATTGTCTGAATTTCAAATAACTGAATTACAAAGTGGGAATGATTCATTTATTACAGGAAGTACTTTACGGGTTTTAGCAACCACAGTTGATCAAGAGAATAATGAAAATATAGAATTAATTCCTTTAAAAGCGAAGGCTGGCTACAAAGCAGGGTATAATGATCCTGATTTTTTATCTCAATTACCTACGTTTCAATTGCCGTTTTTATCTCAGAATAAAAAATATAGAACCTTTCAAATAGATGGAGATTCTATGTTGCCAATTAAAGACAAATCATATGTTGTCGCTGAATTTTTACAAAATTGGAATGATATTAAAGATGGTGATTCATATGTGGTCTTGACATTAGAGGATGGTATAGTTTTTAAGGTCTTGTATAATCATTTAAAACAAGATAAAAATATTGTTTTTCACTCTTTAAATCCTGAATTTCAAGATTATAAATTATCAGTAGATGACATAAAAGAAGTCTGGAAATTTGTTTGTTATATTAGTCAACAAATGCCAGATACTGAAAATGAGAAAAAAATAATTCTGGAAGCAATTTCAAACTTGGAGGAAAAAATCAATTTTTTTAAAAATAAAGTACAATAATTAAGTTTAAAATTAATTTTTTTGAAATAAAACATTAATTTTGCAATCCTAAACGGTAGGTATAGCTCAGTTGGTTAGAGCATCAGATTGTGGTTCTGAGGGTCGTCGGTTCGAACCCGATTACTTACCCAAAAAAAAGCCCTTTTAAAAAGGGCTTTTTTATTTTGCTTTCAAGCTCAAATCCAAACTTTTTACATGATGAGTTAATGCCCCAACAGAAATATAATCTACTCCTGCTTTTGCGTAATTTGCAATTGTTTTACTTGTAATACCTCCTGATGATTCAACCTCAACTTTGCCATTAATTAATTTAACAGCTTTTTTAGTATCTGAAATTGAAAAGTTGTCTAATAAAATTCGATCTAATTTGCCGTTTGATAAAGCTATTTTTATATCGTTTATATTTCTAACTTCTAATTCAACTTTTAATTTTATTTTTTTATTTTTTTGATAATTGTAAACATCATTTAAAACTTGATCAATTCCTCCCGCAAAATCTACATGATTGTCTTTAATTAAAATCATATCAAACAAGCCATATCTGTGATTTGCACCACCACCAATTACAACTGCCCATTTTTCAAAAAATCTAAATCCAGGTGTGGTTTTTCTAGTATCAATAACTTTTGCTTTTGTTCCTTTGCAAAATTCCATTAATTTGTCGGTATGCGTTGCAATACCACTCATGCGTTGCATGATGTTTAATACAAGTCGTTCTGTAGTTAATAAATCTCTTGAGTTACCTTCTACTTCAAATGCAATTTGACCTTTTTTTACTTTATCACCATCTTTTAAATAAGTTTTTAGTTTAAAAGTAGCCGGATAAATTTTGTAAATTTCTTTTGCAGCTTCAATTCCTGCAATTATTCCATCATCTTTTACATACAAGCACATTTTACCTTTAGTTTTTTCAGGTATAGTTGCTAAAGTTGTATGGTCACCATTACCAATATCTTCATTGAATGCAATCTTAATGAATTCGGTAATGTTGAAAATATTCTTATGTTTATTAATGAAATTGTTCTTCATGAGGTTTTTCAATTCTAAATTGTGTGATGTAAAATTGGTCGTTAAATTTTTTCAATAAATAGGATATCCTGAATTTTGTTTTACCTGATAAATATCTTCCTGAAACAACTTGTTTGGTGTTTTTTGTAGTATTATTTTTTATTTCAATAAAACGACTTGGTGGAAATTGTCGGAAAAATTCTTCAATAATTTTTTCTGCTTGATGCTTAGAATATAAGTTCTCTTTGTCTACAACTTTTAATTCAATTTTTTCATGAAAATGAATGGATAATTCTTTTGAATTTCCATTTTCTATGCTTTTATTAATTTGTTCATTGATTTCTTGTTTTGATGGAACAATCAATAATAAAAAGCAGATAAACAAAGTTTTATGTAAAAAAATACTCATTAAAGTTTATAAGCAATAATAATGCAAAAAATTGTTTATTATTTTATATTTCTTTTTATTAAACAATTTAATTTAAAAAAAAAGCTGCTTTTACAAAAAAGCAGCTTTTTTTAATCAATTCATGAATTTTATTTTACTGCATCTACAACAGCTTTAAAAGCTGCAGGATGATTCATTGCTAAATCCGCAAGTACTTTACGATTTAAATCAATGTTTTTTGAATTTAATTTTCCAATAAATTCAGAATAACTCATTCCGTGCTCACGAACACCTGCGTTAATACGCTGAATCCATAATGCACGAAAGTTACGTTTTTTCGCTTTTCTGTCGCGATAAGCATAAGTTAAACCTTTTTCCCAAACGTTTTTAGCTATAGTCCAAACGTTTTTGCGAGCACCCCAATAACCTTTGGTATGTTTGAGGATTTTTTTTCTGCGGGCTCTGCTGGCCACATGATTTACTGATCTAGGCATTTCTTGTTTTTTTACTGATTATCAGTGACTCTTTTCGGAGTTCTTAAACTGATTTCTCAAGGTTGAACATTTTGTTTTTTCTTTTCCTGGTTTCGATTCAAAATTACTTACCAATTGCTAATAAGAATTTCACATTTCCCATGTCTCTTTCGTGAACATAGCCTGTTTTCTCAAGCCCACGTTTACGGTCTTTTTTCTTTTTGGTTAAAATGTGATTCTTAAAAGCATGCTTTCTTTTGATCTTACCGGATCCAGTTAATGCAAAACGCTTTTTTGCACTGGAATTTGTTTTCATTTTTGGCATGTTTTCTCTTTTAAAAATTTTGGGCAACGAAGATAGTGCTTTTTTGTTAAATCACAATATTTGTGTTAATCTTTTAATTGCCTGTGCATCAGTGATTATTGATGTATTTTGGTTTAACTACTATAATGTTTTAAATACTTAAACATTTATTTTAAAACATATTTTAATTATATTTATAAGTATGGTTTTAAAATTAATTTTTAAAAGTTAATTATTAATAAAATATTTTTTATTTAAATTAAATAATTAAAAATCAGTTTTTTAAAGCTTTTTATAAAAAAATCTTCGAATAGTTTTTTTTTTACATTTGCTTTCCAAAATTTTAAAATTATGATTATTAAAAGTATCGTTTACGTTGCATTAGCTACAACTTTAATAAGCAGTTTAAGTGCTCAAAATGATCCGGTTATTTTAAGTGTTGATGGTAAATCCATCAATAAATCAGAGTTTGAAAGTGTGTACAAAAAAAATAACGGTAAAGAAGTTAACACCGATAAAAAATCCATTAATGATTACATGGAGCTTTTTATCAATTTTAAACTAAAAGTTAAAGAAGCTGAAGCGCTCGGTTTAGATACCTCTATGGCTTTTAAGCAAGAATTAGCAGGATACAGAAAACAATTGGCAGCCCCTTATTTAACAGATAAAAATGTAAATGAAAATTTAATTAATGAGGCATATGAGCGTTTAAAAAATGAAATCAGGGCAAGTCATATTTTGGTGAAATGCGCTGAAGATGCTTTACCTAAAGATACCATTATTGCATTCAATAAAATAAACGAGTACAGAAAACGTGCAATTAAAGGAGAAGATTTTTCTAAACTTGCTGCTGAAAGTGCAAAAGATGGTGATCCTTCTGCTGCTGAAAATAAAGGTGATTTAGGTTATTTCACTTCTTTACAAATGGTTTATCCTTTCGAGAATGCAGCATATCAAACAAAAATTAATGAAATCAGTTCTATTGTTCGCACTCGTTTTGGTTATCATATTTTAAAAGTAATTGATAAACGCCAAAATCAAGGAGAAGTATTGGTGTCACACATCATGGTTCGATTGAAAAAAGAAATGAATGCAACTGATTCCGCTAATGCTAAGAAAAAAATTAATGAAATCAATGCTAAATTAAAATTGGGTGAAAAGTTTGAGGATTTAGCAAAACAATTTTCTGAAGATAAAACTTCATCTGAAAAAGGTGGAGAATTAAGCTGGTTCAGTACGGGTAAAATGCCTGTTCCTGAATTTGAAGCGGTGTCTTTTTTGTTAAAAAACAAAGGAGATTTATCAGAGCCATTTATTACAAAATTTGGTTGGCATATTGTTAAATTAATTGATAAAAAAGCAATTCCGGCTCCATTTGAATCTATGAAAGCTGAATTAAAACAACGTGTAAATAAAGATAGTCGATCTCAAGCAGGAAAATCTTCGCTTATCGCTCAGGTTAAAAAAGAAAATAACTATAAAGAAAATAAAGTTGTTGCCGGAAAAAAAGTATCATTTCCTGCTTTAGATGAAATTGAAACAAAAGTGGATTCAACTTATTTTCAGGGTAAATGGAAAGCAGAAAAAGCAAATGGCTTAACAAATGAGCTTTTTACATTAGGAAACAAAAAATATACGCAAGAAGATTTTGCAAAATATCTTGAAACTCGTCAAACTCGAAGATCAGTAGCAGACAAACATTTTACAATTGATCAACAATACAAAAATTTTGTAGATGAATCTGTAATAGCTTTAGAAGAAAGTATACTGGAGGCAAAGTACCCTGATTTTAAAGTTTTGATACAGGAATATAGAGACGGAATTTTATTGTTTGAGTTGACAGATAGAAAAGTTTGGAGTAAAGCTGTAAAAGATACCGCCGGTTTAAAAGAATATTATGAGAAGAACAAAAATAATTACCTGTGGGATGAAAGAGCTGATGTAACTACTTACTCGTGTGCAGATGAAAAAATTGCCAAATCAGTTCGTAAGATGTTAAGCAAGAAAAAAACCGAAAAACAAATTCTGGAGGAAATCAATAAAAAATCACAGCTTAATTTATCTACAGAAACCGTAATGTATTTAAAAGGTGAAAATAAAATGATTGATGATAATTGGAAGGAAGGATTAAGTGCTGATATTAAAAAAGACAATAAAGTAATCATCTTATCTGTAAATAAACTTTTGCCTAAAACCCCAAAGCTACTTGCCGAATGTAAAGGTATGGTTACTGCAGATTATCAAAATTTTTTAGAAAAAGAATGGTTGTCATCTATCCGTAAAGGACATGAAATTAAAGTAAACGAGGAAGTTTTAAATTCAGTAAAGTAATTCTTACATTTAGAGGAAAATAGATTGTTAAAGTGCGTTTTAAATTAAATATTTTCCTCTTTTCTTTTATAGCTTCGTATTTCTTTTTATCCTGCACACCAAAAGATGAAAAAAAAGAAAAAGCTGTTGCTCGTGTATTTGATGCCGAGATCTATCCAAGCAATCTTGAAAATGTTGTTCCTTATGGCTTAAAAGGAAAAGACAGTGTTGAATTGATTAAAAAATTTATTCAACAATGGGTTCAGGATGAATTAGTACTTCAATATGCCAAAAGAAATTTAACTGATGAACAATTAAATATTGATAAGGAAGTAGAGGAATATCGTAAAAACTTAATTATCTACAATTATCAAAAAGAGTTGATTAGTCAAAAATTAGATACTGTTGTGCAGCAATCAGAAATAGATAAATACTATAATACTTATTCTTCCAACTTTGTACTTAAAGATAATATTGCTCATGTGTATTACATTAAGTTAAATAAAAAAACTCCAGGTATCGAAAAGGTAAAAAGATGGTATATTTCCAACAATACAAAAGATATTGATAACCTCAGAAGTTTTTGTATTCAGTTTGCCGAAAATTATTTTTTAGATGATAACACCTGGTTGTTATTCGATGATATTTTAAAGGAAGTTCCAATAGAAAATTACAATACCGAGCTTTTGCTGAAAAACAATACTAACATTGAATTGGCAGACAGTTCATATGTCTATTTTCTTCGTATAAAAGGATATAAAATTAAAAATAGCATTTCGCCATTAAGTTTCGAAAGAGATAATATTAAAAATATTATTATCAATAAACGGAAACTACAATTAATTGACGAAATGAAACGCGAAGTATATAATCAGGCATTAGATAACAAGGACTTCGAAATTTATGTGAAATGAAAAAAACTTTTTTAATACTTATTCTGCAATTTTTATCACTTTTTATTTATTGTCAATCACAAATTGTAGATAAAGTAATTGCAGTGGTAAGTAAGAATATCATTTTGTATTCCGACTTTCAAAACGCACTTCAGGAATACTCTAAAAATACCGGACTTAATGCTGATTCACTTAAAAGCAAAGTGTTTGAGGAATTGTTATTTCAAAAATTATTATTGGCTCAGGCTGATAAAGATAGTGTAATTACAAAAGATGAGCAGGTAGATGCAGAACTGGAAAGAAGAATGGCATATTATCTTGCCAAGTTTGGTTCAGAGGAAAATTTCTATAATTTTTATGGTAAATCTAGCGCAGCATTTAAAGAGGAATTACGGGATGACATTAAAGATCAGTTAACAGCTCAAACCATGCAAGGCAAAATTGTTGGTGAAATTAAAGTTACCCCTGCAGAGGTAAGAAATTTTTTCGCATCCATGCCTGCAGATAGTATTCCATTGATTAATTCTGAAATTGAACTTGGTCAGTTGATTAAAAAACCCCAGGTTTCACCATCAGCTAAAAAAATAGCACTCGAAAAAATACAAGGCTTGCGTAAGCGTGTTGTTTCAGGTGAAAGTAGCATGACCACCATTTGCACTATTTATACTGACGATCCTGGATCAGCAAAATCAGGTGGTGTTTATAAAGACATTATGCGCGGCCAGTTTGTTCCTGAGTTTGATGCAGTTGCTTTTAAAATGAAACCTGGCGATGAAGTATCTGAAATTTTTGAAACACAATACGGCTATCACTTTTTAAAGTTATTAGCCAGAAGAGGTGATTTAATGGATGTTCAGCACATCTTAATTTCACCTAAAACCGATAATGCAGATATTTTAAATGCAAAATTAGCATTGGATAGTATATATGATAAAATCATTAAAAAAGAAATTACTTTTTGCGAAGCTGCAGCAAAATATAGTGATGATAAAGACAGTAAAAATAATTGCGGAACCATTGTAAATCCTGCAACCGGAACCATACGTTTTGAAATGGAAGAACTTGCGCAAATTGAGCAAAATTTGGTTTTTCTTTTGGATAAAATGAATCTGGGAGACATTACTAAACCAATGATTTATATGAGTAGTGATTCCAAACAAGCATATCGAATTATCTATTTAAAAAATAGAACAAGCCCTCATTATGCAAATTTGAAAGATGATTATCCACGTTTGCAAAATATGACTATCGCGTCTAAGCAAAAAAAATTAATCTCCGATTGGATTTTCAAAAAATCGAAAAATATATTTATTAAAATAGATCCTGAATTTCAGCAATCAAAATTTGAATTCAGATGGAACCTTCAAAATAATTAATTATGCAGTTTAAATCAGATGTTGAAGCTTTAGATCAGTTCGTTGTTAAATACAAAGAATTAAATCAGGAAATAGGTAAGGTAATCGTAGGTCAGGAAGAAACAATTAAAAATGTGTTGATTTCCATTTTTAGTCGTGGACATTGTTTGCTTGTGGGTGTACCGGGTCTTGCTAAAACCTTATTGGTAAATACAATTGCTGATGTATTGGGTTTAAGTTTTAACCGTATCCAGTTTACACCTGATTTAATGCCAAGTGATATTGTTGGTTCAGAAATTTTAGATGAAAACAGAAATTTCAAATTCTTAAAAGGACCACTTTTTGCAAATGTTGTGCTGGCAGATGAGATTAATCGTACTCCACCAAAAACACAATCTGCTTTACTAGAAGCCATGCAGGAAAGGCATGTTACTGCTGCCGGAAAAAAATACGATCTTGGTAATCCGTTTTTTGTGTTGGCAACACAAAACCCAATAGAACAGGAGGGAACCTACCCTTTGCCTGAGGCACAACTCGATCGTTTTATGTTTAACGTGTGGCTTGATTATCCAAGTTTTGAGGAGGAAGTGAATGTGGTAAAAAGAACTACAAGTGATACCAAAACAGAATTAAAAAAAATAATCACGGCAGAAGAAATTATTTTCTTTCAAAACCTAATTCGTAAGCTGCCTGTTGCAGATAATGTGTTGGAGTATGCAGTTAAATTAGCTGTTAAAACCCGATTAAATTCACCTCACACGCCAGAGGTTACTAAAAAATATTTAGCATGGGGCGCAGGTCCTCGTGCATCACAATATTTAGTAATTGGTGCAAAATGCCACGCAGCAATTAACGGAAAATATTCTCCAGATATTGAAGATGTAAAAGCTGTTGCAGAACCAATTTTACGTCACCGTATTGTTAGAAATTACAAGGCAGAAGCAGAAGCTGTTAGTGTGGAGCAAATTATTAAAGAATTAATGTAATTTGAGTGGGTTGTTCTTTGCAAAAACAATACTATATACAATATAGCTTTCATCTTCAGATTTTTTCCTTTTTTGAAACTTTTTTTTCTTAGAGCCTGTTTAAATTTTATAAAATGAATTTGTTATAGTTTTTTTTTGAGTGAGAAAAGGCTGATTTTGAAGTCATAATGGAATAGTTCTGACGAAAAAATCCAACGAATTCGCAACCAAAAAAAAGCATAACAAAGAGATTAGATGAATTTTAAACAGGCTCTTAAACTATACAATAAAAATATCGAGGAAGCAATGTTATGTAATACAATCCTATTGTGTTATATAACCCCTTGCTGGATAAATAAAGTTTTATTTTTCAATGCAGCCAAAATATATAAACGCACATACTCATAAAATAGAGAATAACGATAGTTGCATTACACTTTATAATTATTGTGTAGGAGAAGAAAATCAAGAATGTCATTTATTTTCAGCAGGCATTCATCCATGGTTTATCAACGAAGACAAAATAGAAGAACAATTTGCTGAGCTGAAAATAATTTCAAGACAAAAAAATTGTTTAGCTATTGGTGAATGTGGTTTAGATAAATTAAGAGGCGTTAATTATAAATTACAAGAGCATGTTTTTATAAAACAAATTCAATTAGCTAAAGACTTAAATAAACCATTGATTATACATAACGTACAGTTTTTTCAACGTATATTGGAGATTTGTGCCCAGCAAAAATTTTCAGGCAAGTTGATTTTTCATGGGTTTAATTCTAAAATTCAAAATTCCGAGAAAATTTTCAGCAATCAATCCATTTATTTTTCATTCGGGAAATCCATTTTAAATCAAAATAGTAATGCCACTCAACTAATAAAGCAATTACCTATAGATAAATTTTTATTGGAAACCGATGACGCTAATTTTTCAATCCAGGAAATTTATAATAAAACCGCACAACTTTTATCAATCAATTTGAATGAATTGATGCTGCAAATGAATCAAAATTTTAATTTTGTTTTCAATTATGGAAATGATTGAAAAAGATGAAAAGTGGATGGAGCGCACCAAATTATTAATTGGTGGAGATGCCATTGAAATTTTAAAAAAGTCACATGTATTGATTGTGGGTTTAGGAGGCGTAGGTTCTTATTGCGCCGAAGCAATTGCTCGAGCAGGAGTAGGTGAGCTAACAATTGTAGATGGTGATGTAGTTGATCCAAGTAATCGAAACCGACAATTGCAAGCCCTATTTACAACACATGGTTTGTCAAAGGCTGAGTTGATGGCAGAACGTATTCTTCAAATTAATCCAAATTGTAAACTAAACATACATAAGGAATTTAAAACACCCGATAAAGTGGTGGAGTTGCTTCAAGAAAAATACGATTATGTGGTTGATGCCATTGATAGTTTAACGCCAAAAGTGTATCTCATTAAAACTGCGCTGGAAAACAATCATAAATTGGTTTCTTCTATGGGTGCAGGAGGCAAGTTAGATCCAACTTTATTAAAGGTAGTTGATGTTGAAAAAACGTATCAGTGTCCTTTTGCACAAATGGTTCGTAAAAAATTGAGGAAACACAATGTGTACAGAGGGTTTAAAGCAGTATTCTCTACCGAACTACCCGATAAAAATTCCATCATGTTTACCGATGGAAGTAATTTCAAAAAATCTGCATACGGTACGATTTCTTTTATTCCAGCTGTGTTTGGTTTAACTTGTGCCTCGGTTGTGGTAAGAGATTTAATCGGAAGATAATTATATGCTCTTCAACGATTCTTTTAATACAATTGAAAAAAAAGCAGAAGGCATTTTCAGAGATCGTGGAAGCAAATTTATAGGACATGCGTTTCCTGTAACAACTGAAAATGAGATTAAAGATATTCTAGTTCAATTAAAGAAAGAACATCCATCTGCTAATCATTTTTGTTATGCCTATCGTTTAGGCGCTGATAAACAAAATTTCAGGACCAATGATGATGGAGAGCCATCAGGAAGTGCAGGAAAGCCAATTTTAGGACAATTACAAAGTAAAGATTTAACCAATGTGTTATTAGTTGTTGTGAGGTATTTTGGTGGAAACTTGTTAGGTGTTCCTGGTTTAATTAATGCCTACAAACAAGCAGCTATTGAAGCATTACAAGTTGTTCCAATAATTGAAAAACACATTCAATATCTTTATCAAACTTCTTTTTCGTTTGAGCGTATGAATGATGTGATGAGAATGCTAAAAGAAAATGATGCTAAGATCATCAATCAGGAATTTACAGAAACCTGTAAAATCGAATTTCAGATTAAGAAAAAAGATGCAGAAAAATTAGAACAACAATTTTCTAAATTTTTCGAAATAAAATTGACATCATTAAAAACAAACTAACCCATGAACTTTGAATTATTAAAAACTATGTGCACTATTCATGCCCCTTCAGGTAATGAAGTAGCAATGAAAATTTTTTTACTCGATTATATAAAAAAAGAAAAAAAGAATTGGAAACATCGTCCAACAATCATTGAAGGTAAAGCTTTTCAAGATTGTATTATTTTAGTTTTTGGTAAACCGCGCACCGCAATTTTTGCCCATATGGATAGCATAGGTTTTACTGTTCGTTATGGTAAACAACTGATGAAAATTGGGGGTCCTGTTGTTAAAAAAGGTTTTAAATTAGTTGGTAGTGATGAGAATGGTGATGCAGAAGTTACACTTGCAACTGAAAAAGACAAACAGCATGGTTATGAAAAACCTGTTTATCAATTCAAACGTAATTTAGCTACCGGTACTGAATTAACTTTTAAACCTAACTGGCGAGAAACAAATGATTATGTGCAGTGTTGCTATATGGATAATCGTTTGGGTGTTTTTAATGCTCTTAAAGTAGCCGAAACAATTAAGGACGGAGCAATTGTTTTTAGTTGTTGGGAAGAACATGGCGGAGGAAGTGTTTCGTATATTCAAAAATTTCTACAAGAAAAATATTCAATTACTCAGGCATTAATTTCAGACATTACCTGGATCACGGAAGGTGTTAAACATGGTAAAGGTGTAGTTATTAGTATGCGCGATAGTTTAATTCCGAGAAGATCATACATCAATAATATCATTAGCCTTGCCAAAAAGTTTGGTATTCCTCATCAATTAGAAGTTGAGGGTGTAGGAGGAAGTGATGCAAAAGAATTGCAGTTCTCTGAATATCCATGGGATTGGTGCTTTATAGGTGCTGCAGAAGATTTTGTTCATACACCAGATGAAAAGGTTAATAAAAAGGACATCAATTCAATGATAGAAATCTATCGAATGCTTATGAAAGAGTTATAAAAAAAAGGGGTCGGAATTATCCGACCCCTTTTTTTTCCCGAAAAATTTTAATTTACATTAATTCTAATTCTTGTTTTTTAGCATCCTTTTTTTGCCCTTGTAATTTATTATTACGATCAAATAAGGTTTTAATGGTTTTTGCTAAATTTTCCTCTTTGTTACCAAAAGCTTCTAACTCCTTATTTTCTTCTATTGCATGAGATAAAATTGTATTAACAGAAATCATTCCTTTTAATACTCCATCTTTTCCGGTAACAGGTAATCTGCCGATTTTATTTTTTCTCATTTCTTTTAAAGCATCGGTAACTGTTGTGTCAGGATGAATAGTGTGAACTTTAGCAGTATTCATTACATCTCTAACCGTAAGGCTTGATGGTGCTTTACTAGGATGATTGGCTGTTGCTAGGCAAACATCTCTGTCTGTTATTATGCCAATTACTTTTTGTTCTTTATCTAATACAGGCAAAGCACCTTTATTATTTTCTTTCATTAGCAAAGTGGCATTACTTAATACGGTTTCCAGATTACACGATTTAACCGGTTCGTGACTCATTATTTCTTTTACTTTCATACTATTTATTTTTTATTGATTATTGATTCGGGAATTTTTAGTGTTGAATGTTTATTTTTTTAGTTGTTATTTCACCTTTATTGATGAATTTTAAAAAGTACATTCCGTTTTCTAAAATACCTGTATTGATGTTGATTTTATTTTCTTTTTCGGTTGTAGTAAATACAGTTTGGCCTAACACATTTATTAATTCTATTTTTTCATATAACTGATTACCTGTCTCAATGATGATGTTTTGATTGGCAGGATTAGGATATACTTTCAATTGATTTGTTGTATTAGGAGTATTAATTCCAACAGTGCTGTTAACCATAAATGTTGCAGAAGTTATACAACCATTAACATCTGTAATAGTTATTAAATATGCCCCTGGAAGTAAGTCTGAAATATCCTCTGTAATTGCACCATTCGACCATAGAAAACTATAAGGTGAAACACCACCGGTAATAGTAATATCAATAGCTCCATCTGCAACTCCTCCGCCTGATGAATTAGTAGATATTGCATTTACAATTAAAGGATTTTGTGGTTGATCTATTGAGAAATTTAATTGTTTTTCACAGCCATTAAAATCATTTACAGTTACAGAATAGTTTCCTTCCGTTAAATTAAATATGCCTTGTGAATTTTGTCCATTCGACCAATTATATTGGTAAGGTAAAGTTCCACCAGTAACGGATAGATTAATTGCACCATTGTTTCCACCTGCACATGTAACGTCTGCAAGAGATGATTCTACTATTAATTCATTAGGTTGATAAACAAATACTGAACTTGTTCTAACACAATTTAATGCGTCTTTTACATATAAAATATATGTTAATCCACCTTGTAGGTTTGTGAAAACATTTGAAGTTGAGTAATTGTTGCCATTTAAACTGTATTGTAATAATCCAGATCCACCACCTGCGTGAGCTATAATTGCACCATTGTTAGCTTCATGGCATGTTACATTTAATACAGCAGTTGAAATTCGAATATCATTCGGCTCGTTAATTGTGAATTCTTTATAACCCGAACAATTTGCAGCATCTTTTACAATTACTTCGTAGGTTCCGGCATATAAATTAAATACGTTACTTGATTGAAAAAGATATCCTTCAGTAACACTGTATGCAAGTACTCCTGAACCACCAGCTGCAGCAACTGTTACAGAGCCATTAGCTCCATGGCAAGTGGCATCTGTTACAATTGGATTTATAACGAATGCATTTGGTTGAGTTAATGTTATTGTTTGAGAGCTGATACAACCTAATCCGTCTTTAACCATAACAGTATATGTAGCGGCAGATAAATTATAAAAGTCATGTCCTGTTTGCCAATTATGACCGTTAATGCTGTATCGTAAAATTCCGGAACCACCATTTACTTCAATTACTGAAATACTAGCGTTCTTAGATCCATTACATGTTGCATCGGTTGAACTGATATTTACAATTACTGGACCATCTGAATCACGTATTGTTCCTGAAGTTATAATTTCACACTGTTGAACGTCTTTTACAGAAATGTAATAGGTTCCAGATGGTAGTGGATTAAAAATTCCTGTTGAATTATAATTGCTTCCATCTAAACTATAAGTATAATTTCCTTCACCACCACTTGCAGTTACTATTAAACCGCCATTTGTATTGCCACATGATGAATTAGTAGTGTTAACAACAGTTGTAATTAAACTTGGTTCCTCAATAATAATTGTGTCAGTATGTAAACATTGATTTTCATCTCTTATAGTTACTGTGTAGCTACCTGCATTTAAGTTTGTAAATTGATTGTTATATTGGAAATTTGCATTATTTATGGAAAATTGAAATTCACCCGTTCCACCATTTCCAAATGAATTAATTACACCATTACTTCCTCCGTTACAAGTTACAGGTACAGTAGTGCTAAATAAATTTATTGCATTAGGTTCGTTAATTGCAACAGTATCTGTAATTACACAGTTAGCAATGTCTTTTAAATAAACAACATAAATACCCGCTGTTAAACCTGTAAAAGTTTTATCAGATTGATAGTATGTTCCGTTTAGACTATAACTATGAGCACCAATACCACCGCTTGACGAAGCTACGTTAATTTCACCATCAGATGATCCATAACATTTTGTGTCGGATGTTTCAATATTCATAACTAACTTATTAGGTTGTTGCAATGCTATTGTAGATATATCTGTACATTGCGCTGCATCTTTAATAACTACATGGTAAATGCCTGCAGTTAATTGTTGAAATGTTGAAGTTGATTGAAAATTAGAACCACCATCAATACTATACAATACAGTCCCTGTTCCACCATTTGATGAAACGGATATGCTTCCGTCATTTGAAGAAAAACAACTGATGTTTGTGGCATTGATATTTGCAATTTGTGGACCGCCAAAATCATTAACTACCATAGTAATTGTCTTTGTACATTGGTTGGCGTCTTTTGCTGTAATTGTATAAACTCCAATTGGCAAATTTGTAAATGAACCACTTGATTGGAAATTCCCCGAATTTAATTTATACACGTACGGTGTGGTTCCTCCACTAGCTGCTACTAGTATACTTCCATCAGCATTACCACAACTTGCACTTGTTGAATTATATGTTGTAAATTGTATAGCTGCTGGTTGCTGAACAGTTGCCTGTGTTGTTTTAATACAACCAATTTGATCTTTTACATAAAATGTATATTGCCCGGCACTTAAATTATTAAAAGTATTATTGCTTTGATAGTTTATACCATCTTTACTAAATGCATAAGTTGGTGTACCACCGTTTGCTTGTAATGTTACACTTCCGTTGTTACTTCCATAACATGTTAAATTAGTAATGTTTTGTGCATTTACATTTAAACCAACTGAAATTACTTTTGAAATACTTCTTGAACATATTCCTTGCCATCCTTCAATACTGCAAGTTAATGTTATAGTGTAGCTTCCTGCTACAGAATAAGTATGAGAAGGATTTTCTAAATGACTTAATGCTGAACCATCACCAAAATTCCAAGTATAAACATAATTTGGACCTTCGTAGTTGCTCAATAAAATACGATTAAACATACTATCTTTATTTACAATTGATATATTTTGAAATTGTAAAGTAGTTGATGTTTCTGCGCATCTTGTACTTGGATTAAAGTTGGTATAAACAAAATGTTTTACTTCAGGGATTAAATAATAATCTCCATCTTTTCCAAATGTTTGCATTGCGCTCGTCCAGTTAAATCCGGTTGATATTCCTGCGAGAGAAGATAAGTCTTCCCCTCTTCCTTCATCATTACCGGTATATTTTAAATCAAATGCATCTCCAAAAGGAAAATCATTTAATACCTGCACTGTAATTGCAAAATTTTGATTTACAACAACTCCACCTCTCGGAAAATAAACGATTATTTGCCCATTGGTATTATTAAACTTCCACCAAACAGTATTAATCAATTTAATAACTGAGGTAGGTCTTCCGTTAGCATCTACATTGCAAATACTAACACGTAATGGAACGCCACCTCCAAGTCCAGGATAGTATCCATGAACTTTTACAGAAGTAATAATAGCGCTACCATTAAGATGGTAAGTTTGACCTGCATATTCTTCAGCTCCTAATTGCAGGTGCTGGAAACTAGTGCCATTTTGATTTTTTGATGCAACATAGCCGTTTAAGTCATTGCAATTAGTTTGAGCACTAATACTTAAGTAACTTAATAAAATGGCCGCGAACATCCATGTAATTTTCTTTTTCATTTTTTTTATTTTAAAAGGTTAATAAATGGAAATGATAACATGCCTACTACATTAACTGCATGAATCATCTCTTATTTTCTGCGAAGAAAAAATCTTTTACATCCAATAAAAAGCTAATCGGTCAATTGAGTATATGTTTCAAGTCATTTATTTTATTTAGCCCTTCAGTTTTTAGATAATGAGTGATTTAAAAAGGTGTTTTAATTTTTAATTTTAAATTGTATTTTTATTGATTAACAATTTTTTTAAAAATTCATTTATATGTCAATAATCATAACCGAAAAAATAAATCAGGTTTTTTTAATTAAACTTAATCGACCTGATAAGTTTAATAGTTTTAATCGCGAAATGGCACTGCAACTTCAGGATGCATTAGATCAAGCAGAACACGATGAAAACACAAGAGCAATATTGTTAACAGGTGAAGGAAAAGCGTTTTGTGCGGGGCAAGATTTGGCTGAGGCCATAGACGAAAATGGACCTGGAATAAAAAGAATTGTGGAAGAACATTATAATCCAATTGTTTTGCGCATTCGTTCTATCGAAAAACCAATAGTATGTGCAGTTAATGGTGTTGCTGCTGGAGCGGGAGCTAATATTGCCTTATGTTGTGATGTTGTTGTTGCGTCGCAGTCATCATCATTTATACAAGCATTTAGTAAAATCGGATTGATACCGGATAGTGGCGGAACATTTTTTTTACCTCGATTAATAGGGTTTCAGCGTGCCTCTGCACTGATGATGCTTGGAGATAAAGTTACGTCAGCAGATGCATTAGCCATGGGAATGATTTATAAGGTATGTGCTGATGATACACTTCAGCAAGATGCTTTAGCTTTAGCAAATCAGTTATCTAATATGCCAACAAAAGGAATAGGTTATACAAAACGATTATTGAATGAATCTGTTTTTAATACGTTTGCAAAACAAATTGAACGAGAGGGTCAAGTTCAAGTTGATGCTGCTGATACCTATGATTACAATGAAGGGGTAAGTGCATTTTTACAAAAAAGAAAACCCGAATTTAAAGGAAAATAAATTTTTTAAATAAAATATAATTATGCCATCATTTGATATTACAAGTAAAACAGATCTTCAAACATTAGATAATTCAATTAATGTAGCACGTAAAGAAATATTAGGTCGTTTTGATTTTAAAGGTTCAAATAGTATCATTGAACTCGATAAAAAAAATGTAAGTTTAACCATTACTACTGAAGATGAAATGCGTTTAGATTCTATTATAGATGCATTAAGAAGCAGAATGATAAAACAAAAATTAGATCCGAGATGTATGGATGTTTCAAAAGAACACTATTCATCAGGGATGTTAATTAAAAAAGAAATAAAGATTAGAGAAGGTATTGATAAAGAAAATTCAAAGAAACTTATTAAGATAATTAAAGATTCTAAATTAAAAGTTACAGCACAAGTAATGGATGATATTATTCGTGTTTCAGGTAAAAAAATAGACGACTTACAGGGAGTAATAGCAGTGCTTCGAAGAGCTGAACTTGAGATTCCTTTACAGTTTATAAATATGAAATAGCCATGTGCTTCGCGTAAAAAAAACAAATGCGTTGCGCTGAGCTTGTCGAAGTGAAGATGCATGGCTTATACCGAATGACAAATAAATAAATCATAAAAAATTACATATGATGTAATAAAAAAGTTTAATACATTTATTAATATAAAAAATCATCAATGAAAAAAATAATACTTACAGGAATTAATTTGTTCTTTTTATTTAGTGTTTTAGCTCAAAGCCCAATATCAATAACCTCTTCATCTATGCCTTCTTCCGGCGATACCATAAGATATAGTAATGCAAATTCAAATGGAATTGATTACTCATCAACAGGTGTAAATTATTATTGGGATTTTTCAAATTTAATTTCTGTCAATCAGGATATTTATCAATACAAATCCGCTAGTCAAACCCCATATGCATTTTATTTCATTGGATTAAATAAATATGGTTTAAAAGTGGCCGACTCTATTGGAGCCGCTAATTTTAAATTTTTTGATGTATATAATTTTTATCAAAAAACAACAAGTGTTTTTAAAACAGAGGGAACAGGTTTTAAATACAATGGAATTCCGCTTGCTGCTTATTATAGCGACGATGATGAATTATATCAGTTTCCATTAAATTATTTAGATAGAGATAGTTCAACTTATGCTTATTCTATATCTCTAGGGGCAACAGCAAGTTATTCGCAACGTGGCTATCGTATTAACGAAGTAGATGGGTGGGGTTATATAAAAATACCTTATGATAGTTTGCCTTGCTTACGGTTGGTTTCAACATCTTACGGACAGGATAGTATAAATTTTAATGGATTTCCTTTCAGTTTTCCTAATGTGCAACGCAGTTATAAATGGTTGAGTACAAGTGAAAAAATACCTGTACTCGAAATCAACGGACAATATCAAAATAATAATTTCAATCCCACTCAGGTTAGATTCAGGGATCGTTATCAATCTGTAATTGGGTTAAATGAATGGAATAATAATTTTGAATTATCATTATTTCCAAATCCATCTAAAGATGAATTGAATGTGAAATTTTCTTCACCTTTAAAAGGTTTATTAAAGATTATTGATGTAAATGGAAAAAGCGTTTTTAACGAAGAAGTGAAGAATGAATTTTCTAAAACCATTCATTTAAATCAATTTTCTGAAGGAATTTATAAGTTGTGTTTTATTCAATTAGATGGGAAAATTATAACTAAATCGTTTATCGTTTTAGATAAATGATTTAAGGTGAAACTTTATTTTGTTAATGCTTGAAATACTATCCAGCTTGATAGGTATGCAAGCGAGCTCATGTATAAAAACTGAATAACTGCCCATTTTATTTCTTTGGTTTCTTTAAATACAATAGCCAAAGTACTTATGCATTGCATAGCAAACGCATAAAAAATAAGTAAACTCCAGCAAACCGCTTCGTTGTATTTTTTAAGTTGCGTTTTTGGGTTTATTTCAGAACTCATTTTATCTCTTATTTTAATCGAGTCTTCTGCATCCCCAGCACTATAAATAGTTGCCATGGTACCTACAAAAACTTCACGCGCAGCAAAAGAAGTAATTAATGAAATGCCAATCTTCCAGTCGAAACCTAAAGGTTCAATTGCGGGTTCTATAAATTTCCCGATTTTACCAACATATGAATGCTCTAATTTTTCAGCTGCTTTTAATGCCTCTATATCTTTATTAGTTGAAGTAGTTAATTGATTGTTATTGTATTTTTTTTCTATTTGATCAAATTCATTACCGGGCCCATGTGAGCTAAGCCACCATAGTAAAATAGATACTGCAATAATTATTTTACCGGCATCTATTAAAAAAACTTTTACTTTTTGATAGATGGTTAAACCTATTGTTTTAAGTTGAGGAACCCTATAAACTGGCATTTCCATGATGAAATACGAACGTTGTTTGGTTTTCATTAATTTGTTTAAAACAAATGCTATTATCATAGCCATAGCAAAACCCAGTATATACATTATGAATAAATAAAGGCCTTTTCTATTAAAAAAACTTACTTGTTCATTTTCGTTTACCATTAATGAAATTAATAATGAATAAACTGGTAATCGTGCAGAGCAACTCATTAATGGAGTTACCAGTATGGTTATAATTCGTTCTTTAAAATTACTGATAGTTCGTGTTCCCATTATAGCAGGAACTGCACATGCTACTCCACTTATTAATGGAATTACAGAGCGGCCATTTAATCCAACTTTTCGCATTAGCTTATCCATCATAAAACTAACACGCGCCATGTATCCACTATCTTCCAATAAACTTATAAAACCAAACAGTAATGCAATTTGAGGAACAAAAACTACAACACCACTCAATCCTGCAAGAATTCCATTTACTACTAAATCATTTAAAAAACCTTTTGGTAATAATGCTGATAAACTATTTCCGCTCCAGGCAAAAAAGTTTTCAATCCACGACATTGGAAATTCAGCTATATAAAATATGCTTTGAAAAACTAAAAATAAAACCGATAAAAATGCCAGAAATCCAAAAATCGGATGAGTTAAAAAATTATCAATCTTTTCGGTAAATCGGTAAATACTATGCGTGCTTTTGTAAGAAACACAATCAGAAATTAGTTTTGAGATTAATTTGTAACGATATAAAGTTTCCCTTTCTTCCAGTTTTTTTATTTGTTTATCAGAATTATAGACGTATGAAGTAACAAGATCACGAAAAGAAATTACTTTAGTAGCATCTTGGCTGTTTGTTTCGTGAAAATTGATTGAGCTTAATTTTATATCTGATAAATTCTTTTTTAATTCATCAATGCCTTTTTCTTTTCTTGAATTTAAAAAAACAATAGGAATATTTAGTTGTTGCTGTAATTTATCAGCATCTATTATAATGCCTTTTTTTTCAGCTTCATCACTCATGTTTAAAGCTAAAACAACTGGAATTTTTAAATCAATTAATTGTGTTGTTAGTAATAGGCTTCTTTTTAAGTTTGTTGCATCTGCAACAGATATAACTATATCAGGAAAATCAATATCTGTTTTGTTTATTAAAACATCACAGGTAACTTTTTCATCTGGTGATTTAGGAAATAAACTATAAGTTCCGGGTAAATCAATTACTCTGTAAGATGTAGTTTGTGAATTTTCTGTTATTCTAAAAAAACCTGACTTTTTATCTACTGTTACACCCGGGAAGTTTCCGGTTTTTTGTTGTAATCCGGTTAATGCATTAAATAAAGTTGATTTTCCCGCATTTGGATTACCAACTAATGCAATTGTTTTAAGTTGTTGTTGATTGTTACTTTCCAACTTTTAATGTAGTTCCTCAATAATTACTTGTGAAGCTTCACTTTTTCTCATACTTAGTAGGTAGCCTGAAACAGCAATTTCAATAGGACAACCTAAAGGAGCAGTTTTTTTAAATTCAACTACTTCACCGGGTAAGCATCCCATTTCAATAAGTTTTAAACTTAATTCATCGTCTTTAAATCCTTTAATGAAAGCTTTTTCTCCTGGTTTTAATTGTGCCAAAGTGAACATAAGACAAAGATAAGAATTGGGCAAAAAAAAGAATACCTCAATTGAGGTATTCCAAATTTATAATTTGAGATTTTTAATTAACAGAACTCGTCGTAAACCATTTTTAAATGTTCAGCAATCATTTGGGCATTTCTACCTTCAATATTATGGCGCTCAACAAAATGTACCAATTCACCATCTTTAAACAATGCGATAGCGGGAGAAGAAGGAGGGTAAGGAGCAAAATGTTTACGGGCTTCAGCTACTGCATCAATATCAAAGCCTGCAAAAACTGTAGTTAATTTGCTTGGTTTCTTGGTGTTTTGTAAACTTAATTTAACGCCTGGTCGAGCAGCGCCAGCAGCACAACCGCATACACTGTTTACAACCATTAAAACGGTTCCTTCTGAGGTTATCGCATCTTTAACTGCTTCAGCAGAATAACAGTCGTTAAAACCAGCAGCTACTAGTTCTTCTTTCATTGGTTTTACTATACTTTCCGGATACATAATTTTTAATTTTATAATTTGCAGTAAAAATACAAATTGATTTGATTAAAAATCAGCCGCGGCTAATTTTGAAATCTCATCTTTTGTTAAAACACGGTTCCATATTCCAATATCATCTAATTTCCCATTTAAGTAGGAGTTTCTAATAGGAGTACTTGTTCCAGGTTCAAATTGAGCTCCAAAAACTAAAGGCAAGTTAGAAGGTAATATTACTTTGTTGGTAGGAATATTATAAACAAGGCTACCATTTATGTAGATTGAACCAATACCGTGATCCATTATGCAAATGATGTTAGTCCAAGAATTATATCCGGGAAATTTGAAATTTGGTTGAATCATTTTCCCTTGATCAATAAATTCGATTTCATTTTCCTGAGAACAGAAAATAGAATATTCATTTGATAAAGCATCTCCTTTTGAGATGAAGGTTTGGTTGTTAGTATTGTTGAAGTTTAATTTTGTCCAAAAAGAAATACTGAAATTATTACCCAACATTAAGGATTGATTGTGAAGCTCTACTGAAATGTAACTGTAAATTCCATCAAATTGATACGCCCTGTTGCCTTTATCAAAACGATCTGCACAAAGTTTAGCGCGATTAACATTGCCGAAATTTCCACTTCCACTTTCATCATCTGCATTTCCATTAAACGGAAACCAGGAAACTAATCCGTCAGTTGGTATGTATTCAGGAATTAAAGGTTCATCCTGTGCTTTTAATAAAATTGAAGTAATAATTAATGAAATAAATAAATACAACCTAAGTTTAAATTGCAGATTCATTTGATGGGTTTTTTAAAAAATATCAGCAATCATGCCAAAAAAGTTAAAAAATTTAACAACATATTTCAAATATATAAAAATTATTGCATGATTTGAAAATGTAATTTGTCACAATTTATTTAATCATTAATTAATTCCTCTTAAAATTAAACAAAGGCAAAATAATTTATATTTGCACAAAATTTTAAAATTATGAAATACATTTTTTCAATTGCAGCATTATTTTTAATGTTTTCTTGTGGCAATAACGAAACGGAAGTTGTCGAAAATTCTTCGATTGATTCTGTAAAAGTTGATTCAACTTCGGTTAAAATTGATGAAGAAAAAGAATTCAAATTACATTTGCTAATTGCCAATATTCCTTCCCCATCTCATGAAATTATTGCAATTAAAAATGCTGGGTATACATATAAGCCATCTTTATTAATTGATAAATCAAAAGCAGGATCTTATACAAATGATTTTAAGAAAGGTCTAAATTACGGTATGTTCTCTGCAGATTTAGCATATGCGGCTTCTTTTCCAAATAATAAAGATATTATTCCTTACTTTTTGGCAACAAGAAAAGCTGCTGAAAGTGCAAATGCTTTGAAAATTTTTGACGACATTACTAAATCTGCAAATTTTGAATCGCTTCAAGGTAACTCAGATTCAATGGAAGCAGTTTTAGAAAGAGCATATTTAGAGACTGAACATTTTTTCGAAACAGACCATCATATGGATATTGCAGCAAAAATTTTATTAGGGGCTTGGGTTGAGGGCCAATATCTTTTATTGAATACTTTACATATCCAAAAATCTTCAAAAGCAGAAGATTTAAAAACTAAAGTATGGGAGTCTAAATTACAATTGATGAATTTAAATGAATTATTAACGGAATATCAATCAGACGCTGAAATGACAAGTTTTGCAACATCATTAAAAGAATATTATAAAAACTATGATGGCGCTTCAGGTGCAAAAAGTTTTAATGATGAATTGTTAAAGAAAATGATGGATGAATTAACAACAATTAGAACTAAAATGTTATCCTAATCAGTTAATTACCACTGAAAGTTCAAAAGCCAATTTACTTTGTAAATTGGCTTTTTTGTTTTTAGAAATCAATTAATTTTTGGCAAATAGGATAAATTCGGAAGGTATTTCTTTTTTCTAGATTGCTCACATTTTAAAATAATACTGCCAAGCTCTTTTAAAAATGGTAATCCAATACTATCATATTCGTATCGCCCACTGTTAATGATGTTTCGCTCATTAACGTAAATACAAGCTGACAAAATAAATTCCGTTTTTGTTTTAAAATCAACTATATAGGCACAGTCAATTAAGAAACCATAGGATTGTCCAACAATATTGTAAATACGAACTGTTGTGTCTGTTATCGTTTTTTGTTTGCCTCCGAGTATAAAATATTTTTTATAGCCATCTACGTAAATTTTTTCTTCGTATTTTGGATAAGTCGATTCTCTGGGGTAAGCAGATAAATACTTCATCAAAAAATCCCAATCGTAATTAGTAATATTAAATCGATCTTCTTTTTTTAAAAAATCATGAAAGATTAATCGTGATAGTATTTTATGTAAATCAAAAAGAGGCAAGAAGTTTTTTTCTGTAAAATCATAAGGATGATTTATTTTTTTACCATTAGCATTCATATGTGCTTTTCCAATTAGTGCATTTCCGAATGGATACGGATATTTTTTTGTAGAAATTAATTCTTTTTGTTGAAACAATAAATTTCCTGATTGATCTTTAAAGCAAAAGGGTTTGGAAATATGTGATTCTTCATTTTTACATAATGCATCAAATCGTATTTTAATTCGTGCATTAAAGTGATTGTATTTTTTTAATTTTTCGTGAATAGTGTCAATCCCTAAAAAATCAAATACTCTACTATACGAGAAGTTATCGCTCACCAACAACATGCGTTTAATATAATTTTCAATGGAGGGTTTCAAGTTTTCAGAACTCGAATCAACATCTATTTTTTTATTACAATTAAAGTTACTGTCTGTTATAAAAGTGCTTTCTTTTTGTACATTGAATTTTTTTAAATCGTTAATTTTTTCCAGTGCAAAAATTGAAACAGGTAGTTTTACAGTACTAGCAGGATTATAATACGTTGAACTATCGTATTGATAAAAATGATGTAGTAAGCTTGGTTGATTATTCTCGTCTCTGTTTATTTGAGTTAGGATAATCTGCAATCTGTGTTTTTCTTTGTTTTTTAATATCTCTTGTTGCTTAATCGGTAGGAGTTTTAAAACTGAATCAAGATAGCTAGAGTTTTTTTGCGCATTCATATAATTAGCAAGCGCTATAAAAACCAATATTCGCAAAATTTTCAAAGTAGATTTCAACTGCTATAAATTTAATTTTAAATCGCCTCTAAATTTCATTGTCTTACTTGCTTAAAGGTATATAATTGTATTCAAAATTAGATTAACAATTATTTGTAGATTACTGAATCTACTATTCATCAATCATTTTCTTACAATTAGTATCTTTAAAAAAAAATAATATGACACCAAACGAAGATAAAATTAGAAAAGCATTTGCCATAAAAGATTGGAACGATATAAAAGCTGCTGACAGTTGGCAAATTTTTAAAATTATGGGTGAATTTGTTGAAGGCTTTGAGCGAATGGCAAAGATTGGCCCATGCGTATCTGTTTTTGGAAGTGCAAGAACAAAACCAGAAAACAAATATTACAAAATAGCTGAAGATATTGCTTTTAAATTAGTAAAAGAAGGTTACGGAGTAATTACGGGAGGGGGGCCTGGTATTATGGAAGCAGCTAACAAAGGTGCAAGAGTAGGGGGGGGTA
>JBILCU010000023.1:0-23359 GCA_044352985.1 Bacteroidia bacterium
CCACCCCCTCCCCCCCCCCCCCCCCCCCCCCACCCCCCCCCGCCCCCCCCCCCCCCCCCCCCCCCCCCCCCCCCCCCCCCCCCGCCCCGGCCGCAAAATCAGTTGGATTAAATATTGAATTGCCTTTTGAGCAAAAACCAAATGATTATATCGATAGAGATAAAAGCATTGATTTTAATTATTTTTTTGTAAGAAAAACAATTTTTTTAAAGTACTCGCAAGGGTTTATTGGTATGCCTGGGGGCTTTGGAACAATGGATGAGTTGTTTGAAGCTTTAACCTTAGTACAAACCAATAAAATTGCAGAATTTCCTGTTGTACTTGTAGGTAAAGATTATTGGGAAGGGCTTTTTAACTGGATTAAAAACACCATGCTGGAAGAGGAACACAATATTAATTTAAAAGATTTGGATTTAGTAAAGATTGTTGATACAGCAGATGAAGCGGTGAAACATATTATAGATTTTTATTCTAAATATTTGCTTAAACCCAATTTTTAATGGGAAAAATAATTTATTTTATTTTTATTCTACCCTTACTGTTTATCATTTCGATATTGCCTTTTTTTATTATTTATGGCATATCTGATTTGATGTATCTACTTATTTACAAATTTATTGGTTATAGGAAGCATGTTGTACGTCAAAATTTAAAAAATGCATTTCCGGAAAAAAGCGAATCAGATTTAAAACTTATTGAAAAAAAATATTACCATTTTTTATGTGATGTTATTCTTGAAACCATTCAAACAATAAGTATATCTGAAAGAAAAATGTTGAAACGTTGTTACATGAATGATCATTCAAAAAAGATTTTTGAAGAATTTAATCAGCAACAAAAAAGTTGTGTAATTGTTTTAGGTCATTTTGGAAATTGGGAGTGGGGTGGAAATACGTTTAGTTTAACCTGTAAACAACAATTATATGTTTTGTATCATCCTTTAAGTAATGTTCAGTTTGATGGGTTGATGAAACAGTTACGAACACGTTTTGGAGCTAAATTATATGCCATGAAAGATGCCATGCGTGAAATGATTAAAAATAAAAATGAAACAACTGCAACAGCATTCATTGCCGATCAAACTCCGGCACCTGAAACAGCATATTGGATGAGTTTTTTAAATCAGGATACCCCTGTTTTTTTAGGTACGGAAAAGATTGCGAAAAAATTAAATTTCCCTGTGGTTTACGTTTCTTTGCTAAGAAAGAAAAGAGGTTATTATGAATTTAATGCTGAGGTAATTTGTGCCAATCCACAAGCCACAATTGAAGGAGAAATAACAGAATTACATACCAAACGATTAGAGCAAGACATTGACATGCAGCCAGAAACATGGTTGTGGAGTCACAGAAGATGGAAGCACAAACGTAAAGTTTAATCCGTTTATTTTTATAAATTTATCTATTCAAAATTTAATGTAAAATTTTGATTTATTGTTGCATTTAAATTTTAAGCTTTTATGTCTGAAATAAAACGTGTATTTGATTTACTTAAAAAGATAAAATCGCAAAACATAGCAGATTGTCTGGCTTATAAAAAAGACAAACTATGGCATAAAATATCGGGCCTCGAATTTACAGAAAAAGTAAATCAGGTAAGTGTTGCTTTATTGGAAAATGGAATTTCAAAAGGAGATAGAGTTGCCATTATTTCAAATAACCGACCGGAGTGGAATTTTGTGGATTTCGCCTGCCAACAAATTGGAGTCATTACAGTTCCAATTTTTCCAACAGCAAGTTTGCACGATATGAGTTTTATTCTCAAACACGCCGAGGTTCGTGCTGTGTTTTTTTCTTCAAAAGATATTGAAAAAAAACTGGATGTTGTTCTTCCGGAATTAAACGGTTTCTCTATCAAAGTTGCATTTGATCAAACAAGCAATTCAGCAATTTCATTTGAACTTTTTTTAAATGTAGGAAATCAAATTTTGCAAAGTGATAAAGCGGGCGATCTACTTCAAAAAATCGAAAAAATTTCATCTGCAATAAGGGAAGATGAATTGTTTACTATTCTCTATACTTCAGGAACAACAGGCAATCCAAAAGGTGTAATGCTTTCGCACCAAAATATCGTTTCAAATGTAAAATACAGTATTGATTTTGCACCTTTCCATCTCATGAAGAGAGCATTGAGTTTTCTTCCTTTAAATCATGTATATGAACGTATGTTAAATGTATTGTATTTACATGAAGGAATTGGAATTTATTATGCTGAAGGCCTTGAGAAAATTGCTGATAACTTAAAAGAAGTCAATCCACAAGTTTTTGGAACAGTGCCTCGTTTACTTGAACGTGTATATGATAAAATTGTTGGTGCAGGTGAAAAATTAACCGGTGTAAAAAAGAAAATTTTCTTTTGGGCATTAGATATTGCGTTGAATTTTGAATTTGAGAAACAAAACAACATCTTGTATTCCATAAAACGAAAAATTGCAGATAAGTTAGTTTTTAGCAAATGGAGAGCAGCATTGGGTGGAGAAATTATTTGTGCAGCATCAGGCGGAGCAGCCTTGCAACCACGATTGGCTCGTGTATTTTGTTGTGCAGGCATTCCGGTTTTGGAAGGTTACGGATTAACAGAAACATCTCCTGTTGTTTCAGTAAACAGTATGCAAGCAAACGGTATTTGTTTTGGCTCGGTGGGTAAAGTATTGAATTCACTTGATGTAAAAATTGCAGAAGATGGAGAAATTTTAGTAAAAGGTCCTTCAGTTATGATGGGTTATTATAAAAATACTGAAGCTACAGCAGAAGTAATGGATGATCAAGGGTATTTTCATACCGGTGATATAGGAACTTTTACAAAAGAACAATTTTTGAAAATTACTGATCGTAAAAAAGAAATCTTTAAAACTTCCTCAGGTAAATACATTGCCCCGTTAATGATTGAAAACATGATAAAGGAATGTCGATTTGTGGAGCAAGTAATGGTAATAGGTGAAGGTGAAAAATATGCTTCTGCATTAATTGTACCTGCTTTTGATCATGTTAAAGAATGGTGTATGGTAAAGGGAATCGAATTTGTATCGCATGAACACATTATACAAAATGCCGATTTAAAAAAAGAAATCAATTCGTTTATTCGTGAGTCGAACAAATCGCTAGCACCATATGAACAAGTTAAACGTCCTGAATTAGTTTCAAATTTATGGACGGTTGAATCAGGTGAACTCACTCCTAAAATGAGTATGAAACGCAAAGTGATTAAAGAAAACAATAAAGAAACCATTGCTAAAATTTTCTCTTCAGGAGAAGAATAATAAATTAATATTAAACCGTTTTTTTACAGATGAACTATATACTTTTTGACGATAATAGCAGAAACAATTTATTACCATTTACCTTCACACGACCAGTTGCAGAAGTAAGAATTGGCATACTTAAAATCTCTGAAAAATGGGAACTATGGCTAAAAACAAAAGTTACATTTTTTACTCAGGATTATTTACAAGGGAAATATCCCATAAAATTTTTAAACGGAAAAAATAACATTTGGATTAATGGTAAAATATGCCCAGATGATCAACTCATTAAAGAAATTAAATCGTTAAAGATAAATCAGGTATTAATTTGTAATGAAGACGTCATTGCTGCTAATACGGGTTTAACTGCTCAATTTAATCCTTTTCAACTTAATAGTAAGTTAGAAAAAGTTGTAGCAAAAACGAACCCTCTTGCAGTTCATTTTATTTGGGATATTTTTTCAAAAAATGGCGATGCTTTTCAATTAGACTTTAACAAATTAACCAAAGGAAAAAAGTCTCAGTCATTAAATAAAACAAATAAGCACATAGGCAAAGGAAAAGTATTTATTGAAAAAGGGGCAAATGTAGAAGGAAGTATTTTTAATACTACCAACGGAAACATTTATATTGGTAAAGATTCTGTTATTATGGAGGGCTCTCTAATTAGAGGTCCATTTGCATTGTGCGAGCATGCTGAAATTAAAATGGGTGCAAAAATTTATGGTCCAACTACAATTGGACCATACTGTAAAGTAGGTGGAGAAGTAAATAATTCGGTAATTTTTGGATACACAAATAAAGGTCATGATGGATTTTTGGGTAATTCGGTACTTGGAGAATGGTGCAATTTAGGAGCAGATACAAATAATTCCAACCTAAAAAACAATTACGGAATCGTTAAACTATGGAATTACGATCGCCAGAAAATGATAGATACCGGATTACAATTTTGTGGATTGTTTATGGGTGATCATAGTAAATGCGGGATTAACACCATGTTTAATACAGGTACAGTTACAGGGGTAAATGCAAATGTTTTTGGCGCAGGCTTCCCTCCAAATTTTATTCCTTCTTTCAGCTGGGGAGGTGCATCTGGTTTTGAGAAATATCAGTTTAATAAAGCAATGGAAGTTGCAGAGCGAGTAATGGAAAGAAGAAAAGTAGCGTTAACTAAAGAAGATAGAAAAATTTTAGAATTCATTTCAAAACTAAAATCTGCTTAAAATCATTATTTTTTTATTTGTGGCAGAGATATTTGCATCAAAATCATTGAAATTGTTAATTCTACTTTAATAAATTTATTTATTTCTTAAAAATAGTTGCAAGTTGTTGTTTAATAAGTATTTACGTTGTTTTAATAAGTTTAGAAATTATCTAATCAATTGTAAATCAGTGATTTAAAACTAAAACTAAAATTTTTGTAGTTGCACGTATAAATTTATATTTGCAGCCGAAATTAATTAAAACTAAAAAAATGTCAGACGTTACATCAAAAGTAAAATCAATCATCGTTGATAAATTAGGTGTTGATGAAAAAGAAGTTGTTCCAACTGCTAGCTTCACTAACGATTTAGGAGCAGATTCTTTGGATACAGTAGAATTAATCATGGAATTCGAAAAAGAATTTAACATCGCTATTCCTGATGATCAAGCTGAGAAAATTGCTACAGTAGGTGATGCTGTTGCATACATTGAAGCAAACGCAAAATAATTTAAACCTATTAACGAATGCAGTTAAAACGAGTTGTTGTTACCGGTATTGGTGCTGTTACTCCTTTGGGTAACAATCCAAGTGAATTTTGGAGAAATTTGGTAAATGGTGTCAGCGGAGCTGCTCCAATAACTCGTTTTGACGCTTCTAAGTTTAAAACGCAATTTGCGTGTGAAGTAAAAGGTTTCAACATAGAAGATTATGTTGAACGAAAAGAAGCAAGGAAAATGGATGCATTTACTCATTTTGGTATTGCAGCATCCGCTCAGGCAGTTGAAGATTCAGGAATAAACGGAGAGCAATTTGATAAAGACAGAATAGGAGTAATTTGGGCATCAGGCATTGGTGGTTTAGATACATTTTTATCAGAATGTACTGCATTTGTCAAAGGTGATGGTACACCTCGTTTCAATCCGTTCTTTATTCCAAAAATGATTTCTGATATTGCAGCTGGGCATATTTCTATGCGTTATAACTTCAGAGGGCCAAATTTCTCTGTTGTATCTGCATGCGCTTCTTCTACAAATGCACTTATAGATGCTTACAATTACATCCGTTTAGGAATGGCTGACGCTATTGTTACCGGTGGCTCAGAAGCAGTTATTAATGAAGCAGGCGTAGGCGGTTTTAATGCATTACATGCTATGAGTACGCGTAACGATTCTCCACAAACAGCTTCCCGACCTTATGATAAAGACAGAGATGGCTTTATTTTAGGTGAAGGCTCTGCGGGTTTAGTGTTAGAAGAATACGAACATGCTGTAAAACGCGGTGCTAAAATTTATGCTGAGGTTGTTGGTGGTGGTATGAGTGGTGACGCTCATCATTTAACAGCTCCACATCCGGAAGGCTTAGGTGCTATGAATGTAATGTTGAATGCACTTAAAGATGCTCAAATTTCAGCAGATAAAATTGATTACATCAACACACACGGAACTTCAACACCATTAGGTGATATAGCTGAAATTAAAGCCATTCAAAAAGTTTTTGGAGAACACGCCTATAATTTGAACATTAGTTCAACAAAATCAATGACAGGGCATTTATTGGGTGCAGCAGGCGCAATTGAAGCATTAGCTTGTGTTTTTGCCGTACAAAATGATGTTATTCCTCCTACAATCAATCATTTTACAGATGATCCTGATATTGATAACAAATTAAACTTTACGTTTAATACTGCCCAAAACAGAACAGTTAACTACGCTTTAAGTAATACTTTTGGTTTTGGTGGACACAATGCGTGTATAATCATGAAAAAACACAACTAAGCTAATCTTGTTTCGTTCTGTTTTAAAATTTAACCCTTCTTTAAGTTCAAACGAAAAAAAAATTTACGAAGCTGTAAAGCTCATTTGTGGCTTTTATCCCAAAAATAATTCGCTTTACCTTTTGGCTTTTCGCCACTCATCTGCTGCTGTTAAAGTAAAAGGTGATGTTTATAATAGTAATGAACGACTCGAATACTTGGGTGATGCTATTTTAGGTGCTATTGTAGCTGAGTATTTATTTAAAACCTTCCCTTTTAAAGACGAAGGGTTTTTAAGTCAGATACGTTCACGTATTGTAAGTCGAAATCAATTGAATAAGTTATCTATAAAATTAGGTATACCGCAATTAATTGAGTCTGATTTAAAAGGATTGCCTGCTGGCTCTATGTTTGGAGACGCATTCGAAGCCTTTATTGGTGCCATTTATTTAGATCATGGATTTGAAAAAACAAAAAAATTTATTGTGGAACGAATCATGAAATTTCACATCGATATTCATGATGTAGAAAATACGGATACTGATTATAAATCTAAACTCATTAATTTTTGCCAACGCAGAAAAAAACAACTCAGTTTTAATTTAGTAAAAGAGATTGGAAAAGGCATTAAAAAGGAATTTATCATTGAAGTAGAAATAAATCAACATAAATACGGCCAAAGCAGAAATTCATCTAAGCGAAGAGCGGAGCAACATGCCGCAGAAATAACTATTCAGCAGTTAGAAGAAAAGGGGATTCTAGTTGACTGAATTGAGGTATTTACATTTTTTAATTAATTCATCAGAAAGTTGAATTTCATCTGGGGTAATAATGTATTTCTTATTATTGGTTTTAATTAAAATTAGATTTTTTCGTTGGCTTGCATAAAATGTACACGAACCAATTTTAGGTACGTGAAATTTTCCGAAATATCCAAATAGCCCTCCAACGCCAAAAGTTCTGATAGTGCCTTTTATTTGTTGTGATGTAAGGTGTTCAATAAATTCAATACTATCAAAGTCAATGGATATATCGCTTATTTTTCTATGTATAATTAGCGCATTTTCGTTAATGCTATAAGATTGTGGCGAAAATAACCAGCTTGAAAATAATATTATAAAAAACAAGAACAGCAGAGCGCAATGTATTGCTATTTCTTCTGTAGTTTTTGGTGAATTTAATAATTCAACAATACTTTTTAAGCCAATTGTAATTAATGTCATAAACACCAAAATGGTAGTCCATTTAGCAAGCTTATCTAATGATGCTTTGTAAATCATGTTTTTAATACTATGTTAAAGTTCTTCAGTACTTTATTTTATACCAATTAAATAGTTTTTAATTCAAAGTTATTAAAGAATTAATTGGTGTTAAAATCTATTATCACCTGCGGCTATTATCTCCACGTTATACTAAAATACTTTTATTGATACTACTTTAAAGTGTTTTGACTATTTAAGTTTAATAAAGATTTAATTTTAAAATGCAATTTTTAATGTGTGATGCTTTTAGTTTAGTAATTACTTTTTTGAAAATAGTTTAATGAAAATTAATTTAATGTTTGGTATTAAACTTAAAAGTATTCATCTGGAAAAAATAACCAAAATTTAAAATTAAAAATCAGTATATTTAATTTTATTAAATCATTTTTGATAATGCGTTTAAAATTCCCCAACTATATCATAATTGCTTTTTTCTTATTATTTGTTTCTTGTATTTCTAAGCCTAAATTAGATATAAAGGCAAAGCATTATGAAGCCAAATTGTCATTTTACGACAGCAGTATTCAGCAACAAATTTTACCATACCAACTAAAAATTCAGGACTCCATGAATCAGCAAATTGCTGAGCTAGAAGATCAACTGATTAAAGAAACTCCAGAAGGTAATCTTGGGAATTTTGTTTGTGATGCACTTTTTAAAAAGCATGTTGATTATTTAGCTGAAGATTTACAAAAAGCGGATTTTGTTTTACTCAATAATGGTGGTTTAAGAACCAATGTGCCTGCAGGTACTTTAACAATTGGTAAGTTATTCGAATTAATGCCGTTTGATAATGAATTAGTAATTGTAACACTTAATTCTTCGAGTATGGCTCAACTGCTTGATTTTATTGCTAAAAAAGGCGGTATGCCGGTTAGTCAGCTGAATTTAAAAATTCAAAATAATTCAGTAACAGATGTTTCGGTTGGAAATGTACAATTAGATAAACAAAAAAACTATAAAGTGCTTACATCTGATTACTTAGTAAATGGCGGTGATAACATGTTGTTCTTTAAAAATTCAGTACATAAATTATATTTAAAAAAATTAATTCGTACAGCATTAATAGAATATTGCATTGATGAAACAAAAAAAGGAAATAAAATAGCATCAAAAAAAGATGGCAGAATTCAACTATCAAAATAGAAGAGATTTTTTAAGATTTGTTTTTGGCTCAGCCTGTTTATCGGCTGGATTCCCTTTGTTGTCACAAATTGACTTTGAAAAAAAGGGAATTACAAAAATTACTATTTTATACACGAATGATGTGCATAGTCGAATTGAATCGTTTCCGATTAATGATCCTAAATATCCTGGATTAGGAGGTTTTGCACCGAGAGCAAAATTAATCAGTCAAATTCGTTCCGAGGAAAAAAATGTAATGTTGCTAGATGCCGGTGATGTTTTTCAGGGTACACCATATTTTAATTTCTACTCCGGTGAATTAGAATTTAAATTAATGAGCAGTATGGGTTACGATTGTATGACGTTGGGTAATCATGATTTTGATTTGGGCATAGATAATATTGTAAAGCAAATGCAACATTCAAATTTTAATATCATTAACTGCAATTATAATTTTGAAAATACCAATCTGAAAAATAAAATTAAACCTTATCGTGTAATAATTAATGACGGAATACGTATAGGTATTTTAGGTGTTGGTATTGAATTATCAGGGTTGGTTCCGGAAAATTTATTTCAAGAAACAATACACCAAAATCCAATAGAAAAAGCGAATGAAATTGCAAGATTGTTAAAGCATGAAGAAAAGTGTGATTTCATTATTTGTTTATCGCATTTAGGTTACACTAGTGATAATAAAAAACCTAACGATCAGTTGCTGGCATCTGAAACTGAAAATATAGATATAATTATTGGAGGTCACACACATACTTTTTTAGATCAGCCTGTTTTTTTTGAAAATAAAAAACATAAAAAAGTAATGGTAACACAAGTTGGCTGGGCAGGCATATGGCTAGGTAGAATCGATGTTTTAATTAATAAAAATAATTTTGGAATTACTACGCACGCATCAAAAAATGTGATTAAAAAATAGTCGGTCTTAAAAAAAAAATAACATGAAAATTATTTTTTTTTGATTTGATAAAATTTTAATTGTGCAATAGTAAAAAAATTTTTTTTTAATGAATTTTTAGTATTTATTTGTTATCTGAAATTCACACAACAAAAATATTATAAACAACCTATTGTTTAATTTAAAAAAGCGCTAAAAAATTTATGTTAATGGAGAAAAAAACTTTTGAGTCGATATGGAAAAGTTGTCTTGATGTAATTAAAGATAATGTGAATGCCCAAAATTTCAAAACATGGTTTGAGCCTATTAAGCCTGTTAAGTTACAAGACAATGTGTTGACGATTCAAGTTCCTTCTCAGTTTTTTTATGAATGGTTAGAAGAACATTACATCAACTTATTGAAAAAAGTTGTTCGTAAAGAATTAGGTAACGAAGGCAGGTTGGAGTATAGCATTGTAATGGAAAATTCATATGGCAGAACAGAGAAGCCAATTACTATGAAAATTCCTACGATTACTAAGGATGTAAAAAACCCTGCTGTATCTATGCCAATTGATATTAACAATAGTCAAATCCGTAATCCATTTATTATTCCGGGTTTAAAAAAGGTAACTGTTGAATCTCAATTAAACCCAAATTATTCATTTGATAATTTCGTAGAAGGTGACTGTAATCGTTTAGCGCGCTCAGCTGGTTTTGCGGTATCTCAAAAACCAGGAGGAACTGCATTCAATCCATTATTGATTTACGGAACAAATGGTGTTGGTAAAACTCACTTGGCACAAGCTATTGGAATTGAAATCAAAAATAATTTTCCAAACAAAACTGTTCTTTACGTTCAGGCAGAAAAATTCATTACTCAGTTTATTGAAGCTGTAAAAAATAATGCTCAAAATGATTTCGTGCATTTCTATCAAATGATTGATGCATTAATCATAGATGATATTCAATTTTTGGCAGGTAAAGAAAAAACACAAGATGTTTTTTTCCATATCTTCAATCACTTGCATCAAGTTGGAAAACAATTGGTATTAACAGCTGATCGTCCGCCGGTTGATTTACAAGGAATTGAGCAACGTTTATTATCTCGTTTTAAATGGGGTCTTTCAGCAGATCTTCAAACTCCAGGTTTAGAAACACGCATTGCCATTTTAGAAAAGAAAATTTATAACGAAGGCATTGAATTGCCTAAAGAAGTATTGGAATACTTAGCATATAGCATCACTTCAAACGTAAGAGAATTAGAAGGTGCTTTAATTTCATTGTTAGCTCAATCTTCTTTGAATAAGAAAACAATTACGTTAGAGTTGGCTAAGCAAATGATTGATAAGTTTGTGAAGAGTACAGCTCGTGAGGTTTCAATTGATTATATCCAAAAAATTGTTTGTGATTATTTCGATTTACCAATTGATCTAATGAAATCAAAAACACGTAAACGTGAAGTAGTTCAGGCTCGCCAAATTGCAATGTATTTTGCAAAAAGCATGACCAAATCTTCTTTGGCAACCATTGGAATGCACTGTGGTGGTAAAGATCACGCAACTGTATTGCATGCTTGCAGAACTGTAAATAATTTAATGGATACTGATAAACGTTTCAGAGCTTACATTGATGAGTTAGAGAAAAAAATCAGCATTCACAGCTAATTAATAATAGAAAATCTAATTAAAAAAAGCGCAACGATTATCGTTGCGCTTTTTGTTTTTATATGAATAAAGCGATTTTAATCAAGATTTCAATCTTTAAAATAGTATCTAAAGTATTTTTTTTATCTTTCTAACAGCGGCTTTAATTGATAGTAAATAAGTTTCAAGTTTTGTATCATTCTGAATTGCTGTATCTTATTTGATTTTACCTATCCTTGCAGTTGTTTTCATTCATACCCATGCTTTTTCAAGTGATTTAGATTGATTACGGATTTCAATTGTTTATTCCTTTTTAAGGAAACTAAATTCTAATCTTCATATGTGGTTTACTTTCAAACTATAGAAGTACTATTGAAAGGAAATATCAAATGATTTTTATTTAGATACTTAACTTAGAGCCTGTTTAAAATTCATCTAATCTCTTTGTTATGCTTTTTTTTGGTTACGAATTCGTTGGATTTTTTCGTCAGAACTATTCCATTATGACTGCAAAATCCGCCTTTTCTCACTCAAAAAAAAGCTATAACAAATTCATTTTATAAAATTTAAACAGGCTCTTAATACCTCTTAAAAATTTTAATTTGAATGAATTTCATCGAATCTTTTAGAATAATCCTTAAACTCCGTGCCTATCAGCTTATCCCAAAAAGTAAAATACAATCCATAATTTCCATTAAACTTTTCATGATGCATATTGTGATGAGTGGATGCAGTTTTGTATTTAATCAATGGAATTTTAATCCATGATTTTGGATAAACCTCATATCCCATATGCGCAAGAACATTGTTGATCAAATCCAATGTCTGCCAAAGAAAAAGTACAGGCCAGTAAATTGGAATCAGCATCGGCAGTATGAAAAATGGAAGAAATTCTATTAAGTTTTCAAGAGGATGAAAAGCAAAAATAGTTAAAGGAGATGGGTCTGTACTTTTGTGATGTGTTTTATGTACATACCGAAATATTTTTGGATGATGCATAAAGCGATGCGTCCAATAAAAGTAGGTATCGTAGAAAAATATGAGGACAACTAATTGTAAGCTTCCCCAAACGGAACTATGTGTATTATAGTCCCAATACAGTTTCATGTAGCCTAACGAATCTAACCAATTGATTAATGCCGTAAGAAATCCGGCCATTATTATTGAAGCAATTGAAAATAAAATGTCGTGTCTAAAGAAATGTTTTCGGTGCTCATTTTTTGGTTGAATTCTTCTCCAGCGCCATTTGTTTTTTAATAACAACCACACTATACAGAAAACTAAAATTCCAAAAAACAGGTACAAGGTAAAATTGAAGAAAGACTCTTTAAATGCACTTTGCAGGAAGTTGAAGAAGCTCGACATACTAAGTTAATTTTTCGGAAATTTAATTATTATAACTTTCAGGATTTAATGATTCACTTTTTTCTAATTTACTTTATTATTTGTTTATAGTTTAACTTGTAATATTTTTCAAATAAATTAATGCACGAAAATAACTTCTTCATTAGGCACTCTGAAACGTGCTCCCCAAATACCTTCCTCTGTTCCTTTGCCAACTGATATTATCATATTTATTTCGGCACCACGCGGTAGATTTAGTATGTTTTTTACCCTTTTCTCATCAAACCCTTCCATTGGGCAAGTATGAAATCCTTCTGCAGCAATAGATAACATAAAAGTTTGAGCAGCCAGCGCGCAGGATTTATGAACTACTATGCGTTGTTTGGAAAGTCCTCCGGTTCTATAAAATGGTTTTCTTAATCCCATATAAAAACTAATGCTTTTTCTTACTAAAGTCATAAAACCAAAGGGATCATTGGTATAAACCAATGGCATTAATTTTCCATAATAATCCATGGATGATTTTTGTAACTTAGTTGGTTCACCAACAATGGTAGATTTTATTTTTTCTAAGTTCCATTTTGCCCTTTCGCGCCATTTATCACGCCTGGTTACAAAAACAACCAAGTGTTTTGCTGTTTTAGCGGCGCGTTGATCAAGACATAGCGGAACATATTTTTCTAATTCTTTTTTTGTTTTAATCCAATGAAATTCCCATAATTGCATATTACTGCTATTTGGCGAAAGTACTGCTCGTTCTAAACTTTTTTGTATAACATCATCGGGCACTTCAATCGCCGGGTCAAAAGACCTATTGGATCTTCTGAAATTGATTATATCTTGAAATTCTTTTGTGTACATGTTTTATTTTTTGTCTAGTTGTTTTTGTAATTTTTTATTCTTTAAAAATAGTATTTCAATATATTTTAAGAAAGGCTGCAAATTAGTTTTAAATAGGATATAAATGCATCTAAGATGAACCTTTTACAAATTTGTTTCAAATACGGGAGAGTAAAATCAATTTCATGTTGAATGCCATTCACGTTAATGTAGAAATGTTTTTGTTTTAATTGAGTGATGGTTAAGCTACTTTCCAGGTAAACCAATACTTATTCATTTTCATTTGTGTAAATGGATTTGAAAGAGTTGAAGTATCTAGCAATTGCTCCATTCAATGAAATCATTTCTTTTCCATCCAGCGCAGCACATTTTTCTTTTCCTTCATTCCGTATTTAACAGGTATGTCAAGTGTGATGATTTCTTTGTTGCGTTTTACTTTTAACTTGGCAACATCTCCTTCATTTAATTTCTTTCCCTTTGGCTCAAACGCATCACGGTAATCGCTTACACTAACAATATCCCCTGCGTTCTATTTTATGAATGGCTATTTTACCAATATTCGTTTGAATGAAAGTTGTTTGTGCTAGATTTTACATCGCTATTGCCTAACCTTTTTTAAATTATCATCAGCAATTCTATCAATCAAATAATTGTAAGGATCGATACCTACGCGATATGGCTCTTCTGTTGTTTCAAATTTAAACTCATTCTTCTCTTTGGTTAATTTTAAACGTTGCATAACTAAAGGCTTACCAGGTACTGCGCCTTCTGACTTCGCAAAAACTCCAATGTCGATGTAGTCATTCAAAGGCAAAGGCTTTTCTCTTCCCAGTGAATCGGATAAATACTTTTCAGAAATGGTACTAAAACTTACTACATATTTAGAACCCGATTTATTTACTTTTGTCTCAGCAACTCGATTTGAAAAAATGGTAATGTTCTCAAACATATCTGAAATTAAATATTGTAGAGAGTCAGGCGTCACTTTTCTGAATTCACGAACAGCATCGAGAGAAGTAGCATAAGGTGGTTTTTTGTAGGCGTATTTTTCAAGTAAATTTTTCATGGCTTTATTTACATTGTCTTCTCCAATCATTTCTTTCAGGTAATACATTAAAACACTCGCCTTCTGATAATGGATATAGGATTGTCCCTCTGTTTTATAAATTGGGCGTTCGGCTTCAAACTCTGTACTTCTCCCTCGAAGGTAACCGTCCATTTCATAATTTAAAAACTTTTTCATTTTATCTTTTCCGTATTCTTTCTCCATTACCATTAAGGCAGAATATTGAGAGAAGCCTTCACTCATCCATTCGCTGCCCTGCATTTTTGCTCCACACAATTGATGCGCCCAATACTGATGGGCCATTTCATGCGCCACAACATAAAAAACAAAATCAATATCTTCTTCTTTCACATCTCGTAAATCGGTAATAAAACCAATTCCTTCACTATAAGGCATAGTACCCGGAAAGGCCTGAGCAAAACTGGCATATCGAGGAAATTCAATAATTCGGCATTGCTTATGGTAATACTTGCCAAATTTTTTTGTATAGTAGTTAATGGATTTCACAATACTCTTCATCATGTTAGGCACATTGAACACATGGGGTTTGTGGTAATACACTTCCATTGAAATGCCATTGAACATTTTTCTTTCCACTTCATACCTTGCTGAAATGAATGAATAAAAGTTAAGCGAGGGTTGATCGACTTTGTACTGAAAATATCTTCGGTTTCCATTCTTCCATTCCTTAATTAAACTTCCAGGCGCAATGGCAATCTGATCCTCCGAAGTACTGATGGTTGTTTCCACATCTACCCAATCCGCATCTTGTGTTACATAATTTTTCATTCGGGAAATAGTATCTCCTTCATTCAAAATAGGACTTCTTCTCTTTTTAGGAAGTTTATATTTTACTCTATCGTTTTTATCTGAAATTTCAAATCCTTCGTTATAGCCAATGGACGGACAGATATCTCCGTTATTAAAAAAAGTTCCGTTTTGAGTTAACTTTGTAAAACTGACCTGGTTTTCAAATCCTTTGGTTAAACGTATAGCAGTAACCTCGACCCTTAAACTATCGTTTGGTTGCATCACTTTGTTTAAAGAATAAATTCTGTACTTGCAACGATTATCGCGCAGCTTTAGCTTTGCATCATTTATTGAAATTAAAACACTGTCAATTTCGGTTGGCATAGTAAAATGCAGTTCGTCAATTTTTTTTCCACTCGTATTTTTTACCCACATTGTTGTTTTAGCTGAAAGTGACAATTCTTGTGGATTGATTTCAATATCATGATTTACTTTGTAGATCTTGGGTTGAGCAATGAACTCGTATTTTTTATAGTGTGTTTCGTAATCAACTTGAATTCTTTCTACTTCGTCAGAGGCTACTATTTTATTTAGAACCTTGGTGTTGTAAAAAACAAATCCTCCACAAATCAAGAAAGCAACTAAAGCCGTTACTAATGCGATGCTTTGGTGTTTTAAATTTTTGATAGCGTTCCTAAATCGATTTGAAAACTTCAATTCTTGACCTCTGATGTAGAATGCTTGAATAATAAAGCAAAGAATGACACAAAATAAAAACCAATACACATTAAACCAAAATTCTGAACGCGTGAATGGACCAAATCCATTCATATCAGAGTAGGTAACAGAAGGTCCTTGCGCAAATTTTACCATGTTGGTTTCAACCTCAAAGACGCCCCACAGAAAAGAATTCAGGATGATAAAAGTAATGAAGGCAAAATAAGCAATATAACGGTTGTTGATTAGATAATGAATAAGCAGCGCGCTAACAACCCAAAACGAATAAGAAAGTAAATCTCCAAAGAACAACGAATGAAAGTAAACCTCCGGTTTGTAATCATAATAACCCATCATTGTTTGCGCTAGCATACCTAGTAGTATAGTTGAAAGCAATACGGTTCCAAGCGCATTAATCATGGCAAATAATTTCGAAAGAAATAATAAACTTGTTTTTACCGGAGTGGCATCTGCAATTTCATTGAATTTCGCATCTCTCTCTTTCCATACGAGTAGGCCGGAATAAAATGTTATGATGGCAATTAAAAAAATATTGAAGTTTCCTCGAATGGTATCAACTACATCGTAAGTTACAGGATACTGATCGGCTCCATATCCTCCAGTAAAATAAATGAGACCGCCAATAAGGTTTAATAAGCCAAGTATGGTGATGATGATAAAAGTTGGATTTCTGAGAATGGATTTCGTTTCAAAATTAATCATGTATAGGAATGAACTCAGTGTAAATTTACCTGCAGTTGAAGATGATGGAAATTGAACTATACCGGAATGCTGATGAAGCTCATCGTTGTTGGTTTGCTTTTCCTTTTTTGCTTTTTCCTTTTTAGATGTAAAAGAAAATCTCTTGTAAGCAACAAGAAGAATTGTAATTGCGATTCCTACCCAAATTAATCTATTTATCAGAAAAATTCCTGTCATTGCAACAGCTTGATTATTTTTTTCCGCAACGGTCATGTACTTGCTTAGTATACCAAATGGACGAAAGCCAAAAGGATCAGTAATTATTGCAATCCATTCCTTTTCTATATCGCTGACAAGCCCTGAGGAAATTCCATACAAAACAATAATCAACATTGCCCCCACAAATGATACAATGCTGCTTCTAAAATTTATAGCAAGCACATAGAGAATTACGCCGTTAATTATTGTGTTAGGAATTCCGAAAGCAAGTATTCCCATCCAGTGGCCTTGAAGGATTACAACTCCGTACCTTTCACTTTCGGTCCATGGCATCAGTGGGCCTAACAAAGCGCCTAATGAAACGCCCAAAAGTGGAATTACAGAGATGATAACAGCTCCGATAAATTTACCGAAGTAATAGTGATTTTTTTTAATGGGTGATGAAAATATGAACTGATACATTCCATATTGAAAATCACGGTTCGCGCTCGCGTTCATGAATGCCGTTGTCATTAGCAAACAAATCAAAGACATCACACCGTAATAATTTTGAATTACGAAAGGTGAATTTTTATGTACACTTCCAATGCCACCCCCTATGGTTATTGAATCGGACGAAACTGCTCCAAAAATCAGCAGTGTGTTGATGCCCATGAAAATCCAAATCATGGGTGAGCGCAACCAATATTTTAATTCGTGTCTGATGAATTTCCACATAATTTGCAGAGATAAAGTTTTATAATAATCCGTTTAATTTCGCAAAGAAAACATCTTCAAGATTTTCTTCTGCCATTTCAAATCCATTACCCGGAGCTGACTCAGAGAATGCGTGGATAAGTGGTTTACCCCCAACCAGTTTATTGGAAATAATTTTATATTCATTTTGATAGACGCTGAGTTCTTCTTTGCTCACTTTCTTTTCCCAAACTTTTCCGCGTATTTGCAACAGCGCCTCATCAGTGTCTCCACTGAAAACTACTTTTCCTTTGTCCATGATTGCCATTTGGGTGCAAAGTTCTCTCACATCCTGAACAATATGTGTAGACAAAATCACAATGATATTCTCGCCGATTTCACTTAGGATATTATAAAAACGATTTCGTTCTCCGGGATCGAGTCCTGCGGTTGGTTCATCTACGATTACCAATTGAGGATTGCCAATTAAGCATTGCGCAATTCCAAAACGCTGACGCATCCCACCGGAATAACTGCTCACTGCTTTTTTTCTGTGTTCAAATAAATTAACTTTTTGCAACAAAGCCTCTACCATTTGCTTACGCTCTCCGTTATTAGAGTAGCCTTTTAAGATGGCAAGATGATTTAATAAATCAACTGCAGATGTTCTGGGATATACGCCAAATTCCTGAGGGAGATAACCTAACACTTTTCTCACTTCATCTTTTTGTTTCAATACATCAATGTTTCCAAGTTGAACATTTCCGCTATCTGCATCTTGTAAAGTGGCTAGCGTTCTCATTAGAGAAGATTTACCGGCGCCGTTGGGTCCGAGCAATCCAAACATTCCGGTGTTGATGTTAAGAGAAACATTGTTTAGAGCATGAACGCCGTTAGCGTATTGTTTATTCAGGTTTTCAATTGTAAGCATGATGATTTATTTTTATTAGAAAAATTATTTCACAAATTAATTGATATATCATTTAGGAACTGACGCATCTAAGTTGTTTTAATAGTTTAATACTTAAGTTAAGCTTAAAATTTATTGTTCATCTATTATTGATTTGACCACCTCAAAGCATGTCGTTTCTGTTTCATTCCATATTTTGCTTTTATTTCCAGTGTAATAAATTCTTTATTTCTCTTTACGCGCAGTTTTGCAACTTCCCCTTCTTTTAATTTTTTTCCATTAGGTTCGAATGCATCACGGTAATCGCTTACACTAATAACATCTCCGGGTTTAAAACCAGCCCATTCGTTAGCTCCTGTTTTCATAACAAGTTGCTCTAGACCTATTCCAATGGCTTTCAATTTAATATCATTATCCTTCTCAATTAAAGGAGATAACATGCCTGATTCCTGAAGCGAGTCGTGGTAACTGATGCCAATATAATTCAGTTGTTCATTTGGTTTCCATTGGTTTTTACCTTCTATATAAAGTGAAAAAAAGTTTTGTAAATCGGGATGAACTTCTTTTACAAATTCTGAGAAAAATAATTCTTCATCAAACGATTTGTTGGCCCCATATCTTGCATTCAGTGAAAGCATCACATCTATCAATGTTTTTTTACCGGCAGTAAGACGCTGTATTTCTGCATCCAATAACATAGCTAAAACTGCGCCTCGCTGATAAACCTGGCCATAGTGTTTATGGTATTTATCTTCGAGCACATTAGCACTCATCTCTGTAAACGACATTTCATTTACTGGAAATGATAATCCTTGAGAAAGTTTAGATTCCATTTCTCTTAAATATTCCTCTGGTGTATAAACACCACCTTTGTATTTGATAAGATTTGCGAAATACTCTGTTACTCCTTCATAAAGCCAAAGATGCTTACTCATAATTGGCTTCGTATAATTAAAATTACCTATGTGCTGAGAATGTAAACCAAGAGGAGTAAGAATGTGCATAAATTCGTGAATAGCTGCCCCTGAAAGTTGATTATCGAGAGAAAGTTCCTTTATTGAAGAAGTGTTTGAGCCAAAGTCGGCGAGATAATACGTGGAAGAATTTCCATGCTCGAGCGCGCCCAATGCCAAAGAACGAAATTTTAAAGCGAGTTTAATTTTTTTGAACAATCCCATTTTTCCACTTAATGCTTTTCCTATTTCTTTTAAATCATCAACATACACAATGAAGGTGTAATTATCTACTGGTAAATCCGGTAAAAATGCATCTACAGCCTGCATATCGCGTTTGAGTGTTTCATAAAAATGTTTTGCCCTTGGAATTCCATTTACATCATAAACAGAAAGCGTAACCTTTGTTTTACCCACATAAAATTGAGCAGTGTCGGGAACGGAAAACATAATGGGACAATCCATTAATTGATGATAAGAATTTGCTCTGAAGTTTTGCTGGGTTTCACGCAGTTCGGTTTGTGGTAAAGATGTTGCTCCATAAAGAGAAGAAGGTTTGGCGATTTTAATTTCAATCGGATTAGATTCTTCACCTTCAAAAAATCCAAATATCCCACCGTTATTAAAAATAAAGTTTTTGCCTTCTACAAAATTGGTAACCACAGGACCAAAAATTGGATTTTTCTTTACTTTTTTATCGAGAATATCTTCAACAGTATATTCAAGATACTTCAATTTCTCTGCATCCGAAATGATAAATGAATTGTTACCTTTTTTACTAACTTTTAACTTCTTGCCATCTTCTGTTTTTGCATTCATTGAAAGAACAAAACGCCCAAAATCTTGTGTGTCGTAAGTTCCCGGAACAGTTGCAGGAAAGGAATAAGTTACCTGATCAGTTTGGGGTGATTTTGACAAAGTGAGTTTTACCGGTAAAACATCATTTTTAATTTTGTTTAAGTCGACTTCGTAGATATGTTGAGCAACTGAAATTTCAGCAAACAAAGTAGCCAGGATAATAATAATTTTTTTCATTTTACAATATTCAATAATGTTATAAAAATAATTTATTCCTTTATGATTTTAATGGGTTGACTGTTTTTTTCTAATGTTCGCAATAGATACAAACCATTTGGTAAATCTCTTAGATCTAAAATTATTTCATCATTCAATGTTCTACCTCTAAATATAATTTCACCTGTAACCGAATAAAGTATGTAATTCATAGCTGATGAATTGTTAATGTTTTTAATGTAAACTATACCTTTAGAAGGGTTGGGGTAGGCTTTTAATTTTTCTAATTCGTTTTCGTTAATGCCGGTTGAACCGATTTGTATTTGAAAAGTAACCGTATCTGAAAATATACAATTTCTTGTTATTAAACTAACATTATAAATACCACTTCCAACGTATGTATGATTTGGGTTTTGCTCTACCGAAGTATTCATGTCTCCAAAATTCCATAAATAATTAAGTGAATTATTAGTAGATGATATAGAAGAATTAATGAAAGATAGTGTGTTGCCAGATATTGAATAAGTAAAATCAGCGATTGGGTTATTTATGTATAAATTCCATCTTTCAGGGTTACTAAAAATAGTTTGGTCGGAAATTGATTGATAGTATTGTGTTCTTGCAGAAGAAATTCCGGCATTAAAACTTAATCCTGTAGTAGGTAGTTTCCAAATATTACTAAATATTGTTAGTGCTGCCACATAACTGCCATCAATATTTGGATGACTATTATCTCCAGAATGTAAAACAAGATTTGTATCATTAAGTATATTTTGCCATACCACACCTACTGTAGCACATTGAATGTTTAATTGTTCGCTTATTTCAAGATAGGCGCTAGTTAGTGAATCCTGCATATGATTAAAATTCACAAAGTTTGGACTGCAATAAGTATTATTTGGGTCACATTGCATTCCGCCAAATCTTCTACCCCAGGTCATGTAAGTGATTATTTTTGCGCAAGGATTGTATTGTTCAACTAAAGCTTTTATATCAGTGAGTGCTGGATACATATCGTTGTATCGATAATAATCAATTGTGGGTATTTGACTTTGTTCTTGAATGACAACATAATCCCAGTTGCCTTGACTTATTTTTGAAAATGTGGTTGCATCATTGAGGTGACTAGATATGGGGTATCCCCCAGGCATATTTGAATCAATGATTAGTGTTTTTCCAGCAGAACCAGAAAGACTTTGAACAAGCTGTGGCAGATTGTTATATGATGTGTAACTATTCCCTAAAAATAGAACTCTTAGTGTGTCTTGTGCTAATAAATTATTAATTGAAATTACTGTAAGAAGCAGAAGAATTAATTTAGTTTTCATTTTTTATTGTTTTAACATTAATATCTTTTAATTTAAAATTCACCCTTCATCACATCTACACCAATCGCATAGCCATAGATTTTTCCATTGGTATCTTTGTAAATCCTGATTTTGTTACAAGCCATTCCTAAATTAATTGGCGTCCACGTTAATCCGCCGTTTTTGGTTTCGTAGCCACTGTTCATAGCGCCTACAAAACCATGGTTTTCGTCAATAAAACCAATTCCAAATTCTCGCGCGCCAGCATCTTCCACCAAATTAATTTCTTTCCAGGTTTCACCGCCATCGGTTGTTTTGGCAATGCGTTGTTGTTTCACGTTTGGATCAGGGTTGTAAGATTGAATGGTAACATAGCCCACTTTTTCGCTTGGAAAAGAAACCTTCCAAGTCGTTTCAAATGGTCGATTGGATTGATAAACTTTCTTCCATGTTTTTCCTCCATCGCTCGTTTTTAAAATTAAAGCATTCGATTTTTCTATATCTTCATCGGTAGCAGCGCATACAAAACCATTATTCTTATCAAACATTTTAATATCAAAGAGCATTTTACAGTCGTTGTTCATGCTATTGGATGTCCAGGTTAAACCGCCATCGTGTGAGACCATCATATTTGCCGGACTTCCAACGCGTCCAACTCCGTAAATATGAATTTTGTAATCTATTTTTCCGTGATTGATGTATTGTTCTTTCACGATATCCATGGCACACAATCCTTTGACATAAGGTCCGGAATACGAAACCGGTGTCCACGTTTTACCGCCATCAGTTGTTCCATAAAGCGGAATAGTATCCGTTACGTTTGGAAAATAGTCTGTTCCGACTGTTCCTGCAAAACCGCTTAAACTATCTACAAAGGCAATGCAGCGGAAAAATGTTCCTTTCTTTTCCAATTGTTTTTCCCAAGTTGTTCCTCCGTTTTGAGTATGATAAATGCTCCCGTAACCATTCACATACCAACCTTCTTTTTCGTTGATAAAGGTTATATCATCTTGCTTTCCCGGATAACGATCGGTGGTTAATTTTCGCCAGCCTTTTTGCTCTGTTTTGACATCATCTTTTTTTGCTAATACTTCATTGCTCCACTGAACAGCAGACAGACCCACTTCTTGATTGTATTCATCAAATAATTTCTGAATCTGTCCATTTGAAAATTTATTGTATGCCTCTTGCATTGTTCCTGATTTAGCAAAGTAATGATCTGTTAAAGGATATGATTTTAACGTAGCATTTCCAGGATGAAAATAATTTACCGTGTTCACAATTTGTTGATGGTCTGCCTTGGAGAAGGCCTGAAAATCGGATTCACCGAATTGCACTAATACTTTTGCTTTGGTATTTTTCCAATTTTCTAAATGAGGGTAATCCTGAATTTGTCTCCAATACTCTGCATTTCTCGAATAAATTTTTCCTTTGCCATCATATTCCCAGGTCGTTCGTAAGACACTATCCGACTTGGGATCTTTTGCAAGGTCTTCCAATTTTTCTTTCTTCACGAAATAACGATAATTCAAATCATATTGTTCCAACACTGATTTTTCTACTTCAATAGGATTCATTCCTGCTAAAGCATTTTGGACGCGGTACATTTCGATTTGGTATTCAAACCAAGATTTAGCTGTTGTGCCATAAACAACAACGCCAGCAACTTGATGCTTTGCGCTAATAGCTGGAGCAACGATTCCGCCCATCGAATGACCAACAATAATAATTTGATT
>JBILCU010000019.1:0-48104 GCA_044352985.1 Bacteroidia bacterium
ATTTTGCATTTTTCTGAAAAAAAATAAAAAATGAATCATATTTACATAATGTTTTTACGACGATAATACTCAGAAACTATGATCCCTAAGGCCATCGCTGCATTTAGGGACTCGGAATGATTAATGTTATTAGATGGGATTGAAATCTTTTCTTTTATGTAAGGAAAATTAGTTGATGATATCCCGTTGGACTCATTTCCTATAATTAAAATGCCAGAATTGAATTCTTTTTTGGTGTAAATGTTTTCTCCATCTAAAAAAGCTCCATAAATATTAATAGCTTTTGTAGATAAATTTAATATTTCATTTAATTCTTTTTTGATTATAGGTACGTGAAAGATAGATCCCATAGTACTTTGAACCACTTTAGGATTATAAGTTTCAACAGTATTAGAAGAGCAAATAATTTGTTTAATTCCAAACCAATGCGCAAGTCTAATTATTGTTCCTAAATTTCCAGGATCCCTAATGTCATCTAAATAAATGCTCAATTCAGTTTCTAATACAACTATATTTAAAATGGGGGAAATTTGTTTTACAACAGCCAAAACTTTGTTTGGAGAAGGTAATAAGGAAATTTTTTTAAGCTCTGATTCTGAAACTTCATTAATTAGAGATTTATTTAATTTTCCGGAAAAATTATCTATCCATGTTTTGATGGCATAAACGGAAACAATTTCAAAAGATGAATGAATTAATTCATTCACTAATTTTTCACCTTCAACTAGAAATAGTTTTTTTTCTTCTCTATGTTTTTTAAGATGTAAAGAAGTGATATTTTTTAATTGATTTTTACTTAACATGAATTAGAAAATATATATTCGTACTAGTAATGATAACGCCGAAAGACTACAAAATAAGTAATTTGAATACTCAATTACTAATTTTATTGATAATATCATCATGCTTTACTTTTTGTACCACCAAAAAAAACATTAATAACGCTGATTACTTACTAGAAAAAGTAATTATTGAAGATAAATACAGCGGTATAGAAAAAACAGAAATTGAAAAATTTATCCGACAAAAACCAAATCGAAAAATTTTAAAAATCGTTCCGTTTCATACCTGGCTATACTTAACAATTAATCAAACAAAAATTCCAATTCAAAAAGAAAAAAGAAATAAAAAATACGATCAAATAAATGAAAAAAGAAAACTAAAAACAGATTTAAAAAACAATAAGATCGATAAGAAAAACAAAGCAATAGAAATAAAAAATAAGGTAAGGGAAGAAAAGGGTTTAAAGGCCAAACCATATGTATTATTTAAAAGCCCCAAATTAAAAGATAAATCTAAGCCTACCTGGCGTGAAAGCATATTATATGCTGGTGAAGCACCTGTTTTTTTAGATACTTTTCAGGTTAAAATTTCCAAAGAACAAATTAAAAAATATTTGTTTACAAAAGGTTTTTTTTATGCTAATGTAAAAGACTCAATATTTAAAAAAGAAAGAAAAAAAATAAGACTTAAAATTAATGATAAAATTGCCATTGTAATTTATAAGATTAAAAAAAGCAATAGGTATACAATTAATGAATTAAACTACAAAATTGATGATGAGGCACTCGCCTATCATTATTACCAAGACACAATTAATTCTTTAATAAAAAAAGGAAACAATTACGATGCTGATGTTTTACAAATCGAAAGAGAACGAATAACCCAGGTGATGAAAAACAATGGATACTTTGAATTTGCACAAGATTTTATTCATTATCAAATTGATACTAACTTAAATTGCAATAAGATTAATCTTACATTAAGTATTAAAAAAATAAGTATTAAAACAGAACAGGCAGATAGTTTTTTAAGAAAAAATCATACGCGTTATTACATAAATAAAATTTATGTAATACCAAATTATATCGCATTAAATAAAACTGGATATACTGATACATTAATTTATGACGATGTGATTTTTTTACTAAATGAAAAATTTAAATATAAAAAAAGAGACATCGCCAATAAAATCATGTTCCATAGTGGAGAAGTCTTTAATAATGATCTTGCAGAAGAAACCTATTCAAAATTAAGCGATTTAAGAGTGTTCAAAAATGTAAACTTAATTTTTGATAAAGCTCCAGAAAGTGAAGACAAATTAAATTGTACTATACAATTAATACCTGTTTTAAAACAAAATTTTATTATAGAATCAGAAGTTACTAATACGTCCAATAATTTAGGTATTGCAGGTAGTTTTGTTTATCAAAACAAAAATCTATTTAAGGGTGCAGAATTATTAGAATTAAAATTAAGAGGGGGGGTTACAGCTCAGCAAAATCTTGTTAAAGATACTGTAACAACAAGCGCTGAAAACTTTTTAAATTCATTTAATACTATTCAGTTTGGACCGGAATTTAATTTATTTATTCCAAAACAATTATTCCCGTTTACCATATTTAAATTTCAAAAAAACGCATCTCCAAAAACTATTTTTACAAGTTCGCTTAATTTTCAAAAAAGACCAGAATTTTACCGAACATTATCAAATATCTCGTATGGCTTTCAATTTAAAAGAAACGAATTTGTGAAACAAATGTTTGTACCATTTGAATTCAGTATTGTTAAGGCTGCACTTAGCAATAGTTTTAGGACTAATTTATTAAATTCAAAAGATAATTTTTTAATTAACTCTTTTACAGATCACATTACAACTGTTAGCAGGTATACTTTCACGTTCAATAATCAGACTTCAAAAACAACAAATAAGTTAAAAGTATTTCATTATGCTAAAATTGATTTTGAATCAGGAGGAAATATATTAAGAGGTTTTTTTAATGCAAAAAATGAAACAAAAGACAATTCAGGAAGCTATAGGATTATTGATATACCGTTTGCGCAATTTTTACGTGTTGCTTTTGACTATAGAATATTTAAAAACATTAGAAAATTAAGCAAATTAGTTTTTAGGGCTACAGGCGGTTTTGGTAAACCTTTAGATAATTTAAAGGTATTACCTTATGAAAAAAGTTTTTTTAGCGGTGGCCCAAACTCAATTCGTGCTTGGAGAGCTCGCACTATTGGGCCAGGTTCTTATAATCAAAAAAACGATGCAAATTTTGATAAAATTGGTGATGCGCAATTGGAATTTAATATTGAATACAGATTTAATATTTATAAATTTTTAAACGGCGCGTGGTTTTTAGATGCTGGTAATATTTGGATACTAAATGAAGATAAAAATAAGCCCGGTGCAGATTTTAAAATTAATAGATTTTATAAAGAGTTTGCAACTGGAAGCGGATTTGGATTAAGAGCAGACTTTAGTTTTTTTATTCTTCGTTTAGATGCCGCATTTAAATTATTTGATCCTACTTACGATGAAAACAATCGTTTTACTTTTGATAAAAAACCTTTAAAAAATACAGTTCTTAATTTTGGAATTGGTTATCCTTTCTAACTATTTTTTATATCCTTAAAATTTCGTTAATCAAGATAAAATTAATTTAAAAAAAAAGTTTAGTGTAATTATCACTAAACTTTTTAAATTAATTCTTTGAACTAACTTTTAGCTAGATAAAAGAACGTGTTTTTGTTCATTTATCAATATAAAAACTAAGCCTGTACTTTTTCTTTATACTTTTTAATTTGAATTTTAATCGCATCTACTGCACTATCAATAGCCTCTTCAAACGACTCACACTGTTTTTTTGCAAATAAATCTAAACCTTTTACATGCAACTTAATTTCGGCAATTTTATTACTATTATCGTTTGATTTCTCCAAACGTAGTATTACATCTGCAGCAACAATATTTTCGTAATACGTGCTTAATTTATTTACTTTTTCATCAATAAAAGATAATAATTTTTTGTCTGCATCAAAATGAACTGATTGTGTGTTGATTTTCATATTTCCTCCTTTTTAGTTGTTATTAAATTATGCTCTTGGATGAGCCTGATGATAAACTTTTTTTAATTTTTCAATGGTATTATGAGTATAAACTTGGGTAGCAGCCAAACTGCTATGACCCAATAATTCTTTTACAACATTAATATCAGCACCATTATTTAATAAATGAGTCGCAAAAGTATGCCTAATGACATGCGGACTTTTTTTGTTTAATGTAGTGGTGGTAGCCAATTGTTTCTTAATAATCTGATAAACTTTAATTGCTTTAAAAGCATTGCCAATTTGATCAGAAAACAGATAAACTGAATCATTCCAATTTTTATTTTTAATTCCTAAAAACTCTTTTAATTGATTTTTAAACGCATTAGTTATAGGAATATTACGCATTTTGTTTCCTTTACCTGTTACTGAAACAAACAACTGATTAAAATCAATGGCTGTAACTTTTAAATTAATTAATTCGCTTCTCCTTATTCCGGTTTGATAAAAAAACTCAAGTATAAATTTTTCCTGAATTTCCTCAAATGATTTTTCGCATTCTAAACTGAATTCAGGAAAACTAGTTTGATCAATAAAAACAGGTAAGCGCTTTTTTTGCTTTGGTATTATTATACCTTTAGTAGGAATTTTAAAATTCGGGTTATTTTGTTTTACGAATTTAAAAAAGGACTTTAAAGCACTTATTTTTCGACTAATGCTTGAATTACTTAAGTTACTTTCCTTTAAATAAGCAATCCAGAATCGAAGTTGCTTAGAATTGATCTCGGTTAAAGATTGGATTTTTAAGGTTGTAGAAAAATAATCTTTACACTGATGTAAATCTATTTGATATGCAAGAACAGTTGCAGAAGAAAAACGTTTCTCAATTGAGAGGTAATTTAAAAAATCATTTATTTGAGAAACAAACATAAAATACTTTCAAATCCAAATATAAATAATTTATATCGGATTTGAAAGTAAAAATAAAAAAAGACTAGGATTTATTCGATTTCTCCTGTCTGAAGTTTTTGTTTGTAAACAGCTTTAATAACTGCATCTCTTCTTCTAACTGAAGGTTTAGTGAATTTTTGACGATCACGAAGTTCTTTAACAACTCCAGTCTTCTCAAATTTCTTTTTAAATTTCTTAAGAGCTTTCTCTAATGATTCTCCTTCTTTTACTTGTACTACTAACATGTATAAATTTAATTGGGGTGCAAATGTATTAATTAAAATTTATTTTAAAAAATAATTAAGAATACTTTTTTGATTGATTTTAAAAATTTTACATTAGCAGACTTAAATGAAAGCAATTTACCAAATATTCAAACTTACGTTTATCTTAATTTTTCTTGGAATTATTATCAATTCCTGCAATCCTAACAATGAAAAATACATTTCTGAAGGCGCTATTACATTTGATGCTGTTGTAATAAATAAAGATCACCCGATTGCAGGTTTAGCTCCGTCAGAAATGACTACTTACTTTAAAAACAATCATTTTCAATCCGAAATGAGCACCATGGGTATTTTTATTTCAAAATTTATTACCAATCCTGATAATAAAACTTTTATTTCAATGGTGAAAATTTTTGACGTTAAAAATGCATTAATTGAACATGAAAAGGAAATTAAAGCTGAATTAGAAAATTATCAACTAGAATTTACCGAAACTAATGAAACAACTATAATTGCCGGTTATAATTGCAAAAAAGTAATTGCTGTAAAAAAAAATCAACCCAACGATAAATTTGAAGTTTTTTATACCAATGAACTCAATATTGAAAAACCCAATTTTAGTACACCTTATGAATCAATTGATGGGGTTGTTATGAAATTCAGATTGAAAAAATTTGATTTGGAAATGGAATTCACAGCAACTAACGTAAAAAAAGAAAAAGTTGACCAACGTATTTTTGAACTACCAAAAGATTACAAAATTGTATCTAAAAAAGAAATGCAAGATTTTTTTAAATCGGTACAGTAGTGGCATAAAAATTGTCTTAACAACTTAAATAAATAAAAAAAATGAAAAAAATCTTATTCGCACTAAGCCTAATTTTATCGGCAAAATTGTCTATTGCACAAATTAAAGAAGGAAGCATTACCTACAATGTTACCATGGAAGGTTTACCTCCTGAACAAGCAGCGATGATGGATGGCACAGAACAAAAAACTACTTTTAAAAATAACAAATCAAAAATTGAATTTACTAATGCCTTTGTTAGTACAACTACTGTATTTGATGGATCTAAAATGGTAACATTAATGGATCAAATGGGGCAAAAAACTTATTTTGAAATGACTTCAGACGAAATGAATAAAAAAGCGGAAAAAAGTCCAAAATCTGATATTGAATATAAGGATGAAACAAAAAAAATTGCAGGCTACGATTGTAAGAAAGCAATTATTAAATCTAAAGATGATAAAGGAGAAGAAACCGTAATGAATGTTTGGTTTACTGAAAGCTTACCTAACTTAAGTAAAAATTCTGGCAGAAACTCAGGTGGCATGAAAGAGTTAAAAGGTGCCCCACTTGAATTTGAAGCTAAACAAGGTCCTTTCTTTATGAAATTTACAGCAACCGAAATTTCCACAAAAGGAATTGATGACGCTGAATTTAAAGTAAGTACTGAAGGTTATATCAAAAGAACTCCTCCTGAAGAAGGTAAAAAAATGTCAGAAGGAAAATAAAAATTTCGCTTCTAATTTTCCCAGTTTATTTACTTACACAGCTACCTGATGTTCTCGTAAAGCATCGTTTAAAGATGTTTTAAGATCGGTGCTTTCTTTTCTTTTACCAATGATTAACGCACATGGAACCTGGTATGTTCCTGCAGAAAATCCCTTGTTGTAAGAGCCCGGAATTACCACACTTCGTGCTGGCACTCTTCCTTTATATTCTAATGGTTCTTTACCTGTAACATCAATTATTTTAGTTGATTTTGTTAATACCACATTAGCTCCTAGCACCGCTTCTTTTTCAACATGTACACCCTCTACAACAATACTTCTTGAACCAATAAAACAATTGTCTTCAATAATTACAGGGGCAGATTGTACGGGCTCAAGCACCCCCCCTATTCCAACTCCGCCACTTAAATGCACATTTTTACCGATTTGAGCACAACTGCCCACAGTTGCCCAAGTATCTACCATGGTTCCTGCATCTACATATGCTCCAATATTTACAAAACCAGGCATCATAATTACACCACTTGCTATATAAGCTCCATAACGTGCGATTGCACCTGGAACCACGCGTACTCCCAATTTTTCATAATTGGTTTTTAATTTCATTTTATCATGAAACTCAAATGGTGGCAACTCCATGGTATTCATCTGTTGTATCGGGAAATAAAGAATAACAGCTTTTTTTAGCCATTCGTTTACTTTCCAGCCTCTATCGGGTATTGGCTCTGCAATACGAAACCTTCCTTTATCTATTTCTTCAATTATAAAATGAATGGCTTCTTGTGTTGTTTTTTCGCTTAATAGACTTCTGTTGTTCCAAGCATTTTCAATTATGTTTTGTAATTCGTTCATTATTTTATTTATTAGTTGTGAGTCTGTAGTTATTAGCCAGTAACTTGAAACAAAAAATCTCTTAACTAGAAATTAATTATTTGGGCCTCCCTGATCTAACCAGCATTTAATTTTATTCAATTCATCTTGGCTTAAGGATTTCCCTTTTGGCATAGATTTTTTATTGATTACCTCATCATTAAATTTTCCATTATCGATGTATGTTTTTACTTGGTTATACGTTCTTAAATCAAAGGATGATGAACCATTATGACAGCCTGAAGTTGTACAACTTGCTGAAATAATTCCGGCAATAGATGTGCTGTATTTTGAATCTATGGTTGAACAATCTAAATTTTTAAATTCATTTTTTTTGCATGTTATAAATAACATAATAGTTACAATTACAATTGTAACACTTACGATTGATTTTGTTTTCATGATTTTGATTTTATAATTGAATTAGATCATATCCCTATAACGTTTTTGGGTAAATTTTATTTCTTAATTACTTTAAATTCTGTCCTTCTGTTTTCTGCTCTGTGTTCGGGGGTATCGTTAGGGAATTTAGGTTTTGTTTCGCCATAACCTTTATAAGAAATTCGATTTGCATTTATGCCCTGAGAAACTAAATATTCTTGAACTGCTTTTGCGCGATTTTCAGAGAGTTGTTTGTTTTTTTTACTATCACCGGTATTATCGGTATGTCCGCCTAGTTCACCGCTTACAGAAGCATTCTTTTTCATAAAATCGGCCAATTTATTTAACTCTGCTTTTGATGTGGGTTTAAGTTCAAATTTATCTACATCAAAAAAAACATTTTTCAATTCAATTACGTAACCGGTATCTAAAGGTTGCATAGGCACATTAATTAAGTAAGGATGATTAAAGTCGGTTTTTGTTTCTTTTAAACTGTAATTTTTTGAATAAAACAAATAACCATCTTTTGATGCGCTCAATGCGTATTCATGATTTCCGGTTAAAGTGAGCAAAAAACTGCCATCTTTTGCTGAGTACGATTTTAATACAGATTGTTGAGTTTCCAAATCAATTAATTCAAAAGCTGCATCCAATGGTTTTCCGGAAAGTGAATCGTACACCTTACCTTTTATATAGGTAATTGGATCGGGCTTAAACTTTTCGGGTAAGTTAAATTGATAAATATCTAAGCCTCCGTATCCTCCAGGTCGCTCACTTGCAAAATAAGCCAGGTTTCCATCAGGGCCAACCAATAAACTATTTTCGTCTCGGAATGTATTAATTGGGTAACCTAAATTAATTGCAGGACCCCACTCTCCGTTTGATTGTTTTTTAGACATATAAATATCTAATCCTCCCATTCCTGGCAAACCGTCAGATGAAAAATATAATGTTGAATTATCAGGATGAATATATACAGATTCTTCTTTTCCATCGGTATTAATATTTGCACCTAATTTTATTGGCACAGAAAACTTACCATCAAAACCAATTTGCGACATGTAAATATCTTGATTTTTTATTCCCTCACGCGTGTTATACCCTCTAATAAAATAAAGCGTTTTACCATCAGATGAAAACGAAGGCTGAGTTTCCCAATTACTTGTATTGATAGGTTCTCCCACATTCATCGGTTCACTCCATTTACCATTTATTTTTTGACTAAAAAAGATGTCGCAACTACCAAAACCTTTTTTAGCAGAACGACCATAAGTTCCTGTAATATCTGGGCATAACACAAAAAACATGAATTGCCCATCTGCAGATAAACTTGGAGCACCTTCATTACTCATTGAGTTAATGCTTTTTAAAGGTAATGCTGGCTGCCATTGCTTATTAATTTTCTCACTTACATAAAAATCTTCCTGGCTACCTTCTTTTCCTTCAAAACGTAAATTTCGAGTAAACAAAAACGTATTACCATCGGCAGTAATGCTCGGAAAATACTCATAGAAATTAGAGTTGATGCCTGGACCAACATTTGTTGGGTTAAAAGGTTGTGGATTTTTTATGGCTTCTTCACCAAACTTGGCATTTTTTAAAAATTTTTCTGCCTGTTCTTTTAAATTTGGATTTGCCCTTGGAAATGCTAAAAAATGCTCATAAGCATCTTTGGCTTCCATATAATTGCCTAGCATTAAACACATGCCACCTAAATCAAAAAAGTTATTTGGAAAAAAATTAGGGTTTATTTCGGTTGCTTTTTTAAAATGAAAAGTAGCTTTTACAAACTGCTGATGATCAGCATAAAGATACCCCAATGCCATATGTGGTTCTACAAAATTTGAATCGATTGCAATTGCTTTTAAAAAATCTTTTTCTGCATCTTCATCTTTTTTTATTTCAAAATTCTTTTTGCCCTCCTCGAGTTTCTTAATTGCTTTTTTATTTGTACTTGTGTAAGTTCCTGGTGGTAAGTTTGATTGAGCCAAAACCATTAACTGTATGAATAAAAACACAAAGGAGAACTTAATACGATACGTCATATTCTAAATTTAATTCTATAACTCTAAAGTAAACAAAAATTACACCCAAATTTAAATTATCACTATTGTATTATGATAGTGCATTTATTTTTCTGAAAGTTAAATTGATCCTTAACCCTTGTACTTTTTTAGATTTAGGTAATGCATGTAACCAGTTTAGTTGTGTATTTTCTCGCATATCTAATAAACTACCATGTTCGAGAAAAAGGTTTAAAGTTGTTTTTACCTTTTTATGCTTGAATTTAAAGATTCTTCCTACACCAAAACTTACAGATGCAATAGATGCATTTTTCTTAAGCATAATTTCATCATCACTATGCCACGACATGCCTTGATTTCCATTTTGATACCGATTTAATAGGCATGAATTGTAAGTTTCTCCGGTAACATTTTCAATCTTATGTTTGATATAAAGTAAATCTTTAGTCCAAGGGATAGCCGTTTTTGTAACTTTTGAATAGGTATATTCAAGTAAATTTTCTCCGTACCAAGCTACTTTTCGTTCGGTTATAATTCGTTTACCAAACAATATTATTTCATCGTGTTTCCAATTAATTGTATTATCAAGTTCTTGTAACAAATTATCTCCTTCTTCTTTTGAAAAAACGGAACTGAAATAAAAAACTTCACCATCAAATGGCAATAAATTTGAATCTGGAGTTTGAAATAAATTCACTTTAATTTAATTCTCTTAAAAACTTCATAATATCAACTCCATCAGGATAATCAAAAAATCCAGGAGACTGAGTTTCCCCAAAATTTACTGAAGTTAATTGTTTAAAAGCTAAATTACTTGCTACACATTGTACCTGATCTTTTAAGGATAAAAGTTGATTTTCTAAATCATTTAAATCATTGTATTCTTCAAAAAACAAAACGCCAATGGGTGAAGACATTATTTTATTTTCCTCTTTAATAATTAAAAAATTATTGTCGAGAAATTTTTCCTGAGTCATTAAATAAATGGCCCTGTTGTATTCGTAATTATTAGCGTATTTTTTATTTTCAACTACATTTCCAAATCGATAAATACTTTCAAAAAATAGATTAAATGAGTAGTTTTTTGGTACAAATAATTTTGAAACATTTCTACAACCTAAGCCGTAATAATCAAAAACATCATTTCCTAATTTTGCCAAGTCATCAATTGATTCGGCACCATTTAAAACAGCTAATGAATTTCTATTTTTACGGATAATATGAGGGTATTTTCCAAAGTAATAGTGAAAATAAGTCGCGCTATTATTGCTTCCGGTTGCAATTACAGCATCAAAACCGGATAGTTTGTTTTGAGAAAATAATATATAATCTTTAAAACTCGGTTCAATATCAATTAATACTTCTAAAAGAAAAGGAATAATAATTTTATCATCAGAAGAAAGTTTAATTAAAACTTTATTTCCACTTAAAAGCACGCAAGCCAAATCGTGAAAACCTACAGCGGGAATATTTCCGGCCATAATTACTGCTATGGTTTTTGGAGTTTTAACTTCTTTATTAATCTCTTTTAGTTGATTGAGATATTTTGCATTAAGCAGTGTAGCGATACCCGAAATGGATTTTTTCACATTCGCTTTAGTAAACCAACCATTGTACAAAAAACTTTCATTTATTTTTTGTTCTAATTTGTCATTCAATATATTTCTGGGATTATTTTCATTGTTTAAGAAATCTTGCAGAAAAACCGATAAGATTTCAAATGATTGAATGCGTTGTTCTAAGTTCATTTCTTTAGTATATTTGCGCTGATTTACAAAATTACTAAAATGGCAATCAAAATTACCGACGAATGCATTAATTGTGGAGCATGTGAACCAGAATGTCCGAATAATGCAATTTATGAAGGAGGAGCAGAATGGCGTTTTGCAGATGGAACTACATTAAGTGGCGTTTTTCATGGCAAAAACAGCGGAATAGATGTGGACGCAAATGATCCACAAATTCCAAAATCTATGGATGTTTATTATATTGTTACAGATAAATGTACAGAATGTGTTGGGTTTCATGATGAACCACAGTGTGCTGCTGTTTGCCCAGTAGATTGCTGTGTGGATGATCCTGAATACAGAGAGTCTGAGGAAGATTTATTGGCTAAAAAGGCCAGTATGCATTTGTAACATTATTCTTTCAATAATCCTATTGAAAGCACTTTGATTTTACGTTCTACACCTGCATTTGGGCTGTAAACTGAGTTGCGTTTATCTTTTAAATCATCACTCACTTTACTTCCTGTTAACTCACCAATATCCTCTTCTGTAAATTCAATCCCACCTTCGTTAGGATTTTTATTGTTAATGTATTTTACAAAAACCCCGTTATTGTAATCTTTAAAATAGTTCTCTACACTTGAAACCCTTCTTTTTGCTAAATTAATATTATAATTTGTTGTTGCTAAAGGGCTACAAAATCCTTTTAATGATATTTTTACTTTTTGACCTTTTTTCATTACCTGATTTAAAAGAATAGCAAACTTTTCCAAATTCATCATACCTGCATCTACACTATCTCTGAAAAATAAATTCAATTGTTTAATGGCATTTTCTTTCTCTTCACCGCTTAGGTTTTTAGGATATTCAGAATAGTAATCTTTTTGAAAACCTTTGTATTCGCTGTAAGTCGTTTGGTAATTTTTATCCGTTTTAGTAGCGGTTGATTTAGGATTAGGCTCATCGTTATGAAAATACAAGGTAAGCGGCAATAATTTCTTCATAGAATTTAATGCGGACGAAGCGCTGTCTTCACGTGGCTTTTTATCTACTAATTCATCTTTTTTAACTAGTTTAGGCATAGTAAACCTAAAAATATCGTTACAGCAACTCTGTTTAACTTCGAAATATGAACCAATACGATTAGATGAAAGATAGGCAATGTTTTTTTTACTGTTAATTGAAAAATAAATATCGTTTAAAGGCGAATTTATAGGGTAACCTGCATTTTCAACTTCCTGGAATTCATTGTTTTTAAAAGTAGATTTAAAAATATCAAAACCACCCATTCCTTTATGATAGGTAGAACTAAAAAACAATTGTTCTAATTCTTCTACATAAAAAGGGGTGATTTCATCTTCTGAAGTGTTAACTTTTTTTCCGGCATTAACAGCCTCACCGTATGTTCCATCTTTGTTAATTTTAGAAAACCAGATATCCTGCCCACCCATTCCGCCTTTTCTATCGGAAGAAAAAAACAGGTATTCTTCCCCGTTAATTACACCAATATTTGGTTGCGTATTGTTTGATCCTTGAAGATTAACCTGTGCAGGTAAGGCTTTAAGTTTTGACCATTTATTATTTAAAAAAGAGGACTCTAAAATTTCACACTGAAAATTACTGGAATTAATTTGCTTACATCTTGAAATGTAAATTTTGGTAAAGCTTTCATTAAAACAAGTATTCGCATTATGAATTCCCTTTTCGTTAAATAAAGTATCCAATTCCTGAGAAGGAGTAAATACTTTGTTTGACTGATGAGACAAATACAATTTATTAAAATTCACATTGTTTTCTTTGTCTTTATCATTAGAAAACCGAAGTGAGGAAAAATACAATGTTGTATCTAATTCGATTGGTGCATATTCGGATAGTTTACTATTTATCATAGTATCTAAATGCTCTACATTATATTCCAATGGCTGACTGATTAATTTTTTAGAAAAATCACATGCTTCAGCTTCGTTTTTAGCTCTAGCAACTAGCTTTTTTACATCAGTATCTTTAGATTTTTTATTTTTTTCTTCAAACTCCAAAAACATCGCTTTAGCTTCATCATATTTCCCTTCACTTTTAAGAATACTTGCTAATCGATAACCTGTTTCAGGAAATTTAACTTCTTTATCTAATTGGTAAACTTTTTTATACCAATAATCAGCTACAGCAATGTCTAAATTAAAACGTGAAGCTTCTGCATGTTTGTACATAAATTCTAGCTTAGAAGAATCACGTTGAAGAATTTGTGCGTAAAGCTGTTCGGCAAAATAGTAGTTTTTGTCTTTCATCGCTAAATCCGCCTGTTCTATTAATTTTTTAGTTGGTTGGGCAACTGAAATACTACCAATGAAAATAAATAAGAATAGTATGTTGATTGTTTTCATAATTATCTCTATTAAAACAAATGTAACAATTTTTTAATGCTTGTTTGTAATATTTACAAAAGTGGTTTAATGCAAATTAAAACTAATTTTTGAGTAGGTTATGCCATTGATAAGTAGTTCAACATAATGAACTCCAGGATTTAATTTTCGGGTTGAAAAATTTTTCATCCATTGTTTTTTGGAAACTTGAATTAACTCCCCTTTTTGTGCTTGAACCATTTTTAATTTGAATGTCTTTTTGGAATGAATTCCTTTTTGTTTTAAATAAAAAATGGAATAATCGATTACAATTTTCTGATCTGCATCTGAAACAAATGAACAATTAAAAATCAACAAATCTCCGATTTTAATTTTATTGTTCTTTAATTCATAATTCAAATTAGAAATTTTAGCAGATGTATTTACACCAATTATTGATAACATAGTTGAATCCCCTTTTTTAATGAGGTTTCTTCCGGCATGTTTAATAATCCATTTAGTATGTACATTTTTTAAGTCCCAATTATTTATTACTTTAAAAAACGCATCGGTATTGTCTTTTGTCATATCATTTAAATGATTAGCAACCGATTTTTTAACATACAATTCACTGTCATTTTGTAAAACGCTTAAAATTGGTTCTGTTAAAAAAGGATTTTCAATTACTTCGTCAAGTTTAAACGACCAAGGCAAACGTGGGCGTGAGCCTTCTGACGCTAACCTTCTTACATGTACATTTTTATCATTTGACCATTTTTTCATCTCGTTTAGTGTGGCATGAACATCTTTCTTTATAAAATATCTAATTGCAAATTCGGATGTTCCAAATGAAGTGAAAAATTTAAGTGCATTTAGAGAATAAGTAAAATCTGTAAATCCATATAAGCCAACATAATCAGGAAAAATTAAAGTAGTATATCCCGGTTTCATTAGTGAAATAGTATTCTTAAAAATATCTATTGTTTTAGAATATTTATCTGGCATAAATAAACGCAATGTTTCAGTAATCTTCCGCATGCGCTGATTCAAACTTAATTCAAAAAACGTACTATTTTCAATTGAAAATATAAATTTATCTGAATCAAAAGCAGGATAATTTTTTTTAATCAGAAATGCTAATTCTTTAATAAAAGTGGAATTAAACATCTCTTTTAGTGGTTCCATTTTATAAATTAAAATTTATTAAAGAATCTAAAAACTGAAGAGTCTTGAATGTAACATAAAAATTACACTTCCAATTTCACAAGGTACTTTCCATCCAAAACAGGAATAACAGGGGCTGTATTTGGCATTAAGCAATATCGAATATCTTTTTTTAAATTCATTTTAACCAAACGTTCCTTGTGTGAAGCTCGGTTTAAAAATTTCATCGGATCTTTTTCTGCCATTTGATAGAGATAATTCAAAGCCAGACATCCATCACCTAATTTATAATCAGAATTCATCTGTAACAATTTTGTTGTTACTGCACCGGCAAATAATGAATCTTCTAAATTAAATTTATTTTTCCAACCTGAACAAAGCAAAAGAATATTACGTTGTTGTCGGTTAAGCCAATTACACAAAACATCTATGTTTAAAAATGAACCAATTACCACTTTGTATGAATCGCGTGCGGCATATATTGCTTGTGTACCGTTAGTAGTAGTAAGTGCAATTGTTTTTCCTTTAACATGCTCGCCCATGTAATCATAAGGAGAATTTCCAAAATCAAAACCATCAAGTTTTACTGCATCACGTTCTGCTCCTGCTAAAAAACCTTGTTTTTTATAGGCTAATGCCTCTTCTACTTTTGCAACAGGTATCATTTTTTCTGCACCATGATGAAAAGCCACACAAATTGCAGAGGTTGCGCGTAAAACATCAATTATAACTACAATGTTGTTTTTATCCTCGTAAGTTGGATAAAGCGCCGGAGAAAAACAAGCTTCGATTTGTATTTTTTTAGTTTCGTTCAAAACCAGAAGTGTTATTGTTTTAAAAAAGGAACTTTAACTACTTTTGCTTTTATGGCTTTATCACGAATTTTAATATAAATTTCAGTATCAGCTTTAGAATTTGCAGTAGTTACATAACCCATTCCAATAGCTTTATTCAAACTTGGTGATTGTGTACCCGAAGTTACTTTTCCTATAACATTTCCTAATACATCACAAATTTCGTAATCGTGACGAGGTATGCCTCTATCAATCATTTCAAATCCAACCAATTTATTTTGCAATCCAGTTTCCTTTAACTTTAGCATAACCTCTTTATCTATAAACTCTTTTGTAAACTTGGTAATCCAGCCTAAGCCTGCCTCAAGTGGTGAAGTGGTATCATTGATTTCGTTTCCGTATAAACAAAAGCCCATTTCTAAACGTAAAGTATCACGAGCGCCTAATCCAATTGGTTTAATCCCAAATTCTTTTCCTGCTTCAAAAATATCATCCCACATTTTCTCAGCAAATTCATTATCAAAATAAATTTCGAAACCACCGGCACCTGTGTATCCGGTATTTGATATAACTACGTTCTCTACTCCATTTAATTTTCCTTTTCTAAATTCATAATAAGGAATTTCGGAAAGATTAATGTCGGTTAATTTTTGAAGTGTTGCTATTGCTTTTGGTCCCTGAATAGCCAATAGAGAAGTGCGTTCAGAAATATCTTTCATTTCAACACCAAAACTATTGTGGCTGCTGATCCAGTTCCAATCTTTTTCAATATTGGATGCATTTACAACAAGCATATAGGTGATTTCATCAATTTTGTAAACAATTAAATCATCAACAATACCGCCTTTTCCATTCGGCAAACAAGAGTATTGTGCTTTTCCATTAAATAAAGCAGCAGCATCATTACTCGTTACTTTTTGAATTAATTCCAACGCATTTTCGCCTTTTAAAATAAATTCGCCCATATGGCTTACATCAAAAACTCCAACACTATTTCTTACTGTTAAGTGCTCATCGTTTAAGCCGCTATAGGAAACCGGCATGTAATAACCGGCAAAGTCAACCATTTTGGCACCTAGAGTGGTATGTTTTTGTGTTAAAGCTGTAGTTTTCATTTATACTATTATTTTAAATTGTTTTAACTAAAAAAGGCTTACAAAAGTAAGCCTTCTCATGAATAAAAAAAATGTGTTTATTTCTTTTGCGAATCTGCGTAACCAAATACTTTTTTAAGCAAATCGCTTAATCGCAAAGCAGGATCTTTTCTGATTTTAGCTTCTTCTTCTCTGATTAATTTAAACAAACCTTGTGCTGCCAATTGTGTAACATAAGCATCCAAATCAGGATTTTGTTTTTCTACCATAGGAATTTTATTGTATGTATTTGCAAGTGGAGACCAATATTTGGTAACACCTACTTTTTCAATGGCAGCTTTAATTGTAGGTTTAAAAGTTTCAATTAACGAAGAATATGTGTTTTCGCGAAGGTATTGAGTTGAAGATGTATCACTACCTTTTAAAATTTTCATACCATCGGATACATTCATGTTTTTTACTGCATTAATAAAAATTGGAGCGGCATCTTTTGCAGCTTCTTCAGCAGCACGGTTCATAGAAGTTTCAAACTCAGTAACTTTTCCCTGCATACCTAAATCAATTAATTTCTTTTTCATTTTTTGAGCCTCAGGTGGAAAAGGAATAAAAATCATGGGATTTTTATTGAACCCATCCAGTTTAGAGGCAACATCAGCCGAACTTTTTGCACCATTACTTAATGCTTCTTTTAAACCACTGATTATTTCTTCATTACTAGGAATAGCAGTTGATGGTGTTACAACGTTTTCTTTTACAACTTTTTTTGCCTTATCCAATAATTTATTCTGAGCCGAACAAGACGAATGCAAACATAAAAGTGTAATTGCAAAAATGGTTAATGTTTTCATTTAATATTTTTTTATTTGATTAGATTTGACAACAAATATACAGCCAAAAATGAATGCAGAAATAATTACCATTGGAGATGAGATTTTAATCGGTCAAATTGTTGATACTAATTCTGCCTGGATTGGAACACAACTTAATTTTGCAGGAATTAAAGTAAAACAAATTAGCTCTGTTTCTGATGACAGAGAACATATATTAAAAGCATTAAAGGAAGCTGAAAACAGAGCCGATTTAATTTTGATTACTGGTGGTCTTGGTCCAACTAAAGACGATATTACTAAAAAAACATTGGCAGAATATTTTCGCGTAGGCATGGTTCAACATGTGGAAACTGAAAATATGATTCGTGATTTTTTTGCTAAACGAGGAAAAGCACTTACTGAATTAAATAAAAAACAAGCCGAAGTTCCTGAAAATTGTGAAGTTATTTTAAACCACAATGGAACAGCACCGGGTATGTGGTTTAATGTAAGAAATAAAATTTTTGTAAGTATGCCCGGAGTTCCTTTTGAAATGAAAGCATTAATGGAAAATTCGGTTATACCAAAGATAAAAAATGAATTTTCGTTACCCGCAATTTATCACAAAACACTTTTAACAAATGGTATTGGAGAAAGCTTCCTTGCTGAAAAAATTGAAGATTGGGAAAATAGTCTAGCAGCTGATAATTTAAAATTGGCTTATTTACCATCACCAGGTATGGTTAGACTTCGACTAAGCACAATGGGCCAAAATAGCGATGAATTAAAATCTAAAATTGAATCGGCATTTGAACGATTGCTCCCTAAAATTAAAGAATACTTTTTTGGATACGAGGAATATGGTAAAGAGCCAGATTCACTTGAAAAAATTGTTGCTGAATTGCTACTTAAAAACAATAAAACAATAGCACTTGCAGAAAGTTGCACGGGAGGTTACATTTCGCATTTGATTACTTCAATAGCTGGAAGTTCTGCATTTTATAGAGGTGGAATTATTCCCTATCATAATGCACATAAAAACGAATTGCTTGGAGTTGACAATTCTATGTTTGAAAAACATGGTGCAGTTTCTGAGCAATGCGTGTTGGCTATGGCAAAAGGTGTACGTGTAAAATTCAATTCAGATTTTGCAATTGCAGTTTCCGGAATTGCAGGCCCATCAGGAGGGACTGATGAGAAACCGGTAGGTTTAGTTTGGATTGCAGTTGCAACACCTACTGAAATTTTTGCAGAAAAATTTCAATTTGGTACCGACAGAAACAGAAATATCAGAATGACTGCTTTAGCAGCATTAAACAAACTTAGGAAATGTCTTTTGGATTAAAATTGAAAGCTAATTAATGATCCCCTAAAATTTTAACAACAATACCATTCATGTTTGGATTTAGTTTTAACTGGCAAGCCAAACGAGAGTTATCGGTAATGTTAGGAAGTGTATCCAACATTGCGTACTCATCGTCGGTGATATCGTTTAAATTTTCAAACCCATTTACCACGCTTACGTGGCAGGTTGCACAAAGTGCCATACCACCACAGGTGGCAAGAATGTCGTAGTCGCTACCTTTTAAAAATTCCATTAAACTTAATCCCATATCGGTTGGAGCAATGTGTTCTGTTGTAGTTCCATCGGGATTTAAAACATTTACTTTTATATCATTCATAATATGTCAAATTTGAGTAAACAAAAACTGCCTTTTTTAAAGGCAGTTTTTCAATATTTAAGCTTGTGTATTTTCCGGTTTCGGTAATAAAACTTTTCTAGAAAGTTTGTGTTTGTTTGTTTTAGGGTCGATACCTAAATATTTCACCTGAACCATTTCACCTTCTTTAAATACACCATCCATAGTATCTAATCGTTTCCAATCAATTTCTGATATGTGCAATAAGCCATCTTTACCAGGTAAAAACTCTACAAATGCTCCATAAGGCATAATAGATTTAACCTTAGCTTCATAAATCTCACCCACTTCAGGAACCGCTATAATCCCTTTAATTCGGGCAAGAGCAGCATTAGTAGTTGTTTCATTCTCTCCAAAAATTTCCACCAATCCTTTGTCTCCAGGTATTTCTGTAATTGTTATAGTTGTACCTGTAGTTTTTTGCATTTCCTGAATAATTTTTCCACCTGGCCCGATTACAGCTCCAATGAATTCACCAGGAATTTCAATTTGTATTAAACGAGGTGCGTGTTCTTTATAATTAGAACGAGGTGCATCCAATGTTTTTGAAATTTCATTCAAAATATGTAAACGACCATTTTTAGCTTGATTCAATGCTTCTTCCATTACAGAATAAGGTAAACCATTCACTTTTAAATCCATTTGAACAGCAGTGATACCATCTTTGGTTCCACATACTTTAAAATCCATATCACCTAAATGATCTTCATCCCCTAAAATGTCAGAAAGAATTGCGTAATTACCTTTATCATCTGTAATTAATCCCATTGCAATACCTGTTACTGGTTTTGCAATTTGAACTCCGGCGTCCATTAATGCAAGTGTGCCTGCGCAAACAGTAGCCATAGAAGAAGAACCATTACTTTCTAAAACATCAGATACTACACGAATAGTGTAAGGACAATCGCTAGGTAATACTTTTTTCAAAGCGCGAAGTGCTAAATTTCCATGTCCGATTTCACGTCTTCCCGGACCACGGCTTGGTTTTACCTCACCGGTTGAGAATGAAGGGAAATTGTAATGCAATAAAAATTTACTTTCACCTTTTATGAAAGCGCCATCAATCAATTGCTGATCTAACTTAGTTCCCAATGTAACTGAAGTTAAAGATTGCGTTTCACCCCTTGTAAAAACAGCAGAACCGTGAGCGGAAGGCAAGTAATTTACCTCGCTCCAAATTGGACGAATATCAGTTGTTTTACGACCATCCAAACGTATTTTTTCATCCAATGCAACACGACGAATCGCATCGTATTCAACATGGTGATAATACTTATTAATCAACGAACCTTTTTCTGATACTTCTTCAGCAGACAAAGTAGCTTTATATTCTTCTAAAATTGCTTTAAAAGCTGCTTTACGTTCATTTTTGTTAGCATTACCCGATTTAGCAACATCGTATACTTTTTGGTATGTTGCTGCAGCAACTTTATCTCTTAAATCCCAGTCATTATTTTCGTGGCAATATTCTCTTTTTGTTTTTAAACCTGCTTTTTGAGCAAATTCATTAATGGCATTAATTTGTAATTTGATAGCTTCATGTGCAAACTTAATTGCTTCCAACATTTCTGCTTCACTTACTTCACTCATTTCGCCTTCAACCATTAAAATGTCACTTTTAGATGCAGCAATAATCATATCAATAGTAGATGTTGCTAACTGATCGATTGTAGGGTTGATTACCAATTTCCCATCGATTTTACCAACGCGAACTTCTGAAATTGGTCCATTAAACGGAATATCAGAGACTGCAACAGCAGCTGAAGCCGCCAAACCAACCAATGCATCAGGCATTGTTTTTTTGTCGGAAGATATTAGTGAAAGTTGAATTTGTGTATCTGCATGGTAATCTTCCGGGAATAATGGTCGCATAGCACGATCCACGATACGGCTTATTAAAACTTCATAATCCGATAAACGAGCTTCACGCTTTAAAAATCCTCCTGGAAATCTACCTACAGAGGCATATTTTTCTTGATAATCTACAGTTAAAGGTAAAAAATCTACTCCTTCCTTTGCATCTTTATTACTAACTACAGTAGCTAAAATCATGGTATTACCCATTTTTACCACTACCGATCCGTCTGCCTGCTTCGCCAATTTACCTGTTTCCAGGGTAATCATTCTTCCATCTCCAATGTCGAATGTGTGTTGTGTTCCTAATTGTGTCATCTTTTTTTGTTTTTGTATCTAATTATTTATGTGTCTGAATTTGCATAAAAAACAAAAGGCAACCAATTAATCGGATGCCTTCTGAAATAATTTTTAATATATCATTATTTACGAATATCAAGAGTTTTAATCAACTCTCTATATTTCAAAATATCTTTTTTCTTTAAATAATCCAATAAACTTCTGCGTTTACCAACTAAGTTAATTAGTGAACGTTGTGTATTGAAATCTTTCTTGTTTTTTTGTAAATGCCCTGTTAAATGAGAAATTCTGTGTGTAAACAAAGCGATTTGACCTTCGGTAGAACCTGTGTTTTTTTCTGAACCACCGTGTTTTTTAAAAAAATCTTTTTTTACTTCTGCTGTTAAATACATCTTATTCTTTATTTAAAAATTCAATTTTAGAGGTGCAAATGTATATTATTTATTTGAATAAAAAAAATATCACTTAAAAATATCTTAAGTTTAAAGCTTTTAAGAAGAAAATACTCCGTAAAGTTAGCTTGAAAAGCATAATATTGAATACATTCGTAAAAAAAACTATGGGAAGATTAATGGCAATTGACTTTGGAACTAAAAGAACTGGCATTGCAGTTACAGATCCCTTAAAAATAATTGCTACTGGTTTAAACACCATTGAAACCAAAGATGTTTTAAATTTTATTGAAACTTACACTAAAAAAGAAAACATTGAATGCTTTATTGTTGGTGAACCAAAAACTGTAAAAAATTTAGACTCTTTAATAGCTCCAAAGGTTAATGATTTTATTAAAAAACTAAATGCTAAATTTCCATCTATTCCAATAAATAGAATGGATGAACGATTTACGTCTAAAATAGCTCAGCAAACAATGCTTTTAGGTGGCTTAAAGAAAAAGGACCGACAAAATAAAGCAACGGTTGATATGGTAAGCGCTACCATTTTACTTCAGGATTACATGAGCAGTTTAAAATAAAAAAGCCGACTTATATGAGTCGGCTTTTTTAAATTCAATAATTGAATTTTTATTTTTTGTCAGCTGCAATAATTTTTTCACGAATACGAGCAGATTTACCTGTTCTTTCACGTAAGTAAAACAATTTAGCACGTCTTACGATACCAACTTTATTTACTTCGATGCTCTCAATGAACGGAGAGTTTAAAGGGAAAATACGCTCAACACCAACAGCATTTGACATTTTACGAACTGTAAAAGATGCAGTAGAAGGATGGTTTTGACGCATAATAACAATACCAGTATACTGCTGTACCCTTTCTTTGTCACCTTCTTTAATTTTGTAATTAACTGTAATTGTATCTCCAGCCTTAAATTTAGGATGATTGTTTGCTGGCGATAATTGTTGATTTACATAATCTAATAATAAACTCATAATTGATTATTTTTGTGAATTAACATTTAGGCATACACTGCACCTTGCAGTCAGAGGCTTAAAAGAGAATGCGAAAATAGTAAAAAAAAACTTCCTGCAATAGTTTTTCTAAAAATTTATTTTTACTGAAAATCCTTTTGAATTTCATAAAAGTTTTTTTTCAAAAAAATCAAAAAAAAGTTATTGGAATTAATTTTTACTCTAATTTAGAAGCTTTATGATTATTACTGAAAAAATAAGGAATTCAATTCGTGATGTTCAGGATTTTCCAAAGCCTGGAATTGTCTTTAAAGACATAACACCTATTCTTTATGATCAGGGGCTTGTAAATGATATCGTAAATGAATTTGCAGACAAATTTAAAAATCAACCATTAGATGCTATAGTTGGAATTGAGAGCAGAGGTTTTTTATTTGGATTATTACTAGCAAATCGATTAAACATACCTTTTGTTTTAGTAAGAAAATCCGGTAAATTACCCTACAAAACCATTCAACAGGATTATGATTTAGAATATGGAAAATCAGTAATTGAAATGCATGTTGATAGCATACAAGAAAATTGGAATGTACTAATTCATGATGATTTATTGGCAACAGGCGGGACCGCTGAAGCTACAGCGAAATTAATTGCTAAATTTAATGCTCGAGTTGCAGGGTTCTCCTTTTTGGTGGGTCTTGATTTTTTAAATGGAAAAGAAAAACTTAAAAACTATTCAAATAATATATTATGTCTGATACACTATTAAATGAAACACAAAACATGAACTTTCTACAAAATGAAAATCAAGTGATGATTGCGGATATGATTCGCAAATTTGGTAAGGATAACATTTATCCAAAACTAATGGAATGGGATGAATCTCAGGAATTCCCAATTGAGGTATTTAAAAAATTAGGCGAATTAGGTTTAATGGGAGTATTAGTACCAACAGAATATGGTGGATCTGGATTTTCTTATACCGAATACGTAACTGCAATTTCTGAGTTAGGTAAAATTTGCGGTTCAATTGCATTATCAATGGCTGCGCACAATTCCTTGTGCACTGGTCACATTCTAGCATTCGGAAACGAAGAACAAAAAAAGAAATATCTACCGAAATTAGCTACTGCAGAATGGATAGGAGCTTGGGGCTTAACTGAAGCAGGAACTGGTTCTGATGCTATGCGAATGAAATGCACTGCCGTTCAAGATGGCGATTATTGGGTAATTAACGGAACAAAAAACTGGATTACACACGGAATTACAGGGAATGTAGCGGTTGTTTTAGTTAGAACGGGTGATTTGTTAGATTCTCATGGAATTACAGCTTTCATAATAGAAAGAGGTACTCCAGGTTTCAAAGGAGGAAAAAAAGAAAATAAATTAGGAATGCGCGCCTCTGAAACTGCCGAGTTAATTTTTGAAAACTGCCGAGTTCATAAATCTCAAATATTGGGTAACGTAGGCGACGGATTTGTACAAGCTATGAAAGTATTAGATGGCGGAAGAATTTCAATTGCAGCTTTATCTCTTGGTATTGCAAAAGGCGCTTATGAAGCTGCTTTAAAATATGCTAAAGAAAGAGAACAATTTGGAAAAGCAATTGCCGGATTTCAGGCAATTGCTTTTAAATTAGCAGATATGGCAACCGAAATTGAAGCCGCAGAATTACTAACTTTTAAAGCTGCTGATTTAAAAAACAGAGGCATGAAAGTTACTAAAGAAGGTGCTTATGCAAAATACTATGCTTCAGAAGTTGCAGTAAAAGCTAGCACAGAGGCTGTTCAAATTTTTGGAGGTTATGGTTACACTAAAGATTTTCCTGTAGAAAAATACTATAGAGATAGTAAATTATGTACCATTGGTGAAGGAACGAGCGAAATTCAAAAATTAGTTATTTCAAGAGAATTATTAAAAGATTAATTGAAATAATAAATTAAAATTCAATTATAGTATATTTGCAAAAAAATTAACATGAAAGAAATTCACATCACAGGTATCGATTACGTTGAATATAGCTCAGAGGGGGTAACATTTAAATACAAACCTGAAGTTCCTAAGTTAAAAGTGGTAGGACTGGTTTTAGTTGCTGATGAAAACGAAGAAGATGAAAAAGAAGCTGAAGTTTATCTTACACAAAAACAATTAAATCAGGTGCTAAGTAACAAAGAAGTTGATTTAACAGTTGGCGAAGACAATCGTTGGTATCCTGCTAAACCCTTAAATAAAGAACAAACTAAAAAAATTGGTTTAGTTACTTTAGAAACTGAATTAATAGCAAGTGCTGATTCAGAAAACAAATTTGAGGTATTTAAAGTTTCTGAGTAACAATTTACTTAAATCATCATCTGATTTAAATTCACGTTTACAATTTTAAAAAGGAAGTTATTAAATTAACTTCCTTTTTTTATGAACAATAAATTAGTTAGACAAACATCTACTTTTTATTAATTTTAATCAAGTAAGATTTTATACATTGTAATCTTTAAAATTTATTAGAAATGGAAAACAGAATTTGTAATTTATTCAATATTAAATACCCAATAATACAAGCAGGAATGATTTGGTGTAGCGGATGGGAACTGGCAGCAGCTGTAAGTAATGCCGGTGGACTTGGGATTATTGGCGCAGGATCAATGTATCCGGATATTTTAAAACAACACATTCAAAAATGTAAAGCAGCAACCGATAAACCATTTGCTGTAAATTTACCACTACTCTACCCTAACATAGATGAGCATATTAAAATAATTATTGAAGAAAAAGTAAAAATAGTTTTTACATCTGCCGGAAATCCTAAAACATGGACAGATACATTAAAAAAAGAGGGCATTACTGTTGTACATGTTGTATCAAATTTAAAATTTGCACTAAAATGTCAGGATGCAGGTGTTGATGCTATTGTTGCTGAAGGTTTTGAAGCTGGGGGGCACAATGGCAGAGAAGAAACTACAACACTTGTTCTTATACCACACGTAAAAAAACACATTTCAATACCATTAATTGCAGCTGGAGGAATTAGCAGTGGCGCTGCAATGGCTGCTTGTTTTGCCTTAGGTGCTGATGCTGTACAAATTGGAAGTAGGTTTGTTACATCTTTAGAATCATCAGCGCATGAAAACTTTAAATCAACTATAGTAAAGTGCAATGAAGGCGATACGATTTTAACCCTCAAGCAACTAACGCCAGTTCGATTAATAAAAAATGAATTTTGCAATCAAGTTCTAGCGGCAGAAAATAAAGGCGCTTCAAAAGAAGAACTTTCCATTCTATTAGGCAGAGCAAGAGCTAAAAAAGGAATGTTTGAAGGCAACTTGATTGATGGTGAATTAGAAATTGGCCAAGTTTCGGGCACTATTGATAAAATTATGCCGGCAAAAGACATTGTTAATGAAATAATAACAGAATTTTTTTCGGTAATTAAATCCCTAGAAAAACTATCAAAAGGTTTCTAAAGATTAGTATAACATCGCGCAGGAATCAATCGCTTCTGCTAATTGAAAATCTTTGCTTGTAAGATGTTGTGAGGTATGCGTGTAAATACTAAATTCAATCAGAGAACAATTATAAATTCTTGCGTCTGCATGATGATCCAACTTATCAGATAACTTTGCTACTTCAAGAAAAAAGTGCGCTAATTTTTCCTGAGAATTAAACTGAAATGTTTTTACTAATTTATTATTTTCCTGCTTCCAATTCATGTACAATCCACTTTTTAGATACATGATTAATTGATTGATTTAATTGAAATAAATCATTCATTACAAAATAATCCGTTTGCATTTCTGAAGTACAAAATTCAGTTTCTAGAATTTGTTCAATATCAAATTGTAGATGGTGATCTGATTTTTGGATTGAACTAATAGACTCGCCATAAGAAGATAAAATGCCAGCGCCGTAAATTTTAGTCGTATTATTTTCTTTTATTAAACCAAACTCAATTGCAAACCAATATAGACGTTGTAAAGCTTTTAAATGATTTTCATTTTCTAAAAAAGCATTTCCTAACTTCCCAAACTCCAACATAAATTCAGAATAATTCTTATCAGAAAGCAATGGAATATGACCAAAAATATCGTGAAACATATCCGGTTCTTCCAAATAATCCAATTTGTCTTTGCTTCTTAACCAAGTAGATGATGGAAATTTTTTCTGAGCCAGTAAAACAAAAAAATCAGTTACTGGAATTAACCCGGGAACACATTGTATTTGCCAACCCGTTTGATTTTTAAACCAATTATTTATCTTTTCAAAATGAGGCAATTCATTTGGATTTAACACATCTTCCATGCGGGTTAATGCGTCTAAATATGCAAAACAGGCCTTATCCTGAAGATTATTAATCTGACGTTTAAATAAGATATTCCAAACTTCTAAATCGGCAGAAGTATAATTTTCATATTTCTGTTTCATAAAAAAGGCAATTAGAAAATGAAGTATTAATTTTGAATTAAATTGAACTTTCTGGTGTTTCGGGCTCTATTTGTTCGTTTACAAGTGTTTCTTCTATTTCTTTTGGTTTATCCAACTCTTTACTTTTTTCAGCTTGTTCCAATTGTTGTTCTCTGGTTTCGTAAAGTCTTTTTCCAAAAATAGTTTCCAAATCATCTCTAAAAATAACCTCTTTCTCCAGTAACTTTTCAGCTAATAAAGTCAATTTTTCTTTATTATTCATCAAAATTTCTTTGGTTGAAAAATAGGCTTCATTTATCATGTTTTTGATTTCAGCATCAATCATTTCGGCGGTATGTTCGCTGTAAGGTTTGCTGAACGAATATTCTGATTGGCCTGAAGAATCATAATAACTAACGTTACCAATTTTTTCATTTAAACCATAATAAACAATTGAAGCATATGCTTGTTTGGTTATTTTTTCCAAATCACTCAAAGCGCCTGTAGATACTTGGCCAAATATAATTTCTTCAGCTGCTCTTCCGCCCAATGCGGCGCACATTTCATCAAAAATTTGCTCTTTAGTGGTAATTTGTCTTTCTTCCGGTAAATACCATGCAGCTCCCAATGATCTTCCTCTTGGAACTATTGTAACTTTAACCAAGGGTGAAGCGTGTTTAACCAACCAACTAACTGTGGCATGACCTGCTTCATGAAATGCAATTACTCTTTTTTCGTGCGGGGTAATGATTTTATTTTTCTTTTCTAAACCACCGATTATACGATCAACAGCATCTAAAAAATCTTGTTTATCTACAACTTTTTTATCTTTTCTGGCAGCAATTAAAGCTGCTTCATTACAAATATTGGCGATATCTGCCCCGCTAAACCCAGGAGTTTGTTTAGCAAGAAAATCAACATCCACAGTATTATCCAATTTCAATGGTTTTAAGTGAACAAGGAAAATTTCTTTTCTTTCATGCATATCCGGCAAATCAACAAAAATCTGACGATCAAAACGTCCTGGACGAAGCAATGCCTTGTCTAATATATCTGCGCGATTAGTTGCTGCCAAAATAATTACTCCACTGTTTGTACCAAAACCATCCATTTCAGTTAAAAGCTGATTTAGGGTGTTTTCACGTTCATCGTTAGCACCTTGTGAAACATTTTTTCCTCTGGCTCTTCCAATTGCATCTATCTCATCGATGAATACAATACAAGGAGATTTTTCTTTAGCCTGGCGGAATAAATCGCGAACGCGAGAAGCACCAACACCTACAAACATTTCAACGAAATCGGAACCTGACAACGAAAAAAAAGGAACTTTGGCTTCACCGGCAACGGCCTTTGCCAAAAGGGTTTTACCAGTGCCCGGAGGACCAACTAATAATGCACCTTTAGGTATTTTTGCCCCTAAATCCTGGTATTTTTTTGGATTTTTAAGAAAATCAACAATTTCTTTTATTTCTATTTTAGCACCTTCTAAACCAGCAACATCGTTAAAAGTAATTTGAACATTGGTATCCTTATCAAAAAGCACAGCTTTTGAACGACCAATATTAAACAATTGTCCTCCGGCTCCACCACCTCCCATTCTGCGCATGATAATGATCCATATTAACACCATTAATCCAATTGGTAAAATCCAACTGAACAAATGATCTGTCCAATCCGTTCTTTTCTCGTTGGAAGGCCAAACTTTTATTGCGGACGGGATATCTTTTTGAATATCTTTTACCTGACTGATAAAAAATTCTTTACTGGCAAAATTGACTAAAAAATGAGGACCTTGATAATCTCTTTTATAGATAGGTTTCCCTGTTTTAGTATCTTTAAAATGGATTAAGCTATCTTTTTTGATGAAGATTTCAGCGGCTTCGTCATTAACGATAACTATTTTAGAAACCCAACTTTTTGTCAGATAGGTATCAAATTGTGTTTGATCTATTTCTGCCCAGCGTAAATTATTTAATCCACCACCAAACATAGTAAACATGAGTAAACCAATTACAACAATAGCATAAATCCAATAAAAATTAAAAGGATTTTTAGATGGACCCGAACCTCCATTTTTTTTATTGGTAAAACGCTCACGCATTTTATCAAACTGTTGTTTTTTATCTTCTTCAGAGGTATTTGTACTCTCTTGTTTATTTTTTTCCTCTTCAGGAGTAGTTTTATTATCTTGTTGATTTTGATTATTATCGCTCATGTAATAGTTTAATTAATTAACCTTTCTGATTTCTGCATCTGCCCAAAGAGCCTCTATGGAATAATAGTCTCTTATTTCTTTTTGAAAAACATGAACAACAATATTGATGTAATCAATTATAATCCATTCACCAACACGATGTCCTTCAACATGAAATGCTTTTTCTCCATTTTTTTTAGATACAACATCTTCAACTGAATCAGCAATTGCTTCAACATGAGTTCTTGATTCAGCATCAGCAATTACAAAAAAATCTGCCACACTATTACCAATTGAAGTTAAGTCCATAACAGTAATGTTTTTTGCTTTCTTTTCTTCTAATCCATCAATAATTGCATCTAACAGTTTTGTATTTTCAGATTTAGTACGAGATTTTACAGGTCGTTTTGCTGTTTTTGATTTTGGTGATGAATTAATAATTCTGTTGGCTTCTTTTTGAGCTAACTCTTTTTCACTTAAATTTTTTTTAGGACTTAATTTCTTAGTAGCACTTTTTTTTGCCGCAGTAGATTTAGCCATATTTTTTTTAATCGAATTGGTAGGTGCTTTTCTTCCTAATGAGGTAGATTTTGCAGCTTTTTTAACTGTTAATTTTTTTTCTGAACCATTTTTGGTGTTAGCAGAAGATTTTGTTGTTTTAGCCATAAAAATAAAGCGCTTTTTCGCGCAAAAAATAAAGTTTAAATTTCGTTATTTTAATTGGTTTGCCAAAAAATATTTATTCTTTTGTGAAATATTAATGGAAACATTGTTCATAGGAAGAAATTGTATTCGTTTATCAGAAACGGAATCGACCAATACATATGCCATTAATCTGTTAAAAGAGGTTAATGTACCAGACGGAACATTAATTATTACCAAACATCAAACTAATGGCAGAGGACAAAGAGGCACTAAATGGTTGGCTGAACCAGGCGAAAACATTACCTGTTCGTTAGTTATTCATCCTAAATTTTTATCCTTAAATGAACATTTTTTAATAAGTAAAATCATTGCTCTCTCCATTCAAAAAACAATTCAGAATTTTTTAGTTACTGACAAAAGTGAAGTAAAAATCAAATGGCCGAATGACATTATGGTAAAGGAACTTAAAATTTCGGGCATACTAATCGAAAATAGCGTTCAAGACTATCGAATAAAAAACAGTGTAATCGGATTTGGAATAAATGTAAATCAATCCTCATTTGGTGAATTAAACAACATTGCTACTTCAATTTTTTGTTTGAATAAAACAATAAGTAATTGTGATGAAATTATAAATTTAATTTGTAGTTATTTTGAATCTTACTATTTAAAATTGAAACAGAAAAAATACAATTCTATAAATGAAGAGTACTTAAACAACCTATTGCATTTTAACGATTTATTTCAATACCAAGAGAATGACACAGGTAATTTATTGTTGGGAAAAATTACAAACGTTGAAAATAATGGTTGGGTTAATATTGAAACATTGCCTGATCTAGAAATAAAAAAATACTCGTTAAAAGAAATTACTTTTTTAAAAACTTTAATTACTTAATTTTCAACTGTTTTAATCGTTCAACGATATTCAACACAGCGGGGCAAACTAATGTGTTCTTCATAGTTAAGTCTAATAATTGATACATTTTTTTTCTATCAGTATGTGGATATTCTCTGCATGCAGTTGGCCTGTATTCATAAACAGAGCAGTAGTTTTCATTATCCAAAAAAGGACAAGGTGAACTGTTTAAAACGTAATCCCCATCAGCATCCAAATGCAAATATTTTTGAATAAAATCAGATGGAGAACATTTTAATTTTTTAGCTAATAATTCAATGTCTTTTTGCCTAAAAATGGGACTAGTTGTTTTACAGCAATTAGCACATGTTAAACAGTCAACCTTTTCAAAGACATCCTCATGTAATTCATGAAATGCATCATCAAGTTTTCGGGGATTTTGAAGTTTTAATTTTTTAAGAAAAACCTGATTTTCATTTTTTAGTTTAATGGATTTATTTTTGAATTCTTCTAAATCCACTATTAGTTATTTACAAATACAAAAACCTCTTCGTTATCTTTTTTCATCAAGTAGGTTTCGCGGGCAAACCTTTCCAAACTAATACTATCGGTTTGTAATAACTTTATCATTTTATTATTATTTTCAATTTCTGTTCTATAAAAGTCTCTTTCGTTTTCAAGTTTTGTAACTTTATTCTGAAGTTCAATTTGGGCAGAAAGGTCATTTTTATCAAAATAGGCTACCCAAACAGCTAGAGCAATGACAGTAATAAAATATTTATTTTTTAATACATTAAAAATGGTTTTCATTTTTTCGATTTTACAAAACAAAAATAAAGAACTTAAAAAGTTAATAAGAATTAAATTAATTAATTTATGAAATCAAATTTGTTAACATCAATTGGTTTTATATCATATCGAAAACAAAAATAAATTTGAAATTCTTTATATTTGTTTACTAAAAAAATTAACATGCCAGGAACTGAATTATTTGGCGCTGAAGAGCGCAAAGAAATTGAAGATGTTTTATCAACAGGAATCATGTTTCGTTTTAATCATGATGCTCAAAGAAACAACTTCTGGAAAGCTAAAGATTTTGAACACGAAGTAAAAAATATAACCAATGCAAAATATGCGTTGGCTGTATCAAATGGTTCTGCAGCTATTATGGCTGCCTTGGCTGCATCTGGCATCGGAACAGGAGATGAGGTTATTTGTCCTCCGTTTACATATATTGCAACAATTGAAGCTGTACTTATGCTTGGGGCATTACCTGTTTTTGCAGAAATTGATGAAACACTTTGCTTAAGTGCTGAAGGAATTAAAAAAGCAATAACTTCAAAAACAAAAGCAGTGTGTTTAGTTCACATGTGTGGAGGAAATGCTAGAATGGATGAAATAATGGAAGTTATTAACTCTAACAACTTAATTTTAGTTGAAGATGCCGGACAAGCTTTTGCTGCTTCTTATAAAGGAACTGCAACAGGTTTATTTGGAAAAGCAGGCGCTTATTCTTTTGACTTCTTTAAAATAGCAACAGCTGGTGAAGGTGGTATTTTTGTCACAAATGATGAAAAAACATATCAACTTGCTGATAATTTTTGTGACCACGGGCATGACCATATAGGCAATAACAGAGGAATGGAAAACCACCCGATTATTGGTTTTAACTATAGAATAAGTGAATTACATGCTGCAGTTGGTGTTGCACAAACACGTAAAGTTCCTTATATCAGGGAAAATAATTTAAAAATTAAACAACAATTACAATCAATTTTATCTTCCGTAAACGGATTAAGCTTTTCTCAATTAGGAGATGAAAAAGGAGATTCAGGTACTTTTTTAAATATTTTATTGCCCGATACCGAAGCAGCTAAACGTACCGTTGATGAATTTAATAATTCCGGGGTAAGCGGATTTAATTATTGGTACACGAATATGTATCATTTCATAAATCAATGGGATCATATTAAAGAAATGAGAACAGCATCTAAATTACCTATACAAATTTTAGGGGCGCCGCAAGATTACAAAAACCTACATCTTCCTAAAACACAAGAAACAGTTGGAAGACTTATTTCTTTTGGTATTCGTTGCACCTGGACTGAAGATGAAGTAAACAATTTAGGCAATAAGATTGTTAAATGTATTAATAAGGCATTAACTCCAGTGGTTTCATAATTGAGCTCTCTTATTATTGTACAATTTGCCATTTGACTCGAAAATAATTAAACTAATAAAGCAATACTGATGGATAACTACCTATCAGTATATGATTTACTATTACCTCTATTTTATTTAGCGATTATTTTAATTATTGGCAATGCCATTAAGAAAAAATATATCGATGAACATCCTGAATACGAGTATTTTGTAAAAGGACTAATTATTAAAACTGTAGGTGCTATTGCTCTAGGATTAGTCTATGTGTTTTATTATGGTGGTGGAGATACGTTAAATTATTTTCAATCAGCAAGAGCATATGTTAATCTGAGCTTTTTTAATTTTGATCATTTTATTGAAGGATGGTTAGGAAATCCACTCGACATAAACTTACGTTCATTTTTTAATCAAGACACTGGTTACCCTGTGTATTTTCATCGTGATCAGCATTCTTTTTTTGTAGTTCGATTATTAGTACCTATCGTATTTCTTTCATCTAAAACCTACTTCTGCAGCGCAATTTTAACTGCTTTTGTTACTTATTCTGGAATATGGAAATTATATCAGATTTTTTACAGAGAATTCCCTCAACTAAAAAAACAATTAGCAATTGCAATTATTTTTGTCCCCTCTTGCGTTTTCTGGGGATCTGGTATACTAAAAGATTCTTTTACATTATCAGCAGTTGGCTGGTATAGTTACTCATTTTATTATTTATTAATTAAACGAAATCTTAAGTTCTCTCATTTATCCAACTTATTTATATCATCATTTATAATATTAGCAATTAAACCTTATATTTTCTTTGCACTGCTTCCTGGCTCAATTTTATGGTTAAGCAACAATCAAATAGCAAAAATTAACAACCAATTTTTACGTGTTATGGTTGCACCATTTTTTATTGCTCTTGGTTTAATTGGAGCTGTATTTTCTTTATCAAAACTAGGGGACAGCCTTGGCTTATATCAGATTGATACGGTTATGGAGCAAGCAACTATTGTACAAAAAGACATGAAAGCAGATTACTATGGTGGAAAAAGTTTTGATATTGGCGAATTTGATGCTACAATTGGTGGCATAACTGCTAAAGCCCCAGAAGCTATTTTTGCCGGATTGTTTCGACCTGGAATTTGGGATGTAAAAAATGTGGTAATGTTAGTTTCTTCTCTAGAAAATACCTACTTACTATTCCTCACTTTATTTCTACTTATCAGATTAAAATTTTTTGGATTCTTTTTCTATATCCGAAAAAACCCAATGCTTATGTTTGCAATGCTATTTGCTCTGTTTTTTTCTTTTTCAGTTGGCTTAACTGTTGCAAATTTTGGTTCGTTGGTAAGATTAAGAATACCTTCTTTACCATTTTTTATTGCTTCCATTTTCATCATAAAACATCTTTATGATGAAAAAAGAAAAAAAATTTAAAAAACACCTGTGTAATTGTGCGGAGATATTGATTTTAACTCTTTTTTCAATTCATCACTAACATCAAGTTGCTCAATAAAGTATTTAATGTCTTGTTCCTCAATTGGCTTATTAGTTCTTGTCAAACCTTTTAATGCCTCGTAAGGTTTTGGGAAATTTTCTCTTCTCAAAATGGTTTGAATCGCTTCTGCAACAACTGCCCAATTATTATCTAAATCTTGTAGTAATGCTTTTTCATTTAATATTAATTTACCACAACCTTTTATAATAGATTCGAAAGCAATTAAACAATGAGCAATTGGCACACCGACATTACGCAAAACTGTAGAATCAGTTAAATCTCGTTGCAAACGGCTTATTGGTAATTTGGCTGACAGATGCTCCAAAATTGCAATAGATATGCCTAAATTTCCTTCCGCATTTTCAAAGTCAATTGGATTTACTTTATGTGGCATAGCTGATGATCCTATTTCGCCTTCTTTTAATTTTTGTTTAAAATACTCCATCGAAATATACATCCATACATCTCTGCAAAAATCAATTAAAATAGTATTAATACGTTTTAACGCATCAAAATAGGCTGCTAGATTATCGTAATGTTCAATTTGGGTTGTATATTGGCTTCTGTTTAATTTCAATTGATTATTTACAAATTCATTGGCAAAATTTACCCAATTGTAATTAGGGTAAGCCACGTAATGCGCATTAAAATTACCTGTTGCTCCTCCAAATTTTGCAGAAAAAGGGACATTTTGCAACTGCCTTAATTGCACTTCCAATCGCTCAACAAAAACAGCAATTTCTTTTCCTAATTTAGTTGGCGAAGCTGGTTGACCGTGTGTTTTTGCCAACATGCTTACGTTTTTCCATTCTTTAGAAAAATCTCTTAATTGTTGAATTATTTTTTCAATAAATGGAATTAATACTTCCTCAGATGCGTCCATTAAGGAAAGCGGAACACTAGTATTATTAATATCTTGTGATGTAAGTCCAAAATGTATAAACTCTATGTATTTTCCAAGTCCTAGATTTTCGAATTTATCTTTTAAAAAATATTCTACTGCTTTCACATCATGATTAGTAGTTTTCTCTATCTCTTTAATTTTTTGAGCATCAATAGAAGATAAATGAATATAAATTTCTTGTAATTGAGGGAAAATACTTTTTGAAACGTCAGCTAACTGAGGAATTCCAAAATTACAAAGCGCAATAAAGTATTCAACTTCAACTTTAACGCGGTATTGTATTAATGCTTGTTCGGAAAAATAATTTCCAAGTTTAGCTGTTACTCTTCTATATCTTCCATCAACAGGAGAAATTGCAGTTAATTGATTTAATTCCATATTTTTTAAACAAAGGTCAAAAGTAAATGATTTTTGAATTGAAAATTGATAACCCACAAAAAATTAGCTAAAGCATATTGACAATAAAACAATTATTTTAATTAAATTCGTAATAATAGCTTATGATAAAAATTTATAGCATATCCTTGTTTTTTTTATGTGCGAAATTATCTGTTGGATATTGCTTAAATAATCCCAACAACACCTATTTATTTAATGATACATTAAAAGTCAGATTTAATTATAAAACCGGAAAAAAAGAAAATGGCATTTATTTTCATTATGGAAAAAAAACTGATTTTAAGCATCAAAAAAACTCAATAAAAAATGGTTTTTACGTTATTACAGATTGCTTAATGAATTTTGAAATTATAAATCAAGAAGTTATTCGGTATTTTAATTTTGGATTTCCTGAAGCAGATTTTATTTTACAATCAACTCACCATTTTTACTTTTTAACTGTATATTTCACCGAATCAAAAGAGGATGCAATGAATAAAGTTATAGAAACAAAATCAGCAGGCGTACCACATGTTTGGGTACAAGTTTTAGAAGAGTAAATAAATGACAAATCCTAACATCACTATTCCGAAACAACTAATTGATTCTATAAATAAATCATGCGAAATTTCAATTGATGATTTAAATGATGCTCACCAACTTTCATCTGTAGTTTCTATTAGACACAATCCTTTTAAAAAAACAAATTCATTTACACACGAAACAAAAGTGCCTTGGGCAAATGATGCGGTATATTTAAATGAGCGTATTGAATTCATAAAAGATCCACTTTTTCATGCGGGTTGCTATTATGTTCAAGAGGCTTCATCTATGTTTTTGGAACAAGCAATTAAGCAACATGTTGATTTAACAAAACAAATAAAAATTTTAGATTTATGTGCTTCTCCGGGCGGTAAATCAACACTAATCAATTCTTTGATCTCAGATGAAAGTTTATTGATTTCAAATGAAGTGATTAAATCTAGAGTGCCTGCACTATCTGAAAATTTAACCAAATGGGGGGCATGTAATCATATTGTTTGCAACAATGATCCTTCTGACTTTAAACAAGTACCCAATTATTTTGATGCCATAATTGTTGATGCACCTTGTTCTGGTTCAGGCTTATTTAGGAAACAAAGTGACATAATTGCAAATTGGTCAGAACATCAAGTTGAGCATTGTTCACTTCGGCAAAGAAGAATTTTAGATGATATTTTAACTTCGTTAAAACCAGGTGGAATTTTAATTTATTCTACCTGTTCATTTTCTACTGAAGAAAACGAAGATGTTGTAAACTGGTTAATTGATGAACATCAATTAACCGGGCTAGCAATTAATGCTCCTATTGAATGGGAAATTTATGAAACTAAAACAAATAAAGGAGGATTTGGTTATCGATTTTTTCCACACCTCATCAAGGGAGAAGGTTTTTTTATTTCTGTACTTAAAAAAGATAGCGAAGAAAATAATTCATCATCTTTTTCAAAGAAAAAACAAAACAAATTTGAAAAAATTAATGAGTATGAGATTAAAACATTGAATAGTTTTTTAAATAGAAAAGATGATTTAAGTATCATTAAACAAAACGAATTTTATTTTTTGATAAACCATTTTATTGAAAGCGAATTATCTATTCTAAATCAGTTGAACATACGTAAAAAGGGGACATTACTTGGTTCATTTAAAAAAACTGATTTTATACCAGATCATGAATTTGCACTTAGTAATTTTCTTAATAAAGAAATTCCAACTTTAGAATTAAATCTTGATGAAGCTTTACAATTTTTAAAAAAATCGGATATCAAAAAACAACCCGAATTGTCAAATGGTTTTGTTAAAATAAACTATCAGCAAAAAACTATTGGCTGGGCAAAAAATTTAGGAAATAGGATGAATAATTATTTACCTAAAGATTGGAGAATTTTAAAAAGTATAGATTAAATTTATTTTACCATTTCGGCAACGGTATTTGCCCAGGTATCACTATCATTTAAACTCTCTACAAAATCAACTTTGTCTCCTCCATGTTCATGAAAAATTTCTTGGTACTCAACACCAATTTCATAAATTGTTTCTAAACAATCAGCAACAAAAGCAGGTGAAAAAACAAGAATTTTTTTCATCCCTTTTTTAGCTAATTTTTCTATCACATCATCAGAGTAGGGTTTAATCCAGCGATTATTTAAACGTGATTGAAAAGTTGTTGTAAATTTATTTTCAGGTATTCCTAATTTCTCAACTAATTTTCTGGTAGTATAAAAACAGTTTGCCCTATAACACAATCTGTTTGATATATTAAGTGTATTGCAACATGTTCCTAACTGACAATAATCGCTTCCATAATGTTTAGCGCCTTTTTTAATATGACGCTCAGGTAAACCATGATAACTAAAAATAATATGTTCGTAATTATTTAAATCGTATTTTTTTGCTTTTTCAACAAAGGCATCAATGTATTTTTCATTATCGTAAAAACTAGAAATTATTTTCACATCAGGTAAAACCTCCCATTTACCTAGTTCTTTCATTACCTTTTCAATGCTTGATCCGGAAGAAGAGGAAGCGTATTGTGGATATAGAGGTAAAACTGTTATTGATGTTACTTTTTCTTTTCTTAATTGTTCCAAAGCAGATGCAATACTTGGGTTTTGATAACGCATACCAAATTCTACTACATAATCTTTACCTAATATTGATCTAACTTTATTGGTCAAGTTTTTAGTATGAATTAAAAGTGGTGAACCTTCTGGAGTCCAGATAGCACGATATAATTTTGCAGAACGCGGCGCTCTGAATGGAACAATGATGCCATTAACAAGCAAAAAACGAGCAACAGGATTAACATCAATCACACGAGGATCGTTAAGGAATTCAGTTAAATATTTTCGGACATTACTTGTTGAAGGACTATCCGGAGTACCTAAGTTCACTAATAAAACACCTTTTTTCATTAAATATCTAATTTTAAAATACCACTAAAGAATTACTCATCCGAACCATTTTCTGTTCTCTTGATTTTTTTCAAGAAAGCATCTTTTTTATTTACTGCACAAATTGAATATTGATAGGATGGGCCTTTGTCTACTTCCATTTTTCTGTTTTTAGATTTTACTTCATTTAAAATCGTATTAAATTCTTTGTTACTGGAAACACAACTCATCACTCCTTTAAAATAACTAAAATAATACCAGTTGCTTTGATCTAGCTCAATATAAACAGTGAAGATATCTCCTGATTTTTGTTTTTTAAGTTGCACTACTCCACCAACATACCTATTGAATTCGTTTTTATAAATATTCCCCAATCCAATTTTACCAACGCTTAAAAATGATTTACTTTCTTTATCATATTTCATATTTAAATCATTTAAAAACATGGTTTTTTCTAATTCATCTGGAAATCTTCTGAAACCACCATTTAAATTTAAATCTGAAATTGCCTTATCGCCTTTTTCTTTTCCAAGTAATTCTCTTAATCCTTTTTCAAATTCAGGCTTACCAAAATCAACAGCTTGAGCTGATCCTAAATATGCTTCCATATCTTGAAACATTCGTTTCATTGCCTTATCCTCAATAAAAAAATTAATGGTCATCATTAACTTAAATACAGTAGAGTCATTAATTGAAAAATTAGTTGCCTGACCAACGGTTGTAGTTTTAACTTGACCAAGTTCTGCTCCTAAATCCAATGTTCCTTCAGCATACACTGAGCAATTTTGAGTATTAAGATTTAAAAAATTACCTGGTAATGTATTCTCTTGTAATTTTTCTTTAGAAGAAATCTGATAGGAATTTGCCTCTTTATTATAATGAATAAATCCATTAGCACTAATTATATTTTTATCTTTTTTACCTTTAATTGGAGATATAAAGGATGAATAAACTTTTGATGAATCGGGATTATAAATTAAGCCTGAACCAACCGGGTTATTATTAACATCCTGTAGCTCTCCCTGAACAGGTATATAAATTTCTTGAGGATTTATTTCTCCGCTAAACTTTAAATACGATTTGCCAATTTTATCGCAGGAGTGAGTCATTCGCGTTCCTCCTTCAAATACCAAAAACTGATTTGGGGCATAGAGTTTAACTTTACCTGCAAAACTAAAATAAGCATTGAGTTTAAAATTAGACTCATCTGTAATTGTACCCTCTGAAACCGTTATGCCTGATGTGTCAGGATTTATTTTTTGAAATTTAAACACATGCTTTTCGTTATTTTCATCTAGATAAGAATAATCACCACTTGCTAAATATGATTTTCTACTATAAATATTTCCTGTAACATTAATAAGTTCATGATATCTAGTTACGGTGTTTGCTAAAATTTTAGCATTTTTAAAAGTATCTAACACAGCTTTTCTAAAGATGGTTACTTTTCCGCTATCAGGAAAAAATCGTGCATCTGCAACATTGATAAAAGGTACGTTTAAACAATTGATAATATATTTTCTTAAGTTGTAGTTTGCCGCCGGCGAAAAAAAGCGTAGCGAATCCTGATTAGGATGAACAGAAATAAATTCAGGACCTTCAAGATCTAGTGCCTTATCATGTGAGTAATCAATTTTTTTCTGATCGTCACCAATTTGAATGTTCTCACTATCCATGTACCATTTAAAACGATCTAGATAAGCGATGTATTGATTTTTATCAAATCTTACAATTGATGCTTTACCATTACTTTTAAAAATTCCTGTTCGCAAATCAAAATCAATTGTAGAATTTAAGTTTTCAGTAGAGAATGTTAAACCTTCCTCATCAATTGCTCGAAGATGGAAATCTGCGGTATCAGATAAAAACTTTCTTCTTTTAAAATGAATTTTTTTTGAAATTAAATCCGCTTTTTCAAAATCAACTTTTCCTCTTCCGTATAAATCACTAGGAGAAAGGCGCATAGTTCCATGAAATTTTGCCTGTGAATTATAAGTAAGAATAGGGTCTTTTTTATCTGTCGCTTCCATTACATCTTTGTAAGGCATCCAATGTATATAAACACTTACTCCAGTTGCTTGAGGAAACTCATGTGGATCAGTAGATTCTTTAATGTCAAACTTTTGTGCTAAGCCATTTAATGAATCCGGATAAAAAACAAAATCATCGGAAGAAGATATAGATGGCCCAAATTTTATTTCCCCATTAGCTCTTAAACCTTTATTACTTAATTTAATTTCATTTTCAAACTTTGCTTTTCCACCATAAACTTCAAAACCGCCAGGAGGTGTTTTTCGTTTAAACCCTAAAGAATAATCTTCTTGAAGCGATAGCTTTTCGCGGAAAGTAGGAAATATACCTGCCGATGAAAATTCGCCATCAAAAATGATGGATTCATTTTTAATATTATCAATACTATCAATAATAAATGGATCTAATTTAAAATAAAATTTATCTTTACTGTAAGCTCCACGCTGAATGCTTTTTTTATCATAAAAGGCATACGATTCTTTAAAGCTTTTAAATATTGGGAAACTAGGAGCTTTTTTGTAACCTGCATGATTAGTAATACCATCAATCATTAATTCTCCTGTGATTTTTTCTAAAACTGTTTGAACTCTTTTATTACCAAAATTCCCATTAATATCAGCCTCTCTAGAGTCTGAGTATATTCTTAAAGAATCTACGTTATTTAAATAAATTAAATTTTTATCATACGAATATTCAAAATCTTTACCATGAAACTCAAATTTACCAGCAGCCACAACGCCCGAAAATGATAAATCTCTACCTTTTTTTAACACCACTTCCTGTCGTGATGGGAAAACAAAAACCTGTTGTGTATCACTTAATAAAATTTGTTTTACACCTTTAATATTTAAATCAAAATTATCGTTCAACAAATTTAATGTTGCGTTGTTTTTACCTGGATAAACAGAATGAATGGTAATGATATCGTAATCAAGTTTCTTTTTATTTGCACCTATATAATTATACAACTTATCTCTAATTGTAATTACATCTGTTTCAGGATTAAAATCAATTAAGCCAAATTGTACAACTTTAAATAATACAGGCCTTAAATCAACAGCAAGCCATTTCATGAATTTTGCTAAATCTGATGCAGTAAAACTTTTTACATTATTATTGCTTACTGAATATTCATTTAATTTAACAATAGGATTTACATTATTATTTGTTAGCTTTTGAAAACGCTCAGCTGTAAAAAAATCCTTCGACTCAAAATAGGCTTGTCCCTGATGATTATTGGCAATAAATCCTAAATCTATTTTAGTGGAATCTATTTTCCATTCCAATTCCTCAAAATACATATCTACTTTATGGTAGGAATTATAAAATGGGGTTTTTTGCATACCATCATCCGTACGTATTAACGAAACTTTTCGTTTATCAGCAAAATATTTAAAATTTAATCCGGGATGAATAATTGAATCGTTATTTAAATAAAATTTCACCGCAGCATTATCAGAAGTGATGCGATCTTCACTCATTAAAAAGTTTTTAGCTGAAAGTTCTAAAAAAACTATTTTATTTCTTCGGAATAAAACATGGGCAGGATTAATAGCATCACCACTTCCAACAAATTTTGGTCCTCTCATAGAGAAACCACCTTCAAAATCTACATCTTTTATTACATTTTTAACTAATACACGTTTGGTATAAGTATCAAATCTTGGGTAGGTTTCTGATAAATTTTCGGTTATTACTTTATCAACCAATCTACCTAGCTGTGGTTTTTCAAAATAAGCGGGATGATGAAAAAGAACAGAATCGCAACTAAAACTTCCGGATTTGCATTCAATATTTACTCTTTTTAATTCAGCAAATACAGTTTTAGGTAAACCGGTTCTTTCCCAAGTTTCAATTCCTCCTTTACCAATAAATCTTCCTAATGCCGGATAAAAAACTCCTGATATGTTTTCAATTACCAAGGAGTCATATTCATTTTTTCTACATTTAAGTGTAAATGGCGGGAATACTATTTTAGCGATGGTATCGTATTCAAAACGGTATTTTCCTTCTTTTGTTTGCCATTCAAAAGCAGGCGATTTAAAGAACACATTGTTTTCAAATAAATTCAAACTTGTGTTAAGTAAATCGGCAAAGGCATTATTATTCTTATTGGTTAAGGCCTTATCCAAACAATTTTGCCAACTTGTAAATGCGCTAAAATCCTTCACATTTTCAATCATATTACCAACTGCAATGAGGTATTCTCTGAAAAAAGGATAAGGCCTCATTTTTTTTAGCAACATTTTGTTACAGGTTATGTAAACATAATCCTTGTATTTGTTTGTAAATACTGTATCAGCCCAAAACTTAGAGAAATCTTTAACAAATTGAGCAGCTTCTTCTTTGTTCGTTGAATAATCCTGAAAATAGATGTCGAGTTCTTTTATAAATTTTACAGAATCTTCGGTAAAAATTGTCACTTTTTGTGCCTTTGATTTGAACGCACAAAAACACAAAAAGACAAGTAAAAAAACTCTAACAATAAATTTATTTAGCATAAAAAGCTTATTTGCGTTTTAGCACATTATTAACAGCGTTAATAATATCACTTACATCCAAACCATATTTTTTCATTAATTCATCCGGTGTTCCACTTTCGCCAAAGCTATCGTTTACTGCAACAAATTCTTGAGGATAAGGTGTGTTTTCTACTAAAAGTTGAGCTATACTATCGCCCAAACCACCATTTTTTTGATGCTCTTCAGCACTTACTACACATTTTGTTTTTGCTACTGATTTTAAAATAGCATCTCTATCTAATGGTTTAATGGTATGTATATTTATTACCTCTGCTTTAATTCCATTTTCAAAAAGTTGTTCAGCAGCTTGTAATGCTGGCCAAACTAAATGACCTGTAGCAAAAATACTTACATCACTTCCTTCAATTAAATGCAAGGCTTTACCGATTTCAAATTTTTGATCTGCAGGAGTAAAATTAGGAACTGCGGGTCTTCCAAATCTTAGATAAACCGGCCCCTCATATTCAGCAATGGCAATTGTAGCTGCTTTGGTTTGATTAAAATCACATGGGTTAATAACGGTCATACCTGGTAACATTTTCATTAAGCCGATATCTTCCAAAATTTGATGCGTTGCACCATCTTCGCCTAAAGTTAGACCGGCATGCGATGCGCAAATTTTTACATTTTTGCCACTGTAAGCAACCGACTGGCGAATTTGGTCATATACTCTTCCTGTACTAAAATTGGCAAATGTTCCTGTAAAAGGAATTTTACCACCTATAGTTAAACCTGCAGCAATGCCAATCATATTAGCTTCTGCAATCCCTACTTGAATAAAACGTTCAGGAAACTCTTTTTGAAAAGCATCCATTTTTAACGAACCCGTTAAATCAGCGCACAAAGCAACAACATTTGGATTTGATTTACCAAGTTCACTAAGGCCGGAACCAAATCCTGATCGTGTATCTTTTTTTTCTGTGTAAGTATATTTTTTCATAGTTATAAAGTTTCAAAATTAAGTTTAAAATAATTTAATGATAGTTTGTTTTCCTGATTCTATGTTAAATTTTCTTTCAATTGTTTTATCAGCATCCAACTGAGTTTTTATTCGGTACTCTGACCTATATGATCCAGGCTGCAAAAAAATGGTTTCTGTTGCAGCATCATTTCCTATATTAAAAACCCAGGTTAACAAATTGTTTTCCTCCAGATAGATACTACCCCAACCATCACCGGGTTTTTGAATTTGTAATATACCTGAACCTGGAATTTTGATAGTATTAATAGTGCTTTGTTTTATTTCCGCAGCATTTATTTTTATTCTTGGAAGCGTTAAAATTTCTATATCATATTTGCCAACCAAATACTTTTCAGATTTTTCAAGTTCCTGTACATTAAGTGTATTGGTTTCATCTTTTTTTCTGACTATAAACGGGACAATTTTATTTGATGTTATGCCCTGAAACTGTAAACTAAGAAACCCCTGAGCTGCATCAACTGGAATAATATTGTGTTTACCTTTTTCAAGAGTAATATTTTCCACAACAATTTCTGGAATAGTATGTACTACCATCTTATATTTTAAATCAGGATTTAAAATAATGGTATCAGGATTTCCACGATGATTAATGGTATGTAAATAATTATAAACTACTTTACCGATTGCCTGATCATAAAATGACATGGTAACATCCGTTTCTGTAGGTTTTTTTTGTATATTATTTAAGTTAACCTGAACTGTTGTTTGACTCATTGCTTCTGTTAAAACAACATTTAAAATAGTTTTAAAATTTGCTTCATTGCTCACATCATAAAATTTACCCATACAGGCGAATGCATCACCAAATTTTACATCTAAACCTATACCTATAACAAAGGGGCGTAAAAAAACATTTTTACTTTGTAATGCTTTAGATATTGCGCATGGGTCGCCACCACACTCCTCAAGCCCATCAGTAATTAACACAACTACATTACGCGCATTTGAATGAGTAGGAAAATCATTGGCACATTGCTCTAAAGAATAAGCAATGGGTGTAGTTCCGGTTGGTGCCAATTTCATTATTTTTTCTTTTATCAACTTAGAATTTGTGGCAACTGGTGCAAATGGAATTTCCAATTTTGAATCCTGGCAATTTCGAGTTGGTCTAAATGGTGTTTGATGACCATAACATCGTAAAGCTATTTCAAGATTTTTTGTGTTTTTTATACTGTCTAAAAACTCACCCATTAATTTCTGGGCAATTTCTATTTTCATTCCACTATTCCATTTTCCATACATACTATATGAATCATCAAAGATGAAAAGCATTCTTGTTAATGCTTTAGGATTGTAAGTTTGGTTAGAAAAATTATAGGAAGCGGAACTATTAACTTGAGCAGGAATAAATAAAATAGAAATAAATACTGCAAAAACTGAATAAATAATTCTCAGTTGAAAACAACAATTGTTATGTAATTTTTTTTTAATAGGAAACTGACACTAAAAAATACACGTAATTAGTAATCGCCAATTGTTTCCAAATTTTGAGCCAAAGCTTTATTTAACTGTTCATCATTTGGTGCAGAACCATGCCACTTGTGAGTTCCCATCATAAAATCAACACCATTACCCATTTCAGTTTTCATTATTAGAACAATTGGTTTACCTTTACCAACGTAAGTTTTGGCATTATTTAAACCATCTACAACTTGTTTAATATCGTTACCATTTTCAATCTCAAGCACCTGCCATCCAAACGCTTCAAATTTAGCATGTAAATTACCTAATGATAAAACATTTTCGGTATCTCCATCTATTTGTCTACCATTATAATCTATAGTAGCAATGTAGTTATCTATTTTATTGGCTGCAGCAAACATTGCCGCTTCCCAAATTTGACCTTCTTGCAACTCACCATCACCATGAAGCGAGTAAACTACAGAATTATCTTTATTTAATTTTTTTGTTAAAGCTGCTCCTATAGCAACACTCATGCCTTGTCCTAAAGAACCACTTGCAATTCTAACGCCCGGCAAATGTTCATGTGTAGTAGGATGACCTTGTAAACGAGAGTTTAATTTTCTGAAAGAAGCTAATTCGTTTACTGCAAAATAACCCGATCTTGCCAATACACTATAATAAACAGGGGAAATATGCCCGTTACTTAAGAAGAAAACATCTTCATCCTTTCCATCCATGTTCCATTTTTCTGGCTGATGATTCAGCACATCAAAATACAATGCAACCATGTATTCGGCACAACCCAATGAACCACCCGGATGACCAGAATTTACAGCGTGTACCATTCTTAAAATATCGCGTCGAACTTGAATACAAATGTTATTGAGATGATTTAAATCGGCCATAATTTTATTAATTTGTTTCGAATTTACTTCTTCAAAGGATTCAAAGTTAAGGTATGTTGATAATACATGAGGGATGTTAAAAAATAAGATTTATTCGGCTATTTTTTTCAGTGTAGAATACATTATTACTTAAAACTCATCCAAAGCTTTAAAAATTTATCGTAAACTTCATAATATGGATGTTCAGATTCTATGTGGTAATAAATCATTTCTTTTTCAAGAAGGGAAGTTAAACTTCTACGTACACTATCAGGTGTGCCCAGTTGGTGTTTACTTACAAAAGAATGAGCAAATGATTGTTCTACTGTTTTTCAATGGCAATTGCTTAAAGCAATTGCCATTGCGGGGAGGTTAGTAAATTTCTGAATTGAAAATAAACGGTATTGTTTTCTTTTATTGTTTTTTTAATGTTTGACAAATGTGTTCCGTTTTAATGTGTTTGATGTTTGCGGCAAAAAGTTCTTAGCATAAACGCTGTGTGTAGTAAGTGTGGAAGTCGCTTAATTCCAAAATCAACTCAATGTTGCTATCAGCTATTTTAAATTTATGTTTACTAAAATGTTTTTTGATAAAAGAAGCATAAATGCTTGCGTCAATTTTTTGATGATTAATATTTCGTGTGCTCCAATAAAACGGACGTTTTGCACTATTAAATAACTCAAGCATCATTCTTTGGTTACTGCCACAAAAAACAAAACAGGTATTTTTTAAGGTTTGCATAACTGTACGCAAAAGGGCTTCCACATTTTTTTCAGGATAATTAAGAATTTGCTGAAATTCATCAATTGCAATCACAACCCGTTTATTTTGGCTGTCTAAAAATTGTAATAGCTGCGGATCTGATTAATATTTTTTTATTTCAATAGTTCCCTCCTTCGTCGGGATGACAAAACCACTACATGTAATCCTGAACATAGTGAAGGATCTGATTAATATTTTTTTATTTCAATAGATCCCTCCTTCGTCGGGATGACAAAACCACTACATGTCATCCTGAACGGAGTGAAGGATCTGATTGATGATTTTTACTTCAATAGATCCCTCCTTCGTCGGGTTGACAAAACCACTACATGTCATCCTGAACGGAGTGAAGGATCTGATTAATGATTTTTACTTCAATAGTTCCCTCCTTCGTCGGGATGACAAAACCACTACATGTCATCCTGAACGGAGTGAAGGATCTGATTAATATTTTTTTATTTCAATAGATCCCTCCTTCGTCGGGTTGACAAAACCACTACATGTCATCCTGAACATAGTGAAGGATCTGATTAATGATTTTTACTTCAATAGTTCCCTCCTTCGTCGGGATGACAAAACCACTACATGTCATTCTGAACATAGTGAAGGATC
>JBILCU010000020.1:0-42127 GCA_044352985.1 Bacteroidia bacterium
GTTGTTGTCACTTCGAGCTGTCACCTTGAGCGGTGTCGAAGGGCGAGAAGTGAGTAAAACCCTTTATTTTAAAGGTCTCGACTCCGCTCGACCTGACATTTTTTTGAACCATGATATAGTTAGTTAGTTTGAACCAAGATATAGTTAGTTAGGATTTAAGAGTTTAGATTTATGATTTTTTAAGAATTTAGATTTATGATTTTACTTGTCACTTCGAGCTGTCACCCTGAGCTGAGTCGAAGGGCGAGAAGTGAGTAAAACCCTTTATTTTAAAGGTCTCGACTCCGCTCGACCTGACATTTTTTTGAACCAAGATATAGTTAGTTAGGATTTAAGATTTTAGATTTTTGATTTTTCAGTTGTTGTCACTTCGAGCTGTCACCTTGAGCGGTGTCGAAGGGCGAGAAGTGAGTAAAACCCTTTATTTTAAAGGTCTCGACTCCGCTCGACCTGACATTTTTTTGAACCATGATATAGTTAGTTAGGATTTAAGAGTTTAGATTTATGATTTTTTAAGAATTTAGATTTATGATTTTACTTGTCACTTCGAGCTGTCACCTTGAGCGGTGTCGAAGGGCGAGAAGTGATTAAAACCCTTTATTTTAAAGGTCTCGACTCCGCTCGACCTGACATTTTTTTGAACCAAGATATAGTTAGTTAGGATTTAAGAGTTTAGATTTTTGATTTTTCAGTTGTCACTTCGAGCATAGTCGAGAAGTGTTCTTTGTAACCAAGACACACGACGGCAGGAATGATTTACAATTTTGAGATTTACAATTTGACGATTATTCTTCTTGAATGACGAACTATTATAATTTTATTTCTTGTAAAATTTATTGTTTATTAATTTTTGTGTATGCATTAAACTCTAAACCATTAACATTTAAAAAGTATAAGCCAGGTGGAACATCTACAATGTCTAATTGAATCCTATTAAACCCTTCATTTTGAATTCTATTTGAAAATTCTTTAATTTTTTTTCCCTCTAAACTAGTTAGTGTAATCGATATATATTCTTTATAATTTAATATATATTCAACTGTTAAATAATCAATAACAATGTTTGGATAAGATTTGATTTTAAAATTATTTTTTTGATTCAATTCATTTATTGAATTAGGAAAATCACTTAAACATCTTACTGATAATCCATAATTTTTACTACCAAATTCTCTATCTATTTTATAATAATCCGTATATAATCTTCTATAAATAATATTTCCACTTGGATCAGTTGTACTACTCCATATACGAGCATCAGTTCCTAATTCATAAAAAACATTTCCCCTCCAGCCACCAGGTAGACTTGAAAATCCACTCTCATTAGTAGCGCCATTATTTGGGGTATTCCAAAAACTGTTACCTATACTTTTCATTTTACCACCCGCAATTGATAATCCACCTAAATAGTTTGTTAAAAATGTCCATTCAGCATCAATTGGCACGTGCCATCCCTCTGGGCATATTTTACGAGGGTCTATAACTGCATAATAATTATACAATTTTCCATATGGATTTTCATATAAACTGTAATTATCATAATATGTCCATGCGGAATTAGTTGTAGTCCCCCATTGATTATCATCTGTAACATTTTGAATTGCTTCACCAGTATTAAATTTAGATGTTTTCAAGTTTTCCGCCATCCATACTTGATTACCAATGGCAATTGTTGCGTAATTATTTCCATCAACATCGCTTACGCTTCCATATGTTAAATTTGGATTTAAATAACTTGGCAATTGAGCATAAAGACCTAAGCAAAGTAAATTGGCTAATAGTAGTTGTTTCAATTTCATTTTTTATACGTTTTATGTTTTTAAAATTTATTTTTCTTTCATTTTCAAATTTAACCGTATAATCATAATAAAACAAATAATGTTTTATTATGATTAAAGATTTCTTTGAGTGTTATTGTTTTTTTAGTTGTGCTAAAATACAACTTTTGACATAAAGTTGTATTATAATACTACTTTTTTATCTCATGTTAATGCAAATTGGCATTAATGAATACCAAAAATTCGGTTCAATTTTTTTTAAAGCAGGTAGGCGATAATATTCGTAAAGAGCGCTTAAAAAAAGGCATTACCTTAGCCGGATTGGGTGAAGATATTGGTTTGGATAAATCCAACATGCATAAAATTGAGCAAGGAAAAAACATTACGCTGCTTACTTTACTTAAAATAGCTTCGTTTCTAGAGTTGCATCCCAATAAATTATTTCAAAACACAAAAGAAATTAATATCAAGGATATTGATAAATAAATAGGGATTGCTCATGGTTTATAAATGTTTGTAAACAAATGGTTTTAAAGATTTTTCCAAAGAATAAATGCAATATATTTATTGTAAATTATAAAAAACCTTTGCAACATTAATATACGATATTGTTCTTTTTTGGCTCCTTCGACAGGCTCAGGATAAACTAAAAAAAACATCAAAACCATTACCAGATTGGATGTTGAAGACTTTACGATTTAGTAGGGTTAAATAGAGGTTATTTCAGTTTTTTATCGAATAACTTTTACATGACCTATTTTATTTACTGAAACCCCTTTGTTTGATTGTAAAGTGATTCTGTAAATATAGGTGTCTTGTAAAACCGGCTCAGATCCGTTAGCTCTTAATCCTTTCCAATGAACAGAAAATTTATTACTTGTAAAGATTAATTCACCCCAACGATCATAAATTTCCATTAAGTATTTATCTTCTGAAATACCAGTTCCAATAGGATAAAACTCTTCATTTACGTCATCGTCATTCGGCGTAAAGGAATTTGGAATGTAGACATTAAAATCATCTATAACTTCAATAATTCCTTTTGCGGTGTCACTGCATCCTTCATTTGTTCTAACAATTAAAGTTACATTATATACACCTGCATTGGTATAAGTATGATAAATATTTGGCTGCGATGTTGATGTTCCTGTTAAATCTCCAAAATTCCAATTGTAACTAGAAATTGAATTACCTGTTGATTGATTTTGAAACAAAATTTCAGGATCAAATAGTGTTACTTCATTTGGAGTGGAGCTAAAAGCTGCTGTTGGATTTTCGTTCACTTTCACCCAATTTGGAAACTGTAATGTATTAAAGCATCCTGATGTATCGGTAATTTTAACACTTATCGTATAATTTCCTGCATTTGGATAACAATGATTTATTGTGTCATTATTTGTTGTAACTAAACCATTCCCCATATTCCATTGATATTGATTAATAGTAGTTGAGGTTGACAATACAAAGCGACTACACATTGGCGCACATTTTGGTGCTATTGCATTTACTATACCTGTAGGTGCCTGTAGAATGGTAACATTGAGTAAGGATCTTGGACTTTCGCAACCATTAATAGTTTGTGAAACATAATATGGATATGTTCCAATTGTAGCTGAAGATGGAGTAGGGGAATTTAATGTCCCGGTTCCTCCGGTAGAATTATTGCCGTACCAGTTTAAATTCCCACCTGTTGAGGGTATAGCAACTAATGGATTTGCCTGTGCAAATTGACAAAGTCGAGTAGGGGAAACAATTGGGGCTGAAGGTTGAGGTAAAAGTGAAACAGAAACAACACTTGCGTTAACACAGCCTATACTATTTTGAACCGTAAGCGTATAGTTACCCGCCATGTTTGCTGAGGCATTATTTATAATAGGGTTGGCAGAATTAGAAGAGTAATTATTTGGGCCAACCCATGAATAAGCATTTGCGTTACTTAAGTTTGAATTTAAATTAATTGCGCCCCCAATACATGCAGGTGAATTGCTAGATGCACTTACAACGGGTAATGAATTTACAATAACATTAATTGTTGCTGTACCAGGACAATTACCTGATAAACTGTTAACTGTAACTGAATATGTTCCAGACATTAAAATTGTGGCGTTAGTAATCATTGGATTTTGTGAAGAACTTGTAAATCCATTTGGTCCCTGCCATGAATAGTTGCTTCCATTTGAAGAACTCAAATTAATGGTATTGTTTACACATATTGGAGAATTACTATTCACAAATACTGTTGGTGTATTATAAATACTTATGTTAAATGTTTGTTGATTCGAATTACAACCATTTAAACTTGAACTAACAGTAATAATGGAAGTTAAAGGTGTATTCCCATTATTTGTTGGTATAAATGAAGGAATATTGCCAATTCCTGAAGCCGCTAAACCAATAGCAGTGTTTGAATTAGTCCAACTTACATTAGCCAATGTAGGTGTAGCGTTAACATTAATTGGGCTAGAAGATAATCCCGAACAGAGCGTTTGATTTGAAACCGGAGTTAAAGTAGGTGTTGGGTTAACAGTAATAGTTAATGTTTCAATATCACCTATAGAACAACCTGTTATGCTTACAGAATAACTTAACGTAATTGTACCGGCTGATAAACCAGTTACTTCACCATTTGAATTAACCGTTGCAATTGAAGTGTTTGAACTGGTCCATGTTCCTCCTGTATTTCCATTAGTTGTAATTGTACTTGTGCTACCGGTACAAATTGAAGTGTTACCACTCAAAGATCCCGCATTAGCTGATGGAGACACATTTATAACAAATGTTGCCAAATCACCAGAAGCACATGAAGAGGATGAAACTGAATAACTAATTGTTACACTACCAGTAGCAATTCCATTAACTAAACCATTTGCGTCAATTGTAACTATAGCAGGATCAGAACTCGACCATGTTCCACCACTATTCCCATTAGTTGTTAATGTTGTTGTATTTCCTTGGCATATAGAAATTGATCCGCTAATAGTTCCTGCATCGGGTAAATCAATTACTGTTATTGTTAAGGATGCAGAATTATTTCCTGAAGAACAATTTGTAGTGTTTAAGGTATAAGTAATTGTTACAGTACCCGGACTAATTCCTGTAACAATTCCGTTTGCATCTATTGTTGCCACTGATGAATTTGAACTTGCCCAATTTCCACCGGTTGTACCGTTTGTGCTGACTGTAGCTGTATTGCCAATACAAATATTTGTTGAAGTTGAACTTAACGTTCCTGCACTAGAATTAGAATTTACATTAATAGTATATGTAGCAATATCAGAAGCATTGCAGCTTGCAGATGTTACTGAGTAAGTAATTATTGTAGTTCCATTATTTAAAGCAGTAATAGTTCCGTTTGCATCAATTGTTGCTACGGTGGCATCAGAGGATGACCACGTACCTCCTAAATTTCCATTAGTAGAAATTGAAGTTGTTCCACCTGCACATAAATTTGATGTTCCAGATAATATTCCGGCATCAGGTGCCGCAGTTACAATAATATCTAATGTTGCATTTGAACTTCCTATACAAGGTGAAACTCCATTTACCAAATAGCTAATTGTAACAGTGCCTGAGCTAACTCCAGTAACTATACCATTTGTATTTATAGTTGCAATAGAAGTATTTGAACTTGACCATGTTCCACCTGTGTTTCCTGTTGTTGTAACTGTAGCTGTATTTCCAATGCATAAATCAATGCTTGAAGCGCTTAATGTGCCTGAAATTGGTGGTGAGGTAATGGTTGGACTAAAATTATTTGTACATGATAAGCCTTGATAAGTTACATTTGCTGTAACACTAAATGTTTGATTTAATCCAGTATTATTTACTGGAATAAATGAAAATGTTTGACTATTTCCGATTAAAGGACTAGCATTAGTGCCAGAAGGAGGTGTAACCGACCAACTGTAAATTGCACCACTCGGACAAGCATCAAAATTTAATTCTGTTTCGCTACATTGTGGTCCGGTTGGCAAAATTCTAGTTGCTCTAACAACCGTTAAATTTCCTGATGATGATATTGATTGGCAAGATGATGAACCCGCAACAACTCTATATTGAAAGGTGTTGCAAACTACTGAATTACTAGAGATATTTAAAGTTGTAGTAGTTTGATTGGAGTAAGTAAAGCCTGATGGAGTATTATTAGCAACATTATTCCAATTTGTTCCATCAAAATATTGCCATTGAAAAGGTACACTAGTTGGATTTGATGTTACGCTAAATGTAGCAGAACCAGTAGAACAGATGGATTGATTGGTTAATGGTGTTAATGTTGGAGCTTGATTAACTGTAATTGTCATTTGTGTTACAGATGCACATTGACCGGTATTTGGTGTAAATGTATATGTAGTTGTTTGAGTATTACTTATAGTCGGAGACCAGTTTCCTGTAATGTTATTATTTGATGTAGTTGGTAATGGATTAATAGTTGCGCCTGAACAATAAGGCCCAACTTGATTAAATGTGGGCGTAATTGCTGAATTAACTGTAATAGTCATTTGTGTAGGGTTTGCGCATTGCCCACCTGAAGCAGTAAATGTATAAGTTGTAGTGGTTGTATTATTTAGTGCCGGACTCCATGTTCCTGTAATTCCTTCATTTGATGTGGTTGGTAAAGGACTTAGATTTGCTCCGCTACAAATCGGTTGAACTTGAGAAAAAGTTGGAGTTGGCTGATTACTATTATTAGTTGTAATTCTTACTTCGCCTCTAGCACCATTACCGCCAATATTTGATCTGTTTGCGTTGCTGCTTGCTTGTCTGTTATGACCACATGCACCGCTTCCACCGCCACCAATAGTGTTGCCATTATTGCCATTAGTTCCCAAATATCCGTTTCCATAAGGTTGCACTATTCCATTAGCACCATTTCCTCCCCCAGACGCGCCACCATTTCCACCAGTTGTTATACCGGATGCATTACCACCATTTGCAGTAGAGCCAGCACCTCCGCCACCTCCGCCACTTCTGTCTTGAGTACTTCCGCTATGAACACCTGCGGCTCCATTTCCGCCATTAAATGTCGTTGTTCCGCTTGAACCCCCACCTCCAGTACCACCATTGCCATTTACACCTTCATGGTTTATCCAACAACCACCTAAACAATTACTTCTTAAAAAATTTGCAGCTGAACCTCCTGATCCACCAAATGCAGTTAAAACCCCTGTTGCAGATGTTGCAGGTCCAGAAAAAGTACTGTTTCCTCCAGGCGAACCTGCATTTGCTCTGTTATTTCCGCTACTGTTTACGGTTCCTCCATTACCACCATTTCCAACGTTAATAGTATAAACTTGTCCTGGAGTTACAGTATAAACTCTTCTAGAGTAACCACCTCCGCCACCTCCACCAGCAGCAGTGCAAGCTTCAGCAGAAGATGAACCATTATCTGTTGGGTCAAATTTAGACCAAGTGGCTCCGCCGCCACCACCACCGCCCCAAACTTCAACAGTTACTTGTGTTACGCAAGTAGGCACTGTCCATGTTGTGGATCCGGTAGATGAAAAAATAATTGGATTTTGAGAAATAACTATTGAAGAAACAAAAAAAGATAAAAAACAAAATGTAGTTTTTAAGTAACTTTTATAAAAACCAGTCCTTTTAATAGAAATTAAAGAAGACGTTTGAAATAAAAATGTAAACATTAGTTGATTTTTTAATGTTTACAAAATTATTAGGAATGTAATCCTTTATAAAATTTGTAATATATACATCATTTAAACATTATGCTTTAGAAGTCCTAATTTAGATAAAATTGATAATATTTTCAATATACATTAATATTTAATATTTTGAAAATCAATATCTTGTAAAAAAAAAGAGTTATTGAATAATTAATATCAATTACTCGAAACTTCTAAAATATTTCATTGCCTCTGGCATAAAAGATTTTAGTTCGTTTATTCGAGATTCATCGCTAGGATGCGTACTTAATAATTCAGGTGGTTTTGTTCCTGAAACTTGTTTTGACATTCTCTCCCAGAAAGGAATTGCAGCATTAGGATCATAACCCGCTAAAGCGGCAAAAATCAACCCTAATTTGTCGGCTTCACTTTCATGAGTTCTGGAGTATTTTAATATACCTAATTGAGAAGTTAATCCATAAGATTGCATAAAAATATTTTGAGTTTCCTGTGAGCGACTATTTAAAGCAACTGATAAAGCCATGCCGCCTAATTGAACTGCCATTTGCTGACTCATTCGTTCATTTCCATGTCTAGCAATAGCATGTGCAATTTCATGCCCCATAACAATCGCTAATCCTGTTTCATCTTGAGTTACTGGTAATAATCCAGAATAAACTACAACTTTTCCTCCGGGCATACACCAGGCATTAACTATAGGTTCTTCTACTGTATTAAATTCCCAGGCAAAACCTTCGATTCGTTTTGACATTCCTTTGTCTCTCATAAATTCCTGTACAGCTTGTTGAATTCGTTTCCCTGCTTTTTCAACTAATTGAAAATCATTGTGGTATCTGGGTAAAACTTCGTGAGTTCTCAAAAAATTACCGTATTCCGTAAAACTCATGGACATTAAATCAGTTTCCGGAATAAGGATTAATTGTCTTCTATTAGTAATTGGTACTTTTTGATTGCAAGAAAAAATAAAAATGAAGAGTAATAAGGTGAGAATATTTATTTTCATGGGTTATTTTTCAATTTTTGCCGATAAACCATTATCTAATAATGCAGTACAAAGTGGCTCTAACTTTTCGTAGCTGCCATTTTTAACAACGCATTTACCGGTATAATGCACTAAGTAAGCGCATTGCTCAGCCTGTAATAATTGATGGTCACAAATTTTAACCAGACAATCAATCACATGTTCAAAAGTATTTACATCATCATTAAATAAAATTAATGCAAACTGTTTTTCTGCAATTATTTTTTCTTCAACAATTGTTTGTTCTTCTGTTACATATTGATTTTTCATTTCTAATTTTTTGCAAAGGTACATTAACAAAACTATCTCATGAAATAATAAATAGGTTTATTATTCACATCAAATGTTCTTAAAAAAAGAAAGGCTGTTAAAAAACAGCCTTTCATAAACATTTGTAAAAATGTACTGGTTATTTTATTTTAAAAGCAGCTTTTACTTTTGAAACATAGTCTAATTTTTCCCAAGTAAATAATTCAACTTTTACATTCTTAGTTTTTCCGTCAGGAGATGTAAATGTTTTAGTTACCACTTCATTTTTACGTCCCATATGACCATAAGCAGCTGTTTCGCTATACATAGGTGTACGAAGTTTTAAACGTTGCTCAATGAAATATGGACGCATATCAAAAACTTTTTGAACGATTTTAGCGATTTCGCCATCAGTCAAATTTACTTTTGAAGTACCGTAAGTGTCAATAAAAATACCCATGGGTTGAGCAACTCCAATTGCATACGAAACCTGAACTAATACTTCGTTACAAACACCTGCAGCAACAAGGTTTTTAGCAATATGGCGTGTTGCATAAGCTGCAGAACGATCTACTTTTGATGGATCTTTACCAGAGAAAGCTCCACCTCCGTGAGCTCCTTTTCCACCGTAGGTATCTACAATAATTTTACGTCCGGTTAAGCCGGTATCACCATGTGGTCCACCAATTACAAATTTACCTGTTGGGTTAATGTGGTAATTGATTTTATTGTTGAATAAATGAGCGTATTTAGGGTAGTTTTTCTTAACACGAGGAATTAAAATTTCAATAATATCCTTTTTGATTTTAGCTAACATTTTCTCTTCCTTATCAAAATCATCATGCTGAGTAGAAACTACAATCGCATCAATTCGAATAGGCTTATTGTTGTCGTCGTATTCTAATGTTACCTGAGATTTTGCATCTGGACGAAGGTATTTGATTTGTTTGTTTTCTCTTCTTAATGCAGCAAGTTCAAGTAAAATGGCATGAGCTAAATCTAAAGCAAGAGGCATGTAGTTATCAGTTTCGTTTGTTGCGTAACCAAACATCATTCCTTGATCGCCAGCACCTTGATCTTCTTTCTTTTTACGTTCAACACCTTGATTGATATCAGATGACTGTTCGTGAATAGCAGATAAAATACCGCAAGAATTTGCTTCAAACATGTATTCTGATTTAGTGTAACCAATTTTACGAATTACACCACGTGCAATTTCCTGTACATCTAAATATGCTTTTGACTTAACTTCACCAGCTAAAACAACCTGACCTGTAGTAACTAAAGTTTCGCAAGCTACTTTACTTTGTGGATCAAAAGCTAAAAAATTATCTATTAAAGCATCTGAAATTTGATCCGCAACTTTATCCGGATGTCCTTCACTAACTGATTCTGATGTAAATAAGTATCCCATTTTAATTTATATTATTTATTGTTCTTATTATGCTTCTTTTAATTTGAATTCGTAAAATTCCATGATTTGATTGCACAAAAGCTTTTTGCATGCTTCGTCCACTTTGGCTTGCGCAAGCTCTTTTGAGTCAGCTTCAATTTCTAAAGATATGTGTTTCCCAATTCTTACATTAGCTATTTCAGGTAAACCTAAATTTTTCATGCTTCCTGTTACCGCTTTTCCTTGTGGATCTAATAATGCTTTAAGAGGCATTACATCAATTTCAGCAATATATTTCATGTTTTATATAATAAAGTTGCGAATATAACAATTAACTTAATTACACATTATTGTAATGTTAAAATGTTAGTTCTTTGTGAAATAAAAAAGCCACTTACTAGTAAGTGGCTTAAATTAAAATCGTGATTTTTATTATTTGGTCATTTTTTCCATGTTCTTAATTACTTCTTCCAATTGTTCAGCACCAATTCGTTTTGCTTTTATTACTTTGTTTTTATCTAATAAATAAATAACAGGTGTGCTATAGATATCATACTTTTCTTTTAAATTATTTAAATGTACTGCATCTGCTACATTTAACCAATCTAAATTACTTTCTTTAATGAATTTTTTCCATTTATCGTATTCGTGCTGTGTATAAACAGCAAATACTTCTATTGATTTTCCTTCTTTTTTTAGTTTATGATAAGTGTCTGCTATCACAGGAATTTCTTTTTTACAATGACCGCAATCTACGTCCCAAAAAACCAGAACTGTCCAGTCGGCTTTAATACCGTTCATAGAAACTAAAAGTTTTTGTAAAGTTTCCTGATTGTTATAATATGCTTTTGTTAATGTTTCGCTGGTAGTCATGGTATCAATTCCTAATTTTTTAATGGTTTTGATGCCAGTAGTATCTATTAATTGTAAATCTTGAGCTTTTTTGCCTAATAAAAGTGGTTCTAAAATATTAGCTCTGCTAATTACTTTTTCTAATTGTTTTTCATCTAACCAATATGCCTTGCCTGTTTTATAATGTTTGTTAACCATATAGACAAAAAATGCATCCATACCCATAACTTTAGATGATTCTGACATGTAAGTTAGGTTATGTGTTACCCATTTAAAGTTTTCTTTGTTATTGCCAATTTTGCTTAAAAACAAATCAGATTCTTTCGCTAATGAATCTGGATTTTGTATTACAATTTTTTCAAAAAAACGTTTTACTCGATCTGCAAAAATTTTATTGGTATTTAAAGTGGAAATTGCATTTAAATCAATGCCATCCCAAAAATGATTTTTGTAATATTGATATTTCCAGATAGCCGTATCTGCAGCAGGTATATTTTTTGGAGCGTTTGGAACATCAGGGTCGTTTTGTAATCTTATTAATGTAGCTAAATAGGAGGTAGGATTTGTGTTTAAATAATCAGTTTGATATTTTTTTATTTGTTTAAATAAGTCGGTGTTTTTTTGTGTAATTAATTTTGTTGAGTCAGCAGTTTTCTTCGCTTTAATTTCTTTTTCATAATTCATTCTTTCCATGTTTTTAGAACCCATGAATTTTACATAATCTATAAAGTCTGTATTTTCTTTCGGCCCAATAATTTTCATATTGTCGTAAAAATTAGTTGTATCTGTATTTATGGTTAATTTTTGGCTTTCGTTAATGATTAAGTCAAAATACAAAACCCCTTTTTTGGGACTGTAAACAGAGTAAATTCCTTTTTCCAGAGGTTCTTTTCCTTTAAAAACCATACTGCCGTTTTTATCAACTTTTGCGGTATCTACTTTATACGGTTGTTCCCAGGTGTATTTGGTTAAAAGACACATGCTGTCTTTTGAGTTTTTGATGTTTACTTTTATTTCATAACCCTGAGCAAATTGATTTAATGAAAATAACAAACTGCAGATGAGAATTGAATTGATAATAATTTTTTTCATAGTTTAAAAATTTTAAATCGGCATACAAAAATAGCACCAAGATAAAAAAATGATATAATTTAATTCTAGTTAATTGTTAATTTTTTTTAATCTGTATTTTATGGAACAAACTCGTAAGCGCCCAAATCAGGAAATTGATCTCGTATAATCCCATTTATATCCGTTTGATAATTAGGCATTTGAGCGCCGTGATTAATTGCTGGAGAGTTCGCATTTAATTTAAAATCGTTATTTCCAGCATCTTTAAAACTTGGAGATTGATTGGTTTTGTTACTGATAAAACGGTTTAAATTGGATGTGTTGATTTGCGTCTTAAGCAAATTATTAACGAACTTAAGTTGGTTTATTTGGCCAGTTACGTTGGCAGTATCTAAAGAAAGTTCTTCCGAATTGTTTCCATCTAAAATGCAATTTACAAAATATGCACTGTCGATAGGAAAATTTTGTATATCATTTTTGTTGTTAATGTAAATAGAGGGTGTGTTTCGAGTTTCCTCAGTCCAGTAATTTGCAAAAGTGCAATGTCTAAAACTGTATGAGCCTCCATAAATAAGAGCAGCTAGGTAACTTCCGCAATTACTAACGATGGAATTTCCCATTTCAATATTATAATAACGCGAGAAAATTCCGGCATAAGAGCAGTTTTGAATAATGGTGTTGGTAATTTTTACTTTACGTTGCTGAATCACACTGCCACCATTTTCATAAAAAGCAAAAGGCTCAGCCTGAATACCAATAAATGCATTCTTTATAACTGCATAATTAATTTCATTATTGTTGCTTCCATCTAATAACCAAATCCGTTCCCACTGTCCGGCTATATCTCTATAATCGTATTCCAAACGGTCACCCTGAAAAGTAACCCGTTGATCTTTTGTTCCCAAAACTTTTAAGCATGCACCTCGGTCGGCAACAATGCCACCATTTTGATGAAAATAAATTTCTGTACCTGCATTTATTGTTAAAGTGCATGTAGAATCAATTAATGCATATCCGAAAACCAGATGTGGTTTGTCGTTATTCCAAACCTCTCCACAAGCCAGTGAGCCGTAACTAAATGTGCCTCCATTTCCAAGATAAATAGTATTAGTGGGTAAATGCAAATAGCAATTTCTGGCAACCGAATACAAATCAACATCTTGCTGTCCTGAAGGTGAGTCAAATATAATGGAATCCTTATATACAAATGGATTTGTTAGGTTATTGGGATCAATTGTAACTTCAACAAAAACATAAATGCTATCTCCGGCTGAAATTTCAATGTTTTCAAATGATTTTCCAGGAGCACCATCTACATTTAATCGGTAAAAAGAGGGATTACCTCTTGCTAAATAAATTTTGGAAATTGTTATGGTAGAATTATTAGGGTTTTTTATTCTAAAATACTTCGTAAACGAACCGACTTGTGTAAAAACAGTATCGAATAGTACAGAATCTTGAGAAAATTCTAGTTTATTATAATCAGAAAAAGGAGAAGTATCTTTTTTGCAAGAAACTCCAAAAAAAAATAAAACGATCGTAATTACAAATGTTAAAAGTACTTTTTTAGACATCACAGTTTACAAATATACATCTACACAACGATTGGAAATTTAATTTATTCTATTTTTTTTAAATAAAGTTTGGATTTAAAGATTAAATTGTATATTTGCAATCCATTTTTGAAAATATACAGACATGAAAAAAGATATCCATCCATCAAATTACAGATTAGTTGTTTTTAAAGACATTTCTAACGATTACACATTTTTAACTCGTTCTTGTGCTGAAACAAAAGACACAATTAAATGGGAAGACGGAAATGAGTATCCATTACTTAAAATGGAGATTTCTAATACTTCACATCCTTTTTATACAGGAAAACACATGTTAGTTGATACAGCAGGACGTGTAGATAAATTCCGTTCTCGTTACGCAAAAAAGAAATAATAAATTTCATTTAGATTTATTGAAAGGCCACTACATGTGGCCTTTTTTTTTGATACACCTTAAATAATCGAATGATATTTATTTATTTTTAAATTTGATGATGAAAATTATAATTTGAAATCAATTACCAAATATCTAATCTGTTTTTTTAATTTATTTCTAGTTAATTCTCAGGCTCAAACTGGCAATTATTACCTTAAAAATTTTACGCCGGCTAATTACATGAGTACTGATCAAAACAGAGGTTTTGTTCAGGATAGTATTGGTAGATTGTTTGTTGCCAATTTAAGTGGAGTTTTAATTTATGATGGTTATTATTGGGAAATTGCACTTTTAAAAAATGAAAGTGCTGCAATTTCCGTTTCCAAAGATAAAAAAGGCAAAATTTTAGTTGGTGGGCAGCAAGAATTTGGTGAAATAAACCAAGGCAAGAAGGGTGAATTTAACTATCAATCGCTCACTCAAAAAATAGATAAGAAGGATCTTGATTTTAGCGAAGTTTGGTCTACAATACCTATAAATAAAACTTCTCACTTTTGCTCCAATGAAAAAATAATTTCAATCAACGATAAATCCTTTAAAGCGATAAATGCTCCTGCAGATTCATTATTTCATACTTTTTTTTCTGTAAACAACAACTTGTTCGTTAGGCAATTTAATGTAGGATTAAAAGTATTGATAAATGATAAATTAGTATTTGTTGAAGGATCAGAAATTTTTTCTCAAATTAAAGTTCGATTTATACTTCCTAAATACAGAAATGAATACTGGGTGGGTACAGAAAAAGGAATGTACCTTATGTTTCTAAATCCTAAATACCCTAATAAAAGTAGCTTTAAAAAAGTAGAATCTCCTTTAGATAATTGGATGATTGAAAAACAAGTTTATTGTGGGGTGCAACTTAGTAATGGTAAGTATGTTATAGGCAGCCAGCAAGATGGAATGGTGATTTCAGATGAACATTTTAATCCTTTAAAGTTTATAAACTCAAAAAATGGCTTGCAAGATGATTTTGTTACTTCTTTATTTGAAGATAATGCGGGTAATCTTTGGCTTTCATTAAATAAAGGGATTTCATACCTGGAAATAAATACACCTATTACTAAATGGACAAAATTTGATGGGATAAAAGGAACTATTGAAACATCGTGTAAATTTCAAAACAAACTGTTTATAGGTACCGATAAAGGTTTATTGTTTTTAAACGAAAAAGAAAAACGTTTTGAGGCAACAACTTTGAATCATCAAGTTTGGGATTTATGTGTTGTAAATAATTCGCTATTAATTGCTACAACTGATGGAGTTTACTTATATGACGGAACAAATTTTATTTCTGTAATAGAAGGTTATATTACTTATAAATTATTAGCGGATCAATTCGATAGTTCGACTATTTATTTAGGAGGTAATGGTTTTTATGCCATCGCAAAATTTGTAAACGATGGTTTTTTTATTGAAAAAGAAGTTGAAACCGAAGGAGAAACAAGATATATTCTTCAGCATAATAACGCCATATTTTTTGGTATAAATCAAAAAGGCATTGATGTTCTTAATACAAAAAACAATACTGTTAAAAATTACGGATTAAAAGATGGGTTAAAATCATTACAAGATAATTGCCCATTTGTAATAAATGATAGAGTTATGATTGGTACCGGTAATGGCATTTTAGTTTTTGATGAAAAACAAAAACCAGTTTTTAAGCGCGAAGAGAATTTTAATCCATTTCATTTGAACTATCAAATTGCAAAACCTTGCGTGGTTAATAAAGAGGTCTTTTTTCAAGGTACAGGTCCAAAAGAGAATATTACAAAAGTGGATGAAATTTCTTCGTTGGTTTTTAAGGATGGTAAATTTAGTAATGACTCTAAGTGGTTGAATAGAATAAAAGAAGTTAATGCAAAACATTTTCATCAAAGTGGTTCTTCAGTATATATTTCTACCAATGATGGATTGTTTTGTTATGATTTGGGCTTTACTAAGGAAACTTTAAAATATAAAGCATTGATAAGTTTTTTTATTTTGAAAACAGATACCATAAAGAAAAATTTTTCCGGAAATAGTAGTACAGAAACAGCTATCGATTATGAAAATAATCAGCTACATTTTTATCTTTCTGCCCCTAATTTTATTGATAAAAATGAGATGGAGTTTACTTATTATGTTGAAGGAATTGATACTGCTTTTGGAAAATGGTCTAAAAACAATGAAGTAACATTAAATAAATTATATGAAGGCACATATGTTTTTCATGCAAAAGTTAGAGATATTACCGGAAATGAAAGTGAGGAAATTGTTTTATCTTTTACCATTTTACCTCCATGGTATAGGTCAATTTTTGCTTACTTTTTTTACGTTGTTGCATTAATAGGCTCAATTGTTTTAATCATTAAATACAATACCAAACGACTTAGAAATGAAAACATAAAACTTGAGGCAATTATTACCGAACGAACAAAAACCATTGTACATCAAAAAGCTGAAATTGAACATAAAAACAAAGAAATTACAGATAGTATAAATTATGCAAAAGGCATTCAGCATGCAATTTTGCCAACCTTTGATGAAATTAAAAAAGCATGCAATAATTTATTTGTTTTTTATCAGCCAAAGGACATTGTAAGTGGAGATTTTTATTGGTTTAAACAGTTAAATGAGCATGAGTTTTTAATCGCTTGTGCAGATTGCACTGGTCATGGCGTTCCTGGTGGATTTATGAGTATGATCTGTTCAGATAAACTGCACGATTCGGTTAGAGAAAATACTGAACCAGCAAAAATACTTTATTCAACTAACAATGGAGTTAAAACAACATTAAAGCAAGAGGTAATTTTAGAGGGTAAAAGTAAGGACGGAATGGAAATCTGTCTTATTAAAATCAATAAACAAACCTTAATGTTGTCTTATGCAGGGGCAAACAGACCATTATGGATTATAGATGGTGAAACAAAAGAGTTTAAGGAAATAAAACCAACTAAAGCAAGCATTGCCAGTTTTACTGAATTTAATTTTGAATATGAACAACACGATTTTCAACTTAAAGAAGGAGATATTATATATGCAACTACCGATGGTTTTCCTGATCAATTTGGAGGAAATGATGGTAAAAAATACATGAGTAAAAACATGAAGAATTTTGTTGTTTCCATTTGTGAAAAAACCATCAACGAACAACGAGATTTATTAGAAAACGAAATTAACCAATGGATGAAGAATCACGAACAAGTAGATGATTTATTAGTGATTGGAATAAAAGTATAAGTTACTTTAATCGTTTTGATATTATTTTATTGATGTTTCCAAACAATTGACCCGGACTAAATCTTCTCCAGTTAAATTCATTTAGTTCACCTCCAGAAACATAATAATAATCTATATTGTAGGCTTCAAATTCTTTAAGCACATGTTCCCTGAAATTGATAAAAGCAATCCAGCCATCTTCAATGTCATCAAACCATTCTTCATAATAACAATCATCAGATGCGTGAAAATTTAATACGTTTTCGCCAATTAAAATGTATTTATTAATACCTTGTTTTTGCAATTCATCAATAATCTCTCGCTTTAAAAGCATAATGTCATTATTAATGGCATCATTCCATTCACCAATAAATTCTAGCACAGCATAACTTTCTGTATAATCAACAAAAAGTATTTTTATATAAAGCGTTTCTGATCCAATTTCGTCCCATTGTGGGTGAATAAAATAATTATAAATTTTATTTTCATATTCAAATTCGCTGTACTCTCTTCCATAAAATGGAGAAATCGGATCTTCAGCGGCAACATACAAATGCCTCCAATTGTAAAATGGCTCTATGCTATGCATTATTAGTGATTACCTTTGTGTTTTTGAAATAAATCAGGACGCTTTAATTTAGTTCGTTCAATGCTTTGTTCAAAACGCCATTGGTCAATTTTAGCGGAATGCCCACTTAATAATATGTCAGGTACTTTCCATCCATTGTATTCTGCCGGACGAGAATAAACTGGTGGTGCCAATAAATCATCCTGAAAGGAGTCGGATAGGGCAGAGGTTTCATCGTTTAGCACACCAGGAATTAATCGAATTACCGAATCACAAAAAATTGCAGCAGCCAATTCTCCACCGCTTAATACGTAATCGCCTACAGAAATTTCGCGCGTAATAAAATGTTCTCTGATTCGTTCATCAATACCTTTGTAATGTCCGCAAAGTAAAATGATATTTTGTTTGGTTGCATAATAATTACAAATAGATTGCTGCAAAGTGTCTCCATCAGGAGACAAATAAATTAAATCATCATAATTTCGTTTCGATTTTAAAGCATTAAGGCAATTCGCTATTGGCTCAATCATCATTACCATTCCAGCACCTCCACCAAACGCATAATCGTCAACTTGTTTTTTCTTATATTCACTGTAATCTCTTAAATTTATAAGATTAACTTCTACTATACCTTTTTGGATGGAACGTTTTAAAATACTATGCTGAAAAGGACTTTCGAGTAATTGCGGGTGTATGGTTACAATATCTATCCGCATGGTTAAATTAAGTAAACAGTTTCTTTTCCTTTAACACTTAAATCTGCAACAATATGCTCTTGCAAGGTTGTTGAAAGAGATAAGCCTACAAAATCAGCTTTAACAGGAAACTGAGTATGGCTTCTGTCAACTAAAATCAATGTGTTTATTTTTTTTACGGGTTTATCTAAAAATATTTTTACACCATAAATTAATGTTTTACCACTGTTTAAAACATCATCCACTAAAATCACCGTTTTATTTTTATAGTCTTTTTCAGTAAAATCTATTTTGGGCTCGTTAGCCAAAGGATTTTTTTTGTCTAAACTAATTTTACCTAGAGTTATTTTCTGTTTGGTTATTTTTTTAAGAGCCTTTACTACATGTTGAGCAAGCAAATATCCGTTACCATCAATTCCTGCAATAAGTAACTCTTTTTCTTCAAAGTTGTTTTCAAGAACTTCATAGGTTAATCTATTCAGTTTTTGTTGTATTTGCTTAGAATTAAGGATTTCTGTTTTTTTCATTGGTTGTTTTGAAAAATATTGCGCTAAAATAAGATTTCTTTCAGTTCACTTAAAGTTTAAAAATACTAACTTTGAAAAAAAATTGTGAATGAGTAATAATCGCTACAATCAGCGTGGAGTTTCTGCTGATAAAGAAGATGTGCATAAAGCAATAGCTAAGCTTGATAAGGGTTTATTTCCAAAAGCTTTTTGTAAAATTTTGCCTGATTATGTGGGAAATGATGATGATTTTTGCAACATTATGCATGCCGATACCGCAGGAACAAAACCAAGTTTAGCGTATGTGTATTGGAAAGAAACAGGCGATCATTCTGTTTGGAAAGGAATCATCCAGGATGCTTTAATCATGAATATTGATGATTTGATTTGTGTGGGTGTAACAGATAATATAGTTATTTCATCTACAATAGGAAGAAACAAAAATTTAATACCGGGCGATGTTCTTTCTCATTTAATAAATGGCACAAATGATTATATTGAATACCTAAAAACGCTTGGTGTTAAACTTCATTTATCAGGTGGTGAAACAGCTGATGTTGGAGACATTGTTAGAACACTTGACGTTGGTTTCACAGCATTTGCTCGTACAGAAAGAAAAAATTTAATTAATAATGCCAACATAAAACCTGGTGATGTAATTGTTGGGTTAGCTTCATTTGGCAAATCAACTTACGAACAAGAATATAATGGAGGAATGGGAAGTAATGGATTAACTTCTGCTCGCCATGATGTTTTTGAAAAAGAATACTCAAGTAAATATCCTGAATCTTTTGATACTAATTTACCTGCTTCAGTAGTTTATTCGGGCAATAGAAAATTAACCGATGAAGTTGAGGTTAATTATATGGATAAAGGAATTTTAAAAACAGAAAAAGTTAGCGCTGGTAAATTAGTGCTTTCTCCAACCCGAACATATGCGCCAGTAGTTAAAAAAATTCTTGATTTATACAGAGATAAGGTTCATGGTATTGTTCATTGCAGTGGCGGTGGACAAACTAAGATTTTACATTTTATAGATAATTTACACGTAATTAAAGATAATTTGTTTGCTACTCCACCATTATTTAAACTTATACAGGAGGAATCGAAAACAGATTGGAAAGAAATGTATAAAGTGTTTAATATGGGTCATCGATTAGAGTTTTATGTTCCTCAAGATGTTGCAAATGATATTATCACGATATCTAAAGAGTTTAATATTGATGCCCAAATAGTTGGTAGAGTTGAACATACAGAAGGTAAAAAAGTTACCATTAAATCTGCTCATGGGGAATTTGAATATTTATAATGTTTTTGATTATCTGAATAAAATATTTTGCCATTTTTAGTTTAATTTTTTGTTGAAACTAAAACTATTTTGTATTATTGCCTTATAAATCTTTAAAAACAAGCTATAGGTAACACAACTACTTTTTTCTTAAAATTTTAATATTTAAAGTAGTTGCCTATGAAAACAATTGTTAAAGATGATAATCAATTAGTAATTGATTACATTAATGGAGACGAAAATTCACTTGGAATCTTACTTCAACGTCACAAAAGAAAAGTTTTTTCTTCTATTTATTTATTGGTAAGAAATAGAGAACTTACTGAGGATATTTTTCAAGATACTTTTGTAAAAGTTATTCATTCATTAAAAAGCGGCTATTATCAAGAAGAAGGTAAATTTTTACCTTGGGTATTACGTATTGCCCGTAATCTTGTAATTGATCATTTTCGAAAAGATAAAAAAATTCAAACTATTCAGCATATTGTAAATGAAGACGGTGAACAAACAGATATTTTTTCGGTACTGAATATTCAAAAATCTGACGATTACGAAATAGAAAAAAAAGAATTTAAAAAGAAAATTCGTTCATTAATTGAGTTGTTACCCATAGAACAAAAAGAAGTTTTGTTAATGAGAGTAAATTACGATATGAGTTTTAAAGAAATTGCAGATTTTTCTCAAGTCAGTATAAACACATCATTAGGGAGAATGAGATATGCTTTAATAAATCTTAAAAAAATGATGGAAAATAATCAGCAAGTTGTAATTGCTTGAAGATGATAGCAATTAAAATTTAGATCTTGTTCTTTTCTTAGACTTAGTATCAAGAAAATAGCCAATTTTTAGTTCAATACACATGTAAGAATCACGTTGAATGTCTCCTCTTTGTGCTCCTGTACCATCTGCATTAGGTGAAGTTGCGCCAGGAATATCGCCTTTACTAGGATCAGATAAAGCTACAGCAACTGGCCCTTTGTATTGTAATAAAAGATTTTTATCGTAATAAACACCACTTACATCATCGATATAATCAGTAGTTGTTTTTCTAAAATTATATTCTAAACCTAAAGTTAATTTTCTTGATAAATTTAATCGATAGCCAAATCCAAAAGGTATACATGTAGAAATCTTTCTATATGCTTTAGGGCCACCTGGTAATCCTTGGCCTTCAGTTGAAAGTGGTTGTAAATTTACCCAAGAACCATTGTAAAGTGCTTGCGGGTTAAAATGAAATACACCAATCCCAATAAAACCGTAGATGTACTGACTAGAGGCTTTGTAACGTCTTTTTAATGTTTTTTTAATGTGATACCTGTTACCAATAGTTGTAATTTGTGATGTTACTTCAACAAGTGCTGAAATTTCAGTAATTGGTGATCGGAAGCTTAAATTTCTATTGTTTCTAACTGGTTCTTGAGTTAGTTCATCACTACCATATACTCTCATGTAATTAAAATCTGCACGAAAAGCTAAGAATTTTAATGCTCTGTATCGGTATCCTAAAGTTAAAGAAGGTCTTGTTAATGCTAATTCTAAATCAGCGTAACTAAAATCTTTACCTATATCATCCTGACCACCTAAATCACCAAGAAAGTTAGAAGCGCCTATACCTAAATAAATTTCACTACGTTGTTTTTTCCAGGCATTTGAAGACATAAAACCACCTTGCGCAATAGCATCTGAAATAAAAAAAATGCTAATTAATAATGAAAATAATGCAGGTAATTTCTTAAACATAAAAAAATCTTAATGCAAATCTAATAATTTTTTTTAACTATCCAATCTATTTTATCATAGTGATTTATAAACTTAATAAATCAGCATTTTTTTATTAATTATTTCATGAATTAGTAATATAAATTGTACAAAATAGCTATAATAAATACTAATTAAATCTAATTTTCTACAGTTGAATTTTTATAATATTTTTTCAGAAAAAGTATTTCAACTGTAATCAAAATGCCACTAAGTAGAGCTAACAATAAACTCATAGATTCTCCTTCAATATTTGAAATTGGATCATTGTCAATACTTCCGGTAACATAAGCCATAACTACTGCAAAGCCATTGTTTACGGTATGTGCAATTATGGATAGCCATAAGTTACCGGAATAGAAATAGAGATAACCCAAAACTGCTCCAAGTAATACTCTTGGAACAAATCCAAAAAACTGCAAATGAATTGCGCTGAATAAAATGGCAGTAATCCAAATAGCTAAATGATGATTCAATTTGTTTTCAATGAATAAGCGTTGTATAAAACCTCTGAAAAATATTTCCTCGCTCAAGCCTGCCATAAATGCAACAACAAATAAATTTGAAATCATATTTCCTAAGGTATTATTGGCGAAAAATATTTTTATAGTTTCGTTAGCTGCATTTTCTTTTATGCGCATCCAGCTTTCAATGTTTTTAAGTGAATCGGGGAAATGAACAGATGAATTCCATTCGGCTGTATAACTTACAAGAGGAAGAGCTATAATGCAAATTGTTAATGCAATTATTAAACCTTGCCATTTTGGGAATTTTTGAAGTTGTAAAAATTTTATTTTTTCAGATCTAATAACACTACTAAAAAGGATTACGGGAACAATAAAAGTAATTGCCACTAATATCACCTGCATCACTTTAAGGAAAACAATTAATAATGTATTGTTTGGATCAATTTGCGGAACAGAACTTTCTCCTAAACTACCAAATAAGGCAAGTATTATTAAATAAGTTAGACCGATTGAAAGTTGAGCCCATAAAGGTGCGCGGTGTTGGGTAAGTTCAGTCATTTAAAAATGCTAGTACACAATTAATTTTCGTTTTAAAAAAAACAATGCTTCGTAAAGTTTTATTTTTAGTTGTTCAGAATTGTATGCGTTCATTCCTGCAATATCCAAACTGTTGCCGCTACCATAAATTTCATCGGCAATTCCGGAATAAATTATTTCATTTGTTTTTGCATTTTTCAAATTCAATTGCAAATTCAGTTTTGCTAATTGAATTCCAAATTTACTGTTCAGTTCATCAGAACTTATATCCTTTGATGTATTAGAAACACATTCTATAATATAATCTGCGGTTAGCCCAGTTTCTGTAAGTACAACTTCAGGTAAATTCATTTTTTTTAAAATGAGTTGTTGAATGATTTTTGTATCATTGAATTTTGAAAAGTTTTGTTCAGTTGTTTGCACTGTGATTTGAATGGGTTGAATTTTTAATCCGGATTTTAATTCAGGAATCTGAATAAACTTTTTTAATAATTCAACAGAAAAAACAGATCCACTGTCATTCTCTGTTAGTTTATTTAAATCTGGGGATAGAGTAATTCCAACTGTGTTTTCAATAAGGTTTACTGATTTGATAGATAATTCTGTTTTTCCTTCAAGATTCGTTATTATTTTTTCATTCACCAATTTTATTTTGTCATTTTCTAATGAAACAGAAAATGGAAAATCTTTCAGGGGCATTTTTTCATTGTAAGCAATATCAAATTTTAAATTATCATAAGTGTTTTGATAAGGTTTAACAGTGTAATAACTTTTAGGTGCTGCGATTGAAATTGCTTGTAAATTTTTTTGAATGGAATTAGTTAAGTCAAGAACTGATGTTAAACCAGTTTTAGATTGGAATTTAATATCTTCATTAAAATAAGGCAAAAGAAGAGTAAAGGCCTGTAGTTTTTTCTTTATGCTGTTTGTAAAGTTTTTTTGATTTTCATCATCAGCTGAAAGGTTAATTAAGTTAACCGCTTTATCTATTAAACTTTGTTTTTTTTGAGCTTTCTGATTTTCATATTCTTCTTTATCCAACTCATAATACATCCAAAACTGAGAATCGTTTTCATAAGAATCTACCAATCTGAAACCTTCAATATTATCGCTGCTGCTTAGCTGAATCATTGAATTGTAATTTTCAGAAAACTGACTATTGTTTTGTACAGTGTGTAATATAGAATTGCTGGAAATATTAACTTTAATTTCAGAACTTAAATCAAAAAGTGCATTTTTTTTGGCTTCGTTTTGATAATTGCTGCTGTTTGATTTTTCAGCCATACCAATACCAATATATTTCAAAATACTTGTTGGTCGTTTACTTACCCAACCTGGAACTAATTTTTGGGACGTAGTTGAAACTGCGCTTGATTGTGCTTTTAATTTAGTAGCTAGCACAACTAAAAGTAAAGAGTGGATTATTATTTTGAAAATAAACTTCATTATTTAATAACGTAATTTTGCAGTACTTTTTTAAACGATGAAATTGATTTAGCATCTGCATCTTTTTTAAGAGCGCTAACAGATAGTAACTCTCTTTTTTCGGAAAATTTCTTTCTCCATTGATTAGGGTTGTATTGATTGATTTGTGGTGTAGTGCAAGGATCGTAAGGGAAAATCTTATTTATGTTACTCGTGTTAATTGTTCCACCAGGAAATTCGTTGTATTCAACCATATCTCTTCCAGCACAACTTTCTGTATTGGTTAAAATTATCTGATTGTTTTCTGCATTTAGTAATTTGTATTTAAAATCGTAACTATAAGTTTTTGAAATTTTATTTTCTGAAAATGGGATTTTTACACATTCGGTAACTAAAACTTCGTTTCTTTTTTCAGTTACTTGCTGATAAGCTGTTTGTTGAACAGGTCTTGTTTTGGGTTCATTAATCTGAACATTTGAAATGTCGTAAATAAAATAATAATTTACACCAGTTGCTTTTTTTATGCCTTGTAAAAGATCAATGTTTCCGGTGTTAGATAATTTGTCAATATCAGCTTTTGCAATGAAAGGGGAATTATTTATTAATTCAAAGTTCTTTGTTATGGCTGTACTTTCTTTTGTAAACTCATTCATCAAATTATCTTCGATTTCCTTTTCGTCTGATAATTTAGGTTTAATTACCATAAGTTTAACAGTTAATAAGCCATTTAAAAGCTCTTTTAAATCAGCAGCATCTTTATAATCACTTTTCTTCAAAATAATTTTATCTAATTTCGAATCAGCGGTTTGATAATTTTTATTTTCCATGTCTTTTATCATAGAAATATAAAGAGGTTCGCAAACTGCAGTAACTTCAAATTCCTGAGTGCGTTTAAATTCCGGATTGTATTTTTTAATTTTATTTATTTCACGTAAAGCAGCATCGTAATTGCTGCTGTTTAAAGATTTAAAAGCATTATCGTAATGCCTGTTTAAATATTTATCCAATGCGTTTTCGTAATCTGCATTGTATGCCTGTGGATAAATTAGCTCAACGTTAAATGATGAACTTTTGCTTGTAAATGATTTTAATTTATCGAATGTTTCGATTGATTGATCAAACTCATTACTACTGTATTCTCTGAAAAATTTAGAGGATAAATTATTAACGTATTTCTGGCCAACTTCTTTTAATTTTATTCTTGCTTTAGTATTATTAGGTTTTCTTTCTAAAGACTCCATGTAAAATGACGCGGCTTCATTTACCAAACCTTGCTTCTCTAATTTTTCAGCAGCTTTAAAATACTTTTTTGATCCTGTACAAGAGTACAAAAATAAAAGGAGAGAAATTAATACTATAAAACTTGATTTATTCATAAATAAAAAAGCCGACTTTCAAAGTTGTTCTTTTAAGTCGGCTTTTAAAGAATTAAAATTATTTTCCTTCTTCAGCTAATTTTTTCATTTCAGCGTCAAAAATCTGTTGAAATTTTTGTTTGTCGTAATCTAATTTCAATTTTGCATCGTTTGAAATTTTTGAGTCAATTTTTTCTAAAACACTTTTTTTGTTGGATTCAAGAGCAATCCAAACGATATATGCTTTATCAGAAGGATCCTGAAATGTTTTTTGTCCAAGTTCTTTTACATTAGACATTTCAAGATTTACAACTTCACGTGATAATTCTTCAAACTTATTTTCAAATTCCTGTGTGTTTCCAACTGTACGCTGATTAGTATATTGATCAGTTACTCGTTTTACTGTTGCATTAATATTTGCAGCCATTTCAGCTCTTGCATTTTGATAAGCAATTTTTTTAGCAGTTGCTAAATCAGGAGATTTTCCTGATTGTTTAGAGCGGAAGTTTTCTTCGTCGCTTCTGTATTCTTTTGAATCAAACGGAGTTGTAATTTCGATTAAACCTTCTTGTTTTGCTACAGTAACAGGTTTTTTTGATTTACACGATACGGCTAAAAGTGATAATGCTAAAGCCGGAATGGTTAAAAGTTGAATTGTTTTCATTTTGTTTGTTTTGTTTTTTCGATTTCCGAAACCAAATATAATACCAAAAAATTAAATCATTAAAATTATTTCAATAATTCTTCTTCCACGTCTTTTTCCAAACGCAGATTATCAATGATAAATTCCTGGCGTGTTTGGGTGTTTTTACCCATGTAATAATTCAGCAATTGCTGAATAGATGCCTGCTGATCAAGCAAAACAGGTTCTAAACGAATATCCTTTCCAATAAAGTGTTTAAACTCATCCGGACTGATTTCACCCAATCCTTTAAATCGAGTAATTTCCGGTTTTGGTCCTAATTTAGCAATGGCAGCTTTTCTTTCCTCGTCGCTGTAACAATAAATGGTTTCTTTTTTATTCCGAACACGGAAAAGAGGCGTTTGTAAAATATATACGTGACCATTTTTTACCAAGTCAGGAAAAAACTGAAGGAAAAAAGTAAGCAGCAACAAACGAATGTGCATACCATCTACATCGGCATCGGTAGCTATTACAATGTTATTGTAACGAAGGTTTTCTAAGCCGTCTTCAATATTTAATGCAGATTGCAAGAGATTAAACTCTTCGTTTTCGTAAACTACTTTTTTTCCCAACCCAAAACAATTCAATGGTTTTCCTTTTAAGCTGAAAACCGCCTGCGTATTAACATCTCTTGTTTTGGTAATTGATCCGCTTGCCGAATCTCCCTCACAAATAAATAAGGTGGTATCAACGCAACGTGGGTTTTTTGCATCATCTAAATGAACGCGACAATCTCTTAATTTTTTATTGTGTAACGATGCTTTTTTTGCACGCTCGCGCGCTAATTTTTGAATACCGGATAATTCCTTACGTTCGCGTTCGTTGGCAACAATTTTTGCTTCAATTGCTTTTGCAGTTTCTGGATTTTTATGAAGGTAATTATCTAAATGTTGTTTGATAAAATCATTCACAAACGAACGCATGGATTGACCGCCTGGCGTAACTTCCTGCGAACCTAATTTAGTTTTTGTTTGAGATTCAAAAACAGGTTCTTGAACTTTTACCGACACTGCAGCGATAATAGATTTACGAACATCTGTAGGGTCAAAATCTTTCTTAAAAAATTCACGAATGGTTTTCACCACTGCTTCTCTGAATGCAGCCTGGTGTGTTCCTCCTTGAGTGGTATATTGCCCATTTACGTAACTATAATATTCTTCTGAAAAATGCTCGTTACTGTGTGTCATTGCCAGCTCAATGTCTTCACCTTTTAAGTGTATAATTGGATAAAGCGTTTCGCCGGAAATATTTTTCTCCAATAAATCTTTTAACCCGTTTTCTGATTTGTAGCTGTTACCATTAAAGTAAAGCGTAAGACCAGTATTTAAAAACGCATAGTTCCACAACATTCTGTCGATGTACTCATGCACGAAATGGTATTTCTTAAATATGCTGTCATCCGGACGAAACTCAACATAAGTCCCGTTGGCTTCTTTGGTATCTTCTAACTTTCCTTCTTTAATAAGATTTCCGCAATCAAATTCAGCAGATTTGCATTGCCCATCTCGATAGGAAATAACTTTGAAGTAAATTGAAAGCGCATTTACTGCTTTGGTACCAACTCCGTTTAATCCGATAGATTTTTTAAATGCGTCGCTATCGTATTTACCACCTGTGTTTATTTTAGAAACAACATCAACTAATTTCCCAAGAGGAATGCCCCGCCCATAATCTCTTATAGATACAACACCATCTTTAACGGATACTTGAATTTTTTTTCCGGCACCCATCATGAACTCATCAATGGAATTATCCATTACCTCTTTCAACAAAACATAAATACCGTCGTCAAAGGCAGATCCGTCACCTAATTTACCAATGTACATGCCGGGACGCATACGGATATGTTCTTTCCAGTCGAGTGATTTTATGCTGTCTTCGTTATAGTTTGTGTTTTGTTTTGACATGTTGGTTTAAAATTTTTTAATTCTATTTTATTATTGAAATTTATTATTCTTTTAACTATGTACTTTCTTTTACTTGATTAAAAGAAAGTACCAAAGAAAAATCAAGAAATTGCCAAGGCAATCGCAATAAATTGCGACCAACAAACAAAAGCTAAAATGTCTCCAAGGCTTCAACATTTTTTAACGCTTTTGTTTGTTTTTGCTGCGCCAATTTCATTTTAATATTTCATACTTCAGTTACTTTATTGAAAAATATTTTTTCAGTTAATTTTTTTCAAAAGAAGAGGGGAGATATATTTTAATTTTTAAAAATCTGAATTCTAAAATCTAATATAAATTACCTTCCGTCTCCATCAAATAAATTTCCTAATCCTCCTAAAATACTTCCTTCTTCTTTTCTTGCGCCTGTTCCATAGGATAAAATTCTACTTGCCAATCGGCTGATAGGAAGAGTTTGAATCCAAACTTTTCCAGGACCTCTTAGGGTTGCATAAAAAATTCCTTCACCACCAAACAAGGTATTTTTAATTCCGCCAACAAATTGAATATCGTAATCTATAGAGCTTGTGAATGCAACAATACATCCAGTATCAACTTTTAAAAGTTCACCGTGGTTGAGGTCTTTTTCAATTACATGACCACCGCTGTGTACAAAAGCTAATCCGTCACCTTCCAACTTTTGCATGATAAAACCTTCACCACCGAATAATCCGGTTCCTAATTTCTTTTGAAATTCAATACCAACAGCAACACCTTTGGCGGCACACAAAAAACTATCTTTTTGGCAAATGATTTTACCGCCATGGTATTGTAAGTTTAAAGGAATAATTTTTCCTGCATAAGGTGCGGCAAAAGATACTCTCCTTTTTTCGGGAGTTTGGTTGGTGTAAACGGTCATAAATAAATTTTCGCCTGTTAACAAACGCTTACCTGCCGAAAATAATTTATTCATGAATCCTTTGTCGGTACCGTCGCCAAAAAGCGTTTCCATTTGAATGCCATCATTCATCATCATAAAACTTCCTGGTTCTGCAATTACTGCTTCGTTTGGGTCCAGTTCCACTTCAACGCATTGCATTTCTTCGCCAAATAATTTGTAATCGATTTCGTGGTTTCTCATTTTTTAATTAATTTTTGTTGTCACTTCGAGCGTAGTCGAGAAGTGAAAATTAAACCTTTTAGCTTTCACTTTCCTGCTATTTACTTTCTTTTGCTTGATCAAAAGAAAGTAACAAAGAAAAATCAAGAAATTGTCAAGGCAACATTTAAAAAACTTTAGTTTTTTAAATAACACTCAATAAAAGCTAAAACGCCTCCAGGGCTTCGGCGTTTCTTAACGCTTTTATCTCATTTTGCTGCGCCAATTTCACTTTTTAAATAAGTCAACTTTTTAATTTTCCATTTTTATTCAGAAATAATAAAACAAGAAATAATTCCTACACATTAAATCTAAAGTGCATTACATCGCCGTCTGAAACAGTGTATTCTTTCCCTTCTACTCTTAATTTACCGGCATCGCGGCAAGCAGATTCTGAACCAAAATGAAGGTAATCGTTATAGGCAATTACTTCAGCTTTAATAAAACCTTTTTCAAAATCGGTATGAATTACTCCGGCAGCTTCCGGTGCTTTCATGCCTTTGGTAATGGTCCATGCTCTTACTTCTTTTACACCTGCGGTAAAGTAAGTTTGAAGATTCAATAATCGGTATGCTGACTTAATCAGTTTGTTTACACCAGGCTCATCTAAGCCCATTTCAGCTAAAAACATTTGTTTTTCTTCATATGTTTCCAATGCTGCAATTTCACTTTCCATTTGAGCAGTTATGATTAACAATTCAGCATTTTCATTTATAATCACTTCACGAACTTTCTCAACAAAATGGTTTCCAGATTTTGCAGAAGTCTCGTCAACATTACATACATACATTACCGGTTTAATGGTTAACAAATGTAAATCCGCAACATAAGGTAATTCATTTTCTTCTAGGTTTGCAGCACGAGCTGATTGACCACTTTCTAAAATTTGTTTTACTTTTAAAAGAGTGTTGTAGGTTTTTACAGCTTCTTTATCATTGCCTGTTTTGGCTTGTTTTTCAAACTTTTTTAGTTTTATATCAACACTTTCCAGATCTTTCAATTGTAATTCGGTATCAATGATTTCTTTATCACGAACTGGATTTACAGAGCCATCAACATGAACCACGTTAGGATCGTCAAAGCAACGTAAAACGTGCAAAATAGCATTACACTCACGAATGTTTGCTAAAAATTTATTTCCTAATCCTTCACCTTTGCTTGCGCCTTTTACTAAACCAGCAATGTCTACAATTTCAACCGTTGTAGGAAGTATATTCTGTGGTTTTACAAATTCGGCCAACTTTGTTAAACGTTCATCGGGTACAGTAATTGTTCCAACATTAGGATCAATAGTGCAAAACGGAAAATTAGCCGCCTGCGCTTTAGCATTACTTAAACAATTAAACAAGGTTGATTTTCCAACATTTGGTAAACCTACAATTCCACATTTTAAAGCCATAAATTTATTTTATTTTAAAGAGTGCAAATATATTAACATTGAAACTGTGAGTTTACCCTTAAGGTTATTTTTATGCAAAAAGGTTATAAACAAATGTTAGTTAATTAAAATAAAATTGATTTTTTATATTGTAAATTGTAATTGTCTCATAATCAGAAATAAAAACTAAAACTGAACAGATTTTTATTATGGAAATTAAATTATATTTGCACTCTTTTTATTAGAAATTTATATGAGCATTTTAGAAAAAATTCGTAGTAAAACCGGTCTTTTAGTTGGATTTGTTGGTTTAGCATTAGTTATTTTTATTCTACAAGCAGCATTTGATGCTGGTGGAAAATTGTTTGGGACCAACGATACCTCCGTTGGCTCTATAAAAGGAGAAGACATTGATTACAATGAGCTTAAAACAAAAGTTGATGAGTTTGTTGCTAATTATTCTGCAAATGGTCAACAAGTTGATGATAACACTCGTTCAATGATAATTGACCAAGCATGGTCTGCTATTGTAAATGATAGAGTTTTAAAAACAGAATTTGCAAAATTAGGTATTGAAGTTAGTGAAGATGAGTTAACTGATTTGATGCTTGTTCACCCACATTCTTATGTAAACTCTTATTTTACCGATAGACAAAGTGGAAAGGTATTTGAGCAATTTGCAGATGCCCAAGGCAGTTTAGATGTGAAAAAATTAAATTCTTTTGTTGCAAAAATGACACCTGAACAAGAAAAATTCTGGGTTCAGTTAGAAGAGCAAATTCGTGATATCAGAAAAAATGAAAAATACTACAGTTTAATTAAAAAAGGTATTTATGCAACTTCTAATGAAGCCAAATTTGATGATAAAGCTTCAAAAAGAATGATGAATGTTAAGTTTGTTCTAAAACCTTATTCTCTTATTCCTGATTCAACTATTAAAATTTCAGACGAGGAATTGAAAAATTATTACAATCAAAATCAATATAAATATATTGTTGATGAGGCATCTCGTAAAATTGATTATTTAGTGTGGGAAGCTGAAGCATCTAAAGAAGATATTGAAGAATTAAAAAAGAACATGGTTCAATTTGCTAACGATTTCAGAGAGCGTAAAACTCCGGCTGAAGACAGTGCTTTTATACAAAATACAAATGACAATCAAGCAATGGATATTGCTTCATTTAAAAAAGGAAATATCAACCCTAATATTGATACATCAATTTATAATTCTCCTGTTGGTTCTGTTTTTGGACCATATGCAGAAGGTGAACAATTTAAAGTATCTAAATTGATGAAAATTACTTCCTCTTTAGATTCTGCAAAAGTTAGACACATTTTAATTGCCTATGCAGGTTCAGGTGCATCACAAGAAGTAAAAAGATCAAAAGATCAGGCTAAAAAATTAGCCGATAGTTTATTAGCACTACTAAGAAAAGGCGCAAAATTCCCTGAGTATGTAAAAAATTATTCTGACGATGGTGGCAAAAAAATGCCTCCAAATAAAAAAGAAAACGAAGATTGGACAGGTAAAGATGGTAACTATGGTTGGTTAAACGAAAACAGTGGATTTGTTGAGCCTTTTAAACGTTTTGGATTAGATGGTAAAAAAGCTGATTTAGGAGTTGTTGAGTCTAATTTTGGATATCATATCATGGAAGTTTTAGATGTAAGTAAAGGACGTCAGAATAACTACACTTTAGGTACAATAAGCACAACAATTGCTCCTAGCTCTAACACTGTTCAGTCATTCTATGCTAAAGCATCTGAATTTTCGGGCAAAAATAATACAGGAGAGTTGTTTGATAAGGCAATAGACGCTGAAAAACTAAACAAACGTGTTTCAGGTGAAATAAAAGAAAATGATAAAAACATTCCTGGTATTGAAAATCCAAAAGAGTTAGTAAGATGGATGTTTAAAGCACAAGTGAATGATATTTCTGAAGCATTTACTTTTGGGAATCGTTTTGTTGTTGCAAAACTAACAGAAGTAAAAGACAAAGGTTTTGCAGCATTAGAATCAGTTAAAGATGATGTAACATTAAAAGCAAAACAAGAGAAAAAAGCTGAACAATTATTAAATGAAATAAAAACTAAAGCTGCAAATTCTAAATCGTTAGATGATTACGCATCAAAACTTGGAGTAACTGTTGCAGCTGCTGATAATTTTAATTTTGCAAACACAAATGTTCCTAATGTTGGTAAAGATGATTTATTTGCAGGAGCTGTTTCTGCATTAAAAGTAAATACGATTAGTAATCCAATAAAAGGTACTTCGGGAGTATATATTGCAAAAATTGAAAATGAAAATTATGTTCCTGCAAAAGATTTGAAAGAAAATAAAAAAGCTGTTTCAAATGCCATTACAGGTAGAGCTGATTTTGAGGTTTTTGAAGCTTTGAAAAAATTAGCAGACATTGAAGATCATAAAGCACAACGCGATTTTTAAAATAAATTCATAACGGAAAAAAGCGGCCAATGAAATGGCCGCTTTTTTAATTTTAATCAAATAAAAAATGAAAGTAAAAACATTAGGTCAGTTCATCATTGAAAAACAAAAAGATTTTCCATATTCTAAAGGTGAATTGTCGAGATTATTAAGAGATATTGGAATTGCTGCTAAAATTGTTCATCGTGAAGTAAATAAGGCTGGATTAGTTGAAATTTTAGGTGATACCGGAGATATAAATGTGCAAGGTGAAGTAGTGAAAAAAATGGATGTTTTTGCAAATGACCAATTTATTGCAGCTTTAAAAGCGGGTGGGGAATGTTGCGCAATGGCTTCTGAAGAAAATGAAGACATCATTCAGATTGATACTCCAGCGTCAAAAAATGCAAAGTATGTAGTAGCATTTGATCCATTAGATGGTTCAAGTAATATCGATGTAAATGTATCTGTTGGAACAATTTTTTCTATTTATCGTCGCCAATCATTAAGTGGACCGGGACAATTGGAAGATTTTCTTCAGCCTGGAACAGAATTGGTTGCTGCAGGATATATTATTTATGGTTCATCAACGATGTTGATGTATACAACAGGTAAAGGTGTAAACGGATTTACACTTGATCCGAGTATTGGCGAATTTTGTTTATCACATCCGGATATTAAAACACCTCAAACAGGAAGTATTTATTCGTTAAACGAAGGAAACCATTTGCATTTTCCTGAAGGAGTAAAAAAATACATTAAGTATTGTCAGGAAGAAGACAAAGCAACCAATCGCCCTTATTCTTCAAGATATATTGGCAGCGGTGTAGCTGATTTTCACAGAAATTTATTAAAAGGTGGAATATTTATTTACCCATCTACTTCAAAATCACCAAAAGGTAAATTACGTTTATTATACGAATGTAACCCATTGGCATTTATAATAGAACAAGCTGGTGGAAAGGCAACAGATGGTAAAGGAAGAATTATGGAATTACCAATAAAAGAATTGCATCAACGTACACCTTTGTTTATTGGTTCGCCAGCAATGGTTGAAAAAGCCATGGAGTTTATGGCAAAATATAATTAAACAAAGTTTTTATTGGTTTTTAATCTTCTTCGAATAAGTCTTCAATGGGGTTGCCTACACACCCATTTGGAAATGGAATATTAAGTAGTGTGCAAATTGTTGGAGCAATATCGGTAATATCAACCGATTCTACTGTGCTTCCTTTTTTAATTCCCCAACCCATAAAAAACAATGGCACGTGTGTGTCGTAGCTGAACTCGGCACCATGTGTTGTTCCTTTTTTCATTATAGCATCAAAATAAGCTACCGGAAAACGGAATAAAACATCTCCGCTTCTTTTAAAATGATAACCATTTTGAAGCAACGCTTTAAAACTGTTTTTCACAAAAGATTGATTTTTTAAATCTTCTGCTTTGTAAGTTTCAGCAACTCCATTTTGTTCTAATAAAAAATGAGCTGTTGCATTTTGAGTCGAATATAAATCCAGTTTTTTTTCTTTGATTTTAGCGTGGTTTAAAAAAACCTGTTGATTAGAGCAATTTAAAACTAAAGAATCCCCAAAAGTTGAAAACATATGTTCTTTGAGTTTCTTTTCAATTTCATTTTCATCAACCAACCCTGCTGGAATTTTATTTCTTTTTAGGTAAGCCGGAACTTCTGCTGCGCCATGATCGGCAGTTAAAAAAACGAGATAGTTACCTTTTCCTACTTGCTGATCAAGTTCGATGAAAAATTGTTGTAAATCTAAATCTAGTCTTAAATAAGTATCTTCAATTTCAACTGATTTTGGCCCGAAACTGTGTCCAACATAATCTGTGGACGAAAAACTTACGCAAAGCATATCGGTATAATTTGATTTGCCTAACTGTTCTCCTTTTATTGCAGCTATAGCTACATCTTTTGTGAGTGTATTCCCATAGGGTGTAGCTCGAATAATTTCATAATTACCTTCTTTTAACTGTTTGGTGTATTCATATGGGAAAATTGCTTTTTCTTTCCCGTTAGGGCTTAATTCATATTCTTGTTCATCACTTGTGCTTTCAGTGTAATTTACAATTGGCAAAATGGTGTTCCAACTTTTTTCTAAATACTGATGAGGTAATTTTTTAGCATTGAAATTTATTAACCACTCAGGTAATTGATTGATGTAATGAGAAGATGAAATAAAATTCCCGTTTTTGCCGTCAAACCAATAGGCTGCATTTGCGCTGTGTCCTGCCGGTAAAATAGATGCGCGATCTTTTAACGAAACTGCAATTACTTTTGATTGCTGAATGCTATTCAATCGCAGTTCATCTCCAATTGTGGTAACCAGTAAGTTTTTTGGAGACATTAAACCCGTGCTATTTTCTGTTCCAATTGGTTTTACTTCAGCATCATCGGTACAATAGTTCATTTTGCCTGTTTTTTTATCATACCATTCATTAGCAATAATACCATGAACAGCAGGAAACGAACCTGTAAAAATGGATGCGTGGCCAGGTCCGGTGTAAGTAGGCACATAATTGTAATTGGTGTTTTTACAAAAAAAACCATTATTCATTAAGCGTTTAAAACCACCGGAACTAAATTTATCCCAATACCTGAATACGTAATCATACCGCATTTGATCTACAACAATACCAACAATAAGTTTAGGCTTTTTTAAGTTGCTTTCTTTTTGGCCGTATAATTTTGTGTTGATACACAAAAACAAAAGCAAAACAGAAAATCGGATAACAAAAATAAAATGTAGTTTCATGAAAAATAGATTTTAAGCATGTAGAAAAATTAAAAAACAATATAGTCCTGTGGATTAATTGGGCTACCATTATACCATAACTCAAAATGCAAGTGAGGACCACTACTGGTTTCTCCGCTGTTACCAACTATTGCAATTGGCCTTCCTGCTTTAACATAATCTCCTGTTCTAACCATTAATTCGGAGTTATGCTTGTAAATACTAACAATATTGTTGTTGTGCTGAACTTGTATTACATAACCGTCTTTGTTAGTGAAACCTGAAAACACAACTGTGCCATCCAGAGTTGCCTTAATAAATTCATTTTCCTTTGCTGCTATATCGGTTCCGTAGTGTTCTTCTCTAAGGTTAAATGAACTGGTTATTATTCCTTTTACCGGACTAAAAAACACAAAATTACTTATGCTATTAACAGGTTTTGTTTTGTCAGAAATATTGAGCGAATATTTATCAGCTGATTCTACTTCATTCCGTAATTCTTTGTCGTTTTCACTGGGTTCAGTCTTAATTTTAGAATAATCTACTAATGTGTCTTTATATGGCTTTTGTGGTTTATTTTCTAAACTATCATTGATAATGTTGTTTAGGTTTTCAATATACCACGCTCTAGCATTTAATGCGCTTTCTAATGAATCAGCTCTGTTAACCAATGTCATTAAATCTTTTTTCTGATCAACATTTCCATATCCGGGTATGTATTCTCTAAGTGGGGTAAAGGCTACTAAACTAATAACTAAAAAAGTCATTACAACAGTAATGCTACCAACTAATATAAAAATACCTAATAAATTTAATCGTAATGATACTTTTTCCTCGAAAGTATTGTCATTTAGAATTACCACGCGGTATTTATCCCTGATGTGTTTAAAAAATAACTTTAATTTTTCTTTCATTAGGTAGTAAAATCACTTCTAAATTAAACATAATAATTTTACAATCAAATCATTTTAAATTTGAATTAAAGTTATTGAAACTGAGTTTTCATGTTTTTTTATTTTAACAACATTGAAAAATTCAGTTAGACCTATAATAACAATAACTATTATATTTGCCATCTAAATTTTTATGTTTTGATACAAGCTATTCAACTTTTACTTAGTCTCTCTATTTTGATATTATTTCACGAGGGAGGACATTATATTGCTGCACGTATTTTTAAAACTCGTGTGGAGAAATTTTATTTATTCTTTGATTTTTTGTTTCCTTTACCTAGTGTATTAAATTTTTCAATTTTCAAGAAAAAAGTTGGAGAAACAGAATACGGATTAGGTTGGTTCCCTTTGGGCGGTTACGTTCAGATTTCAGGTATGGTAGATGAAAGTTTGGATTTAGAAAACTTACAAAAACCGGCAGAACCTTGGGAGTTTAGAGCTAAACCGGCTTGGCAACGTTTAATTATTATGCTTGGAGGTATCATAGTTAATATTTTGCTTGCTTTTTTTATTTATGCCATGGTTTTATTTGCCTGGGGAGAAGATAAAATTCCTATGTCAAATTTAAAAGATGGAATTGTTGCCGACTCATTAGCGCAAGAATTTGGTTTTAAAACCGGAGATAAAATCATTTCAGTTGAAGGTAAACAAATTGAGTATTACGATAATTTAATGGCAAGTGTAATCACTGCAAAACAAGTTGAGATTGAACGAGACGGTAAAAAACAAACTATTGATTTACCTATCGATTTAATTGATCAGCTAGCAAGCAATGAAAGAGCAGGTTTATTGCAGTTTCGTATTCCGTTTGTAATTGCAGAAGTTCCGGATACATCGTTAAACGCAAAAGCTGGTTTAAAAAAATACGATAGAGTTATTGCAATTAATGATTCTATAAACATGCAGTTTCACGATCAGGTTAAAAATTACATTAAGTCTAATAAAGGAACTACAATAAAATTAACAGTTTTAAGAGGCAACGAAAAAGTAAATATCGAAGATGTAAAAATTTCATCAGAAGGTAATTTAGAATTATTGTTGGTTAATACCTATAAAGAATTAGATAGCTTAAATCTTTTAAAACTACAGCATACTGAATACGGATTTTTTGCATCGATACCTGCAGGAATTAATAAAACTTGGAATGTGTTACTGTCATACATCGATCAGTTTAAATTAATTATTTCTCCAAGTACTGGCGGTTATAAACACATGGGAGGATTTATTTCAATGGGTAAAATTTTTCAGGATGAATGGGATTGGCAAGGTTTCTGGAACAGAACAGCTTTTATATCCGTAATTTTAGCATTTATGAATTTATTGCCAATTCCTGCTTTGGACGGAGGTCACGTATTGTTTACACTTTGGGAAATGATAACAAGAAAAGCACCTAGTGTAAAGTTTTTAACTTATGCTCAGTACGTAGGTATGGCATTTTTATTGATGTTAATGATTTATGCAAATGGTAATGATATTATTAAATTGTTTCGTTAACTTTCAATAATCATTTAATTTAAATGCACTTATTTCGTTTTTATTTTATTAGTGTTATAATCTTGTTTTTTGCTTTAAATAAAAAAGCAAATGGACAAACAACTTTCGGAAACGATAACAAATCAGGTTTAAGTAAAATCCCTGAACGTAAATTAACAAAGCATAAAGTGTTAGTTATTCCCTTTGAGCCACGAATGTACATGAGTCAAATCGATCATCGTATCAATGCGGAAACTAAATTGGATCAAAAGAAAATCAAACAAAGTATTCGTTTTGGTTTGGATGAAGAAATTCATCGCAGTATTAAAAAGAAAATGGAAGTGATTTCTTTTTTAGATGATACTGCTAAGTACAAAAAAGATTTGTATAAAACCTATTCCACTGTGCAATACAAATTTGAAAAAATACCTGATCAAACTAACTATCAGGCTCCAAAATCAGAAAAAGAAAAAAAATATGTTCAAAAAGGTCAGCTAATAGCGGAATCTGATAATCAAGGTAAATTCATGAATGCCAAATTTAAAGACAATACCTTGCTTACAGATTTTCAATCGCATTATAAAACCGATGTTTTTTTGTTTATCAATCAAATCGATATTTTAACATCTGAAGTTCCTGGTTCTTTAAATGCTCACTCTTACCGAACAGCAACAGTTCATTACACTATCTTAAATGCTGAAGGAAAAGAGATAAATTCAGGAATAAGTTCTGCTGATTTCCCTTCTACAGTAAATGATCCGGATAAAATTTCATCTTCTTATTTTTCAAGAATAGCTGATGAAATTGTTTCTCGCATGGAAAAATACCTTTATCCTGTAGAAAAAAAATAAAATATTTTTTAATTTCAACTAAGACATTTACCGAAAAAATCTTTTTTATCGATTGAATTTATAATTTGCAAATCCTGCACGAATCAGTATTTTTGTTAGAATTGAAATTGTAAATTGAATTACTATGCAGGAAACTACTCCTTATCAGTCAAAAAATAAAATTCGTATTGTAACAGCAGCAGCTTTGTTCGATGGACACGATGCAGCAATCAATATCATGCGCCGTATTATGCAAAGCAGCGGTGCAGAGGTTATTCATCTCGGTCACGATAGAAGCGTTATGGATGTTGTAAATTGTGCTATTCAAGAAGATGCTAATTCCATTGCGATTACGAGTTATCAGGGCGGACATGTAGAGTATTTTAAATACATGTATGATTTGCTGAAAGAACGCGGATGCGGACACATCAAAATTTTTGGTGGTGGCGGTGGAGTTATTTTACCTACTGAAATTGAAGAGTTACATCAATACGGAATTACACGTATTTATAGTCCTGATGATGGAAGAGAAATGGGATTACAAGGCATGATTAACGATGTGTTAAAAAAATCTGATTTTCCAACGGGAGTAAATTTAAATGGTGAAGTAAATCATATAGCAGATAAAGATCATAAGTCTATTGCTAAACTAATTTCAGCAGCAGAAAATGGCAACACCGAAAGTGAAGCCATGATGAAAAAAGTTCGAGAAACAGCTGCCGCTTCAAAAGTACCTGTGCTTGGTATTACCGGAACCGGTGGAGCCGGAAAATCAAGTTTGGTTGATGAATTGGTTCGCCGTTTTTTAATTGACTTCCCTGAAAAACAAATCGGGATTATTTCCGTTGATCCAAGTAAACGTAAAACAGGCGGGGCATTATTGGGCGATCGCATCCGTATGAACTCCATTCGTAACGATAGAGTGTTTATGCGTTCCATGGCAACACGCCAGAGTAATTTGGCACTTTCAAAACATGTGCAGGATGCAGTTGATTTATTAAAAGCATCTCATTTTGATTTGGTTATTTTAGAAACCGCTGGTATTGGTCAAAGTGATACCGAAATTACTGAACACAGTAATGTAAGTTTGTACGTGATGACACCCGAATACGGTGCTGCAACGCAATTAGAGAAAATTGACATGATAGAGTTTGCAGATATCATTGCATTAAATAAGTTTGACAAACGTGGGGCACTTGATGCTATTCGTGATGTAAAAAAACAATACAAACGCAATCATAATTTGTGGGAAACACCAGATGAGCTACTGCCTGTTTACGGTACAATCGCTTCACAGTTCAACGATCCAGGCATGAATACCTTGTATAAAGCGGTGATGGATAAAGTCGTTGAAAAAACTGGAGCTGCACTACATTCAAATTTTCTCATTTCTGATGAAATGAGCGAAAAGATTTTTATCATTCCACCTGCTCGAACTCGTTACCTAAGCGAAATTTCGGAAAACAACAGAGGCTACGATAAAAAAGTAAATACTCAGGCAGAAGTTGCCGAAAAATTATACAGCATAAAAAATACCATTCAGGCAATTGGTGAAAGCAAAATGGCCGATAAGGATCGTTTGATAAAATCATTGCAGGAAGAATATGCTCGCATTGAATTGGATTTGGAAGGACATAATAAAAAATTACTGGAAACTTGGACTGAGCGCAAAAGCAATTATCAAAACGAGTATTATGTGTTTAAGGTAAGAGATAAGGAAATTAAAATTAAAACACATTACGAAAGTTTATCGCACACACAGGTTCCAAAAATTGCAGTGCCACGTTTCAATGCATGGGGCGATGTGTTGAAATGGAATTTGCAAGAAAATTTCCCGGGTGAATTTCCTTACACAGCTGGTATTTACCCATTTAAGCGAGAAGGCGAAGATCCAACACGAATGTTTGCAGGTGAAGGCGGGCCGGAACGCACGAATAAACGTTTTCACTATGTAAGTAAAGGATTGCCAGCTGCCCGCTTGAGCACCGCATTTGATAGCGTTACGCTTTATGGTCAGGATCCTGATCACCGCCCTGATATTTATGGTAAAATCGGTAACAGCGGTGTAAGTGTTTGCTGTTTGGATGATGCCAAAAAATTATACAGCGGATTTAATCTTGCTGATCCAAAAACTTCGGTGAGCATGACTATTAACGGGCCCGCAGCTATTATTGCCGCATTTTTTATGAATGCAGCCATCGATCAGCAATGCGAAATTTACATTAAGCAAAACGGTTTAGAGAAAGAAATTGACGATAAAATCAATTCTATTTATAAAGCAAAAGGAGTTCCCCGTCCGAAATACAATGGCGAATTGCCTGAAGGGAATGATGGTTTAGGCTTAATGTTATTGGGAGTTACCGGCGACCAAGTGTTGCCAAAAGAAGTATATGATAAAATAAAAGCACACACGCTTTCGCAAGTAAGAGGAACTGTTCAGGCAGATATCTTAAAAGAAGATCAGGCGCAAAACACCTGTATTTTCAGTACGGAGTTTAGTTTAAAAGTGATGGGCGACGTTCAACAATATTTTATTGATAACAACATACGTAACTTTTATTCGGTAAGTATTAGCGGTTACCATATTGCTGAAGCCGGAGCTAATCCAATCTCTCAGCTTGCATTTACCCTGGCAAACGGATTTACCTTTGTGGAATACTATTTAAGCAGAGGAATGCACATTGATAGTTTTGCTCCAAATCTTTCCTTCTTCTTTAGTAATGGTATTGATCCTGAATACAGCGTGATTGGACGCGTAGCGCGCAGAATATGGGCAAAAGCCATGAAGTTGAA
>JBILCU010000008.1:0-183168 GCA_044352985.1 Bacteroidia bacterium
TTTTCTTGTTCTTCTTTTTTTGCTTTTTCTTGTTCTTCTTTTTTTGCTTTTTCTTGTTCTTCTTTTTTTGCTTTTTCTTGTTCTTCTTTTTTTGCTTTTTCTTGTTGCTCTGTTATTGTCTCTTTTTCCTTATTAATTCTCTTTAATTCCTCGTTGTACTTTTTTGAATTTTCTCCATAAATCACTGCTAATATGTATTCTTCCTGAGTTTTAAAGCTTTCAAATGGTTGAAATAATAACTGTTGCGCAATTTTGTCGATTGCATTTTTTATTTCATTATCTATTTTATCAATTTTAATGTTTCCTCTATTTAACTCATCATAATAACAAAAATGTAAAATTCTTTTGCCTTCAAAAAAATGAGTTATATAAAAATTTTGCATTATGAACCTTTCTTTTTTTTCATATCTATATTGTTTTAGATATGGTGCAACAGCTTCTTTATATGGTATTTTTTCATTAATGAATTTTTTCCAGATTTCAGTAGGCACCTCATTTTCAAAGTATTCAACTATTCTTATTCTACCTGTAAAAAAATCTATATTATTTTCATCAACTATTTTATGTAGTATATCTAACTTGTTCTTGTATTCAGTGTAACTATATGGTAAGGGAAAACTATTATTTACACCTGTTAAACTTTTAACTGGATAAAAATAACGATTATGATACTTGTCAAAAATTATCTCATCAGATTCAAGCAATATGTACCCATAATCTGGATTTTTTTGATCCACTTTAATATACTCACCATATTCAAATGGCTTTATAGTTATTTTAGGTTTTTTCATTCTATTTTCACTTCATCTTTAACATAATCTCCTTGAAACTATCAATACCTGATTGCAAGTTCTCAATGATTTCTTCTGCTAGAACATCAGGGTCTGGTAAATTATCAAGGTCTGTGAGACTTTTGTTCTTGATCCAAGTGATGTCCAAGCTAGTTTTGTCACGTTCAATTATATCTGCATAGGTAAACTTTCTCCACCTGACTTCTGGATTGCTTTCTGCATGATAGGTTTCAGTGCGCTTATTAATGTTTTTAGGATTGTAACTCTGTATGAAGGCATGCAAATCTTCTAACTTCAATGGATTCTTCTTCAATGTAAAGTGTATGTTGGTTCTAAAATCATAAAACCAAATGTCTTTTGTCCATGGGTTTTTTGAAGCAGGTTTGTTATCAAAGAACAACACGTTTGCTTTTACCCCTTGTTTGTAAAAGATACCAGTAGGAAGGCGTAAGATGATGTGTAAGTTTGTAGTTTCAAGTAGTTTCTTGCGTACTGTTTCACCTACTCCTCCTTCAAACAAGACATTATCAGGTAACACCACAGCAGCTTTACCATCTGTTTTGAGCATGGTTTTAATGTGCTGCATGAAATTCAATTGCTTGTTACTCGTGGTAACGTAAAAGTCTTGTCTATTATAGGTTAGTTCTTCTGAATCTTGCTCACCTTCTTCATTGGTAAAAGTCATACTGCTCTTCTTACCAAATGGTGGGTTGACAAGCACGTAGTCAACTCTATAACCCGGGTCAGATATGAGTGCATCAGCAGGTGAAAGATGACTATCACTTTCAAAGTCACCAATGTTATGAAGGAACAAATTCATCAATGACATCCTTCTTGTACTGGCAACAATTTCATTACCATAAAAGGTTTGCATTTTTAGAAACTCTTTCTGTTCCTTATTCAAAAAATAGTTGCTTGGATTGGCAATGTAGTCATACGCAGCTAGAAAGAATCCACCTGTTCCACATGCAGTATCTGCTATGGTTTTCATAAGTTCAGGGCGCACACATTCTACCATTGCTCTGATGAGTGCACGTGGGGTAAAATACTGACCTGCTCCACTTTTAGTATCTTCTGAATTCTTCTCCAATAACCCTTCATAGATTTTACCTTTGATGTCAGCACCCATCATGCTCAATTGCTCTTTATCTATCATATCAATGAACTTAAAGAGTTTTGCAGGGTCTTGAATTTTGTTCTGACTCTTTGTGAAAATCTGACCTAAAAATCCTTTTGCATTGGCTAACTCACGCAAGGTATTGGTGTAGTGTATCTCTAACTCTGCACCTCTTTTATCTGTAAGTGCCTGCCAATTGTATGCAGGTGGCACAGGTAATGGTCTGTTATATGGAGGTTTGCTAAACTCATCTGCCATCTTTAAAAATAGCAAGTAAGTCAGCTGCTCTAAGTAATCACCATAACCAACTCCATCATCTCTTAATACAGTTGAGAAACTCCATACTTTGCTGATTATACTAGATGTATTATTTGCTTCTGAATTCATAAAATATATTTAATCAATGTTCCAATGCCAATGTGGGTCTGCATCATAAAAATCATCAAGACCATCATTTATAAAACCTCTTAATTCCTTTAAACTATAATCCTTCTCAAAATCTGAATCATCATATTCTTCTTCAAATTCTTTAACCCAAAAATTTTGTAAATATTTTTCTATAAAAATTTGTTGCATCCTTGGAATTTCCCAGAAAGGCATAAATAACTTTTGGTCATCTTCATAAATTTTTACAGATGAAAGAGATAAATTATGTAAGTACCTACAATACTCTATAAATCTATTTGAAAGTATTTTTTTATCTTTTAAAAATTGATATAAGTATGAGTACCTAAAACCAATTCCAGAGTCAGATTTTGTACCTCCTTTTTTAAAGTAATCTGCGCGTTTTTGATCTGACTTATATAAATGTTCAAAATGATTGTATACTACTTCATAATCAATTGGAAATATAGGTGTAAAAAATTCTCTTAGTGCTTCAAAGTTTGAATCGGGATATTCCCAACTTGTATGTTTAAATTGTATATAATTCTGTGAATATCGCATAACTTGTTTAAGATTAACTTCTATAACATCATCGTTACAGAAATTTTTTGAGAAATTAGATCCTAATGTTTCATTTTGACTCACAGGTAAATTATATTTTATTGAATAATTTCCTTTTTCATCATCATTATAATCTATATGTGTTGAAAGTGAAAACAAAGAGTCCCTGCATGGAATATTTTCATAGTAACTCATATTGAAGGCATTCCACAAGCAAATATTGTTTAAAATAACTTCTGACTGTTCAATTTGAATAGATTTTTTTTGCAATTCACTATTAAAAAATCCTAAATATGTTTTAGAATAATATCTATCAACTCCAATGAAATGAGTTCTACCAATATTTTTAAGTGCTAATTCAGCTAGCAAGATTTCGTTGTATCCACTAAAAAGCAACTTTATACTTGAATTTAAATTTACAATTTGCTCAAAATTTTCAGCAAATTCTAAATAGTTAGAATATTTATCTTCTGTATAGAAATTATGGACCTTAGACCAATCTAAGTTATCACCATTGTGATAATCACTTAATTTGTATAACTTTACTGAAGGATAAACAGGTTCAGTATAGTTATTATCTAAGTAAGTTGGAAGAGGTATTGATATAAGTGGGATAGAAAAATTATATTTTTCAAAAGAATAAAATTCCCTAAATACATCCAGATTAAATTCTTGATTTGTTTGCTGACAATAATAAAAACACATTGAAGCACTAATCGCAAAATTCATTTCGCTTAACAGGTAATCATAATTACCAAAATTTTTAAATACCTGAGAAATATCAGCAATACATACTGGTTTAAAATCTAAAGGGGGTCGATTATAAAATCCAAAAACAGAATTATTTAAACTTCCTGTATAGGAAATAGGTAAAAATGTACCAAATGGATCTTCACCAGTTTTATAATCAACATAAAAGTTCAGAAGCGTATTATCTTTCCAAAAAAATGATGCTATTTTTAAGTAGGTTGCTTTCATGTTTTTGTTTTATTTCTTTGTTCTACTTTACTTCTCTGGTTGTACTGCTGCACGTTCAGCTTTGATGCGCTCTAATAATACACTTGCAGGTTTATCATTAGGATCTTGTGGTACCAACTTGCCCTCAAATGCTTTCTTCAAAATACTTTGTCTCAAAGCTTCTGCTTGTTGGTCTTTTACCCATCCACTTTTAGTAACAGCATATATATTTACAGTATCAATAATTTGGTCATACTTCTTTCGTACATCCACAATAAACTCTCTCAATTCAGGATTGTGAAATACTGCCACTGCATGCTCAATAATAGCTTGGTGCTGCTCTTGTATCAATGCTTCAATTTCCTGTGGTGATACGCCTCTGTGTTCAGAAATTACTGACTGCTCAATGGTCTCTTTGGTATTTGGGTCATGCGCATACAGTAGTTGTCTCACCACTTCTGCAATGCCTTTGCCTTGTGCTTTCTCTTCAAAGGTCTGCTTTTCATATGCATTTATCTGCTTATCCAAACGCAACAGTCTATTGGCAAGAGTTGACATCATTTCTTCACTTCTATCACCCACTGCAATAAGTTGAAGCACTTCCTTTAAAGAAACAGAAGGCGCTTTTTCTAAAGGTCTGCTGTCTGTCTTTTGAGATTGCTCAACACCAATGGCATCAATAATCACAAAATGATCCTTTGCATACTTTGCAGAAGGTATTCCTTTAGATTTTAATTCTTCTAAAGAGCATGTTCTGGTGCCTCTCCCTTTCATTTGCTCATAGTAACTTCTGCTCTTTACATCACGCATAAATAATAATACCTCCAATGGTCTTACATCTGTTCCAATAGCAATCATATCTACAGTTACATCAATGCGTGGATAATAGTAATTTCTAAATTGAGATAAGATGGTTTTAGGATCTTCCTTGCTTTGATAGGTTATCTTCTTGCAAAAATCACTACGCACATCAAATTCCTCACGCACCATATCAATGATATCCTCTGCATGGCTATCTGTCTTGGCAAAAATCAACATCTTAGGAACTTCAAAAACTCCATTGCTATCCACTCTATCAGGGAACATGGATGGCAGTTGAATCCTTACTTCTCTTATTATAGAGCGAATTGTTGTTGGGTTAACAATGTCCTTGTCTAACTGCTTACCTGCGTATTCAACATCTTCATCTACTGCCTCCCAAAACTTCTTCCTAGTCAAACGCTTACGCTTATCTACCATTTCTCCCATTTTGATAGCAGCTCCATCTCTGGTGATTTGTGTTTCAATGGTATATACATTATAGGGTACTAATACACCATCAACAACAGCTTTCTCATAACCATAATCAGATACAATGTTCTGATTAAAATATCCAAAGGTTCTGTTGTCAGGTGTTGATGTCAATCCTACTTGGAAAGCGTCAAAATAATCCAACACTTGTTTCCATAGATTGTAAATACTTCTGTGACAATCATCTATAACAATGAAATCAAAAAACTCAATTGGAAGTTTCTCACTGTATACAACAGGTAAAGCTTCCTTTGCAAAAGAACGTTGCTCATTAGGATTTTCTTCCTCTGCGCTTTCATCCAATTCAACACCTTTCAAAATACTATACAAGCGCTGAATGGTGCTTATGTACACTTGACTATCCTCAGGAATAAAAAAACTGGTCAATCTGCTTACACCATATAAATCCGGAAACAATCTGTTATCATCTTGAGGTTGAAACTTCCTGAATTCTCCTTCAGCTTGCTCACCTAGATTCTTAGTATCTACTAGGAAAAGAATACGTTCTGCTTTTATATGCTTAAGTAACCTATATACAGATGTAATGGCTGTGAAGGTTTTACCTGAGCCAGTTGCCATTTGCACCAAGGCTTTTGATCTGCTACTTTTAAATGAGGTTTCCAAGTTTGTGATGGCATCTATTTAACAATCCCTTAAACCACTTCGATCTAATGCAGGAAAATCTACTGCCATACGCTCCCTAATAGAGACACCTTTCCTTAACCATTTTGCAAAAGTTTCTGGTCTATGAAATGTAAATACCTCTCTGTATCTTGGTTTTGGGTCTCTTGAATCAGTGAATCTGGTGATTGCGCCTGTACTAAAATACAAAAATGGGAGTGGTTGATTATCAATGTACTTCAATTTTGCATGTGCATATTCCTCAACTTGACTTTCATGCACAGACATTTTGCCACCTTCTTCTTCACGTTTTGCTTCAATAATACCAACAGGTTTCGGATTGACAAACAACACATAATCAGCAGGACCAACTTCAGTAGAATATTCTCTTACTGCAACACCCTGAGCTGCTGTAAGATTTATATTCTTTTTATTTTGAACTAGCCAACCACAAGCTTTAAGTTGCTTGTCAATGTTATCTCTGGCTATTTGTTCTGGATTTTGATTGGACATTTAATTATACAGCTTATCAATAACTATATTATGATTGTTTTGTATTGTAATTGCTTTTGCATTCCTCTAATTTAAATAATACAAGTTTAAACTCACTACATTTAATCTGAAAAAAGATAGAGCTGGTTTACACATAAATCCAACCATTGTCACAACAAGCAGTCATGTGTTGCATGCTGTTATCTGTGTGACAAACACAATGACATTTCATTTTTTTCCTTTGAAGTGTAACTAGTCTACCTAAAGCAGTATTAGTTTGCTCAGAGAGCACTACATATCCATCATTAATTAACTTCTGTTTTTCAACTTCAAAGTCAATGTTTCTTGCTATGCAAGAATCTTCTAATAAAATAATTTGGTTCATTAGCAAATGATTAAATCTCATGTAATTTCAATTAGTAAGCACCTAAAACTTTTTTAGAAGCCTTAATACATATTATTACTTATTAGAACAAATATAAAATAATAATTGTAATCGTGCTATAGTTACCCCTCCAACATCCCCCCACCTAATTCTAGTAACATTCCACCCCCCTCATGATTGAATTAATAATTAAAAAAAATGTTATGGAACTAAGAAAAACAAACAGAAGTCACGCAAAAATTAGGCTTGCAATTCAAGGTCCTTCTAGGAGTGGAAAGACCTATTCATCTTTATTGCTTGCACATGGCTTGTGCAACGATTGGAACAAAATTGCAGTGATTGACACAGAGAACAAATCAGCAGATTTGTATTCACACCTGGGAGATTACAATGTTATCACACTAACTGCACCATTTACACCTGAGCGTTATGCAGAAGCGCTTGATAAGTGCGAAAACAGTGGTATGGAAGTGATAATAATTGATTCGCTTTCACATGAGTGGGAAGGTGATGGAGGTATTTTAGATACACATGCGCAAATGGCAGGTAACAGTTTTACTAATTGGTCTAAAATTACACCTCGTCACAATGCACTTGTTCAACGTATTCTAAATTCAAACACACATGTTATTGCAACTGTAAGAAGTAAACAAGATTATGTGCTTACTGAAAGAAATGGGAAACAAGTCCCTGAGAAAGTTGGAATGAAAGGGATACAGCGTGATGGGTTAGAGTATGACTTTACCATTGTGTTTGAGCTTGATATTTCTAACTATGCAAAATGCACAAAAGATCGCACTCAACAATTCAGTAAAAACATACCATACAAAATTGATGAAAAAATTGGAGAGCTTATTAAAAAATGGTTCTTGGTAATCAAACCTGAAAATGACAGGAATTTGAATGTTTTAATCAACACTTGTAAAACAGTTGATGCACTCAAAATTTTATACAACACTAACAATATGGCAAAGGGTAATGAGGTGCTGTTTCAAAAACGTGCAGAACAAATAAAAAGAGAAGAGGAGGTTCAAAAATATTTATTATCAAGAAGTAATGGAAACGCAAGTTAATTTGAGCAATCTAGGTGAAATAGAGGTGTGTTATAAATATCATAATGAACTTGCAAATAGACCAGTAATTCACTCACACATAGATGCATTTTCTATTGTAAATTAACTTTATCAAAAGGAGCGCATGGGTTTACAAGAGCAGTTTGTTGTAATATTTCTGAATAGAGCAAATGCAGTTATAGGTTCGTGTAATTTATTTAACGGTTGCATTTCTGCATGTGCAGTTGATATTAAGATAATACTTGCTACTGGATTAAAACTATTGGGGGTCAGGCTAATTTTTTGGGGAGTAAGTATTCTAAGCGAATAATTTTTGCAACCTAAAAAGGAAGAATTTCACATCAGTAACACCCCTTAAATTTGCTCTAAAGTTTTTGATTTTAGAGTTAAATGATTCTGCATTTGCGTTTGTATTCCTATTGTCAAAAAAATTCATGATGTTTTCTAAATGATAATCAAGAGAGTTTATTACGGTATTAAATTCATCCATTTTTAAATGTTCTATTTTTTGTTTCCATTCCATAAATTTATTAATCGCATCTTGTTTATTTTCAAGTTTATATATTGTCCTAAACGATTCTATAATCCTATATGCCTGCTTTAATAATGGATATTTATCAAACAAAATAGCTGCCCTTTTTGCTTGATTTATCGTCCATTCATTTTCAAATTTATAGAGCAGATATTTACTTCTTACCAATAATTCTTTTAGGGTATCTCCATTTGATAGTATTTCAGGCTGATATTTTTTACCCGCAAGTTTTGCCTTTTTTATAGCTTCATTTTCTGCATCTATTGCTTTCCATCGTAAATTAGTTCGCATATGTTGTAAAGCATCCATCACTAATCTTACAACATGAAAACGATCAATAACCTGTTTACTGTTTTTAAAGCTGTTACGGGCTGCTAATGCCATATTAGGCGCCATATCCATAGTTATTTCTTTTACTTTATTGCGTTTTTCGAGCGGGATTTTTTCTAATACTTCTTGAATAGTTTTAGCTTCTGTTCCATTTATAATAGCGATGACTGATTTTTTATTTTGAGATTTTGTATTCTTATTGGTAACAATCGTGTAGAGTTCACCTTTGGATAAACTCACCTCATCTATACTAATATAATCGGTTATATTATCGGGATAAAGGAGATAATCTTCTGCGTGTGAATATTGTTTCCATTCCTTAAATCTACTTACTACATGCTTATAATGACGTTGTAATTTCTTTCCACTCACTGAATAGTAACTGGCTATATTTTGAATGGTATCGGGTCGCGTATCCACTTGCATCTTTTAAAAAATCCGATAACTCAATTGTGAATTTTGAACCATCAGCTATAAAAGAAAAATCTCGTTGAATAATTTCCCCTGTTTGTTTATGACGCCACCTACGCTTACGTATTCGCAAATAAACTCCCTTTCCTCTAATCGGAAAATCCTGAACTATACAAGGCGAGGTAAAACCCTTTGATTCGTATTCTGCTGAATCATACCCATTGGGTATTTCATTCTTCTCATCAAAATCTATAAGCCAATATTCCAACTTATCTGCTACTGAGCATAATTGTTGGTGTTGTTTTATCTCAAAGTAATCCATAATCTCTGATGGAAATACTTCATTGAAAAATGTTGTTGTGATGTCTTAAATTTTATCACCTAAAACTAAATTATTTTTTATTACTCCCCAACTTTTGGGATTGACCCACTATTGGCATCAAGTGTTATAGTATCACATAATCACTCATCAGGTAATCTGAAACCATCAGAGCATGATATTGCATTTACAAAAAAGATAAAATCTGCTCTTGAAACAATAGAAATGACACTGCTAGATCACATTATTATTTCACCTGATTATAAATATTATGCCTTTACAGAAAAAGGTTTATTGTAAAATTTAAAAAAGGGAGTGCAATTGTGCTCCCTTAACTAATCATTAAAAAACAAAGTTATGGAGTTTAAAATTGAAAAAAACAAATACAGTAATGTATTGGAAAACCTACCTATGGTAGATGAAAAAAAGGGTGCAAGTAAACCATTTATTGTATCAAATACTGAGGAAGTAGATTTAATACACTTAAAAAATGACTGTATTATTCCAGTATTTTCAAAAGACAATGAGCGCACCATTTCACATCAAGAGTTTATAGGTGCTACAAAAAATGCTGTAAGAGAAGTATTTGGTAACCATTTAGATTTGTATCCAGAAATAAGGGTTTCACATACAATTAAAGGTAGAATTCCTGATGCAATTTATAAAAAGGCAAGTGAACTCTTAGAGTATGAGAAAACTATTTATTATGAGCGCATGGCTTTTGCAATAGAAATCCCTGATTTCATAAGAGAAATTGGAGGAAATGAACTTACGCTAACAGTTGGTGGTGTTCGCGCTTACAATCATGAAAATCTATACAATAAGAAGTCACTAGAACATTTTAAATTCTTCATAGGATTTAAAAATATGGTTTGTTGTAACATGTGTGTTACTAGTGATGGTTTTGTAGAAAACATGCGCGCCTCACATCCTGAGGAACTTATGCTTGCTATCTTAAATGTTATTCGTAACTATAACTCTGAATTGCATTTGAGTGAAATGAGCCAACTTATTACGCTTTCATTAAATGAACAACAATTTGCGCAGGTACTTGGAAAATGTAGATTGCATCAATATTTACCAAAAGAGCGTAAGCAACAAATCCCTGTGTTGCAATTTAATGATACACAATTAAATCATGTTGCAAAAGATTACTTTCAAGATAATAGTTTTGCTCGTAATGAACATGGAGAAATAGACTTATGGAAAATTTATAACTTATTTACAGGTGCTAATAAAAGCAGTTATATAGATCTCTTTCTGCAAAGAGGCGTAAATGCTTATGAATTAGCAACAGGCATAGGTAATGCGCTAACTGACAAGACATCTTCATATAGATGGTTTATTGAGTAAAAAAATATTTAATCAGCTTCCTGTGCACATCAAACGTGCACATCTTTGCATAGCAGTGTGTATCTGCCTGAAATTGTGCTCATTAAAAATGTGTTTTGGTTGCCTTACAAGCAGGGGGTCACTGGTTCGAACCCAGTAGTTCCCACCAAACAAAAGCCTTTAAAAACAAGTGTTTTAAAGGCTTTTTTAGTTTTTATCACTTTTTACTGAAAGCTAATTTAGATAGAAAACTAGTCAAAAAAGGTCTTTTACCTGCAAATTCTTTGCACATGTTTATATAAAAATCAAACATACCTTATTTTAGGTATTGTTAGATTGATTCTAAATAAGGAGATTTGTAAAATAAATTCTGTTTTGTGATTGACCTAGAAATTAATACCAACCAACAATTACTTTTTATAAATAATTGCCCATTACTTCCTTTTCATAGTTGTTCTAAAAAAGATAAATCATGTTGTAAAAAACATAAAAAAGGGAATAGATGTAAAAAGTGCCCAGGAAGAAAATAGATTTTATATACACTTTTTTTTTACCACTTTAACTCTGAACTAATATCCGTATTTATCTTTCCACAAATTTTTCAGGTAATTTCTTAATTCATTTTCTCTCGCATTATTACCTGGCACATAAAATACAGTACCAAAAATCTCTTCAGGTAAAAATTCCTGATTAATAAAATTATTATCGTACTGATGCGAGTATTGATATTCTTTACCGTAATTTAACTCCTTCATGAGTTTTGTAGGGGCATTTCTTAAATGCAATGGAACAGGTAAATTTCCAGTTGTTTTTACTTTTTCAATTGCATCATCAATGGCAAGATATGAAGCATTACTTTTTGGGGAAGATGCAAGATATACAGTGCACTGAGATAATATAATTCTCGACTCAGGATAACCAATTATGTTTACCGCCTGAAAACAATTATTAGCCATTATCAATGCTGTAGGGTTTGCATTTCCAATGTCTTCGCTTGCTAAAATAATTAATCTTCGGGCTATAAATAACAAATCTTCACCGCCTTCCAGCATTCTTGCCAACCAATAAACTGCTGCATTTGGATCAGATCCACGTACAGATTTAATGAATGCAGAAATTATATTATAATGCTGTTCACCACTTTTATCGTATGCAGCCAAATTTTTTTGAATAATGGAATTTACCAATTCATTAGTGATAATGATTTCTTTTTCATTTACTGATGAAACAACCAATTCCAATGCATTTAAAAGTTTACGCGCATCTCCTCCCGAAATACGAAGCAATGAATCAGTTTCCTTAAACGCTATTTTTTTAAATTTTAAAAACTCATCTTTTAAAATAGCTTTTTGCAATACATCTTCCAACTCTATCTTTGAAAGCTCATTCAACACATAAACCTGGCAACGAGACAATAATGCAGGAATGACTTCAAAAGAAGGGTTTTCTGTTGTTGCTCCAATTAAAGTAATTGTGCCTTTTTCAACAGCACCCAATAATGAATCCTGCTGAGATTTACTGAATCGATGAATCTCATCAATAAAAACAATGGGTTTACCTTTGGTAAATAAATCTTCTTCTTTTGCTTTTTCAATTACCTCCCTAACTTCTTTAACGCCAGAATTAATTGCACTTAATGCATAAAACGGACGATTCAATAATTTAGAAATAATATTTGCCAATGTGGTTTTACCTACGCCTGGAGGTCCCCATAAAATAATGGAAGGTAAAACACCAGATTGAATAGATTTCCTTATTATACCATCATTACCAATCAAATGTTGCTGTCCAATATAATCTTCCAATGAGCTTGGTCGTAATCGTTCGGAAAGTGGTATGGAATTCATTCCTCAAATTTATTAAACTAATAGTATATTTGACAAAAATCCATAACACCATTTATGAAATTAAGAATTGGCGATAAAGTTAGGTTTCTGAATGAAAAAGGAGGTGGAGTAATTGTTCGGTTAAAGAATATTGATACCGCAATTGTTGAAGATGAAGATGGGTTTGAAATACCCTATTTAATTAAATACCTGGTACCAATTCATAATGAACTGGTAATAAACAAAGATGCTGTTAATTTAGATATTGAGCCCAACAAAACTGTTGAGGATCGAGTATATTTTGTAGCTGAAATGGATAACGAAATCATATCACATGTAAATACCATTCAGTTTTATATATATAATAGCTCATCGTATAACATACATTTTACGTATTCAATAAAAGATGGAAATCTATTTCAAACCTTAAAACATGGTGAAATTGGTCAATATCAAAAGTTAGCAATAAAAAAAATAAACAGAAGAAATTTACCCGAATATACCTTACATAAAATAGATTTGCTGTTTTATAAAAATACCCATTACCCCGCTCAATTACCAAGTGCAGAAATTATTTATTTAGGCGAGCATTTAATTAATTCGAATAACCTAATAAAGCATCACGAGTTTCAGCATCCAATATTGGCTTTTCCAATAAAGGAAAATTTTATGCGAGCCAACCAAATTAAATATCATTTAACCGAATACGATGTTGAACGTTTAAAAGAAATTAAAGAGTTTAATCCAGATAAGAAAGTATCAAAATCATCTACACATCTTATTCACGAAAAAGAAATTGATTTACACATTGAACAATTGCTGGATTCTTACAAAGGAATGACCAATGCACAAATTATTCAGCATCAGCTTCGCGTTTTTCAAAAAGAATTAGAAAATGCCATTGCATCTAATTTAAAAAAAATAATTTTTATTCACGGTGTTGGAAATGGTAGGTTAAAACAAGAAATACTAGCTATTTTAAGAAATTACCCCGAGTTAAAAGTTCAGGATGCATCATTTAAAAAATATGGATTTGGGGCAACAGAAGTAACTATTCCCGAACAATTTATAATTGAAAATTGATTAAAAATTACCCGATTAATTTTTAATTCTTAAAAAACACTAATTTTATGTTTATGCTCCTTAAATGTTTATTTTAGTAGGCTAATCATAATGAGCAAAAAAAGCTTAGTCATACTTACATTTTTTTTAGTTGCATATTCTTCATTTGCACAGTTTTATTATGGTTTAAACCAGGAATTCGGCAAAAACAGAGTTCAATACCAATCTTTTTACTGGAAATATTTTGGATACAATCGTTTTCAGGTGTACATGTATGAAGGTGGATTAGAGCTTTCAAAATTTGTTGCCTATCATACCGAAAAAGAATTAGAAAGAATTGAGAAAAAACTCGACTACCAATTTGAAGATAAACTTCAAATTCTTGTATTTACAAATCAGGGAGATTATCGTCAGTCAAATCTGGGCATATCTAATGAAGAAGGCGGAAACCTTGGAGGCGTAACTAAAATATCAGGAACCAAACTCTGTGTTTACTTTAAAGGCAACCATTTTGATCTAATAAAACAAATTCGTTCAGGTATTGCTGAAGTTTTAATCAATGAGTTAATGTATGGGGGCAGAACCAGAGATATGGTTAAAAACTCCACACTTTTAGTTTTACCCGATTGGTACAAAAAAGGGTTAATCGCTTATTTATCTGAGGAATGGAATGTAGAGTTAGATAATATTATAACAGATGGCATAAAAAACGACAGGTATTACAGTTTTAATAAATTAAGCGAAGAAGAATCTTTAATAGCAGGACATTCGCTGTGGAATTACATTTCCGAAACCTATGGAGAATCATCTATTCCTAATTTACTTTACATGACAAAAGTGAGTAGAAGCGTAGAAACTTCTTTTTCATTTGTTTTAGGTAATAATATCCAAAGTTTAATTTATGAGTGGATTGATTACTATGCTAAAAATTTATTAGTGATGGATACCTCTAGGTATTTACCGAACTCAAAACCCATCATTACAAAACCTAAAAAAAACAGAAAATACTATCAGCTTAAAATAAGTAACGATGGCGAACATGTAGCATATGTAACCAATGAATTAAGTCAATACAAAGTATTCATAAAAAACACAAGTAAAAACTCAAAGCCTAAACGAATTGCTAAATGGGGGCCAAAGATTGAACGCATAAATGACTATAGTTATCCTTTACTTGCTTGGAATCCAAAAGGAAATGTGTTGGGCATGATTCACGAAAAGAAAGGAGTTGTTTATATCAGTACATACAATGTTGAAGATGATGAAATTTTTACAAAACCAATTATTGGATTTGAAAAAATAATTGACTTTGCCTACTCTCCAGATGGAAGAAAAATAACATTTAGCGGTATTAAAAAAGGCAAAGGACAAGTTGATATTTTTGTTTACTCTGTAACAGCAGGAGGTATTGAGCAAATAACAAATGATGTTTGGGACGACAATTTTCCGCGATTTGTAAATAAAGGCAATCAGTTACTTTTTACTTCTAACCGAATCTCTGATACACTTAAAGAAAGTGATGATGCTAAATATGATTTAAAACAATCTGGTTTTTATGATGTTTTCATGTATGATATCAAAAAGAAAAATAAAATTTTAATGCGTGTTACCAATACTCCTTATATAAATGAGTCTCAACCGTCAGATTATGAAGACGGTTATTTTACTTATTTAACCGAAAGTAATGGAATTAGAAACAGATGTTTAGCAAAATTAGATAGCGTAATTGCTTATGTAGATACAACAGAACATTACCGTTTTACTTTTTCACCTAAGATAATCAGTAATTTTAAAAACAGTATTATAGAGCAAGATTTAAGTTTAAACTCCAAAAAAATTGCCGAAGTATTTTTTCATAAAGGCAAAAATTATTTTTATGTTACCCCATTTTCACCCGCTGATAAAGAGAAAAATTTTGAACTTCAAAACACTAATTATAGAAATTTCACACTTACCTCGCCTAGATATAAATTTTTATATGAAGGGAATCAAAACATTAAAAACACATTTAACAAAACCCAAAGTGATACTTTAACTAAAAATCCACCAATAATTAATAATCAGCCTTTTAAAGAAGAAAAAAAGGATACAACTTCAATTGGCTTAAGAAAAGAATTTAAACTTCCACAACAACGTAATTATTATGTAAATTTCTCTTTAGATGATGTGGTTACACAATTGGATAACTCTTTTTTAAATCAAACTTATCAGCGATTCACTGGTTCTTATTTAAATCCCGGTTTTAATGCGTTTACTAAAATTGGCATGAGCGATCTTTTTGAAGATTACCGAATAATTGGCGGTGCTCGTTTAACAACAGGTTTAAATACTGAAATGTTTATTTGGATAGAAAACAGAAAAAAATTAATAGATAAGCAGTTGATTTTACACCGACAATCATTCTATAATATTGAAAATGCTTCAACTTTAATGAAGATGAATATTCATGACGTTCAATTTAAAGTGAAATATCCTTTCAGCGAAGTTTTAGCATTAAAAGGAAGTATCATTTACCGTAACGACCGAAAAGTTTATACTTCTTTGGATGATTATACTTTGCAACGTAAAAACGATTATGACAATTATGCTGTAGCTAAAACAGAACTTGTTTTTGATAATACCAAAACGTTGGCTTTAAACATTTTGAGAGGCAATAGATCTAAATTGTTTGCTGAATACTGGAAAAGAATTGACATTAACAATCTATCTAAACGTAATGATTTAGTTGTATTAGGATTTGATTTCAGAAATTACACCCGAATTCACCGTAATTTTATCTGGGCTAATCGTTTGGCCGGAAGTACATCATTTGGTACAGATAGATTAATTTATTATTTAGGAGGTATTGATAATTGGTTTGCCCCAAAATACGATTACAATATTAACATTCTTCATCCTGAAACATATCAGTTCCAAACCATTGCAACAAACATGCGTGGATTTAAACAAAATGCTAGAAATGGAAACAATTTTGTTGTTTTTAATTCAGAATTACGATTACCTTTTTTTAATTACTTACTCAATCGCCCAATTCGTTCCGATTTTTTTAACAACTTTCAGGTAGTTGGATTTTTTGATTTAGGAATGGCGTGGTATGGTAAAAATCCTTATAGCGATGAAAATACAGAAAACAAAACTTACGTTCCCGGTAATCCAGTAACAGTTGTTTTAATTCAAAACAAAGAACCACTAATTGCAGGATATGGATTTGGTTTTAGATCACGATTATTTGGTTATTTTTTCAGACTAGATTTTTCAAGAGGAATTGATAACAGAGTAAAACAAGAAAAAATTAACTACCTTTCGTTTACCACCGATTTTTAAACGACATGAAAAAAAATTACACTATGAATGAAATCATTATTTTATTAAGCATTGGCTTAATTGCCGGTTTTTTTAGTGGACTGGTTGGGATTGGCGGAGGCATAATAATAGTGCCCGTGTTAGTTTATTTCCTTCATTTTACACAACAACAAGCTCAGGGAACTACCCTATTCATGTTTCTTTTTCCAATTGGAATTTTGGGCGTTTACAATTATTACAAAGCTGGCTATATGGATTGGAAAGCTGCAGCTTTTATGGGTTTAACATTTGTAATTGGAAGTTTTTTCGGATCAAAAATAGCAGTTAGCATTGATCAACAGTCTGTTAAAAAGGTATTTGGTATTTTTGTAATTCTTGTTGGAATTAAAATGGCCTTTTTTAAATGATTTTAAAATGAAGGACAAAGAAATCATTTTAACCAAAATAAAAAAACTCGCTAAGGATAATTTTGACTCAGTAAAATCAATCCGAGAACATTTACACGCACATCCTGAATTGTCTTTCAAAGAATTTAAAACCGCTTCTTACATCAGTGAAAAATTAAATCAGGCAGGTATAAAACATCAAACAGGTATTTCTGGAACTGGTATTTTAGGTCTTATTAAAGGTACATACTCATCAGAAAAAGTAATTCTATTGAGAGCCGACATGGATGCTTTACCCATTCATGAACAGAATAACGTTTCATACAAATCAACTTGCGATGGCGTTATGCATGCTTGCGGACATGACGTTCATTCAGCATGCCTCCTAGGAGCTTTATTTATAATTAATGAATTAAAAGATGAATTACCTGTACAGGTAAAATTTATTTTTCAACCCGGGGAGGAAGTTTTGCCCGGTGGCGCATCATTAATGATTAAAGATGGGATTTTAAAAAACCCAGAAGTTACAGAAGCAATTGCACTACATGTTTTTCCATCCATGGAAGTAGGAAAAGTAGGTTTTAAAACCGGAATGTATATGGCAAGTACAGATGAAATTTACATTACTGTAAAAGGAAAAGGAGGACATGCAGCTATGCCGACTGAATATATCAATCCACTTTTGATCGCCTCCGAATTATTAATTCAGCTGAATAGTGATTTCATGATTAATAAAAAACATCAAGATTCATCAACTGATTTTTTTGATGTACCTACAGTTTTGGCTTTTGGAAAAATTGAAGGATTGGGGGCAACAAATGTAATTCCTGAAAAGGTAGATGTTGAAGGAACCTTTAGAACCATGAATGAAGCATGGAGAAAAACCGCGCATCAAGAAATTAAAAAAAGTGCGTCAATAATTGCACAGAAATGGAATGCAGAAATTGAAGTAAACATTGTTAATGGTTATCCATTTTTAGTAAATAATGAAGAAACTACAATATTTGCAAAGCATTCAGCTCAGTTGTATTTAGGAAAAGATAATGTAGCTGATTTACCCATGCGAATGACTGCCGAAGATTTTGCTTACATCTCACAACAAGTTAATAGTTGTTTTTTCCGACTTGGAACAGGTAACAAATCAAAAAATATTACTTCCGGTGTTCATTCTCCAACTTTTGATATCGATGAAAATTCACTCGAAATTGGAGCTGGGTTGTTAGCCTGGATGGTTTTATCTAAAGCAATTTAAAAATTATTAGAGTAAAATAATTAACTAAAAATTAATTTGGTTTTCTATTAAAAAATGTAATTTAGCATAAAAGAAACGAACATCCTCTCAGTCATTCATTTTCTGAAACCGTTTCAGTTAAAAGCATAAATATGAAATCATTTTATTTTCTTTTCATTTTTTTCTTCATTCAAAAGTTAATTGGACAATCACTTATAATTAATGAATTTTCTAATGGCCCAACAGGCGCTCAAGAATATATCGAATTTGTAGTTGTAGACCCTAATTTTGTTCAAAATTGTGATGGCAGTCCACCTCCGTGTGTAGATATAAGAGGTTGGATAATTGACGATAATAGCGGTTATCATGGTACCGGAGGTATTGCTGCAGGTTGTAATAGGTTTTCTTTTGATCCATTATGGCAATGCATTCCACTTGGAACCATCATTGTTATTTATAACAATGTAGAACCGAATATTAATCTTCCAGCTGATGATATTTCAATGTCTGATAATAATTGCAAATTAATCATTCCAATAAATAATAGTCAGTTATTTGAGTCCAATTCTACAACACCTGGATCTGCTGCATGTTCCTATCCTTCAGCAGGTTGGGTGGCAGGTGGTATTTGGGCAAACATTGGAATGGCTAATACAGGCGATTGCGTAAGGTTGGTTAATCTAAGTGGTTGTGAGGTATTTTCACTTTGTTACGCATCAGTAAATCTAAATACACAAATTTATTTTAACTCCGGAAATTCAGGAACCGATAATGTTTGGTATTTTAATAATGGAGATTTCAATTTTCAATCCAATTGGTCGGAGGGATGCGCTGACCAAGTTGCTTGCGGTTCAAACAATCAAACTCCCGGTTTTCCAAATAACACGTTAAATAGTTCTTATATCGCTCAGTTTAACAATAACTGTCAGCCAATTTTACCTGTCACTGTAAATGCAGGAAATAACATAAGTGTTTGTGCAAATACTACAATATCATTAAATGGTTTAGCTGCGGGAACTTATACTTCAGTTGTATGGAGTGGAGGATCCGGTACATTTTCATCCCCAAATACAGTGTCTAGCAATTACACATTAGGCAATAATGATACTGGTTCTTTTATGTTATATTTAGACGCGTTTAATCTTTGTGGAGTTCCAACAAGAGATTCCATAGAAATTACCATTCTTGAATTAACCAATATTCAAATTTCAAACACTGGACCGTATTGTCCGAATGAAGCAATTCAATTGAATGCACCAATTGGTTACACATACAGTTGGTCAGGACCTAACTCTTTTACGAGTAACTTACAAAATCCAACAATTAATCAAGCAAACTTATTAACATCAGGTACCTATTCGGTTTTGGTAACTGATCCTGCAACAAGTTGTCAGAATACTTTTACTACTTCTGTTACATTAAATAACTTACCAATTATTGATGTTAGCTCAGTTGCCGTTCAAATTACTTCAGCTTCTTGTGGTCAAAATGATGGTTCTGTAATTGGCGCTTCAGCAAGTGGTGCTCCACCATTTAATTATTATTGGTCGAATAATTCAGGAACAGTTGTTTCAAGTTCAAGTAATTTAAATTCAGCATCAACAGGTGTTTATTATTTTGTTGCAACTGACGCTAATGGCTGTAAGGATTCAACAAGTGTTTCTATTACAAATTTAAACGGACCTGCGGCACCTTCTTTTCAAACCATTAATCCTGTTTGTGAAGGAAGCACACATATTTTCACAATAAGTAATCCATTGATAGGTGCAACATATACTTGGTCGTTAGGATCTACCATTATTCAAACAGGTATAGATTTAACATCACTATCAGTTTCTAATTTTTCAAGCAATAACGTCGGACCTTATACAGTTGAAGTTAACACCGGAGTATGTAATAATTTCTCAACTGTTTCAGGAACTATAATACCTAGACCAATCCCACAAATAACAAACGCAACTGATTTTTGTAGTGGTTCAAGTATTGTTTTAGATGCCTCCTCCTCTACTCCATCGGCAGGCATTCAATACAATTGGTATTTAAATAGTACTTTAATTCCTAATGAAACAAATGCAACCATAACGGTAAACAGTGCAGGAAATTATCAAGTAGTTGTTTCTGCAAATGGTTGTGATTCAATTTCCGATCCAATACAGATAAATGTTAATCCGTTACCTACAATTGACATCACAAATCAAGTTATTAATCAGGCAACTTGCGGCTTAAATAATGCATCAATTTCTTCGATCAATGTAAATGGCAATTCACCTTTTACTTATAACTGGTCAAATGGTTCAGGCACTTCCTATGCAACTACCGTTAACTTAACTAATGCATCAGCCGGTCAGTACTATTTTGTTGCAACAGATGTAAATGGTTGTAAAGACTCTATACTTTATCAATTAACTTCTTCGCCTGCACCGCAAACACCAATACTAGTTGCCCCTACTCAAGTTTGTGAAGGTACAACTGCCATTTTAAGTGTAAGTAATGTTGATCAAAACTTAAATTACACCTGGAATTTTAATGGTAACATTATCCAAAACGGAATTGGTTTAGATTCACTAATCATTTCTAGCTCCACTTTACAGAATAATGGAAATTATGAGGTAATTGTTTCAAATGGAATTTGCTCTGCCGACAGTTTAATAATTCTTACAATTAGTGAACAACCAAACCCTCAAATTTCAGCCACTCAATTAAGTTTTTGTTCAGGAAACAATGTTACATTAAGTGTAAACGGAAATACAAACTATAACTATCAATGGTACTTAAATAATTCTCCAATTCAGGGGGAAAACAATGATTCTATTGATGTTATAAGTGGCGGAAATTACCAGGTTTCTGTTACTAATAATGGTTGCGATTCATTAACTGAAGCAATTGTTATTACCGAATTACCTTCACCTCAAATAATATCAAATAGTGTTATTTCATGTTTAAATCAATCTACCCAACTTTCAGCTAGTGGTGCAGATACATTTACGTGGTTAAGTTTAAATGGACAATTAAACGGAAACACCATTAGTATTGACAGTTCGATTGCTGGAATCTATACTTTTACACTAACAGGTACCTCAATAAACAGCTGTTCAGCAGATACAATTATTACTGCAACAATTAATAATAACCCAACTGTTTTAATTAACAACATTCAAAGTGATAGCATTTCTGTTTGCGAATCTACTCCTGTAGATTTAATAGCAACAGGTGCATCAAATTATCAGTGGAGTAATCTTTCCACAAATGATACTATTCAAATTACCTTTAATCAAGACACCACAATTGCTTTAGTTGGAATTGATGTTAATGGTTGTGTTGATAGCAGTTTAGTTTATATTCAAGTTCAACCATTACCTCTTTTATCTCAACTTCTAGGTACACCAACAATTTGTAACGGATATCCAACACAATTGTACTTAGATACAACCTACACAAATCAAAATTACAGCTGGATTAATTCAATAGGAAATACAATATCGAACACTGATAGTGTTGTGATATCTTCTTCAGGTGTATATTCTCTTATTGTAAGTAATTCATGTAGAAATGATACCATACCAGTTACTATTGGCCAATCAACAATACAGGCATCTTTTACACCAAGTGATACTTTAAGTGTTGCTCCTTTTACCGTTAATTTTAATAACACATCAATTGGAGCTACTAATTACTATTGGATGTTTGGTAATGGAGATACCGCGACCGCATTTTCACCTTCAACAGTATATAATCAAGCAGGTACTTTTTCGGCTTACCTAATTGCATCAAATCCACAATATTGTTTTAGTTCTTATGCTGTGCAAATAATTGTTTTAGCAGAAGAAATATATATGACTGTACCCACAATATTTTCACCAAATAGTGATGGCGTAAATGATGAGTTTTTTGTAAAACAATACGGATTAAAGTCTTTGAGCTGTAAAATCTTTAATCGTTGGGGAAATTTAATTTATGAATTGGAAAATCCCGATTCTAAATGGAAACCTGGTGCTGAAGTTCCAGAAGGAACTTATTATTTTATTGCTGAAGCAACGGGTTTAAATCAAAAACCTTTCAGAGCAAAAGGATATTTATTATTGGTGAGGTAAATTAATTAATGAACTATCAATAATCAATTTGGGTAAACTTATTCCATCGTAACAAAACAAAAGTGTATTATCGTCTAAGTTAATTTTTGTTTCGTTTTTCCATAGCTCGTAATCAAAATTAATAGCAATTGATCCATATTTCATTTTTTGAACTAATTGATAATTATTTTCGATGCTATTAATTCGCTTAGAATCATGAATATGAAAGAAATGATTGTAGCGGTTTCCAGGTCTTATTTTATTATAAATTGCATAATCAATGTTATGCATCTGCATTAAAACAAAATCGTTAGGGTATTTATCTAAAATCCAATCATGCATAACATCAAAAGCATCTTCTAACGTATGCTTATGCAAGTTTTTCTTTGTTTGAAACAACTTACCGATTTCCATTAATGAATCAAAAATACTGGATGTTTTCGTAATGTATTTTAATGTATTAATAGATCGTTTTTTATTCCAATAAATTTCTAATGCACTTTCAAGTATTAACAGATCATTTAATTCAGATTCATTTAAATAATTACTTTTGATAATTTGGTAAGGAGGATTTTCATCAAATGAATAACCATGTTTTTCAATTTTATCTCGCATTGGCGTTCCTTTCAAAAATTTTAAAAAACCCAATTGTAATTCGGGCCCAAACAATGCAAACACTTCTTCAAATCCTTGTTTAGTTAGTTCCATAGTTTCATAAGGTAAACCAACAATTAAATCCAAATGCATTTCAATGTTATTGTCAATTGCCTTTATGATGCTTTTCGTTTTTTCAAAACTTTGTTTGCGGCTTACCTCCAGATTAGTTGCAGTATTTACAGATTGAATACCGATTTCAAAACGAAACAACTGTTTAGGTACTTTTTCATTGATATATTTAATAATATCTGCATGTAAAATATCAGCAGTAATTTCAAATTGAAAAACATTACCTTCTTTATGGTGCTGAAGTATAAAATCAAAAACAGAAATGGTAAAATCTTTTTTAATATTAAACGTACGATCTAAAAATTTAATGGTCTTACCATGTTGCATTAAAAAAATTAAATTTTCCTTTATGCGCTCCATGCTTAAATAACGAACCTTGTTATCTAAACTTGCCAAACAAAACTCACATTTGTAAGGACATCCCCTACTCGTTTCAACATATAAAACCTTACTTTTTAATGCAGTTAAATCATCATCCTGATAAGGATTAATATCATTCAATTCTACTAAAGGAAAAATCGGAGGAGATTGATTTTGAATAACCGTTCCATCTTTTTTAAAAATCAACCCCGTTACGTTTTCTATGTTTGGAAAATCAGTTAAAAATTGTTTGAAAGGAATTTCTCCTTCACCGGAAATAATATAATCAACATCTTCTCTATTTAAAACATCTTCCCACTCGTAACTTACTTCCGGACCACCTAATAAAATTTTAGTATTCGGATTTATGGTTTTGATAAGTTGAGTTACTTCTAATGTTTGAGTAATATTCCAGATATAACAACTGAATGCAACTACATCAAACTCACTGCAAAATTCTGCAACTGATTGAAAATTATCTTTAATGGTAAATTCTTTCCAGGAAAGACCTTTGTTGTCTTTATTTAATTGATATAAAAGACGAATGGCTAAATTAGTGTGAATGTACTTTGCATTAAGCGTGGTTAATAAAACCTTCGTCATGGTAAATCATCTTTTTTTATAACCAATTTCATTAAAAAGCCCATTCAATTCATCTTCAGTTAAATCGCGCCACTCTCCAGGATTTAGTTTTCCAAGATGTATGTTCATTACTCTCACACGTTGAAGTTTGATAACCTGATAGCCAGCTTTACCACACATTTTACGTATTTGCCTATTCATACCTTGAGTTAATACGATACTGAATATTCTTTTAGTACCTGGTATGGGTTGAACAACACAAGGTTTAGTTTTTACTCCATCAATATCAACTCCAGAGGCAATTTCTTCCAAGAATTTTTTGCGTAGAGGCAAATTTAAGGTTACCACATATTCTTTTTCATGATGAAAGTCGGAGTGGCTAATTTTATTTATGATTTCACCATGATTTGTCAGTAAAATCAATCCTTCTGAATTTTTATCTAATCTACCAACAGGAAAAATTGATTCCTGATGATTAATTGCATCAATAATGTTGTTGGCAATTTTTTCAGTGGTGCATTCAATACCTTTTGGTTTATGGTAAGCAATGTAAGTTAATTTTTGTTTTATAGCTGTTAATGCTTGTCCATCAACAATTACAGTATCACCTGGATTAACTTCTGTTTTATAATTGGCAATTTTTCCATTTATTAAAACCTTACCTGTTTCTATGTATCGAACAGCTGCTCTTCTTGAGCAAAAACCATTTTGGGCTATGTATTTATCTATTTTCACTTAGTAAATGTATCAAACATTTTTCAATCACAAATTATTCATGCAATTAAAGGTGATTAAACTTATCTCAATAAATAAACATAAATTTACAAAGTGAAAGAAATTATAGAACAACCCATTTTTAAATTAATCGGAAAAGCAGCCGATGAATTGAGCGTTGACGCCTATTTAATTGGAGGATTTGTTAGAGACCTTTTTATAAAAAGAGAAAGTAAAGATATTGATGTTGTAACTATCGGCAAAGGAATTACATTAGCAACACTTATTCATAAAAAATTAGGTATTGAGGCGCATCTCTCTGTTTTTAAAAATTTTGGAACTGCCCAGATTAAAACTCAGGATATAGAAATCGAATTTGTTGGTGCAAGAAAAGAATCTTATGATCGTAATTCAAGAAAGCCAATTGTTGAAGATGGTACTTTGGAAGATGACCAAAACAGAAGAGACTTTACCATTAACGCACTTGCAATTGGATTAAGTAAAAATAATTTCGGTAAGTTGCTAGATCCATTCAATGGTATTCAAGACCTGGAAAACAAAATTATTCGCACTCCGTTAAATCCAGATATTACTTACAGTGATGATCCATTACGAATGATGCGTGCTATTCGTTTTGCTAGTCAATTAGGATTTACCATTGAGGAAAATTCGTTTAATGCCATTTCTAAAAACAAAGAACGCATTTCAATCGTTTCCAAAGAACGAATTAGCGACGAATTGAACAAAATTATTTTATCACCAAAGCCATCTGTTGGTTTTAAACTACTTTTTGATAGTGGCTTGTTACATCTCATATTTCCTGAAATGACTAATCTTTACGGTGTGGACACCAAAGATGGGAAATCGCATAAAGATAATTTTTACCATACGCTTGAAGTGTTGGATAATCTATCCAGAAACACCACTGATTTATGGTTGCGCTGGTCGGCCATTTTACATGATATTGCAAAACCAGCAACCAAACGTTTTGAGCCCGGCCATGGCTGGACTTTTCACGGACACGAGGATAAAGGTGCGCGCATGGTTCCTAAAATTTTTAATTCACTAAAATTACCTTTAAACGAAAAAATGAAGTTTGTACAAAAATTAGTATTGCTTCATTTACGTCCGATTGTACTAGCAAAAAGTGAGGTAACTGATAGTGCGGTTCGAAGACTGCTTTTTGAAGCAGGAGAAGACATAGATCAACTCATGTTGCTTTGTGAGGCGGACATTACAACTAAAAACCCCAATAAAGTAAAAAGATACCTTCAAAATTTTGAATTGGTAAGAAGTAAACTAAAAGAAATTGAGGAAAAAGATAAAATCAGAAACTGGCAACCGCCCGTATCTGGAGAAGAAATCATGGAGATGTTTAAACTACAGCCATGTAAAATGGTAGGAGATTTAAAAAATGCCTTAAAAGATGCCATTTTAGATGGAATCATTTCTAATGAACGTGAGCAGGCAATTCATTTTTTAAATGAAACGTATGCGCAATTGAAAATTTAAATCCAGTTACAATAACTCCGTAGGAGTAAAATATAAGTTAAAAAAATTAGTATTATAATGAATCAACCCATCCATAAAGCCGGTTTTGTAAACATCATCGGTTGCCCTAATGTTGGCAAATCAACATTATTAAATGCCCTTGTTGGAGAACGACTTGCCATTATTACATCAAAAGCACAAACAACCCGACACCGAATAATGGGCATAGTAAGCGGTGATAATTATCAAATTGTATTTTCTGATACTCCGGGAATTATTAAACCTGCCTACAAACTGCAAGAGAAAATGATGACGTTTGTTGCAGAAGCATTTAATGATGCGGATGTTTTTTTATTTATTACTGACATTTTTGAAGACATAGAATTGGATGAAAAATACATCAACAAACTTAGTAATGTAAATGTTCCTGTTTTGTTATTGATTAACAAAATTGATAAGGCCAACGAACAAACCATCGCTGAGTTTACTGAAAAATGGAAAACAAAATTACCTAACGCCGAAATCATTCCTATTTCAGCTCTTCAAAAAATTAATCTGGATAATGTAATGGAACGTTTAATTTCATTAATTCCACCAGGTGAAGCTTTTTACGACAAAGACGAATTAACCAATAAACCGGAACGTTTTTTTGTTACCGAAATCATTCGTGAAAAAATTCTGAAAAACTATAAAAAAGAAATTCCTTACAGCTGCGAAGTAATTGTTGAAGAGTTTAAAGAAGAGCAAAAAATTATCCGTATAAGGGCAAACATAATTGTTGAACGCGACTCTCAAAAAGGCATTCTCATTGGTCACAAAGGCGAGGCACTTAAAAAAACGGGGACGTATGCGAGAGAAGATTGTGAAGTGTTTTTTGGCAAAAAAGTTTTCCTTGATTTATATGTAAAAGTTGATAAAGATTGGCGAAATAATGATAATCGTCTTAAACAATATGGCTATAATTAGCGATTTTTTGGGAGAATTGAATTAAATTTGCAATAAATAGTAAGCGAGATGGTAACAATGACAGAAAATAAAAGCAAAAGTAAAGAGTTAATGGATTTGGAAGATAAGTATGGTGCTCATAATTATCATCCGCTTCCTGTTGTTTTAAGCAAAGGCGAAGGCGCTCTTGTTTGGGATGTTGAAGGAAAAAAATACTATGATTTTTTATCTGCATATAGTGCAGTAAACCAAGGTCATTGCCACCCAAAAATTGTTGGTGCATTAGTTGAACAAGCAGGAAAACTTTGTTTAACCTCTCGTGCTTTTCACAATGATCAGCTTGGTAATTACGAAAAATACATTTGCAATTTTTTTGGCTACGACAAAGTTCTGCCAATGAATTCTGGTGCCGAAGCTGTTGAAACTGCTATCAAATTAGCTCGTAAATGGGCATATGAGAAAAAGGGGGTAGCTGAAAATCAGGCAAAAATTATAGTTTGTTCTCAAAATTTTCATGGAAGAACAATTAATATCATTTCTTTTAGTACTGATCAGGATTCTAAAAACAATTTCGGTCCATTTACCAGTGGCTACGAAGTAGTTGAATACAATAATTTAACTGATTTAGAAAAAGCACTATCTGATACAAATGTTGCAGGTTTTTTAGTTGAACCAATGCAAGGTGAAGCAGGTGTTATTGTTCCCGATGAAGGTTATCTAAAAGGCGCATACGAACTTTGCAAAAAAAATAACGTTCTTTTTATTGCAGATGAAATTCAAACCGGAATTGCTCGTACAGGTAAATTATTGGCTTGCGATTGGGAAAATGTACATGCCGATATTTTAATTTTGGGTAAAGCATTATCAGGTGGAGTTTATCCAGTTTCAGCTGTTTTAGCAAACGATGAAGTAATGCTTTGCATTAAACCTGGACAACATGGTTCAACCTATGGAGGAAACCCTTTAGCTTGCGCTGTTGCTGTTGCTGCATTGGAAGTTGTAAAAGATGAAAAATTAGCCGAACGTGCTGAATATTTAGGTAATATTTTAAGAAGCGAATTAAGAGCCATTCAACATCCTATGCTTACCAAAGTTCGAGGAAAAGGTTTATTGAATGCAATCGTTATAAAAGAAACCAACGGTAAAACCGCTTGGGATGTATGTTTAAAATTAGCTGAAAACGGATTACTTGCAAAACCTACTCACGGAGATATCATTCGTTTTGCTCCACCGTTAGTAATAACAGAAGAACAAATTTTAGATTGTGTACGTATTATTAAAAACACATTAGAGAGTTTTTAATTCTTTGCATTTTTGCAACGACAAGATTACATAATTAAACAAATTAATCAATTAGGAAAAGTTCTATCTAAACTTTTAGCGGATGTTTTAGGTTTAAAACACGATCTAAAAATTACTGAAGCAGATTCAATTGTTAATTCCGTTTTTGAAAAAGAATTAGGATTTAATTTTGATGAATTTTTAGCTTTAAAAGATGCTCAATTTATACCCTTTCTCATCTCCAATAAATTTGATTTAGCAAGCATGGAAGAACTTGCTAATTTATTTTTTGAAATTGGAACTTCCTCAACTGAAAAAGAAAAAGAAAAACAAATCATCTGTTTTTCTAAAGCTAAAATCATTTACAATCATCTAAATACCGAACGAAAAACATTTTCATTTGATTTTATGACAAAATTAAATGCAATGGAAAACCAAATTCAAGCAAATGAAATTAAAAAAAACAGCTATAAATAAGTTTATCGTATTTTTTGGGTTCATCTTTTTAAATGCCGCTGTACTTTTATCTCAGCCTATAAGAAAAGGCATCTGGCGAAGTATTTTGTTTCTTGATGAAAAAGAAAATATAGAACTGCCATTCAATTTTGAAGTAAAATTTATTAATAATAAAACTACGATTACGATTATGAATGGCGATGAGCGTATTGTAGTTAATGAAATAGTTGCAAAAAAAGATTCGCTAATTTTTAAAATGCCCGTTTTTGATTCTGAATTTCGTGCAAAAATTCACAAAGATTCTTTAGTTGGTTTTTGGATAAATTATGCCCGAAAATACAAAAATAAAATTCCTTTTAAAGCATTTGCAGGTAATAACAAAAGATTCACTCTTACACCATCAAATACCAATTCTTTTAACGGAAAATGGGAAGTTACTTTTAGTCCGGCCACTAAAGATAGCACCAAAGCTATTGGTGTTTTTATCCAAAAAGCTGACGGCACTTGTACAGGTACTTTTTTAACCGAAACTGGCGATTATCGTTTCCTAGAAGGAATGCAATCCGGAAATCAATTGTTTTTATCAGGTTTTGATGGTTCTCATGCATTTTTATTCATTGCTACAGCTGAAGAAAATAAAATCACTAATGGAAAGTTTTACTCTGGAATCACTTGGAGAGAAAACTGGATAGCTTATCGAAATGACACTTTTCATCTTCGAGCAGCAGAGTCAATTACAAAATTGAATGATGGTTTTGAAAGTATTTATTTTAAATTTCCAAACACTAAAAAAGAACCCATTTCATTGAATGATGAACGATATAAAAACAAAGTTGTCATTGTTCAATTGCTTGGTTCATGGTGCCCAAATTGTATGGATGAAACGGCTTATCTTTCTAAACTACAAAAACAATACAAAAGTTCCGGATTAGAAATTATTGGCTTGGCCTATGAACGAACAGCAGATTTTAATAAAGCGGTTGAATTGGTAAATCGTTTAAAAAAACGTTTTGATGTGGATTATGAAATTTTAATAACTGGAGTAAGCGGTAAAGATAAAGCAAGTGAAAATTTTCCTATGCTAAATAAAATAATAGCATTTCCTACAACAATTATTATAGATAAAAAAGGCAAAGTAAACAGCATTCATACTGGCTTTTCAGGACCCGCAACAGGAAAAGCTTACGATGACTTTACACAGAATACAGAAAAATTAATAATTGATTTATTAAAGTAATTTGAAATCAAAAAGTTTATTATTAAATTTAGCTTAGTTTAGTCTCATGTTTAATTTATAATTTCTTTCACGTATGATTAAATCTTTATTCCTTTCAATTGTAATTGTTTTTTCTTTAAACAGTTTTTCTCAAACGTTAAAAGGTGATGAAGTCATTGGAACATGGCTAGTCGGAAATTCAAAAGCAAAAATTAAGATTTATAAAAATGGGACAAAATATTATGGCAAAATGGTTTGGTTGCGTGAACCAACAGATGCTGATGGTAAACCAAAATTAGATAAAAATAATCCGGATAAAGAAAAACAAAAACTACCTTTATTGGGATATGATTTATTAAAAGATTTTGTTTTTGAAGAAGGTCATTGGGATAATGGAACAATTTATGATCCTGAAAATGGCAAAACTTATAAATGTAAAATTTCTTTTCGCGAAGGAAAATTAGATGTAAGAGGTTATATAGGATTTTCTTTAATAGGAAGAACTGATGTCTGGTTCAGGTGTTCGGATATAAAATAAATTATCATCATTGTATAACAATCATTTTCTAATAAACTGTTTCCTAATAACTAACTAACTAAATAGTTAAATTTCAATAAAAAATCATGAAGAAATAAGTTCTCGATTTCGATTAAACAAAGAAATTATTAATTTAAAAATCAAAAACATGAGAACACTATTTTTAATCATAATATCTTTATTCCTAATAAATAATAGCACTGCTCAGGATAAAGCAAAAAAAGAAATCAAAACAATTCATTTTAAAGTTAAAGGTAATTGTGGCGAATGTAAAAAACGAATTGAAAATGCTGCATACATCAAAGGTGTTAAAAATTCTAGCTGGGATGAAAAAACTAAAAACCTAACAATTATTTACAGAGCAGATAAAGTTACTGAAGAACAAATTCATTCGGCAATAGCTAAAGCCGGACACGATACAGAAAAAGCTAAATCCACCCAAGAAACCTATTTAAATTTACCTGACTGCTGCAAATACAAGGATCAAAAATGTAATAAATAATTTTTGACCTCAATGAAAATAATTTTAATTGTATTTCTTTCCTTTTTTTGCATTACATCTTTTTATGCCCAGCAAAAATTGCAAGGAAAGGTTGTAGAAATTAATGGGAATTCAGATACGCTTCCTTTACCAGGAACTATGCTGAGGTGGCAGGAAAGCAACGAACCTACAATTTCTGATCATAACGGTTTATTTCAACTTGCAAAAAACAATCTTAGTAATCAATTAATTGTTTCAAATATTGGTTTTACAACAGATACACTTAATGTGGATACTACTCAACCATTTATTTTAATTATTCTTCAAGACATCAAGCAACTGAAAGAAGTTCAGATTGTTTACCGAACAACCGGCTCTGAACTATCGATGATGAATACTATTAAAACGGAGGTTTTAAATCAGCGCGAATTGATGAAAGCTGCTTGTTGCAATTTGTCCGAAAGTTTTGAAACCAATGCTTCTATTGATGTCAACTTTTCAGATGCTGTAACTGGAACCAAGCAAATTCAGATGCTTGGTTTATCTGGCCAATATGCCATGATTACAAAAGACAATATGCCCTATTTACGAGGACTTGCAGGAATTTACGGATTAAATTTTATTCCCGGAACCTGGATTCAATCCATACAATTAAGCAAAGGTGCAGGTACTGTTATCAATGGTTACGAAAGTTTTTCAGGGCAAATCAATACAGAATTGCAAAACCCTGCAACAAGCGAAAAATTGCTATTTAATGCTTATGTAAATGCTAACGCAAGAAATGAATACAACTTAAATCTTGCAAAAAAACTAACAGATGTTTGGAGCACAAACATCTTACTACATGCTAGTTCGAACCCATTAAAGCAAGACATGAATAGTGATGGTTTTATGGATATTCCAACGGGCAGTCAGGTAAATGTTTTGCAAAAATGGGTATATCAAACACGCAAAGGTTTTGAAGGGCAATTTGGTGCAAGTTATGTTGATGATAATAGAAGTGGCGGACAGGATAAAAAGTTATTTAGTGCATTAAATGATACCGTAGAACTTTATAAAATCGGAATACAATCTAAACGATTTGATGCCTTTGCTAAAAACGGTTATGTATTTAAGCGCCCATCAACAAGTATGGGATTGCAATTGAATTTCTCAAACCATGAGCAAAATAATTTTTATGGCAATCGCCCTTATTCTGGCATTCAACAAAGTGTTTATGCTAATTTGATTTTTGAAAGTTATATTACTAATACCAATCACAAATACAAAATTGGCAGCAGTTTTATGATGGATGCGTTAAATGAAAAATTTGAACAATCAACCTATAAACGAACAGAGAAAGTGCCAGGTGCTTTTGTAGAATACACCTACAACTACTTAACAAACTTCAATTTGGTTGCAGGTTCGAGAGCTGATTATCATAATTATTACGGATTATTTTTTACTCCGCGTTTGCATTTGCGTTATGCATTTAATGAAAGTAAATCTGTTTTTCGTTTATCAGGTGGACGTGCATTGAGAACACCAAACTTGTTTGCTGAAAACACTTCACTAATGGCTAGTGCGCGTGTTTTTGAAATTCATCCTTCAAATACTAATTTACCTTATGGTTTAAATGCAGAAATCGCATGGAACTATGGAATGAACTATACTCAAAAGTTTAAATTAGATTTTAGAGATGCGTATATAACTTTAGATGCTTATCGTACCGATTTTGAAAATCAATTAATTGTTGATTTAGATGTGGATTCAAAAAAAGTTATTTTTTCTAATTTAAATGGTGTTTCATTCAGCAACACTGCTCAAGTAGAATTTGGCTGGGAAGTGTATAAGCGGTTAAATGTAAAAACTGCCTATCGTTTTGTAGAAAATAAATCATCCTTCAGTCAAGCCTTACTTGAAAAAGCACTTATTTCAAAACACCGTGCTTTCTTAAATCTTGGATATGAGAACAAAAAAGGAAATTGGCTGAGCGATTTAACTGTTCAATGGTTTGGACCAAAACGTTTACCAACAACACAAAACAACCCAATAGAATACAAGCGCGAGAATTACTCGCCTGCATTTTATAATGTTAATGCTCAGTTAACTTATATTCTAAAGAAAAAACAAGAATGGCATTTTTATTTAGGAGTGGAAAATGCGTTAAACTTTAGGCAAAACAAACCAATTGTTGCCTCAGAACAAGCTTTCAGTAAATATTTTGATGCATCGATGGTTTGGGGATCAATTTACGGAAGAATGCTTTATGGAGGATTGCGATTTAAGATCAAATAAAAAATTAAAATATAAAAAACAACGCGCCAGATAAGTAACCTAATATTGCCAATAAGGAAATACGTTTTAAATACCAACCAAAACTAATATTTTCTAATCCCATCACTGCAACGCCAGCTGCTGAACCAATAATTAAGCAGCTGCCACCTGTACCGGTTGCATAAGCCATAAATTGCCAAAAAGAATGATCCATAGGGAAATCGAACATGCTTAAACCGGCAGCAACAAGTGGAACATTGTCTACAATAGCTGAAATTAAACCAATTGAAAAAACAACCGAATTTGTGTTATGATTAAAAAGAAGTCCTAACTGATTTGCTAAATTATTTAACACTCCAGTTAACTCAAGTGGTTTAATTGCTAATAAAATTCCTAGAAAAAAAAGAATACTTTTTACGTCCGTTTTCTGAATTGCACTCATGATGGAGAAACGTTCTTTAAGTTCCTGATTTTTTTTTCGATGAATGAATTCAGTGACAATCCATAACAAACCTAAACCAGCTAAAATTCCCATATAAGGAGGCAAATGAGTAAGTTGTTTAAAAACTGGAATTGAAATTAAACACAACAATCCAACAAGAAAAATTAAATTTCTCTCCTTTAAGGAATAATTAAAATGTTCATTCAAAACTGGTTTTTCATATTTCCCTTTAAAGAAAACACTTAAAACAGCAACCGGAATTATCATACAAATTAAACTTGGAACAAACACATTTTTAATGACACCAATTGCCGAAATTTTTTGATTCATCCAAAGCATGGTAGTCGTAACATCTCCTATAGGACTCCAGGCACCACCTGCATTTGAAGCAATTACAATTACACCTAACAACAGCCATTTATCTTTTTTATCGTTAACTATTTTTTGAATAAGTGTCGTCATTACAATAGCTGTAGTTAAGTTATCCAATATGGCTGATGTAAAAAATGTAATAAATGAAATTAACCAAAGTAAAACCCTTTTATTGTTTGTTTTAATTAGTTTTGTAATGATGTCAAAACCATTATGAGCATCAATCAACTCCACAATAGTCATTGCTGCAAGAAGAAAAAATAATATGCCTGAAATTTCACCTAAACCTTCTGTTAATTGGTGATTGATGATTTGTTTATCTAATGAATTGGAAATTAGAAATACCCAACATGCAATACCTGTTAATAAAGAAAATGCAGCTTTATCAACATTTAAATTTCGTTCGAAAATGATAAATAAATATCCAATTAAAAAAATTATAATTAATGGTGTCACTATGAATTATCTTTTTTTGAATTTAATTGTGTGGTATATGCTTCAAAAATATCTTTAGAACGAATATATCCTAATGTTGATCCGTTTTCAGAAACAGCAACTTTATCAATATCGAAACGCATAATGATATCCAAAGCTTTACTTAATTTTTCATTAGGATTTACACAAGGTACCGAGTAATCAACAAATTCTTTTATAGATAAATCAATATTAGAAGGCGTATTGGCTAAATCAAAATCCTTGCTTCTTAATGAAAAAATTCCTTCGTATTTTAAATTTTTATTTACCACAACAAAATCACTGGCATGTATTTCTGCTGATAGATTTAATACTTCACCTAGCTTATCGTTAATGTTAACAACGGCAAGTAATCTGTATTCAGGAAAATGATTTTTAAGTAAAATCTGATCGATAATGTCGCTTTTCATTTCCCAGCTATGAGCAGGGCTTTTAAAACGATTTTCAACTTGATTTTTATAAAATGAAATTCGCTTAGAAAGTATAAATGTAAAAATAGATACAATGATTAGTGGAGGTAATAAAACATAACTTCCGGTCATTTCAACAATCATAATAATACCTGCAATTGGTGCATTGGCAACACCCGAATAAAATGCTCCCATGCCAACAATCATAAAAGATACAATACTTACAGGATGATTTAAAAAATGATTTGCAGCTACTCCTACTGCAGCACCAAGCATAGCACCAATGAACAATGATGGGCCGAAAATACCTGCTGACCCCCCACTCCCTATTGTTAAAGTTGTTGCAACTATTTTTAAAAATGCAATAATTAAAAAGCTAAGTAATAATTCGAACCAGATTTTGTTGCCAAAAAAATCGGGCATTTTACCTTGTATGGTGGTTTCAAAAAAATAATTTCCTGTACCAGCTATTTCAAAAACAAACAAAGCAATAATTCCCGTTAATAAACCTCCTATTGATGGTTTTACATAATTTGGAATTTTAATTTTACCAATAAAACTCTTTGCATCATTAAACCCTTTAATGAATAAAAAACCAAATGAAAAACAAAGTACACCCAATATCAAATAAAAAAGTATTTCGTCAAAATTAAATTTACTTAAGCCACTAACACTTAAAAATGGATCAGTTCCTGCATACAAGGTATACACTAAATATGCTGTTACAGAGGAAATAAAGCAGGGAATAAGAGCATCAGTTTCGATATCTTCTTTGTATACCATTTCAGCTGCAGTTAATGCACCACCTAAAGGTGTTTTAAACACCGAACCGAGACCTGCGGCTGTTCCTGCCAACATTAATGTTCTTCTGGCTCTTGCTCCTGATTTAGCAATGTTTGCAACCCATACACCCACACCAGCCCCAATAAATGAAATTGGGCCTTCTTTTCCGCCACTACCACCGGTTGGCAAGGTAAATAAAGTAGCCAATGATTTAAAAATTGGGATAGAAGTTTTAATCTTTCCTTCGTTATTATGAAATGCATAAATCATTTCATCAGAGCCTGTTCCCTTAGAATCTTTAGAGAAAAAATATATAATCAAACCTGCAACTAATCCACCAAACACAGGCAATAGTACAACTGCTAATGAAGAAAACGGATGACTAATCAAAAAAACTATTCGTTCATTATAATTTGTAAATAAAATGGATTGATGCTGATGAAATGAAAGATAAAAAACTTCTAAAACATGAAGTAACCAAGCAAAAAATGCAGATACAATTCCGGCAATAATACCAACTATAACAGCATAAATGAAAATGCTATTGGGTTTTTTAATACTTAATATTTCTCTTAGTCTGTTACCTATCATTAGTTGGCATTAAAACTTACATTAAGTATTGAAATTTGCGTTGATTAAAAGTACTGGATTTTCGATGAAGTCCTTTTCCGTTATCAAAAATATAAACCAATTTTAATTCATGAGATCCTGAATTTACAGTTCTAAGAATATTCGTATTAAAGTCATAACTGTAACCAATTTGAAGAGAATTGGAAATGGTATAACCAAGCTGAGCATAAACAGCTGTTTTTAATCGTGCCCCAATACCACAATAAAAAAGATCTTTTACATAAAGTTTAAGATTGTAATCGATTAATAACGGAATATTTTGAACATAGTTTACCATTAAGCTATTTTCCCAAATAAAATCAGGATTATCCAACCAATTGTATCCAACTGAAAAATTGAAATGCTTTACTGCTGTTAAATTCGTAGATAATTTTGAATCAGCACTTTCTCTAAATTTAAAAGCTTTTTTCATTAAGTTATTAATAGATAATCCACAATAAAATTTATCATTGTGAATTATAAAACCCGCAGCTGCATTATACATATTGGCTTTTGTAAACTGTAGTGCGTTATTTAAAACTACATCATGTGAATTAACAAAAGAAATTTTATTAGCATCAATTGAGTTTTGATGAAAAGAACCGTTAATGCCCATAGAAATTTTTAAATCTTCATACATAAAATGATATGCAAAAGATCCTGACAAAGAGTTGATTTGCTGAAAACCTATTTTATCTTGATAAAAATACATTCCCGCACCAATTTTTTCATTTGCCAATTTAGCATGGGTACTAAAACTCATAGTTGTTGGTGCACCATCAAAACCTGTCCACTGCTTTCGATACACCATTCTTGATTCTAATGTTTTTTTATAACCGGTAACCGCAGGATTTACCAATAAATAATTACTCCGATGTTGTGTCCAGAATGGTAACTGTTGAGTTTTAGAAACCAAAGAGGATAAAATACAAACGAAAAAAAATATGTGTTTCCTAATTTTCAATTCAATAAAGATAATTTGATTTTTTAAAAACAACATTAAATTCTTTTCATAATTAAAAAATCAATATTCTGTTTTTTAAATTAATCATCAACCTCTTACGATTTTTACAAACATTAAAATGTTAATTAATTGCATTTTTTTTAAAAAATAATTAATTTGGCAATATATTAAAATGATTAATTATGGGAATTTTCTACTCTAAAATCGAGAAAAGATTGTCAAAAACCAGTCTACAATTAATTAAATTGTTGGTTATTTTGGCTTTTACAACTACGGGCATAAAGGCTCAACTTACCGGTACATTAAATGTTCCAGGCGATTTTGCAGACTTTGCAACTGCCATTAATACATTAAATACACAAGGGGTTGGTACAGGTGGGGTTACTATTAATTTAGTTACAGGCAACCCACAGTCAGCACCTGCTGGTGGATATGTTATAACAGCTAGTGGTACCTCTGCTAACCCAATTATTTTAGAAGGAAATGGAAATACCATTACTACCTCTGCTGCTTTAACTGCAGGTAATTTAAATGATGGTATCATTAAATTACACGGAGCAGATTATGTAACCATTCAAAACTTTATTCTTCAGGAAAATTCAACTAATACTACAACTACATCCGCATCAAATAATATGACGGAATGGGGTATTGCATTATTGTATGCTACAACTACAAATGGCGCACAAAACAACACCATTCAAAATAATACCATTATTTTAAATAGAACCTATCAAAACACTTTTGGAATTTATTCCAACTCTACTCATGCTCCTACAACTCCAACTACTTCTGCTACTGCAACATCAGGAACAGGTGGAAATAGTGGATTAAAAATTTATTCAAATAACATTTCAAACGTCAACATAGGAATTATTGTTGTTGGACCAACTGCAGCAGCAGATAATAACACAGGCATAGATATAGGAGGATCAACAGCAGTTCAGGGAAATACCATATCAAACTATGGAACTACAGGTACTTTTTCAGGATATGTTAATATGTCCGGTACCGTTAATGGCATCTTAATTCGTAATTCAATCGGATTTAATATTGCATACAATTCAATTACAAGTTCCAATGGCGGAGTTACTGCAGGAACTTTAAATGGAATTCAAGTTCAAGCATCTTCGAACACGCCATCAAGTACTTTTACAAATAACATATTAAATAATACTATTTCTTTAATTACAGGAAATTTGACAGGAGGAATGAACGGCATAACCTATCCTTCTGGCTCTGCAAGTACAACTAGTGTTTTAAACATTAATAACAATAATTTTATTAACGCAACAAGTTTAAACGGTACATCAGGAAATATCAATCTTATTGATTTAGCTAGCACAAACCTTACAACATCAATCAGCAATAATACATTTACTAATATAACAACAAACACAACAGGTAATTTTGTTTTTATAGGTGCTAATTTCACAAGACCTGCTAATGCTTCTTCAAATATTTCAGGAAACTCTGTAGTTACTCAATTTAATAAAACAGGTGCAGGCGGAATAGTAAGATTTTATAACAGTAATTCAAGTTCGCCTACTTCTGTTACTGAAATAAATTCAAACAATAATTTTTCAAACATTACAGTTACTGGTGCAACTACTATTACTGGTTGGGCCTCCACTGATGGATCTGCTACCAGTCCATTTGGTCCTACTAAAACAATTCAGAATAATACTTTTTCAAATATTGCTGGAGGATCAAATGCAATAACTATTTTAAATGTTGGATATTCAAACAATACTGGAACAAATAATATTAGTGGAAATATTATAAGCGGAATAAGTGGATCAGGTACTATTACAGGAATATCAAGCGCTGGAGGTTCACAAAATTTTTATTCAAATACAATTTCTGGATTAAGCTCTACTGGTTTAAGTGCTGTTAGAGGTTTTAATATTTCAGGTGCATCAACAGATAACATTTATAAAAATAAAATCTACAACCTTTCAGGATCAAACGTTGGCACAACTGTAGATGGAATATTAATTTCATCTGGTACAACAATAAATTTATTTAATAACCTGATTGGAAAATTATACGCATCAGTAGCAAGCTCAACATCTGATGCAGTAAGAGGATTAAATTTAACATCTACAAGTTTAACTTCTAACATAAAAGTATATTACAATACTATTTTTCTAGATGCTACATCTACTGGTACAGATTTTAATACATCAGCTTTATATCACGCTGGAAACGCAACAGCTTCTACAGCTAATCTTGATTTACAAAACAACATAATAATTAATAAATCTACCCCAAGAGGAAGCGGCTCTACTGTTGCATTTAGAAGAGGCTTAGCAAGTACAGCTAATTATGCGGCAACCTCTAATAGAAATATTTATTATGCAGGAGTTCCAAGCAGTACTAACTTAATTTATAATGATGGTACAAATTCTGACCAAACACTTACCGCATTTAAAGCTAGGGTAGCTTCTCGCGATGATAACTCACAAACTGAGGATGTTCCTTTTATAAGCTTAGATGGAACGCTTGCTACTTTTTTACATGTAAATAATACAACTCCAACATTAGCTGAGAGTAAAGGTATAAGTATTGCCACATTTAATACTGACTTTGATGGCGATTTTAGACAAGGTGATGCTTCTTACACAGGTACTGGAACTTCACCCGATATTGGAGCAGATGAATTTGAAGGTATTTCTGTACCTGTTTGTAGTGGAACACCAACTGCTGGCACAATATCCGGATCAACCGCAGTTTGTTCTGGTTTAGGCACTAATTTAAACTTAAGTGGATCAACAAACGCACTTGGTATTACTTATCAATGGGCTTTTTCAACAACTTCTGGTGGAGCTCCTACTTTTTTAGGAACTAATAGCGGACAGGCAACTGGAAATTTAACTAACACAACTTATTATGTTGTAACCGTAACTTGTGCTAATAGCGGATTATCTGCAACAAGTCCTGAATTTACTGTAAGTGTAAATCCTAATCCTACTGTTTCAGTTACTCCGACAAGTGGTGCTTATTGTTTACCAGGAGGAACTGCGGTAAGCTTAACTGCTTCTGGTGCAAATACCTATTCCTGGTCACCATCAACAGGGCTATCAGGCACTACAGGCAATTCAGTTAATGCAAGTCCAACATCAACAACAACTTATGCTGTAACTGGAACAGATGCAAATGGTTGTATTGGTTCAGCAAATAGTACAATTAATGTAGGCTTATCACCTATATTAAGTGAAATAAGCGCAACACCTGTTGCTGTTTGTTTAGGTGGAAATTCACAACTGAATGTAAATGCATATGTGCCTACAAACGGTCCGGCTTCTACATATGTATTTAGTGGTTCAACAGGAACATATACCCCAATTTCAGGGGGAACAGTTCTTGGCACTGGAGTTATTGGAGACGATACTGGAATTGGAAATTTACCAATTGGATTTACATTTAACTATAATGGAAATCCTTTTACAACTTTTGGTGTGAGTTCTAATGGTTTAATCCAGTTAGGAAACACAACAGCTAGCATTACAGGATTTTCTTCTAATAACTTAACAACAAATGCAAACATAATTGCGCCATTATGGGATGATAACAATACAAGTGGAGGCACAGTTAGTTATTTAGTAACTGGTACAAGTCCAAACCAAATTTTAACCATTCAATATACAGGAATGCATGTTGGTGGAACTGGATCATCAACAAACCCGACAATTGATTTACAAGTTAAATTATTTGAATCAAACGGAGTTATTCAATTTATCTATGGTTCAACAAGTGCAGCTTTTACTTCTACAACCGCTTCCATTGGAATTTCAGGGGCAACAGGTAATTACTTAAGTGTAACCCCACTTTCTCCAGCAAATACTTCTACGTCAAGTAATTCAACTCAAAACTCAAGTATTAGTAGTGCTACCAATTTTCCTTCAGGAACTATATACACTTTTACCCCCCCAAGTAATCCTGTTTCTCAATTTTTATGGGCGCCGTCTACTTTTTTAAATAATACCAATACTTCAAATCCAATTGCAAGCTCTGTTAATACATCAGTAAATTATTCTGTAACATTAACCTCTTCTATTGGTTGTGTTACAAATGCAACTGTTGCAATATCTGCAGGAAGTGTATTAAGCTCATCAGCTTCTGCATCTGCATCATCTGTTTGTGCAGGTTCTTCAATTACTTTACAAGCAACTCCTACCGGTGGTGGAGCACCTTATTCATATGCATGGACAGGTCCAAATGGATTTACATCTGCAGTTCAAAATCCTGTAATATCAAGTATTACAACTAACCAAGGTGGAGTTTACACAGTTACAATTACAGATAATTGTGCGTCTAGTTCTACGTCTCAAACTACTATTGTAGTAAATTCTTTACCAACTATAACAACTACACCTGTAAGCGAACGTATTTGTTTACCTGAAGGCAGTGCAGTTACATTAACTGCTAGTGGAGCAAGTTCATATTCATGGTTACCATCAGCAGGATTATCTTCAACTACTGGCAACTCAGTTGCTGCAAGACCAGCGTCGAGTACAATTTATACTGTTACTGGAACTGATGCAACTGGTTGTGTAAATACTGCTACAGCTTCAATTTCAATAGGAACAAATCCAATTGTTAATGGCGTAACGGCTACACCTCCTGCTGTTTGCTCAGGAGCATCTTCACAATTACTTGCTAATGCAGTAGAAAGAGTTAATGGCCCTGTTTCTAATTATACTTTTACTGCATCATCAGGTACATATACATCAATTAGTGGCGGAACTGTTTTACCTTCTGGTGTTATTGGAGATGACGTAGGTATTGGCAATTTACCTATAGGATTTACATTTAATTACAATGGTAATTTATTTACAACATTTGGAGCAAGTTCGAATGGATTAATTCAATTAGGAAATACAACGGTTAATATTACTGGATTTTCATCTAATAATCTAACGACTAACGCAAACATAATAGCACCTTTATGGGATGATAACAACACAAGTGGAGGAAGCGTAAGCTACATTTTAACGGGTGTAAGTCCAAATCAGGTATTAACTATACAATATAGTGGCATGCATGTTGGAGGTGGTGGCTCATCAACAAATCCAAGTATAGATGTACAAATTAAATTATATGAGTTTGATGGTAAAATTGAATTTGTTTATGGTTCTACAAGTGCAACATTAAGCAGCACATCAGCATCAATTGGAATTTCAGGGGCAATTGGCAATTACTTAAGCGTAACGCCTCTTTCACCAGTTAATACTTCAACAGCTAGTAGTTCAGTTCAAAATTCATCAATTAATAGTGCGGTTAATTTTCCATTAGGTACAATTTACACATTCAATCCTGCTACTACTCCAATAACAGATTTTAATTGGAGTCCAGCAACATACCTAAGTAGTACAACAATTAGAAATCCATTAGCAAGCAATATAACCAGTTCTTTAACCTATTCAGTTGACATTAAATCTTCAACTGGTTGTATTATTACCAGAACAGTTGCAATTGCAGCAGGAGCTGCATTATCTTCATCAGCCAATTCAACACCTGCAGGAACAATTTGTGAAGGAAGCGCATTATCTTTACAAGCAACTCCAACCGGAGGTGGTGCTCCATTTTCATATGCGTGGGTTGGACCTAATGGATTTACTTCTTTATTACAAAATCCACAAATCAATAACATTACAACAGCTGCTTCTGGAAACTACTCTGTAACCATTACAGATAATTGTGGAGCAAACAGCACAGCTCAAGTTTCAATTACTGTAAATGGTGCCCCTCAAGTTACATTAAATACAACTCAAGGATTAATTTGTTTACCTGGAGGAAACGCAATTAATCTTTCTGCAAGTGGAGCAGTTAGTTATACATGGTCGCCTGCAAATGGCTTAAGCTCAACAACAGGAAACAATGTTAGCGCTAACCCTACTTCTACTACTATCTATACATTAACAGGAACAGATGGTTTAGGATGTACAAAAGCTATTTCAGCTACAATTTCTGTAGGAAATGCGCCTCTTATTTCTTCAACAACTGCATTACCCAATGCTGTATGTTCAAGCGGATCATCTCAATTAAATGTAGTTGCAAATGTACCTGTAGATGGAACAATTTCTAATTACTCATTTTTAGGAAGTTCAGGAACTTATGCTCCAATTAGTGGAGGTATTGATGTTGGAAGTGGTGCAATTGGAGATGATGTTGGTGTTGGTGCTTTACCAATTGGATTCAACTTTAATTACAACAATACTACATACTCTACATTTGCTGTAAGTTCTAATGGTTTCATTAGATTAGGTGCCACAACAATGAGTGGATTATTTACTAATAATTTAACCACAAATGATAACATCATTGCTGCATTATGGGATGATAATAATACTACTGGTGGAAATATCAGCTATTTATTAAGCGGAACTTCGCCAAATCAAGTATTAACAATTCAATTTACAGGAATGCATGTTGGCGATATTGGTAGCACAACTTCTCCTACAATAGATTTCCAAATAAAATTATTTGAAACAAGTAACAAAATCGAAATCATTTACGGATCAACTAGTGCAAGTTTAACTTCATCTGCATCAATTGGTATTTCAGGTGCTGCAGGAAATTATTTAAGTGTAACTCCTCTTTCTCCTGCCAATTCAAGTACTGCAAGTTCAACTGCTGAAAACTCATCTGTAGGTTCAGCTGCAAATATTCCATCTGGAACAACTTTTAGTTTCTTACCACCAAGTGAACCAATAAACAGTATCGTATGGACACCATCAACTTTCTTGAACAATAATACTATTGCTAATCCATCAGCAAATTCAATTACAAGTTCGACAGTGTATACCGTTACAGTTAGTTCATTAATAGGTTGTACTGCAACTTCCACTGTTTCAATTACAGCAGGACAAGCATTGACATCAAGTGCAACAGCAAGTCTATCAAACATTTTGTGTGAAGGATCAGATGTTACATTACAAGCAACTCCAATTGGTGGAGGTGGACCATATACTTTTGCTTGGATTGGACCAAATGGTTTTACCTCTTCAGCTCAAGATACCTTATTAGAAGGTGTTAGCATTAATCAGGCAGGAACATATACAGTTAACATTTTAGATAATTGTGGCGCTACAAGTCAGGCAACAGTTCAGTTAACGGTTAATTCATTGCCAAATGTGAATATATCAGCAAGCGCATCATCGATTTGTTTGCCTGGTGGATCAGCAATTAATTTAACTGCAAGTGGTGCTAACTCATATAGTTGGTTACCAACAAATGGATTAAGTGATGCATTTGCTGCAACTTCATCTGCATCACCAAGCTCAAGCACGGTTTACACTGTAACAGGAACAGATGCAAATGGTTGTATTGATACCGCAATTGTTAGTATTACAGTTTCTAATAACCCATCAATATCTGCAACTGCAAGTCCGGATATCGTATGTATAAACGGATCAACACAATTATTAGCTAATGCAAGTTCATTAGTAGGTAATTATGTATTTGGTACATCAACAGGGACTATGATGCCAATGACTGGATCAACTCAGGTACTAGCTTCAAATAATGATGATACTCCAACTGCAAGCCCTGTTAACATTGGATTTAATTTTGCATTTGGTGGATCTTCATACAGTCAATTTTCAGTTTCGCCTGATGGATGGATACTTTTAGGAAGCGCAACAGCTACTAATCAATTCACGAACAACGTAACAAGTGCAAATAATCTTCCAAAAATTTATCCTTATTGGGATGATTTAGCAACTGGTTCAAACGGAAATGTTAGCACACTATTAACCGGAACAGCTCCAAACAGAATATTTGTTATTAATTGGTTTGTTACTATTCCAAGAAACACATCAGGTGCTGCAAATTCTGATTTCCAATTATGGTTATACGAAGCTAATGGCAAAATTGAATTCCATTATGGAAACATGAATTCAGCTTCTATGAGTAGTTCAGTTGGATTAACAAATTCGGTAAGTGATTTTAACAGTGTTACCATCACAGGAAACTCAAATAGCACGACTTCAGGTAACGACAATAATGCAAACCAACCTGCTACAGGAACTGTATATTCTTTTGTTCCTCCATCATACTCGTATGTTTGGTCACCTGCTTCATTTATGAATGATGCAACCATTCAAAATCCAATTGCATCAGCTATAAATACTAATACTACATTTACAGTTGTTGCAACAGAATTAGCTACAGGTTGTTCTTCTAGTCAGACGGTAAGTGTTAGCACTACACCTATGTCTAACATTAATTTAACTGTTTCACCATCTGCACTTGTATGCGAAGGAACGTCAGTTACAATTAATGCGTATCCTGTTGGAGGTAGTTCACCTTTCACCTACTCTTGGTCACCTGTTAACAGCAATACAGATACACTAGGATTTAATGCAACAACTACACAAACATATACTGTTATTGCAACAGATAATTGTGGAACAAGTTTTACAAAAACAATTACTGTTAATGTTAGCAGTACACCAACAGTAAGCATTACATCTTCTTCATTAACATATTGTAATCCTGGCAATGCGATTCAATTAACTGCATCAGGAGCTGACCAATTTAATTGGTTACCTGCAACAGGATTAAACATCACAAATGGATCAAATGTTAATGCAAGTCCAACAACAAATACAACATATACAGTAACCGGCTCAACTAATGGAACGGGCTGTAGTTCTACTTCAACAGTTAGTATAAATGTTTTTGCAACACCAACCGTTACAGCTTTAGCAAACCCGAATACTTCAATTTGTGTAAATGACACGGTTGCTTTAAATGCTAGTGCGAATATTCCTATTACTTACACTCAAGCAACTGATACTTATTTTAGTGAAAATTGTGGAACAACTGCTGGCCCAGTAGGTGACGATGTAGTTTCATCAGCATTACCAATTGGATTTAACTTTAATTATTATGGAGTTAATTATACCCAATTTGCAATTTCTACTAATGGTAATATTCAATTAGGAGATGGTTCTGGAAGTCAAAATAATCCTACCTACAGCACTTCATTTACTGATGTAGCAATTCCAAATAGCAACACACCTAATAACATGATTGCTATTGCTTGGGATGATTGGTTAGTTTCTGCAGGTGAAATAAATTATGGCGTAATTGGAAACGCACCAAACAGAAAACTTGTAGTTTGTTTCAATACTACAGGAAGAGGTGGTGGATTAGCAGATACTCTTGATGGTCAAATTGTACTTGAAGAAACCACAAACCGTGTAGTAATTAATATGTTCAAAAAAGGCGTACAACCTTCTAATACGTCAACTCAAGGATTAGAAAACCAAACAGGAAGTTCAACAAGTACACCTGTTCAGGGAAGACAAAACCAAGCCTGGAGTGTTAACAAAGAAACCAGAGTATTTACACCGTATTCAGGAACATATACTTACCTGTGGTCACCAGCAACTAATTTAAGTGATCCGGCAATTAATAATCCTTTAGCACTTGCTGTTAATGCCACAACAACTTATTCTGTTTTAGCAACAGAACAAAGTGGATGTTCATCAACAGGAACGGTTACAGTGAATGTTAATCCACTACCAATTGTTAACTTAGGTCAAGATACAGGAAGTTGTGGTTTTATTAATTCTACAATTACATTAAATGCTTATCAACCAAATTCAACTTATAGCTGGAATGATAATAGTACAGATTCTGTTTTAATTGTAACTAATGTTGGAACTTACTATGTAACAGTAACAGATGCAAATGGTTGTATTGGTAGTGATACTATTAATGTTTCTGATAATACACCAAATGTTAGCTTAACCCTTCCATTTACATTGGTGTGTGTAGACGCTACTGCTAATGCTATAAGTGGAGGTTTACCTGTAGGTGGAAGTTATAGTGGAAACGGTGTAAATGGAGCAAATTTTGATGCTAGTATTCCTGGTATTGGAACTGCAACCATTCAATATATTTACACAGACGCTATCAATGGTTGTTCTGATACTGCAATTGCAACAGTAGTTGTTGATCCTTGTATCGGTATAAAAGATTTAACACAAGTAACTGATTGGCTTGAAGTTTATCCTAACCCAACAAGTGGTAAATTTACTTTAATGGCTAATGAAAACTTAATCACGAATTCAAAAATTGAATTAATAACAGCAGATGGAAAATTAATTTTAAGCAAAACAAACGAATTAAAAAATTCAATTGATTTTGACCTTGAAAATTATCCAAACGCAATATATTTCTTGAAAATATTTACTTCAAAAGGGATAAAAGTGGTTAAAATTGTTAAACAACATTAATGTCACAACCTATTAATTTAAAAAAGCTGCCTCAAATTGAGGCAGCTTTTTTTTTACCTTATAAAATGATATTTATTAAGTCAAATTTTATAAAATAAATTTAACTTAGCATCAAAAATAATATATGTCTAGACCTCCAGTAAATTATAGTGAATACCTTCAATTAGATAAAATATTAGAAGCACAGTTTCCTGAAAGTGATAAGGAAAAAGTTGAAGCACATGATGAAATGCTTTTTATCATTATTCATCAAGCTTATGAGGTTTGGTTTAAACAAATTATTTATGAAATTGACAGTTGTACTAAATTATTATCTGGAGACACTATTAAGGATAATTCGCCTGACTTACAAACAATTGTTCACAGAACAAACAGAATTACAACTATTTTAAAAGTTTTGGTTCATCAAATCGATATCATGGAAACCATGACTCCAATGGATTTTTTAGATTTTAGAGATTTACTTCGTCCTGCATCAGGTTTTCAAAGTTGGCAATTTAAAACCATTGAAGCTAAATTAGGATTAAAATTTGAACATCGTCATGGTCAAAACTATTATACCTCACAACTGAAACCACAGCAAGTGGCTATGATTAAAGATGTTGAATCAAAACCTTCTGTAATTCAACTACTTAATAATTGGCTTGAAAGAATGCCATTTTTCGACAACAGTGAATTATGGAAAAACTACAATACTTTGTATACAAATAATTCGAATAAACATCAATTTTGGAACGATTACATAACAATATATGCAGAAGGATTAGGAGAAGGTGAAAAACAAAATTTGGCTGCTTTCGAAAAATATTTTTTCTCAGAAGAAAACGATCCAGAAAGACAATTAAGCACCAGAGCTGCAAGATCTGCTTTATTTATTATGTTATACAGAGGATATCCACTTCTTCAGTATCCTTATCAATTATTAAACAATCTTCTTGAAATTGATGAACAATTGTCTATTTGGAGATTTCGACACATCAACATGGTGAGTAGAATAATTGGAATGAGAACAGGAACTGGGGGCAGTACAGGAAAAGAATATTTAATGGGTGCTTTAAGTAAACATTACATATTTAAAGAAATTTCTGCAATGACTAGTTTTTTAATTGAAAACAGAAGAAAACCAAAACTTAGTAAAGAATTACAAGAAAAATTAGGCTTTATTTAATCTAAGTTTAATTATGATTTTTGCAAAATTTGAATAAATTTGCGCTGCAAAAAGTTAAAACTCAATGTTAAACTTACTTTTAAACATCACTTTACTATTATTTTCATTTACTGAAATCAACGCAAAGCCTAATCCTTATAAATTAAATAAGGCTAAAAAGCATATTAGAAGAAGTGATTACGTTGAGGCTGCTAAAATTTATGAAACCTATTTAAGCAATAAACCCGACGATCAATATGCTCAGGTAGAATATGCTTCCATTCTCTATTTTGATTTAAAAGATTATGAAAAAGCAAATCCATATATTCAAAAAGCGCTATCAAATAGCACTGATACCTTAAGTTTCGGATTAGCATTATTAAAAACAGAAATTTATTTAGGGCATAACGATATAGCTTATGATTTGATTACTAAACTTGAAAAATACAGTAAAAACCACCCAAAGAATATCGAATTTAAAAACGAATTACAATACGATATTAAAATTTTAGACTATCAAAAAACTCACCCGTCTCTATTAAAAACAAATAATTTTTTTGTTATTAATGCAGGTAAAGAAGTAAACTCTTTGTATGCAGATTATGTATCTATGACTGATTTAAATGAGCAATTCATTTTACTTACATCAAGAAGAAAAACCAAACAAAAAGAAAAAGTAATTGATATAGAAAACGCATATAAAGAAAAAATGTTTTCTTCAAGTAGAAAATTAAATCATTTTGATACTGCTTACTCTGTTCATTATGAATTCAATGGCATTAAATCTAAAAAGTCTTTTACCAATGAATCTTTTGTTTCTTTATCACCTGATGGCAATTCGCTGTATCTCTTTAAAGAAGGTACAATATGGAAAACAAATCAACAAAATCAAAAATGGGAAAAGCCCGAGAAATTTGAAAAACAAATTTTAGATGCTGATTATACCAATCATGGATCTATAACTGCTGATGGGAAACATTTTTACTTTTCATCTGAAAAAGAGGGCGGAAAAGGTGGATTGGATATATATCATATTAGTAAAAATGATGACGGTTCATGGTCAGAAGTTGATGCTTTAAATATATTAAATACAAAAGGTAACGAGCAAGGACCATACATTACCAAAGATGGTAAAACTATTTATTTTTCTTCCGACTCTCTCGATGGATTTGGTGGTTATGATATTTTTAAATCAGAGTATGATGGGAAAAACTGGTCATCTCCTATAAATTTAGGTATGCCTTATAATTCTGTTGCTGATGATATTTTCTTTATTCCTAAAGAGAAAGATGAAGTTGGATATTTGTCATCCAATAGACAAGGTACAAATGGAAATTACGATGTATATAGATTTTATTCATTCAATAATTCTGACTTTAACAATAAAAATTTGTTAACAATTACAACAGAAAAAGATACCACTTTTACTGTTAATGTTAATTCTGTAAGTAAATACATTAACAAGGAAATTGGTTTTGAAGCCTCAAACTTGTTTTTTAATTTAAATGATTCAGTTGAGTACAAAAGTATAGGGGAATTAAATAATGCTATCAATAAAATAACCACTAAAAAAATCGAAATTGAACAACAATTAATCTGCAATGATTGCCCTTTTAAAAATGTTAATTTCTTTACGATTTATCACAAAGATGAAGTTAAACAAGACACTACTTCTAGTTTAGTATCAAACTCTAACACAAATAACTCATCTACAGCTAATAACATTGCAAATAATAGTTCAACTTCAAACATAGCTGAAACTAGTCAAACAATAAATTTTAAATTTAATCAATGTACTCCTGATGCTTCAACGTTAAATTCAATTATTGAATTGATTAAACAAGGGAATAAAGACAATGTAAAAATATTACTTGAAGGACATACCGATAATGTAGGTTCAGAAGAATATAATCAAAAATTATCTGAAAAACGTGCAAAGGCAGTAAAGTCAGAATTAGTAAAACAAAAGGTTATTTCAAGCAACTCAATTGAAATTAAAGGATTAGGAGAATCAAAACCTAAAATTGATTGTAAAAACAATTGTAGCACTGAAGAACATTCAAAAAACAGAAGGGTAGAAATTAAATTTATTCCTTCAAAATAATTAAGTTTTTTATATAATTAATTTCAAATTTGTGGCTAACTGGAGAATAAAAGCTATCGTTCAAAAAATAATTTCGTTTTTTCCCGGTAACTACAAAATCAATTATCTTTTTCAAAAACACATTACAAAAGGTGTTTTTTTATCTGACGAATATTTTTTCGACCGTTTAGGGCATGCTGAAAAACATGCAAAATTTTATTTTGAAGAAAAACATTCATTTCCAGATTCAACTCTTGAATTAGGAACAGGATGGTATCCTGTTGTACCCATTTCCATGTTTTTATTAGGTGCTGATTCAATTAATACAATTGATATAACGCCTTTGTTAGATAAAGAAAAATTAATTGTTACACTTAAAAAATTTATTGAAGCGATAAATAACAATAAAATAAATTCAATTTTTTTAAGAGACGAATCAAGAGTAAAAAAAATAATCAAACTATCAGAAAAAGCAGAACAATTTGAATTAACAGAGATTTTATCTAAACTAAATATTACATATTTGCAAGCAGATGCACGATCATTACCATTTGATGCAGAATCTATCGATTTCATTCATTCCAACAATACGTTAGAACATATTTACGAAGACATATTAACTGATATTTTAACTGAATTTAATCGAATTCAGAAAAAATCTGGACTTCAATCTCATTTTATCGATATGAGCGATCATTTTGCACATGCTGATCATTCAATTACAATTTATAATTACTTACAGTTTACAGAAAATCAATGGCAAAGAATTGACAACTCTGTTCAACCGCAAAATAGGCTTAGATTAAATCAATATCGTAATCTATATCTTAAAAATGGATTAACGATTATTAAAGAAGAAATTAGACCAGGTGACATTAATGAGCTCAATAAAGTTAAACTAAGTTCACCTTTTGATTCTTTTAGCAAAAGTGAAGTTGCAGTTAGCCATGTCTATTTATTGTCCAAATAATCCTATCAATACTATTTATTTAAATAAATAATGTGGGCTTTGATTAAAAATAACAGTTGGTTTTACATTATTTATTTCATTGCTCTTATTATAAGTTGTTTTTTTATCTTAACAACAGAAAAACTTCAACTTCATCAGCAAATTAACCAATGTGTAGGTAACTCAATCACGGATAATTTTTTTAAATACTTTACACATTTGGGTGATGGTTTATTTTTAATCATAGTATCACTTCTGATTTGTTTTTTTGATGTAAAAAAAGGCATTACTTTATTATTTGCATACGCAATATGTGGAGGATTAACCCAATTTTTAAAAGAAGTCTTTTTTAACTTTGAAATGCGACCTTACTTTTATTACAGCTTCCATCAGTTCCCATTAAAAATAGTTGAAGGTGTAGATATGCACAGTCAAAATTCTTTTCCTTCTGGGCATGCTACAGCTGCGCTTTGTTTATTTACAATTATTAGTTTTTACACTTCAAAAAAGTTAGGAAAAATTGGAATTGCCATTCTAGCGCTAATTGTATCTTTTTCACGAGTTTACTTATCTCAACATTTTACCGAGGATATTACAGTTGGAAGTTTAATTGGAGTAGTATTTACAAGTTTAGTTATCTATATTTTTTATTTCACCAACTTTAAGTTAAAATTAATTAAGTTAGAAAAACCTATTCAACAACTCTTTAAAAGTAAAAATGCTTAACAGAAATGCACTAATTACTATTTTAATTTTAATTGCAGGCTGCATTTTATTTATTCCATTTTTAGGTGCCGTGCATTTATTTGACTGGGATGAAATCAATTTTGCAGAATGTGCGAGAGAAATGATAACCACAGGCAATTATTCACAAGTTCAGATTAATTATCAGCCATTTTGGGAGAAGCCACCACTTTTTATATGGATGCAAGCAATTTCTATGAATATTTTTGGGGTGAACGAATTTGCTGCCCGATTCCCAAATGCAATATGCGGTATAATTTCACTCGTTGTAATCTATAATATTGGAAAAAAAGTATATGATGAAAAATTTGGATTAATTTGGGTTTTGGTGTATGCAGGTAGTTTTCTTACTTTTTTTTACTTCAAAACAGGAATTATAGACCCTTGGTTTAATTTATTTATTTTTCTAGGCATTTATAATGTAATTTTATTCACTAACAATCCGGAAGGAAAAAACAATTTTAAGTACTTGTTTTTTGCAGGTGCAAGTATTGGCTTATCCGTTTTAACAAAAGGACCTGTAGGTTTACTTATTTTTGGATTAACAAGTGGTGTGTTTTTAATCACAAAACGTTTCCACAATATAGGTAAATTTAAACACCTCCTAGTATTTATTGCTTCGTTTTGTTTAATTGGGTTAAGCTGGTTTATCATTGAAATTTTAAAAGGAAATTCTAAATTGGTTTTTGAATTTGTCAATTACCAAATACGGTTATTAAACACTAAAGATTCTGGTCATGGAGGATTTTTACTCTATCATTTTGTTATTTTATTAATAGGATGCTTTCCCGCTTCTGTTTTCTTTTTTACATCATTTAAAAAATCAAATAGTGATACCCCATTTCAACTGCATTTTAAAAAATGGATGTTTATTTTGTTTTGGGTGGTATTAATTTTATTTACCATTGTAAAAACTAAAATAGTTCACTATTCTAGCATGTGCTGGTTACCACTCACCTTTTTGTCTGCTCATGGTATTTATAAAATAATAATTGGTGAAAAGCAATTAAAAAAATGGCAATTCAATCTGGGAATTTTTTTAGTTTTAATTTTTGGAATTACGCTTGCCTTTTTACCTTTAATAGATCATATTAAGGGCCCATTACTTAATGGGAATATGATTCAGGATAAATTTGCTTTAGAAAATTTAAAAGCAAATGGTAATTGGCTCGGGTTTGAATGGATTTTTGGATTTCTATTCTTATTCTCTTCCCTACTCTTTTTTTACAGAATTTTAAAAGGACATTATAACGCCATTACTCATTTATTTATTAGCTCATTAATTACCATTTTTTTAGCTTCTATTTTTATTGTTCCTAAAATTGAATTTTATGTTCAGGGTGCTGCAATTGAATTTTACAAGAAAATTAGAAATGAAGATTGTTTTGTTGAAACAGCAAGTTTTAAAAGCTATGCCTACCTTTTTTATTCGGATAAAAAACCAGAACAAAACACACCTGAACTACTAAAATTTGCAAAAGAAATTGGTGATAAAGAAGCAAAAGAAGGAATTTACGATCCAATGCAATCGTTTGCAAGATACAGTGTTATATATATTTGCGATAATAAAATAACAAAACCAGCTTATATAGTTTTAAAATGCAATAATGAAACTGAATTTATAAGTCGTTATCCTGAATTTACAAAGCTTTATTCAAAAAATGGTTTTGTCTTTTTAATTAAAAAGCCTTATCCAACTGTAAATAGTAATGAGTTTAAAACAGGTATTTAAACAATACGGTAAGCTTGAAAAACCTATTCTGTTAATCATCTTAACAGAATTCTTTATACAGTTCATCAACATTACATTCATGAATATTCAGCCTTTATTTATGGAGGCCGCAAATTATTCTAAAAACGAAATTGCTCAATTAACTGCTACCCGTTTTGCAGGTGTTTTACTATTTGCAATCCCTATAGGTATTTGGATTAAAGGAAAAAAAGTTAAAACACTTTTTACACTTTCCGCTTTTTTTGTGCCCTTATTTGCATTACTTACTATTTACTTTATTGATATTCATCAAATTTTCTGGATACATGTTTCACAGTTTATGTGGGGAGCATCTTTTACATTTATGCAAATACCAATCATTCCTTTTATATTACGAAACTGCAAACCCGAACACCATACTTCAGGAATTGCATTAAGCTATTCAACCTATAGTTTTGCAGGAATAATAAGTGGTATTTTAGTTAGTGTACTTGATTTAATTAATCCTATTTTTTTTGATGAACGGTTGATTTTAATTTTATTTTCAATCAGTGGGTTTATCGGGATATGGGTTATGACGAAGGTTCAATTAGCAGAAAAAACCACCGAGAAAAAACATAATGTTAAAAAACAATATGATTGGTTTTTAATTACAAAAGCATTAATCCCAACAGTAATTATTGCCGTTGGTGCAGGTTTAACCATCCCATTTATCAGCTTATTTTTTAGCGAAGTGCATCGCTTTGATAAAGGTGATTTTTCAATAATCAGCTCTTTAGGAGCAATATTGGTTACAATTGCAGCATTATTAGTTCCAGATATCAAAAAAAATATAGGCTATAAAATCGCTATACCAGGAACTCAAGCTCTGGCAATTGTTTCATTGGTTGCATTGGCAACAACTCAGTACTACAATCAAATTTATATTTCAGTCATAATCGCTATAATTTGTTACTTATTACGTCAACCGCTTATGAATGTTGCTGCACCCATGACAACTGAATTAGTAATGAAATATGTAGGCAAAAAAAATCAGGAAATGGTAAGTGCTCTTATGGCTGCCATTTGGAACGGAAGCTATTTTATTAGTGGACTATTTGTAGCACTATTATTTGCTAATGGAGTTGAATTTGTAAATATCTTTTTAATGACTGCAGCTTTATACACAATTGGAGTAATCTGGTATCATTTCTTGATTATAGATTATAACAAAAGAGAAGCATCAGGACTTATTGAAAAAGAAGATTATAATTAGAAAAACTATCTATCTTCTAATTAATTTTAGAACAATAGGTTTTGATTTACCTTTCTTAATTTTTACAAGAAAACAACCAGATATTAATTCTGATGTAGGTATTTTAATTTCATTTTTTCCTTTCTGACAAAATGAAATCATATTAAAAACTTTTTCTCCTAACACATTTAACACTTCAATTTCAAGCTCATCATTTTGATACGAAATAAAGGACAAACTTGTGTTTTCATCAGCCGGATTTGGAAAAAGCGCCATATCAATTGCTGCAGAAGTTTCAACAATACCCACAGTTGAATTAGGAGGATAAATAGAAAGAGAACCTATTTGAGCTAATTGAGATAATCTTAAAACAGCAGATGAATCGCACATCGAACTTGAGCAACCATTCGCATCTGTAATAGTTAAGCAGATAACATAATTTCCTGGCACTGAAAAAACATGAATAGGATATGCTTGATTAGACGAACTTCCGTCACTAAAAAGCCAAGTATATGTTAAAGGCATTGTTCCGGTTGAATTATTAATTCCAATCCAGGCATTACTAGATGAAGGGCTCAAAGTATCCTGCCAAATGTAAAAAGATGCCTGACAAGAAATCGTTCCCCCTCCATTAGTATTTATCATCACACAACTAGAATCAGAACAAGGATTTAAACTATCTGCAGAGCTTGCAACATAACATACTTGGTGCTGACCAGCTTGAGCGAAAGAATAAAACATGGAATCAGTATAGGGAATTTGTTGACCATCAATAATAAGGTATTCATTAACTACCGGAATATTTGAATATGCATTAATGCTTATTGTATTTGCTGAAATTACAAAACAATTTAAATTCGTTTGAAGGTTACAGGAAGTTACATTGGCAATATTAACGGAAATAGTTGAAGATGAACTACAAGATAATGTTGTATCTGTTGGATTATATGAGTAAATGTAAACACTTACATTATAATTTCCATTTACAATATATGTATGTTGTGCATTAAACGAAGCTTGATTATAAAAAGATGAAATTGTACCATCCCCAAAATCAACATTAACATTCGCATTCCATCCATTTTGATAATTAGCAGTTAAGTCTAATGAAATTAGGCCATTTGAAGAATATGTTGGCGGATTAATTGAAACACTGCAATTGGTTTGACTGAATATATTGTTAGTAATACCTATTAAAATGAATATCAATAAAATATTAAAACGTTGTGTAATTTTTTTCATGCAATTATTTTTGGTTAAATCAAATATACAATAATTAAAACACAAATTCAATTTACATGTATTTGACTTCCTAGTTTTTCAATTCAAATGTTTCATGCGCTTTTGGAATTATAACATTTTTATATCCATTTTTCAACAAAGTTGCTTTCCATATTGTTTTTGTTTCTGTTTCACCATGAACTAAAAAAATACTTTTGATTAACTTTTTATTTTGAAAAGATAAAAAGGTTAGCATTTCATTTGCATCAGCGTGTGCACTTAATGAATACATCTTTTCTATTTCCGCTTTTACTTCAATTGTTAAATCAAATAATTGAATAGTTGATACTCCTGAAAGTAGTTTACCTCCAAATGAGTTTTTAGTACAAAAGCCACTTGCTAAAATTGTATTTCTTGAATCAGGTAGCAAATGAAGTAAATGATGTTTAATCCTTCCAGCATCCATCATGCCTGAAGCAGAAATAATTATACAAGGTTCATGTAATTCATTTAAATATTTTGATTGTTCTGTTTTTTCTAATAAAAATAAATTATAAAATGAAAACGGATCTTCATCTTCAATTAAAATACGTTTAAAATCTTCGTTATATAAATCAAAATAATTTTTAGAAACATTTGTTATTTCAATAGAAAGTGGACTATCTAAAAAAACTTTAAGTTGCTTAGGTATCAAATTCAAATTTTTTAATTGATTTAATACAAATAGTACTTCTTGAGTTCTTCCTAAACTAAAAGCGGCAATTAGCAATTTGCCTTTTTTATCAAAACAAGTTTTCTTAATGTAATTAAGCAATTCCATTTTTGCAAAATTTGTATCATCATGCAACTTATCACCATAAGTTGATTCACAAATAATATAATCAGAATTAGGAAACGATTCAGGATCTTTCATAATCAAATCATTATATCTTCCTATATCTCCGGTATAAGTTAGAACAATTTCTTTTTCATCTTCTGTTACTATAAGTGTAATACTACAACTGCCTAGAATATGACCATTTTTAGTAAAAACAAAAGAACATAAATCATTAATTTTTTTTGATAGATTAAAATCTATTGCATTAAATAAACTAAATGTTGTTATTAAATCATCTTTATCATAAAGTAATTCTAATGGTTTTAGATTTTTTCTTTTTCGATACTGATTTTCTTTTTCCATATCAGATTCATAGATATGAAAACTATCTGTTAAAAGTAAACGCGCAATATCAGCAGTTGCTTTAGAACAATAAATGTGACCTCTAAAACCTTGTTTTACCAATAAAATTAAATTGCCACAATGATCAATGTGAGCATGTGATAAAATAACAACATCAATACTTTTAGGATTTAATTCCAATTTTGAATTTAGATGTATCGTTTCAACACCCATTCCTTGGTACAAACCACAATCCAACAAAATTGTAAAACCATTTTTAAGAGTCAGTACATGTTTACTTCCGGATACAGTATCTGTTGCGCCAATAAATTTTAATTGCATAGAAGCAATAAATAAAAAAATTACATTTAATAAAATGCTAACAAACACATTTATGCTTTTATTATTTAAAAATGATTTCAATCATAAATTGGGCTTTATTAACTAGTGGTTTTCGTATTGTTTTTACTGACTTTAATCAGCACACAAAATTTTAAACTTCTTTATTTTAATTTCAATATATATTTTTCACAAAATCAATTTTTTTGATTTTATAACACTTATAAATTCAAAGAAAATACTTAATAATAGTTTTCAATCAATTATTAATTAATTGTAAAAACAAAACGAAAGTGAGTAATAAATATACCTACATGTGAGAATTGCTTATGTATTCTTTTTTCACAGTTCTTAATTTGCTAAAGGTAAATTTAGATTCTACTTGATTAAATGAATAAAGATAAACATTTAGGGACCTACATAAAGAATAGAGTAAAAGAAAAAGGCATTACTGTTTCTGAATTTGCAAGAAGAATTCACTGTACAAGAAGGAATATATATCAGATCTATAAAAAAAATTCTCTAGATACTGATCTTATAAAAAGAATATCTCTTGCATTAGAAATTGATTTGTTATCTACATTTAATAAATCATCTTTTCTAAAATTAAAAAATGATGTGCAACCTGAAACAATAGAAAAATATTATGAAAAATCTATTAAAAGGCTTAATTCTATTGAAAACAAGCTCATCAGTGATAAAAAACTATCTAATGAAACGGTATTTATCGTTAATAATATTTTAACCCTAATGAATTCGATTCAGCTTAACATTCAACTTCAAATAAATACATTGAATGAATTAATGAATGAACTTGAAAAAAAGTTAGAAAACTAATCTATCCTTTTTGCGCTTTTCTGAAGTGAAAGATTAAAAAAATACAAACCGCAAACAGAAAAAATGCTCCTGTTTGATGAAGAACTCCCAACACAATTGGTACCTGATAAATTAAAGTAAAAATGCCCAGCAAAAACTGAATGGTAATTCCATAAATAAGAAAGGTGATACCATTGTATTGAAATTTATTTAATGAAAGCTTATTTGATTTAAACCAAACAAATAAAACCATTGCTACAACGAAAAAAGCAATTGTACGGTGCATAAATTGAATACCGGCAGCATTCTCAAAAATATTTTGGAATAACGTACTTTTTATACTTACTTGTTCAGCTATCCAGTTTTCTCCCATTTTTGGCCAAGTATTAAAAATTTGCCCGGGACGGAATAAGGGTTTATTTTCAGCACTCATTTCCACAAAACCTGCAGTAAAAGCACCATAAATTATTTGAACAATTAAAATAACAAACAGACCAATAATCCATGGTTTAAGTTTGATGGTTTCATCCTTAGGTTTTACATCGTTTTTATGTATTAAATCTAATGCAAACCAAAATGTAAATGCAAATACTGTAAATGCACTCATAAGATGAAGGGCCAAACGATAATGGCTCACTGCCGGAACTTTGTTTAAACCACTAGCCACCATCCATGCACCAATTACCCCTTGCAATCCACCTAATACAAATAAAAAAACAAATCGTTTTTTTAATTTAATGTCAAGTTTTTTTCGGAGAAAAAAATAAAGAAAACCAATTATAAAAACGCCAGACAAAATAGTTCTTCCTATAAATCGATGTGTCCATTCCCACCAAAAAATAGATTTGAATTGCTGAATGGTCATGTCATAATTTACTTCTTTAAATTCTGGTGATTCTTGATATTTTGAAAAAACCTCTTGCCATTTATCTTCACCGAAAGGAGGTAGTGTTCCCATAACACCCCATTCGGTAATTGACAAACCACTATGCGTTAAGCGTGTAATACATCCTATTACAATCATTAAATAAATAATAAAACAACCGCTAAGTAGCCAAAGAATAATTGATTTATGTTGATTTTGTTTTAGCATAAAAAAAATGTTTTGGCAAATTTAACTGCACAATTGATTAGAGCTTAAAATTATTTATTGATTTTGGTTTATAATCGGATTGATTAAACAAAATTTTATTTAATAAATATTTCGTACCCATACCTTAAAATCATAATGGAAACAATCAATAAAAAAATCAATCGTATAAATTTATTTCCTTTTCTTAAAGCCATTTTGGTTCCAAGATAATTTCCGACAATATTACAACTGGCTAATAAAATAGCTAATTCTAAAATAAATTGCCCAGCTGAAATAAAAACTATAATAGCTGAAAGGTTGGTGATGCAATTAATTACTTTTGAATAAGCCGAAGCTTCCAAAAAATCAAAGCCTAGTAGAGATACAAATCCCATTATTAAAAAGCTTCCTGTACCCGGACCAAAAAAACCATCATAAAAACCAATAAACAAACCTAGTATGCAAGCAATCAAAATTGTTTTGTTTTCAGAAAATCTCTTTTTCTCAGATAAATTCCCAAAATCCTTTTTTATAAAGGTATAAATGGCAATAAATAACAAAATAAAAAAGATAAGCGGTTTTAAAGCATTTACATCTATCCGATTAATTAATCGAGCACCTGAAAAAGAGGCAATGGCTGAACAAATACCTACTGATATTAAAATCTTGTAATTAAACTTAATTTTTTTTGAATAATGATACGCGGCAATACTAGTACCTGAAAAAGAAGCTATTTTATTGGATCCAAAAAGAGTTGGCACAAGAACACTCGGGAAATTAATAAGTAAAGTTGGAATGGTAATCAATCCTCCCCCCCCCACAACAGCATCTAAAAAACCTGCTATTAGTGTAAAAACACAAACCAGTATTAGATTAATTGGTTCTATAATTGTAAAAAAATCACTACTCAAGTGCTATAGTATTTTTATAAACAAAAAACGCCCTGAAAATCAGGGCGTTTTTTGTTTGTGTTTTAAATTCAATTATGCATTTTCTTCTGTTGAAGCTGCTTCTCCTGCTTCAGCAGATGCTTCAGTTGAAGTAATTTTAGCAGCAATTTTTGCAGCTTTTGCTTCTTTAACAGCTGTTTCAGCTTTTAATTTCGCTGATTTTGCATCACTTCCTTCTTTACTTAAACGATCTTTTTTAGCGGTTACTTTACCTTCTTTTTGAGATAACCATTTTTCAAATTTAGCTTCAACTTGTTCAGCTGTATGCGCTCCTTTTGAAACTCCACCTAAAAGATGTTTTTTCATTAAAACTCCTTTGTAAGATAAAATTGCTTTACAAGTGTCAGTTGGCTGTGCGCCTTTCAACATCCAATGCAATGATCTTTCGAAGTTAATGTTAATTGTAGCCGGGTTGGTATTAGGATTGTAAGTTCCTAATTTTTCAATAAATGCTCCATCACGAGGTGCACGACCATCCGCAACTACTACGTGGAAAAAAGCTGAATCTTTTTTACCATGTCTTTGTAGTCTAATCTTTACTGCCATTTTATTGTATTTTAAATTTGGTTCGCAAATATCTTAATTATTGTTTAAAAAATCAAATATTATTTGAGTTTTATGTAATAGAAATTTGACAACCTACAAAAAACAAACTATTTAGATCCATTATACGGTATCGAAACATAAAAAGTAGTTCCTTCATTAACCTTACTTCTTACATTTATTTTACCATTAAGTTGTTTTATTAAGTTTTTTGAAATATACAATCCTAATCCGGTTCCATCTATCGATCCAACATTTTTTGCCCTGTAAAATCGATTAAACACTTTACTTTTTTCATTTTCAGGTATACCTTTTCCAAAATCAACAACTTTTATTTTAATTTTTTCTTCAACTATATTCGATGATATAAAAATAGTTGTAGCTGAATATTTAATTGCATTTGAAAGCAGATTATAAATAATATTTTTAAAAATCATTTTGTTAATCTGCACAATATTTTCCCCAACGTGTTTGTAACAAATTTCTTGATTATTAGCGCATAAAACTTTTATCTCATCCATTATTTGATTTATATAATTAGGCACATTTAAATCCAATGAATTAGAATAAAAATGCTCGGTTTTAGCAGATAAAAAATTATCTACTACATCAGTTAAATGCAAAACACAAGATTCAATTCTTTTTAAATGTTTTTTTCTGGTTATTTGATGCTCAGCTTTATCGTAAACACCTATTAAATACGTGCTCGATAATATCGTACTCAAAGGAGTTTTAAGCTCATGTGAAACATAGGATACAAATTTATTTTTAATTATATCTAACTCTTTTGATTTCTTAATTGACGTTAAAAGTTTATTATTTTTCCGAACTAATTCTTGATTAATTTTTATTAACTGATTACTTTTTAATGCCCTATCAATACAAATTTCAGCATAACGAGCATACATTTCTATTTTTCTTAATGTATCCGATTTAAAATTAGAAGTAGATTTCGTTATAATCGTTATTAATCCTAATGATGTTCCGCTTATATCGTAAATTGGTGTAAGTATAGCAGATTTTACATCTAAAAAATGTTCTAATGAAGTAGTTTTTATGTTTTTTAGTGTAGGTTCATGTTTTTTTATTACAATCGACTTTTTTGATTTAAAGAGCTTTTCAAGTATACTATCTGTTTTAAACAATTGGTTAAATTGGTTTATAAATTCTTCATTTATTCCTTTTAGTCCAAAATATTTAATCGATCTACTTTTATTATCATTATATAATTCTAAATAACCCATTTCAGAATTACATATTTCAGTAGAAGTATTTATGATTTCATCGAAAAGTATATCAAGCGAAAGCGAATTACACAATCGTTTTAAAGAATTATTTAAAACTATTAACCAATCTTTATCTCTTACCATATTATTGTTTAATAATTTTTCATTAAAATTAATATTATTTTAAACAAAACCAAGTCTTATTTTAAAATTATATTCAATCAAATTCTACACTATTTTGAATTTGTATTGATAAATCATTTATTTTAAACGTTATTAAATTATGAATATATGTTTTGGAAATTTTTGAGATTTCTTTTTTTGCCGTACATCAAGTTTTATTTTAGAAAAAGTAAAGGGAAAAATTTGGAAGTAATAAAAACGGATTCCCCTGTTTTAATTGCTTTAAATCATCCCAATGCGTTTATTGACTCTATAGCGTTTTCTTGTATCCTATATAATCCAAGAACTTATTATATGGCTCGTGGCGATGCATTTAAAAAAGGCTTTATAAGTTATGTTCTTACTTCAACTGGTATAATTCCAATTTTTAGATTAAGAGATGGGGGAATTGAAGGAGTAAAGAAAAATAACGAATCGTTTTCCATAGCTTATAAAATGTGGAATAGAGGAAAAAAAATAATTGTTTTTCCAGAGGGATTATGTATTCAGGAAAGAAGATTAAGACCAATTCAAAAAGGAACAGCTAGGATGGCTTTTGGGTTTAGTGAAGAAATGAAACGAGATGATTTTTTAATTATTCCGGTAAGCGTTACTTATTCTCATCCTTCAAAATTTGGTTCAGATATTTTTTATGAAGTGGGCAAACCTATACAGGTTAAAAATTATCTTAATTTATATCAAACTAGTCCGGCAAAAGCAGTTAACGATTTAACTCGTGATTTAGAAAGTGAACTTAAAAAAATTACTCCGCATTTAAATGATAAAGATGGAGATATTTTACTCGAACAACTGCAGGAAATTTACAAGTATCAATACCTAGAAGAGAATAACAAAAACACAAATGATCTTGAAATGCATCAGCAATTTTGGTTTTTTATTACAGAAAAACTAAATGTTATATATGAAAATTCTCCTGAATTACTTCAACAATTAAAAATAAAATCAGCAAACTATTTTAATTTACTCCAACAAAATAAAATACATGATAAAAGCATTTACTCGCATATAAAAAATAAACCAGCTTCAGCGGCATTTTCAGTTATTGTTTTAGTAGCTGGTTTTCCAATTTATGTACTAGCTAAAACACTTCACTTTCTTCCTAAATTTTTAGCCGAATTTATTGCAAACAAAACCTGCAAAAACATTGAATTTTACGCTTCTGTAAATTTTGTTTCAGGGGCATTTTTTTCATTATTTTATTTAATTATCGAGTTTAGTGTTATTTGGCTCATGTTTCATTTATGGTGGTTATTGCCTCTTTATTTAGTCACTAAAATCATGATCTCTAAAATTGCATTATCCTATTCAAGAAATGTTAAACATTTAATTTCTGACTTAAAACTATTAAATATAAAATCATCCCATAAAAACAAATTTGATCAGCTGATTAATTTAAGAAATGACGTTATTGAAATCATTAAATGAGTTTGGCATGCAGTTTGAAATTAAAACGGTAACAAATCATATTTTAATTCGTTAATACATAAAACCATGAACAATTTTTTTAAAATAGTATCAGGTACAATTGGATTAAGCTTAATCATTGCTGCAAACCATAAAAATCAAATTACATCTGAAATAAATTTTTTAACCAAAAATCAACATTTAAAAGAGTTCCCAATTAAATCCAATTCTGCTTTTAAAGAAGGAGAAGTGCTAACCTATAAATTACATTACGGATTAATTGATGCTGCAGAAGCAACTTTGGAAGTTAAACCAAATACAACAAAAATAGGTAGCAGAGAATGTTATCACATTGTTGGTAATGGAGTTTCAAAGGGCACATTTGATTACTTTTTTAAAGTAAGAGATAAGTATGAAAGTTACGTGGATAAAGATGCTTTAATTCCATGGGTTTTCAGCAGAAATTGTAATGAAGGTGGTTACTTAATTTATCAAAATTATTTTTTTAATCATTACGCTAACAAGGTTGATGTTGGAAATGGAGAAACACATTTGTTTACAGAAAACACCCAAGATATGATTTCGGCATTTTATGCCGCTCGAAATATGGATTTTACGAGCGCTAAAATCGGTGATGTTTTTGCATTAAATTGCTTTATAGATAAAGAAAACTGGCCTTTGCAAATAAGATACATAGGTAAAGAAACGATTGACAGTGAAGTTGGAAAAATAAGATGTATAAAGTTTAGACCTATTGTGCAAAAAGGAAGGGTTTTTAAAAAAGAAGAAGATTTAACCATTTGGATTTCAGACGACAAAAATCATATTCCGGTAAGAGGTCAAGCAAAAATTTTAATTGGTTCGGTTAAAATGGATTTAATAGGGTTTAAAAACATCAACAATCCAATTGCTAAACAATAAAATGAACAAAGAACCTGGTTTTTCACGCGCATTGTTGTTTCCATTATTCGCATTGTTAATTATCTGGATTTCATTTTATTTCGATCAACATTTTAAATTAAACGCTTTTCGATACGGATTAATTCCAAGAAATTTAAATGGCCTAATAGGGGTTTTCTCCATGCCATTTATTCATGGTGATGTTTTACATATTTTATCAAATACTTTCCCTTTTTTAATATTAGCTACTTTTCTTAATTATAATTATCACGAAATTTCGAAACAGGTAACTTTTGGAATTTATTTAATATCCGGATTTTTAGTTTGGTCATTTGCAGATTTGGATAGTATTTCAACCATGAAATCATATCACATTGGTGCAAGCGGAATTGTTTACGGTTTATCTGGTTTCTTATTTTTTTCTGGGATTATTCGTAAACGAAAAGATTTGTTTGCCATTTCATTATTGGTAACATTTTTATATGGCACCATTATTTGGGGCATTTTTCCTGAAAATTTTCAGAAAGCAATCAACTACATACCTAAAACGCAAAAAGTATCGTGGGAAGGTCATTTATTTGGATTTTTAAGCGGGACATTATTGGCATTTTTATATAGAAAAAAAGGAAAACAACTTCCCTCCTATTCCTGGGAAGTTAATAATGATGCTGAACTTGATGAATCAAATCCGTATTGGCTAGTTGATGAAAACGATGTAACAGAAAATGAAAAAAAGGAATAATCTACCCATTTCAAAAAAAGCTCATTGAATATTGTAATCAAAATTGATTAATTTTACGGTAATTACTTATAACGTGAACTACAAATCATATTTAATTCCTGTACTTTCTCTTGCTGCCGTAGTTTTATTCATTTGGATTTTCACTAAAGTTGTTATTTATATTTTAATAGCTTCAGTTCTTGCTCTAATATGCAGACCATTAGTACTTTTATTATCTAAAATTAAAGTTGGGAAATTTGATCTTCCTGATTCTTTACAATCCATACTTTCATTAAGTACCGTAGTAAGTGTAATTTTCTTATTGTTTTATTTCTTTGTACCGATAATGGTTAAGGAAATTAAATTTTTGTCTACATTAAATTTTACCGAGGTATTTACCGATATCATTTCTCAATTCCCAACACTTAAAAATCTGCTTTTAAATTTTGGCACCGAAAAACAAATTACCGATTCAATAAGTCAACAAATTAATAAATCGCTGAATTTTAGTAACATAGGCTCTCTTTTAAACGGATTTATTTCAACTACTAGTAGTGTTTTAGGCGGAACTTTAGCTGTACTTTTTATTACTTTTTTCCTTTTAAAAGACAATAAAATGCTTTATAATTCAATATTATTAATTACACCTACAAAACTTGAAAACGAAATTATTACAATTTTAAGAAACACTCAAAGCTTACTTTCTAAGTATTTTATTGGTTTATCAATTGATGTTCTAATTGTTTCTTTAACTGTTACCGGAACCATGTTTTTTTTAGGAATTAAAAACGCAGTTTTGATAGGTATTTTTACAGGGTTAATGAATATTATTCCTTATGTAGGCCCACTAATTAGTTTTCTTTTTGCTTTGTTACTTGGCATTACAGGATGTATAGAATTTGGTCATGTAACTGAAATAGGTAATGTAATAACTAAAATATTTTTCACCTTACTTACTATTAATTTAATTGATGGTATTATTATTCAGCCTTATATTTTTAGCAGCTCTGTTAAAGCACATCCTTTGGAAATATTTTTAGTTATTATGATGGCCGCTTCTGTAGCGGGAATTTGGGGCATGGTGGTTGCCATACCAACTTACACGCTAATACGAATTATTGCTAAAGAATTTTTGGATAATTTTAAATTCTTTAAAAAAATTACCGAAAATATTCCTGAATGAAAAGTATTCTATCTTTTCTTAATGATTTAAAAAACCATAATTCTAGAGAATGGTTTGAATTGAATAAATCACATTATCAAAAAGCAAAACAGGATTTTATTTTATTAACTCAGCAAGTTATTGAAGAATGTGTGAAGTTTGACCCATTGCTTATAGATACTGATGCTGCTAAATCTATTTTCAGAATAAACAGAGACGTTCGCTTTAGCAAGGATAAATCACCTTATAAAACCAATTTTGGCGCAAGCATCAATCCGGGTGGAAAAAAGTCGATGATTCCGGGTTATTACATTCATATTGAACCAGGCAAATCTTTTTTAGCAGCGGGTTGTTATATGCCCGAGTCAACTTTTCTTTCTGCAATTAGACAGGAAATTGATTACAATTTTGAAGAATTTAGCGCTATTGTAAATAATCAGGATTTTAGAGCTGATTTTGTCAAGTTATCCGAAGAAGATGCGCTAAAAAAAACACCAAAAGGCTTTGAAAAAGATAATCCTGCATCTGAATTTTTAAAATTGAAACACTTTATTGCCGTAAAAGATTTAACTGACGATCAATTAATAAAACCAAACTTTTACAAAGAAGTTTCTAAAACTTTTTATACAGCGATTGAATTAAACAAATTTTTAAGAAGAGCAAAAGAAGTATAGTTATTCTTCCTTATACACCAAAAGATTTATAATACCTGTTTCTGTAGTACTGTTATCAGTTAATGATATGGAAAAATTACGTTTTTGAGAATCAAAACAATTAAATACATAAACGCCTTTATCCATTAATGGCGCTGTGTATTTTACACGGTAATAATTTTTTAAAGATTCCAGAATTTTACCAGCTTCATCAATACTTTTACATTGAATTCTAGCTTCAATTTCAGTTAAAGTATCTCCTGTAAAATTGTAGGCAATATCGTATTTTGTCAAACTATCAACAGTGAAATTATACAATAAATAATCTACATCTAACTCATCAGGTTTTTTATATTCTTTTGATTTTACATCATTCAGTTTATTGCCCAATTCAGCTCCATGAATAATTCCTATCGAATCGTTTATAATTGAATCCAAGGCAAAATGATATTCGGGGAAAATTCTATTTAATTCATCTTGCTCTTTATTATTTGAGCAAGATGAATTAAAAACAACAATTAAAATTGCTAAAAGAAATACTTGATTTAGTTGACGAAACCTCATTTAATTTTCAATTTCTTTATCCGTAGATTCCTGTGTTTTTTCCGGACGCATTTGCGGGAAAAACAAAACATCTTGAATAGATGGTTGATTAGTTAACAACATGCATAAACGATCAATACCGATTCCAATACCGGCAGTTGGAGGCATGCCATATTCTAATGCACGTAAAAAGTCGTGATCAATAAACATTGCTTCATCATCACCTCTTTCCATTAATTTCACTTGTTCTTCAAATCGCTCTCGCTGATCTATTGGGTCGTTTAACTCACTATAAGCGTTGGCAATTTCTTTACCGTTAATCATTAATTCAAAACGCTCCACTAAACCTTCTTTTTCACGGTGTTTTTTAGTCAACGGACTCATCTCAACTGGATAATCGGTAATAAATGTTGGTTGAATATAATTTGCCTCACACTTTTCTCCGAAAATTGCATCAATTAGTTTTCCTTTGCCCATGCTGTCACTCACTTCAATATGCAATTTTTTACAGGTTGCTTTCAATTCTTCTTCATTCATTGCACTTACATCAATCCCTGTATGTTCTATAATAGCATCAAAAATAGAAATACGTTTGAAAGGTGCGGCAAAATTGATGGTTTTATCTCCAACAGGTAACTCTGTTGTTCCATGTAAATCCATGGCCACTTTTTCCAATAATTTTTCTGTGGTGTTCATCATCCAGAAATAATCGCGGTAAGCCACGTAAAATTCCAAAATGGTAAACTCAGGATTGTGAGTTCTGTCCATTCCTTCGTTACGGAAGTTCCTAGAAAACTCATACACCCAATCAAACCCTCCAACAATTAATCGTTTTAAATACAATTCATTTGCAATTCGCATATATAATGGAATGTCTAAGGCATTATGATGCGTAATAAATGGACGAGCAGTTGCGCCACCTGGTATGGATTGTAGAACTGGAGTATCCACTTCCAAAGCTCCTTTATCATTTAAGAAATTACGAATAGAATTAACTAGTTTGGTACGTTGCTCAAAGGTTTTCTTAACTTTTGGGTTTATAATTAAATCAACATAACGTTGGCGATATCGAAATTCAGGATCAGAAACTTCATCAAACGAATTACCTTGTTCATCTGTTTTTACAACAGGAAGGGGTTTTAAGGATTTACTTAATAATTTCAATGAAGTTACATGTATTGAAATCTCACCTACTTTGGTTGTAAATACATAACCTTCTAAACCTAAAATATCTCCTAAATCAATGCATTTTTTCCATAACAAATCGTAGGTACTTTTATCTTCTCCCGGACAAATATCATCACGTTTTACATAAATCTGTATTCGTCCACTTGCATCCTGAATTTCAGCAAATGCAGCCTTTCCCATATCGCGCATACTCATTAGTCTTCCGGCAATGCTGATATTTTTATAATTTATTTTATCTCGTTCGTAGTTTTGTTTAATGTCGGCAGCAGTTACATTGATTTTAAATTCATCAGCCGGATAAGGATCTATCCCTAATTTTTTTATTTCTTCCAGTTTTTGTCTGCGTAAAATTTCGTGTTCGCTTAGTTGATTTTGCATAGTGATTTAAAAAAACGCTAAGATACAATTTTATGTGCAAATCTATTTTGTTCTATTAATTTCCATTCAATTATATTCAACTATCTTTACAAAAAATTACTCATTTTACTATTTCATAAAATGGAGTAATAAAAAAATAGCATGAGAACAAACAATAATAAGGGCAGAAGACCTGCAGGTGGCACAGGCAAAGGAAAATCAGGATTTTCTGGTGGAAGAGATAAAAAAGAATTTAAATCCGATCGCAGAGAAGAAAGAGGAGATAATGATAAACGTTCTGAAAAAGGAAGTTTTGACAGAGAACGTAAATCTGGTTCGGGAGATAGAAAATCAAGTAACCGAACTTCTTTCAATAATCGTGATGAAAAACCAAAAAGATTTGACAGAGAAGGGAAAAGTTTTTCGAAAGACAGAGATTCTTATAAAGGTGGAGATGATAAACCACGTAGTTTTAAAAAAGAAGGAAGTTCTTTTTCAAAAGATCGTGAAGGTTTTAAATCTAATGATAGTAAATCAAAGAGTTTTAAAAGAGACGATAAGTCTTTTTCGAAAGATAAAGGAGATTTTAGAGATAGAGGTGATAAAAGAAAATTTAGTAGAGACGGCAATTCTTTTTCAAAAGATAAAAGAGGGTTTGATGATCAAAATGATAAACCAAAAAGATATAAAAAAGAAGGTCAGACTGTTGATAATCCAAACTATTTCAAAAACAAAGAACGTTCCAGCTCAGAAGAATGGAATGATAATGATTTTGAAAGAAGCAAAAAATCTAAAAGTGAAAGAGATTCAAAACCTGCGCGTGTAACCAAAGAAGTAGAAAAAAATTCTTCAGAGGAAGGTGAAAATTCAAATTTTTCTGAAAACAGAAATAACAAAAGAAAAGAGTTTATTGAGCGAAGCGAAAAAAGAAGAGAAGAAAGAAGTGATAATCGTGAAAAAAGAAAACGTTCGGATAAACCTACTAAACAAAAAAACGATGACGGAGAAACTTTAATTCGTTTAAATAAATTTATTGCAAACTCAGGAGTTTGTTCACGCCGAGAAGCAGATAAATTAATTGAAAGCGGTGCAGTTACTGTAAACGGGAAAATTGTATCAGAATTAGGCTATAAAGTAAATCCAACTGATGTGGTTAATTATGGCGGGGCAAATATTAAAAGAGAAAAAAACGTTTACGTACTTTTAAACAAACCAAAAGATTACATTACTACATTAGATGATCCCGAAGGAAGAAAAACGGTAATGGAATTGGTAAAAAGTGCCGGCAAAGAACGTATCTATCCAGTTGGAAGATTAGATAGAAATACTACAGGTTTATTGTTATTTACAAATGATGGTGATATGACTATGAAGTTAACTCACCCAAAAAATAACATTCAAAAACTTTACGGAGTTGAGATTGATAAAAGTATTCGCCCAGAAGACTTTAAAGCTATTTTGGATGGTTTTGAACTGGAAGATGGATTCATAAAAGCTGACAAATTAGAATTTGTTGGCGGAAGTACCAACCGAAAAGAATTGGGCATTGAAATTCACTCAGGTAAAAACAGAATTGTAAGAAGAATATTTGAACACCTAGGATATAAAGTGGTAAAACTAGATCGCGTAATGTTTGCTGGTTTAACCAAAAAAGATTTACCACGTGGAAAATGGCGATTCTTAAGTGAAAAAGAAATTGGTTACCTAAGAATGAAAAAGTAACTATTAATGGCGAAAATGAATTGAAATGAACCACTTACAATTCGTTAAAACCAAAGATAATTCCTTTACCTTGTTCAATCCTGAATTGAATGAAACTTACCATTCCATTCATGGAGCAATTACTGAAAGCAAGCATGTTTTTATAAAAAACGGTTTAAAGTGTTTTTTTGAAAACAAAAATATTGCTTCTGTTCATGTTTTGGAAATTGGCTTTGGAACAGGATTAAATGCACTGTTGAGTTATTTGTTTTGTATCGAACAACAGAAATCACTTCATTACATTTCTTACGAGCCATTTTCTTTATCAACTGATATTGTAAAGCAAATTAACTACACACAACAACTAAATGCTAACAAGGATGTTGAAGATTTCTTTCTAGGCTTACATGTCAATAAAGGCAATATTTTTAGGTCATCAAACTTCGCTATAGACATCAAAGTTATTGAGTCACATTATCAGCAATCTGTAATTTCAGAAAAAGCAGATGTTATTTTTTTTGATGCCTTTGCTCCCAACAAACACGCTGAAATGTGGTTACCTGAAGTATTTTCAAAATGTTACAACGAGCTAAACGATTTAGGCATTTTAGTTACTTATTGTGCAAAAGGCGAAGTAAAACGAACACTTAAATCTGTTGGTTTTAAAGTAGAAACATTAGCAGGCCCACCCGGAAAACGAGAAATGATAAGAGCAGTAAAATTATGAGAAAAATTTTCATTACAGGTATAGGAACAGATGTAGGTAAAACTGTTATTTCAGCAATTTTAACCGAAGCATTGCAAGCAGATTATTGGAAACCTATACAGGCAGGATTTGAAGATGGTACCGATAAACTACGCGTTAAAAATTGGATAAGTAACACAATATCTCAGTTTCATGAGGAACAATTCTTATTAAAAGAACCTATGTCGCCACATGCCGCTGCCGAACTAGAAAACAAAAACATTCAACTTTCTGATTTTAAGTTGCCAAACTGCAATAACTCAAACCTAATCATTGAGGGTGCTGGCGGGCTATTAGTGCCAATTAATAACACTCATGTTGTTGCTGATTTAATTATGTGTTTAGATGCAGAAGTACTATTGGTTTCTAGAAATTACCTTGGCAGCATCAACCATACGTTGCTTACCTTGAACGAATTGTTAAGTAGAAAATTAAAAATTTCGGGCATCATATTTAATGGCTTAAAAAATGAAGCTACTGAATCTATCATATTAAGTAAATATAATTTTCCATTTGTTGGACGAGTAAATTTTCATGAAGAAATAAACAAAAATGTAATTTTGGGGTATTCATCACAATTTAAATCCATTTAAAATGAGTGAGATTCTGCAAAAAGACAATCAATACGTGTGGCATCCATTCACACATTTGAGTTATTGCAGACAACCTATTAACATTGTACGCTCAGAGGGTTCGTGTTACTTTGATGAACAAGGAAATAAAATAATCGATGCCATTTCATCTTGGTGGGTAAACCTTCACGGCCACTGCCACCCTCATATTTCAAAAAAAGTAAGCGAACAATTGTTTACTAATGAACACTCCATTTTTAGTGATTTTACTCACCCTAATGCTGTATTGCTTGCAGAGCGATTACTCAACAAACTACCATCTACTTTACAACGTATTTTTTACAGCGATAATGGTTCAACAGCTGTTGAAGTGGCTTTAAAAATGACCATCCAATTCTGGAGCAACATTGGAATACCCAAAACTACATTTATCTGCTTTAAAAATGCCTATCATGGTGATACTTTTGGGGGAATGAGCGTTGCAGAGCGAAATGTTTTTAATCAGGCATTTTCGAGTTTGTTGTTTGATGTCATTCATGTTCCAACACCTACCCGATCTAACATCTATGAGCTTAAAAAGCAATTTACTGATTTAGCTTCAAGTGGTAAAATTGCAGGATTCATATATGAACCATTGGTGCAAGGAGCATCAGGCATGCTGATGTATGAAGCTGAATTATTGAATGAGTTACTTGATATCTGCAAATCAACCCACATCATTACCATTGCAGATGAAGTAATGACCGGTTTCGGTAGAACCGGAACTTGGTTTGCCAGTCAGCAAATAAAACAACAACCAGATATTATTTGTTTAAGCAAAGGGTTAACCGGAGGTTATATGCCTTTAGGTGTAACAGCATGTTCTGATAAAATTTTCAATGCTTTCAAGCAGGAAGATAAAACCAAAACATTTTTTCATGGACATAGTTACACTGCAAATCCAACTGCTTGTTCTGCTGCTTTAGCAAGTTTAGACGTGATGGAAGAAAAACAAACATGGGCAAGTATTTCAAGAATTGAAAAAATGCATGATGATTTTCGAAATGAAATTCTTAAACATCAAGGTTGTTCGGAAGTTCGTTGCAAAGGAACAATTCTAGCCATAGAATTAAAAACAAAAGATGAAAGACATTACTTAAATTCATCATCTGAAAACATTGCTGACTATTTTTTAACACGGGGCATACTACTTCGTCCACTCGGAAACGTATTTTATCTTATTCCACCTTATTGTATTTCAGAACAAGAATTAACTTACATTTATTCAACAATAATCGAATTTTTAAATGCATATTCTGAAAAATAAAAAGACATTCATCTTATTTATCCTTTCCGGATTTTTTATTGCCAACACCATAGTTGCCGAAATGATTGGAAGTAAACTCATCCATTATGGTGGGCCTTTTGTTAATAGTGTTGGATTAATTCTTTGGCCTTTTGTTTTTATACTTACCGATATATTAAATGAATATTATGGAAAGGAAGTAGTGAAGCGTCTTTCATTTATTACCGTAGGATTAATTGCTTACATCTTTTTAATATTAATGATTGTTACACGAATAAAAGCTGTTGATTATTCGCCGGCAAAAGATGAAGCCTTCAGTAATATCTTCGGGCAAAGTATGTTTATGATAATTGCAAGTATAATTGCATTTATCGTATCTCAGTTAATTGATAGTTTAGTGTTTTGGTTAATCAGAAAAAGAACAGGAAGTAAAATGCTTTGGTTAAGATCCACAGGCTCAACTGTTGTTAGCCAGCTAATTGATACTTTTTTAATTCAATTTATTGCTTTTGTTATTCCAGGAACTTGGACAATCAATGAATTCGTTAAAAATGCAGCTTTTGGTTATAGCTTAAAAATCATTATTGCCATCTGTTTAATTCCGTTTATATTTTTACTTCATAAACTTCTGGATAACTATTTTGGTGAGGAAGAGTCAGACAAACTTATTGAGAAAACAGCTCAAGAGTCTATTAATTAATCAACTTTCAGTATCGGTTTTTTCTGTGGAGACCAAGTAAAGCCTTTCAATAGTTCATTTTCTGAAACTACATTTTTAATTGGTATTAATTTAGAAGTAGGTTTATCCTTAAATGTAATTTTTTGTAATTCACCTTTTTCAAAATAAATTGATGCATCCTTACTTGATGACTTATTAAGAGCCGTTAATTTCTTTTTTTCATTTTTCAAATAATAGGAAACCTGAGCATCTTTATCAATATCAATTCGACTGATGGTATCTTTATAAAACTGAACGTACATGTTTTTACCTTTTACCTGATTGAATTTATCCTTTTCTTCCTGCATAATCATAAATGCATTACCCGTTAAATCTATTTTTTTAATTCCTTTAGGACCCAATTTTATCTGAATAAACTGTGAGGTAAATTGGGCTGAATCTGACCAAAAGAGTGGCTTATTGTAAATGGTAAATAACGAATCAGATGAATTAAAAAACATAGAATCAGAGATTCCGGAAAAAGAAGCTTTAAAAAATTTCACATGGTGTAATGCCCTAAAAGTAGTAGAATCGTTTAATTTCTGATTTTTATTTAAACGTTTCGTTATTAATGTATCAGCAAATAATAAAACAGAATCTTTATCCATTTTTTTTATCATAACTGCATTTTTTGTTACCACACTCCTACCCTCTTTTTCAAAGTATTCTGCTTTGTTTCCATGTACCTGCGCTTTATTTAAGGTATCAATAATTTTTACATTTTTTTTCGCAAGTCCGTAGCCGGAAAATTTGTTATAATAAATGCTATCGGCATGTAATTCTGTTTTATCATAATAAATTATTGCATTTGAATTAAGCTGGCAGTTTTGTGTTTCGGTATTGTACCAGCCATTTTCAGCATACATTTTATTTTTACCGTTGGTTAAATGAGTTGGTCCAAATATGCTAACAGTATTCGAAGGTGTATGATAATCGATGGTGTTGCTTGTTAGTTTAAAATCAGGATGAACAACAGTTACATCATCATAAAAATTAAATAATTTTTTACCCGATTGGTAAATTCCTTTTTTACTTGTTAAGGTAGATGACTTACTGATTACAACACCACCGTTTAAATAACTGGCAACAGAATTATTAACCTGATAATTTAAAGAAGGAGTTTTTAAAATCATGCCCGCATCTGAACAGATAACATTTCCTTCAAGTTCGGCTAGTTTTGTATTACCATCATATTTTAAAAGATCCCCAGTTATTTGAAGTGAATCACCTTTTTGGATAACAATGTGATTAAAAGCTCTTACGGTATTGTTATCGTAACGGCAAGCACTATCACAAGTAATGACAGCACCTTCATGTTTAAAAACAACATTCCCTACAAGAATTTGTGCCCCTAAATTTTTTGCGTATTTAATTTTGTTGGCTGAAAAATCAATCATTTTCCCAGCTTGTTGCGCATTAAAAGTGAGGCATGAAAAAACAAATAGCAAAAGAAGTAAACGTGAATTCATTAATTGGTTAATGAGATAAAAATTAAAAACAGTTTTGAAATCAAATTTAAGAAAGCGATTTAAATTAAAAACTAATTTTATAAGAAGAGAATATAAACTGCCATATTGAGCAAAATCGGAATAGATTTTTCTCGACTTCGCTCGAACAAACATATTATCTAATGTATTAAATATAAATACACTACTGTTTTTGTTTAAACTGATTAATTGCATTAACTGTAAAATCACTTAATACCAATTTGCCACTCATTGCTGCGCGTTCTAATAACAAAGTATCCCAGTTTTCAGTTCCTTCCCACATGATTTTTTTCAGCATGCTCATGGCTTCAGGATTACTTTTTGATAAACGATCTGCCAAACCACTAATGTATTTATCCATTTCTTCAACAGAGGCAAAAAGTTCGGCATACAATCCTTTTTCTTTTGCCCATTGAGCAGTTTGCCATTCGGTAGCATTAATAGTTAACTGACAAAAAGCTGATTTGCCAACTTTGCGTTCAACTGCAGGGCCGACAACAAACGGACCGATACCAACGGCTAGTTCGCTTAACTTTACAGATGCACCTTCAACCGCGTAAGTATAATCAGCAGCTGAGGCAATACCAACTCCACCGCCAACAGCTTTTCCTTGAACTCGAGCTATCACAAACTTTGGTGCTTTGCGCATAGCATTAATTACCCCGGCAAACCCTGAGAAGAAATACTTTCCGGCATCTAAATCTTTAATTGAAATTAATTCATCAAAAGATGCTCCTGCACAAAATGCTTTTTGTCCCTCACTTTGAAGCACGATAACGCGTGCTTCATCGTTTGATGCCATTTTTTCAATTTCATTAGCAAGTGACCGCAATAATTCGCCAGGCATTGAATTGCTTTGCGGATGAAAAAATGTCACATAGCCAATGTTATTTTTAATTTCTGATTTTATAAACCCGTTTTCCATATTATGTATATTTTAAATTAAATTTTAATCTTCACTCTTCGGTGGCTGATTATAGTCGAAGCCACAATTAAATTAAAGGTTTAGCTCAACCTCTATTTAACTTATAACTCATCATTCATAAGACCTTACTAATGAAGTGTAGAAGAAATTAAACTAATAAACTCCTTGCGCGTTGAATCTGTTAAAAACTCACCTGTAAAAGCTGAAGTTGTTGTAACTGAATTTTGTTTTTGTACTCCACGCATCTGCATACATAAATGTGAGCATTCTATTACAACTGCAACTCCTAAAGGATTTAAGGTTTGTTGTATACAATCTCTTATTTCGTTCGTTAAACGTTCCTGAACTTGCAAACGTCGAGCAAAAGCATCAACCACGCGGGGCAATTTACTTAAGCCAACAATGTAACCATTTGGTATATAAGCAATGTGCGCTTTACCAAAAAATGGCAAAAGATGATGTTCGCATAAACTGTACACTTCAATTTCCTTTACTATCACCATTTGGCTATAATCTTCCTTAAACATGGCTGATTTAAGTATTTCAACAGGATCGATTTCGTAACCATGAGTTAAGAATTGCATTGCTTTAGCAGCACGTTGCGGTGTTTTCAGTAATCCTTCTCGATTTGGATTTTCACCAACTTTATTCAATATATTATCGTAAGAAGTAGAAATCGACTCAATCAATTTTTGATTGTACTGATCAATTTTTTTATATCCTTCTTCACTATCAAAATCGTCGTTTAACATCATTCATCAGTTTTAGTTTTCGCCAAAATATTCTACAAAATTACTTTCTGTCTCATACAACTTGATGCAGTGCAATTGCGCACCCATTTCAATAATTTTTGGCGCTAGTATTTCCCAAATTTTTATAGCAACATTTTCTGTACTGGGCAAAATGTCTTTTAAAAAAAGTACATCCACATTCAGGTTTTTATGATCGAGTTTAATACAAATTTCATCTCGAATTAAAACACTTAAATCTTTTAAATTGATAATAAAACCTGTATCGGGATTAGGTTTTCCTTTTACAGTAACATACAATTCGTAATTATGACCGTGCCAATTTTTATTTGAACACTTGCCAAATACTTCCCAGTTTTTTTCTTCACTCCAATTTGGATTGGAGAGCTTATGTGCAGCATTAAAATGCTCTTTTCTAGTTAAATAAACCATACAAGTAACAAAGATAATAAAGTGTTGAAAATATTGATAGCATTTTAATGAAGATTAAATTGGTTTATTTAATTGTTGAAAGTTGATAAAAATCATCAGCAAAAAATAATTCCTCTTTTTCATTTGCCCAGATGGTTAAATAATGAATTTTTAACTGAATAGGATTTTTAAGTTTTATGGATTTATTTTTTTCATTTATAAAAAAAGATTTAATTTCAGATGAGCTGAAAACAGGGTTTTTACTTATTAAATAATACGTAAGTTCTTCTGCTTTATCAAGGCGAATGCAACCCGAACTATATGCAGAAGGGTAATTCTTGAATAAATGTTTATTGGGTGTATCGTGTAAAAACATAAAATGTCTGTTTTCAAAATTGAATTTTACTTTACCTAATGGATTTTTTTCACCGGGAGGTTGCTGAACTTTATACATTGTTAATTCATTCGGTTCAGGAATAAAACGTAAAGGTTCGTTCAGCCAAGTAAAGATTTCGAAATTGTTTTTAGAAAGATAGTTTCTGTCTTTTTCGTATTGAGGAATGATATCTTTTCTCAAAATTCCTGGAGGTACCACCCAGTAAGGATAAAATTCAATTCCATCTATTTCTGAATTTAAGACAAATGAAGTACGAGAGGGTCTGCCCACAATAACTTTCATTTCAAGCTTTATTTTTTGATTATCTATTACTTTTAAATGACAGGCTGCAATATTGATGTAAATGAAATTTTCATTACAAGTAAGTTCACTTTTTTGCCATTGATTAATGTTCCATTCAACATTTCTTATTTGTTGATTTATTCTTTGATTGAGTATTGCTCTTGTTTTTATACCGATTATCCCGGTTGTATCAATATGATGAAAATGCTGAAAACGTTTAATTGACCTCTGCAATTCTAAATCAAATGAATCGTTTTTTATTTCGATTTTATTAGAATAATAATTTAATAACTGAAGGTTATTTTTTATAAATTGAATTTCCTTACCCTTTGAATTTATCTTATAATTTTTAGTTAGATGTATCGCTTTCCAATTTCCTGAATTATTAATTTCTTTTAGTTGATTTAAATAACTGGTTAAAATTTTAATTTGAAAATCTGTATCGATATAACAATTGCCGGTTTGCGCATTAAGTTTTAAATTAAACCACACCATAAAAAATGAATAAAGAAGTATGGTTTTAAGCATATAAAAAAAGTATATTGGGTTCACTCAAAAAGTACTATTCATTTATCTTCTACTTTTTTTACTTGATTAAAAAAAGTAGCAAAAAAAATCAAGAACAAACGATTGCTCTCACTCTCTGCTTTTTTCTTAACGGTCAGCCATTCCACCTGTCTGCCCTAAAAAAAGCATTCACCCGAATCGGCACCGCGTTTGTTCGTAGCTATCGCTCGGGTAAAATAAAAAATTCAGCCTCGCTTTTTTGATTTCAGGTTCCACTTTTTTTCGCTTCGCGTAGATTTTTGCTCAGCAAAGCCTTGCAAAAATCAGTGAACAATAAACTCCTTCTTATCCTCCTCTCCTTTTGAGAGGGCCGGGGTGAGGTCTGCAGCCAGGAGTTTTTTTATCTCTTTTTGTTACCCGAAGGGTGCTTTTAAATATGGTGATTCGAGCACCTCATTCACCAAATAATCAATAAAATCAAGAAGGCTGTCCTTCCGGACAGCCTTCCCGAGACCGAAGGTGTTTTTAATTAATATGCAAAAACTTCCATGTCGATCTCTAAATTATTTTCTACTTTATTTACTCCTGGTGCAGCCCAAACTGCATTTTCAGCATCGTTTTTTTCAGCCCAAGAACGAACTTTTCCCTTTAAAATCACTTTACTTCCTTGTACTTCAACATCAATTTTTTCAGCATCTAAAGTTGCGCTTCTATGAAAAGCATTACTCACTTTTAGTTTCAATTCTTTTGGAACAATTGAAGATTTAATAGTAATGTTATTGATGATTCTTTTAACTCCAATTGTGTTTTGAATTTGAGTTACTGCTGAATTTCTTTGGAACTCCCAATTCACCTCTCCATCTAATGTTACAATACCGTCTTCCACCCTAATTTTAATTTTCTCCTCGTTTAATGCACTGTGCCACTTTAAACTATTTACAATAGATTCGGCAATTTCAGAATCTGTTTTTATTAAACTACCCGGATATCTTACCGTAATGTCTTCAGCAACTGCTTTTACTCCAGAAACTCGTTTTGCTGCTTTTTCAGCTCCTGTTTTTTTTAAGTAAGAATCAACTGATCCCGAAAGTGTTACAATACCATTTTTTACAGTTACTCCAATTTCAGAAGCGCTTAAAAATGGCTCCCATTTTAATTCGTCTAATACATCTTTTTGAATTTCTAAATCTGTTTTCATTGAATCTTTTTTTTAATTATTAATTAATGTGATTTGAATTCAAAAGTATATCAGTGCCAGACTTATCAAAATGAGTTTTTCAATATCCTAACATGATCTTATTCCAATGTTAATTTTATACACATCAAATGCTCAAAAAAAAAAGAGAAAAGCAATTATCTTTTTTTTAATTTAATTAATTTCAGCAATTAATATTAGAAATTCCTATGCCGCAAAAACAAGTTCCCTATATTAATCGAGAAATTGCATGGTTATCTTTTAATGAAAGGGTTTTGCAAGAAGCAAATGATCAATCTACCCCGCTAATTGAACGCATTAAGTTTCTTGCAATCTATTCTAACAATCGTGATGAGTTTTATCGTGTTCGGGTTGCAACTGTAAAACGAATGCTTAAGCTTGGCAAAAGAGCCATACCGTTAATAGGTGTAGAACCGGGTAATTTGTTGGACAATATTTTGAAAAAAGTAATTGAACAGCAAAATAAATTTGAAGTCATATACCAACAAATTCTTAAAGAACTTCAAAAAAACAACATTAATATCATTAATGAGAAGCAATTAAACAAAAACCAAAAGTTATTTGTTAAAGATTATTTTCAATCGGTTGTGGTTTCAAATTTATTTCCAATTTTAATTGACCAACAATCCCCTTTTCCTTATTTAAAAGATAAATCCAGCTATTTATATATAAAACTTGTTCCAAGCAATTCAAATACACTTAAAAACAAATATGCTGTAATCGAAGTGCCAACGAAAAATTTATCGCGTTTTGTAGTATTACCAAAAGAAAAAAATAAAGATTACATTATTTTATTGGACGATGTTATTCGTTTTTGTCTTGATGAAATTTTTGAAGTATTTGGCTACCGTGCTGTGGAAGCATACAACATTAAATTAACACGAGATGCTGAATTGGAATTGGATAATGATTTGTCTCAAAGTTTATTGGAGAAAGTAAGTGAAGGTTTAAAGCATCGTAAAAAAGGAAATCCCGTTCGTTTAGTTTATGACCGTGAGTTGGCAAAAGACATGCTTCAATTCATGATGCGTAAATTAAATTTCTCTAAAAAAGATGCTCCAATTCCTGGTGGCAGATACCATAATTTCAAAGATTTTATTAAATTCCCTACACTTGGAAAAAAGAACCTAATCTATAATCATAACCGACCTTTAAATCATAAATTTCTATATAATCCTAAAATCAGTATTCTTAATACAGTAGTAGAAAAAGATATTCTATTACATTATCCCTATCATTCATTTGATAAAATAATTGCATTGCTACGTGAAGCTGCACTAGAGCCTAGTGTTGAATCAATAAAGATAACTTTATACCGTGTTGCTGATTCATCAAAAATTGCAAATGCATTAATTAATGCTATTAAAAACGGAAAGCAAGTAACTGTTGTGGTTGAACTACAGGCTCGATTTGATGAAGAGAATAACATTTACTGGGCAAACAAATTAACAGAAGAAGGTGCACGAGTTATTTATGGTGTACCTCGTTTAAAAGTGCATAGTAAATTATTTTTAATTACCATGCGTAAAAAAGGTAAAGAAGTAAAACTTGCACATATTGGTACAGGAAATTTTAACGAAAGTTCGGCAAAAATTTATACAGATTTCTCCCTGCTAACTGCTGATAAACGTATTACAGATGAAGTGGAACAAGTGTTTACTTTCTTTAACGATAATTTTAGAATTGGCACATTCAAATACTTAATGGTTTCACCATTTAATATGCGAAAGTCGATCGTTGGATTGATTAATAGAGAAATATCGAATGCAAATGAAGGTAAACCAGCAAGTATTATTATTAAAGTTAACAACCTTGTAGATATTGATATCGTTAAAAAATTGTATGAGGCTTCAGAAGCGGGGGTGATAATTAATTTAATTGTAAGAGGTTCGTGTTCTTTAGTTTGCGGTATGCCTGGTTTCAGTGAAAATATTAAAGGCATTAGTATTGTTGACAAATACCTCGAACATGCCCGTATTTTTGTTTTCCATAACAATGGTAACGAACGTTATTTTATTTCATCAGCAGATTGGATGACTCGTAACCTCGATCAGCGTTGCGAAGTAGCGGTGCCAATTTTTGACAAGGAAATTCAAAAACAATTAAAAGAAATTTTGAATGTACAATTGAATAGTAATGTTAAAACCCGCATTTTAGATAAAACATTATCAAATCAATACGTTCAATCCCCTGTTCGTGCAAAAAAAATAAGAGCGCAAGAAGAAGTTTACAAATCTATTTTTGAAGACAAACAGAGTTATTTAAAACAAAATAAATTAATATGATTTTTGCTGCCATTGATATAGGATCCAATGCTGTTCGCCTTTTATTTAGTCATGTACACGAACAAAAAGGGAAAGTTATTTTTAAAAAAGGTGAACTGATTCGCTTACCTATTCGTTTGGGTGATGATGCGTTTGTTCGCGAAGAAATTTCAAAGGAAAAAGTAGAAAAACTGGTAACTGCAATGAAAGGTTTTTCCGAAATCATTAAAGTTTTTGATGTTAAAGGATTTAAAGCGTGCGCTACATCTGCCATGCGCGATGCGAAAAATGGGAAAGAAATCATTCAGCGCATTAAATCCGAAGCAGGTATTGAAGTAGAAATCATTGATGGAAAAACAGAAGCCGCAACCATTTTCTCTAATCATGTTGAAGAAATGCTCGATCCAAAACAAGCTTATTTGTATATTGATGTAGGCGGAGGAAGTACAGAACTAACACTTATATCCTCTGGAAAAGTACTTGCTTCAAAATCTTTTAACATTGGCACCATACGTTTGTTATGCGATAAGGTTGATAAGGAAGAATGGGAAACTTTTAAAAACTGGGTGAAGAAAAACACTCTGGGAATAAAACCATTAACGGCAATTGGTTCAGGAGGAAACATCAACAAGTTGTTTAAAATGAGTGGCAAAAAAGAAAATAAGCACTTGAGTTATGATAAAATAAAAGACATGAGCGATATGCTGAATGCCTATACTTATGAGGAAAGGGTAACTGTTCTTGGCTTAAATCCTGATCGTGCTGATGTAATAATTCCTGCAACAAAGATTTTTTTATCGGCCATGAAACATGCTGAGATTGAAAAAATAATTGTTCCTCAAATTGGGCTATCCGATGGAATTATTCATTTGTTGTATGATGAGTACAAAGCAAAACAAGTAAAAAAATAAATTGAACGTTCTAATTAAATGAGTTTCATAAAAACCACAGAAAGCGATTCGCATTACAACGACTTGGAAAAAATGAGCGTTCTAGAATTGCTTAGCAACATGAATAAAGAAGATAAAACTGTTCCACTTGCTATCGAAAAAGCAATTCCACAAATCAATGCTTTGGTAGAAGCAATTGTTCCAAAACTTAAAAACGGAGGAAGGTTATTTTACTTAGGAGCAGGAACAAGTGGCCGATTAGGAATTGTTGATGCTTCAGAATGTCCTCCAACATATGGTATTGAACACGGTGTTGTAATTGGCTTAATAGCAGGTGGCGATGATGCCATAAGAAAAGCAGTTGAATTTGCAGAAGATGACTTGATGCAAGGTTGGGAAGATTTAATGCAACATCAAATAAATGAAAACGATGTTGTTATTGGTATTGCCGCATCGGGCACAACACCTTATGTGTTGGGTGCATTAAATCAATGTAATAACAGAAATATTACCACTGGTTCAATTACTTGTAATGCCGGAAGCCCAATTGCAATTGCTGCAAAGTATCCTGTGGAAGTAGTTGTTGGACCAGAATTTGTTACCGGATCTACCCGCATGAAAGCAGGAACTGCTCAAAAGCTCAGCTTAAATATGATTTCCACATCGGTAATGATTAAACTTGGAAAGGTAAAAGGTAATAAAATGGTTGACATGCAACTCAGTAACAAAAAGTTGATTGAGCGCGGTGCCGGAATTATAGCTAAAAACTTGAATATTGAACACGACAAAGGACGTGAACTTCTTTTAAAATATAGTTCAGTAAGAAAGGCGATGGAGAATTTTAAAAAACAATAAACAGTTTTAATACCCCAAAATTTTCAACATGTTTTTGTAGCTCTGTTCTTTTGCAAAAAGTTTAGTTGAAATTTCATCTGTTTCTTCATCTCTATCAATTAACACATGTTTTGGTGCAGGAATTAAGCAATGTTGAGTGCCACCGTAACCACTTAAAGCTTCTTGATAGGCACCTGTATGAAAAAATCCAATATAAAGAGGTTCTTTTTCTTTTGAATCGATTTTTGGTAAAAAAACCTGATTGGTATGAGCTTCAGAAGCATAATAATCCATACTATCACAAGTTAATCCGCCAAGATTGACAGGTTGGTAAGGTTTATCCCAATGGTTAATCGCTAATAAAATGAAACGCTGATTAATTCCCCAGGTATCTGGCAATGTTGTGATAAATGAACTATCAACCATATACCAGTTTTCTCTATCATTTTGCTGTTTACTATCAATCACAGAATATAAAGCTGCTCCACTTTCTCCAACTGTAAAGGATCCAAATTCAGTAAAAATATTTGGCTCAGTGATATCGCGCTCTTCACAAAAGCTTTTAATTTGCTCTACAATTTCCTCAATGATGTATTCATAATCATATTCAAAATGTAAAGAAGTACGAATTGGCATTCCTCCACCAATATTTAATGAATCAAGTGTTGGGCATATTTTTTTGAGTTCGTAATAAATATTCATACACTTAATAAGTTCATTCCAGTAATAAATGGTATCTTTTATTCCTGTATTAATAAAAAAGTGTAGCAGTTTTAATTCAAATTTTGGATTATTTTGAATTTTTTCCTTGTAATAGTCAACAATTTCATTTCCTCTAATTCCTAATCTTGAACTATAAAATGCAAAACTTGGTTCTTCTTCAGTTGAAATTCTTATCCCTAATTTTGTAGGTTGTTTTACATTTTTTATATAATAATCTATCTCATCTTTATGGTCTAAAACCGGAATTACATTAAATCCATCGTTAATCAATTCGGTAATGTATTGCTTATATATGTTCTTTTTGTAACCATTACAAATAATATAAGTGTCTTTAGTTAGTTTCTGCTTTCTGTATTGTTCTTTGATTATTTGAATATCAAACGCAGAAGAAGTTTCAATATGAACTTCATTATCTAGCACTTCATCTATTACAAAAGAGAAATGAGACGATTTAGTACAATAGCAATAATAGTACTTAGATTTATAATCTACCTTAGCCATTGCTACATTAAAAATTCGTTTTGCCTTTTGTATTTGAGAACTAATTTTAGGTAAGTAAGATATTTTTGTTGGAGTTTTGTATTGTTTAATAACATCCATTAATCTTATTCCGTTGAAATACAACTCATTATCTTTTACTTCAAATGGTTCTTGCGGAAAATTAAACGTTTGCTCAATTAAATTTTGATAAGAATTTTCTTTAATCATGGCCAATGTAAGTTAGTTACTTTGATAATAATTATCAAAAGTAAGTAATTTAAATTATTATAAAGGTTAAATTAAAATTAAACTTTAGTATTACCTACAGATAAATTGTAAAGAAAATGTTTACTACTTATCTAATTCCTCAAACTCACTATTATTGCTAACATATTCAGGAACCAGGTTTTTCATAAATGAAACAATTTTAATGTTATTTTGACTATGAAACAATTCTATTAATTGGGTAATTTTTTCGTTAACCTCATTAAAATCGTATTCTTTAACTTTTCCTATTAATATCTGAGGATGATGTGTTGGTAGAGTATTTTCAGAATCAGCAAGTAATTCTTCGTACAACTTTTCGCCTGGTCTTAAACCAGTAAAAACAATTTTAATATCTTTTTCTTCCTGTAAACCGGATAGTTTAATCATTTTACGAGCTAAATCAACAATTTTGACAGATTTACCCATATCAAAAACATAAATTTCACCACCTTTTCCCATACTTCCTGCTTCCAATACTAATTGACAAGCTTCAGGAATGGTCATGAAAAACCGAGTAATATCCGGGTGAGTAATAGTTATTGGTCCGCCATTTTCAATTTGTTTTTTAAAACGCGGAATTACTGAACCGTTTGAACCTAAAACGTTTCCAAATCGAGTTGTTACAAACCTTGTATTTACTGTTTTACCTAAAGATTGTACATACATCTCCGCTATTCGTTTAGATGCACCCATTACATTAGTTGGGTTCACTGCTTTATCAGTTGATACCAAAACAAATTTTTCAATTTGATAAGCAACCGATAAATCGGCTAAATTTTTAGTTCCAAAAACATTGGTTAAAACAGATTCAGATGGATTATGTTCCATCATAGGTACATGTTTATATGCGGCAGCATGAAAAACAAGCTCAGGACTGAAACTTTTAAATACGTTTTCTAAACGGTCTTTATTTCTTATGTCGGCAATAACAGTTTCAAAATTATCAGAACTAAATTTATCAGTTAACTCCAATTCCAATTCATGTAAAGGACTTTCTGCCTGATCCAATAAAAATAAACGTTTTGGCTGAAAAGGCAATATTTGTCTTGCCAATTCACTACCAATTGAACCGGCGGCTCCAGTAACTAAAATGCGTTTATTGTATAATTGATTTTTAATTAAATCAATATTTAGTTTTATTGGATCGCGTTCCAATAAACTTTCAATGTTAACCGATTTTAATTGATTAAAACTTAATTCGCCATTTATCCATTTTGAAACCGGAGGAACCGTAAGAACTTTAATGTTCTGATTTATACATCTTTCTATAATTTCATTTTTTCTAGAAGGGGAAATATTTAAAATACTGATAATAAGTGACTCAACATCGTTTTCTGAAATCAAACTTTCAAGCTTATCAGGTGAATAAATAAAACTGCCTTCTAAACTTCTACCTTTCTTTTTAGGATCATCATCAATAAATCCAACCACTTTATATTTAATAGCGGCATCTCTATCTAATATTCGTTTTGTTATCAATCCCGACTCACCTGCGCCATAAATTAAAATAGTTGATTTTTGTTTTTCCGGATTTCTACTCTCAAAATAAATTGCTTTTACAGCCAAACGAGAGCAAATCATAATAAACATGGTAACTAACGCATCAATTATAATTACTGATAAAGGAATGTAGAAAATACCAATTGTTATTCTGGTAATGATATCAAATAAAACTAAAAGACTGCTTCCTATTATGATAACAAATAAAATGCGCATTGCATCTTTTGAACCTGTATATCTTACTACCCCTTTATATGTTTTTGAAATAAAAAAAGTAATAAACCGTACTAGAAGAGTAATACTATAGGCAACTGGCAAAGTTTTTAAATCTGCTTCAGGTATATGGGCAAAATTGAATCTTAAAAAAAAAGCAAGGGTTAATGAAAATGCAGAAATAATTACATCAATTATCAATATCGACCAACGCGGGATGTTATTTTTCCAGAAAAAACTTAACAGTTGAGACATAACAGCATAAAGATAGCATGAATTTTAGAAATCCAAACCATCCTGATTTCCACCACCGCCTCCCATGTTCATTCCTTTTCTTTTCTTAAAAATAGATGAATCCATTTTACCAAACATAAACATAACAGTAAATTTAAAGAACCTAGATTCTCTTCTGCGCATTAAACTTTGATCATAAAAATCGGTATTGTAAATTGTCCCCATACGTTTTGTATTAAACAAATCGTTTATACTTGCTGTAAGGATTATTTTACGCTTAATCATTTTGTTAGCTGAAAAATCTACAAAATACATTGGTTTAGTATTACCATTAATTACAACACGAGGAGCTTCATAGTTTCCATTAACCTGTAAAGTAATATCTTTCGGGAATTTATAAGAGAAAGTACCTTTAGTGTTCCAGGTTAAACCTTCTGTTACCGTATTGCCAAATTGGCTGGTACTTTTTAATGAGATATAAAGCACGTTTACATTTATGGTTACATCAAGGTTTTTAAACAAGGTCAATCTAACATTGTTTTCCCACCCGTAGTTAAAACTACTTGCACCATTAACAAACGTGTTAATTAAAACGGTTGAATCATTCTCTTTTGGATATGCGACATTGGTAATAGGCGTTTCAATGTATTTAAAATAAATTGAGCTTAAGAAATTTCCTTTATCAAAAATTCGATTATAATTAGTTTCCGCAACGTTTCTGAATTCTGGAGTTAATTGAGGATTTCCAATTCTATAATTTTGTTTATCAGCAAACATCACAAATGGCATTAGCTGGAAAAAGTTTGGACGTTCGATTTTTCGCGAAAAATTGATTTGCCATTCGTTATTACCATTAAATTTTCTTGAAATGTATATTCCAGGGAAAATAGATTTTAAAATATTATCTAGTTTAGAAGGATAATTATAGGAGAAGGTTTGATTTTTGTCTAAAATTTCTCCGGCATAATACGATTGCTCAAAACGTAAACCTGCCTGATAGGAAAACTTTTTAAAACGGTTGTTATAATTGATGTACGCACCATTAACAATATCATCAATATGATAATTATTTGATAAAAAAGTATCTTTAACAGCAATTCCTGAAAAACTATTTAATGTGATGTTTTTTGAATCAGATTGTTTTACATTGCTTCTTATCCCCCACTCTACTTTAACAGAATCGTTTATTGGGTTTACGTAATCCATTTGAAAAGTGTACATATTTGCCGCACTATTACCATCGTTTGTTTGATTCCATGGATTTTCAGGCTGAAATTGAGAATTACTTAAATAATCATAATAATCATATTGGTATTTATTTTTACTCTGAGTAAAATTACCTGAAAGATCCATAGTGAATTCTTTACCTGGTTTTGCGTAAGATCTTTTATAAATAATTTGAGAATTAAGATTTGAGAAACCAGCATCAGAAAAATTGTTTTGATTTCCATACATAAATTGTTGTAAACTTGGGTTAAGCATTTCGTAACGTTGTTCATCAAAGGTACGGTAGCCCCCCATCATTGCCATTTGAGCAAACGAAATGCTATTTCTATTATTTATGTTATAATCAATTCCTAAACGAGCCATCTGGTGAGTCATTTTACTTCTTGAAATATTATTTTGGTTATAATAATTAATAACGCTGTGATTGTTATTAAAGTTTGCTCTATCTGTATAACCTTGTGTAAGATTGGTCATAGTCATGTAATTGTACATAAAAGAGAAATTCCATGGATTTTCTTTAATGTTTAAGTTTGCCATGCCATTATAACGATCAACATTTCCAACACCTCCCATAATAACTCCGTTGTAACCAGGCATCGAATTTTTTTTCATTACAATATTTAAAATTCCTCCTGAAGTTGCTGCTTCAAACTTAACACTTGGATTGGTAATAACTTCAATTCGATCAATCATATCTGCTGGTATCTGCTGAAGTGTTAATGAGGTTGGCCTACCATCAATATAAATTTGTGGACTAGCGTTCCTCATGGTTGCATTTCCTTCTGCATCTAAAGATACACCTGGAACATTTTTCATGGCATCAAGTGCGGTGCCTCCTCTAACCGATAAATCTTTTTCTACGTTATATACACGTTTATCAATACTTAAATTAACAGTACTTTTTTCAGCTGTTACAGTTGCTTCCTGCAAAAGTGTTTCATCCGGTTCAAGTTTAATATCGCCTAAATCCTGTTCAATTTTATTAAAGTTGATGAATAATTTTTGTTCAACATTTTTATAACCTAAAAATTGAATTCTGAACTTAAAACCGCCCATTGGCAAATTATCCAACATAAAATCTCCATTTGACTTTGTAAGCACACCTGCCACAGCAGAGTCTTTACTAATCATAAATAGAGCTACTGAAGCAAACTCAACCGGTTTTTTAGTTTTTGCATCTATAACTTTACCATACACTTTTGCCATGTTCGGCATTTTACCACCCGCCATTCCACCCATACCACCAGGCATTTGGGAAAAAATAGCATTTGTGTATAGTGCGATTAAACCAGAAATTAATAATATACGTGTTGAGTTCATTTCAAAAAAATTTGCATAAATGTATGCAAAACAAATCTTAAGAAACGTTAAAAAGGATAAATGGCAAAATGAACATTTAAGATGAAGACGAGAATAAACTAAAAGCTATTTTTTTCTGCTTATTTTCTTTTTGTACCTATTGTACAATTCATCTATTGAATCAAATTCTTCTCTGAAGAAAACACCTAATCCCTGAGTAAACTGACCACCGGAAGTTGTTGTTTGGTAGGTATCGTTTGATCGGTTAAATGCTTTAATTCTTACTTTCCCTTCATCATTTAATTTATAATCGATGTTTACATCACCAATAACGTTGCTTGTTTTTGTTTGAGTATTATTATTCAACCCAACATTTCCATCTATATTTAATTTATCGTTAAATAATTGAGTAGAAAGTGCAAGATCTAGTTCTTCATTACTTAATGAGCTACCCGGCGTGTAATTAACTCCCACATCTATATTAGACGATAGTTGAGAAAGCCAATTACTTAATTGATTAGAAAGCATTTCTGTGGCATTTGCGCCAACAGCATTACCTGCATTAACACCAGATTGGGTATTTAAAGCAAGCGGAGTTACAAAACTTTTTAATAAAAGCAAAGAGAAAACTTGTCGGTTTAACTCTTGTTCGTTATTAATGTAACCCATTACTTGTTGTCTTTTTTCCTCATTTACAGACGGAAGATTAATGCCAAATGTTATTTCGGGCGTAAGTAATTTATCTCTCATGTATAATTTACATTCTACCGGATAACGTTTATTTACATCATCACTTGTACTAGTTGATGCTTTTGTTGAATTTCCATTATCGCCATTTCCTGCTGTAGTTGAAGTTGCAGATACTGAAGGAAAAAACGGGTTTAATGATGCTCTTTGCCTGTAATTAGCTGTTATGTTTATTTCTGCATTGTAAGGATTTCCTGTCCATTTAATAGTACTGCCTGATTCGATATCAAATTTTTTATTGATGAAATTTTCAAGAGTAAACAAATAATTCCCATCGTTTATGGTATAAGTACCAAACATTTCAAAATTTCCATTGGTATTAATATCCATTTTAATTACTCCGTTACCATTTGCTTTAATAACATCTCCTGCTTTTTCGTCAAAAATTAATTGAATATCGGCATCACGTGTAGCTTCAAGGTTAAAAACAAGTTTTAAGTTTGATAAATCCGTTTTTTCCTGAATAGTTGATTTTGACGTGTCTTTTTTAATAAAAGTTATAAATTCATTTTCTCCTACTTCCTCTGTACCTGCTAAAGGAATATTAAAAATGGTTCCTTTTTCAGTTTTCACGTTAACCTCTATATTTATGTCATCGTTCTGGCTCCATATTCCTACATTACCTGTTACAAATGCTTTTCCGTAATAATCAGGATTAATAATCGGATTAGTATTTAATACCATAAATTTATTTGCCGTAATATCAAAATCTAACTTTATATTACTAAAGTTATCGTGAAAGATATTGCCCCAAACAGTTGCCATTTTACCATTATTATCAAACAATGTAATACCTTCAAAAGCAATTCTTTCAGGCTCAATTAATATGTTACCGATGGCGGTATAGTAGGTGTTTAAATAATCAACTTTTAAATTTCTTACCGATTCGAGTGATAAATTACCATTAATAATTGGCTTATTTAAATTACCTGTAATGGTTGTTTTACCTGAAACATAGCCTTTCCCAAAAGTTAAAATATCTTTTACATAAGGCTGAACAACTGCAATGTCAATAGATTTAATTTCAACTTCTAAATTAATATTGTTTTCTTTTTTTGTAGGAAAGTAATCTCCTTTAAAAAATAAGTTTTTAAAATTAGGATCCATTAATGTACCTGATGCATATTGTTTTTTAAAACTTCCTATCATGGATATGGATTCATTATTATAGTCATAAACACAATTTACTTCTCCACTACCGATAGGCTTATTGTTTAATTCTAGTTTATCAAAATCTAAAGAAGATGCAAAGATGATTTTAGAATATACATCGGCAATACTGAAGTTACCCGATACAAAACCATTTAAAGTTGTGCCGCTTGAAATTAAAAAAGGATTTAATTGTTTTAATTTAAATTTATTTAAGTTTAAGAATAGTTTATCGTTATGTGATTTAGAAACCCTTCCAAAAAGTGCAATACTTTGTTTTGCATTTGCTAATTTTAGTGTATCAATTGTAATTGTACCGCTTGTATCAGCAACGATTAAATTTGAGTTAAACATTTGCCAAATTGAATCGGCAATAGTTAAGTATATTTTATCAAATTTTAATTCTAATCCGGTTTTTGTAAAATCGAGCAAACCATCTACAGTGCCAGAATAATTTTTTTTCACTTGCTGATTATCCCAATTAATACCAAAGTTAGATTTTGTATCAAGAGAGCTTGCCCTAATTAAGAAATTTTGAAGTGATAAACTATCTGTTAAATTAATTTTATCCGATGTAATTAAAACATCCAAACCATTCAGTTTTGTTGTTTTTATATCTAATGTAAAATCTCTTATTTTATTATTGGCATAGGTTATTAAATCAGAAGTTGAATTTAATTGAATATAGTTTTTTGAGGCGTCAAAACTGCCTGTAATTTTTGTATTTTGAGAGATATTTAAATCAGGAAAAAATAGTCCGTTGATTAGTGATAGTTTTTTAATTTTAACATTAAAATCAAATTGATCATAATATTTTTTTGCTGATTTATTGAGTTGAATATAGGTAGGATAATGTTCTGCAAAAACTTGCCTGAAGGCTTCCCCTAAGTTGGTTAAATTAAAAAATCCATTCAAATTTACATCAGCAACACTTGAACTTAATTTAATGGATTTATTTTCTTCACTTTGGTTTAAAGTTAAATCAAACACACTCATTTTAAATTTAGAGGATTTATAATTCAAAATTGAATTATCAAAATTTATTCTTCCACTTAAGTGATTTAAATCTTTACCTTGTAATGATATTACAACCTGTGAAGAAAAATCGGAAGATGAATCACTTGATAAAAAATGAAGCTTAGTTAAATTTAATTTATTGATGGTTGATATAAAATCAAGTTCAGGGATTTTAGAAGCTAAATTCGCACTTCCGTAAAAATCAAGGTCGGCATTTTCATCTTTACATTCAAACTTTCCGTTAAATTTTTTATTACTAAAACTTCCGGTAATTTTAATATTGTTGTAATTGTAATTATTATAAAAAAGTTGCTGTACATTTCCTTCCATTTTGGCTTCCAATTCTTCCAACTCAAACCCTTTTCCTTCTAAATTAACATCCATAGACACAATACCAATGTCGTTATTTCCTAAAATTAATCCTAAATTAAAATTTTGAGTTTTCAATTTACCCTCATATTCAGGCAATTGAGCTTGATCAATTAAATTTTTAATTGAAACATCTGTTTCAACACTTCCAATGTTGGATACTAATTTCCCTTTTGCAATAACATCGTTTAATTTACCAATCAATAATCCTTTAAATGCAATTTTTCCAAATGTTTTAAGCTGATCTGATATTACTAAAGTTGTATTTTTTTCATAAGGAGGCAGGTGAATTTTTTCAAGATCTACTGCATCGGTACTTAATTCATTGATGTTAAAATGGAAAAACGTATTATCAATATCTACAATATCCTGCAAATAAAAATCACCTTTATAATTGGTGTTATTTCCAAATTTTAAAACTATTGATTTACCATATAATGATGGAATTTTACCATTAATTTTACCTGATAATTTAATTTTATCTGGGTTATTGTAAAGTTGATCAACAAAATATCCAATATCTTTTGCACTTATTGAAGTGCTATCTTTTAAATCAGCATCCAATTTTACTTTATTCACAAAATCAGAATAATCGTCCCAATTTTTTGTCAGCATTTTATAATTGCCTTTTATAAATGAATTTTGCGTTTTAAGTATTAAAGAATCAAGCAACACACCAGTCGGACTTATTTTTGCATTTACATTTAAATTATGTACGATTAATCCACACTTTTCTTTCAATGAAAAATGAGTTAACTGAACCGAAATGGTATCTGCTTCAAAATTCAAATGATTGATATTCCCTGAAAAATTCTGAACGGATAAATCGGAGTAATTAATACCTTTTGGTTTTAGAGTATCATTTTCGTTTTTATATACCAAATTAAGGTTGGACATTTTGATGTCACCATAATCTAAATCAAAAGGTTTTGATGTAGTTGTATCCGTTGGAGAAGAAAAGTAATCAACTAAAAATTGATAGTTAGGTAAGCTATCGTTTTTATAAATAATTGATTTTACAGTTCCGTTATTTACAGCTAACTGATTAAAATGAATTTTATTATTTTTTAAATCGAGCTCATTAAGTTTGCAAGTCAAATCTTTTAAATAAATTAAAGTATCGCTTCGCAAATCTTTTATCAAAATACCATTTAAACTAACAGAATTAAAAAAATCAATATCAATGCGTTCAATTTTCAATTCCGTTTTTAGTTCATTAGATAACCAGTCAGTTGCTTTTCTTCCTAAGTAGGTTTGAAAAGACGAAGTTTGAATGATGAAAAACAAAATAATTCCAAACGCAAAGACCAAAACAAAAAAATAGAGCATAAAACTCCGGATAAAACGCATAAATTTGCTGAAATTGGTCATCAAAACAAAAATAAGTATTTAAAATGGAAAAAGATGTGAAAATACTAGCTATTGAAAGCAGTTGCGATGACACATCTGTTGCCATTAGTTGCAACAATACTATTTTAGCCAATTTAACAGCAAATCAAAAAATACACGAGCAGTATGGAGGCGTTGTTCCTGAATTAGCCAGCAGAGATCATCAAAAAAATATCATACCCGTTTTAGATGCTGCATTAACTAAAGCTCAAATTCAACTTCATAATATTGATGCAATTGCTTACACAAATGGTCCCGGTCTATCGGGCTCACTTTTGGTAGGAGCATCAGTAGCAAAATCATTGGCATTAAGTTTAAATAAACCTTTAATTGGCGTAAACCATATGCAGGGGCATATTTTAGCGCATTTTATACAACAAACAGAAAAACAAGATTTCCCTAAGTTTCCGTTTTTGTGTTTAACCGTTAGCGGAGGCCACACCCAAATTGTGAAGCTAAACGATTATTTTGATTTAGAAATAATTGGCGAAAGCATTGATGATGCAGTTGGTGAAGCTTTTGACAAAGCAGCTAAAATTTTAGGACTAACCTACCCTGGCGGACCATTAATTGATCAATTATCAAAAAATGGCAATCCAAAACGATTTACATTTTCTTATAGTAAAGTAGATGGGTTCAACTACAGCTTTAGTGGTATTAAAACTTCTTTTCTATATTTTATTCAGGAAAATCTTAAAAAAGATACTTTATTTATTGAAAAAAACATTCATGATATTTGCGCATCTTATCAATATCATTTAGTATCTGTTTTACTAAAAAATTTAACAAAAGTAGCTGATAATCAAAATATTAATCAAATTGCTATTGCAGGAGGTGTTTCTGCAAATTCAGAATTAAGAAATCAATTATTAATTGCCTCAAAAAAATACAATTGGGATATTTTTATTCCCCCGTTTGAATTTTGCACCGATAATGCAGCCATGATTGCCATAACAGCTTATTTCAAATACATTAAAAGCAATTTTTCAGATTTTACGCTCACTCCTGAGCCAAGAATGAAGCTGATTTAAACCAATTTCATTAACATTTAGTCGTTAAAATTTACCCTAAATTAAAATCGATAACAATTTCTTAACATTAAATCAATGTTTATATAACCTATATTTAATTTTTTTGCGTAAAATTTTAAAATAAAATTAACGTGAAAAAAACAATTTATTTACTATTAGTGGTTTTATCGACAACAATTAAACTTTTTTCTCAGGATACAACTAAAGTTGTTAAAACAGAAAATTCAATAGATGAAACAAAAAAAGAAGAGAAAAAAAGTCAATGGTTTGACAAAATTAATATACGTGGATATACCCAAATAAGATACAATAGATTATTTGAAAGCAATTCAAATTTTAAAAGTGAACAAGGAGATAGATCTATAGGTTATAATGGAGGTTTTTTCATTCGCCGAATGCGAATTATATTTTTTGGGCAATTGAATGAGCATGTATATTTTTATATACAACCCGATTTTGCATCATCAGTATCCTCCAGTTCACTTCATTTTGCGCAACTTAGAGATGCTTATTTTGATGTTTCAATTGATAAAAAAAGAGAATTTAGATTTAGAATTGGGCAAAGTAAAGTCCCATTTGGTTTTGAAAACATGCAATCAAGTCAAAATAGATTGCCTTTAGATCGAAATGACGCATTTAATTCAGCCGTATCAAACGAGCGAGATTTAGGAGTTTTCTTCATGTATGCCCCTAAAAAAGTTAGAGAACTTTTTTCTTCTTTGGTAAGCGATGGGTATAAAGGATCGGGAGATTATGGTGTATTTTCATTTGGTGTTTACAATGGTCAAACTGCTAATAAACCAGAAAATAATGAAAATATGCATTGGTGCACAAGATTAACTTATCCTTTTCAAATTGGTAATCAAATAATCGAGCCATCAATCCAAATGTACAGTGGAATTTATAGTATTTACAAAGACCAATTATCTTCAGGAGTAAAGTATAATAGTAATTTTCAATACAAAGATGAAAGATATGCTGCTACATTAGTGTTATATCCAAAACCTTTTGGAATTCTAGCTGAATATAATATTGGAAAAGGACCAGAATATGATTTTTTAAAAGATTCAATCTTGACTAAGAATTTAAGTGGAGGATATGTAACTTTATCATATTTGATAAAGAAAAATAAAAGTGCATTTATTCCATTTGTAAGAGGTAGCATTTACAAAGGTGGTAAAAAACACGAATTAGATGCAAGGTCGTATGATGTTAGAGAAATTGAGGGTGGAATTGAAATGCAACTAACAAAAAATTTTGAATTAACTACTTGCTGGTTATACTCAGAGAAATTAACATCTGACAAGGTAAAAAAAGAAAATTTCCAAATTGGTAATTTATTAAGAATTCAAGCTCAGCTTAATTTTTAAACTTAACAATAAATTAACCTTGTGTAAAGGATAAAAAAATACATTTACAAAAATTTAAAAACATGGGAATCGAAACCGGACTATTAGTACTCTTAGTAATTTGTCTTTTACTAGCTTGTTTTTTCGAATTTATTAATGGATTTCACGATACAGCAAACGCAGTTGCAACAGTAATTTACACAAATAGCATGAAACCAACAGTAGCGGTTGTTTACAGTGGTATTTTAAATTTCATAGGTGTTTTATTAGGAGGAATAGCTGTAGCCATGGGCATTGTAAACTTGCTACCAATGGAGGTTTTAGTTGATGCTAATCCATATCATGGCATCGCATTAGTTTTGGCTTTACTAATCAGCGCTATTATATGGAATTTCGGTACATGGTATTTTGGTATTCCAGCATCTAGTTCACATACATTAATTGGTTCTATTTTAGGTATTGGATTGGCATTTTATTTTTTACCAGGAGATATTGGCGGAAATGCTGTAAACTGGGATAAAGCAAAAGATACCGGCCTTGCTTTATTACTTTCACCTTTAGTTGGTTTTTCTTTGGCTATTATCATGATGTTTATTTTTAAACGATTGATAAAAAATGAAGTGATATATAAAGAACCTATTCCAGGTAAAAAACCTCCAATTTGGGTTCGTATGCTTTTATGGCTTACTTGCGGAATGGTTAGTTTTTTTCATGGGCAAAACGATGGACAAAAAGGGGTTGGAATCATTATGATGATTTTGATTGCTGTTCTTCCAGGCTATTTTTCATTGGATGAAAAAGTAAATATTCAATCTGTAGAAGCAAATGTTTCTAAAATTGAATACATTATTTCAAAAACAGATACTAGTAAATTTGGAGAAGATGAGTTTAAGCATTTCAATAGTGTAAAAAAACATGCTGCCAATTATAAAAAAGCTACTGAAGGAAAATTTTCATCTAAAGATGTTGCCATTGCAGAACGTTTTGGTGTTCGTAAAGATGTGGTTAAACTAACTAAAGGTGCAGAAAAATTATTGAAAAGCCCAAATTTTGCAATTTCAGGAAACGATAAAAAAACATTGGAATCTGAAATTAAATCTGCAAAAAAATTAGTAGAATATGCTCCGGGTTGGGTAATCATTATGATTTCTATTTCATTAGGATTAGGAACTATGATTGGCTGGAAAAGAGTAGTAAAAACAATAGGTGAAAAAATTGGAAAACAACACATGAGCTACGCTCAAGGAGCTAGTGCTGAAATTGTAGCTTCAATTGGTATTGGAATGGCAACCTGGAAAGGTGTTCCTGTAAGTACTACACACATGTTATCAAGTGGTATTGCAGGAAGTATGGTTGCTAAAAAAGGTCTAAAAAATCTTCAGAAGAAAACAGTTGTAAATATTTTATTGGCTTGGTTGTTAACCTTACCTGTTACCATTATTTTATCAGGAAGTTTATTTTTATTGTTCCGTTGGATTCTCTAGAATGTATGCACATGCATTAAAACAAAAAACCCCGGAAATCCGGGGTTTTTTGCGTTCAAAGCAACCTTGTTTAATTCAAAAAACAAATATGGCTACTGTATTTTAATTTGTTTTAAATGCCGGAATTTTACCTTCCTGCATTAGTTGAACACATTTTTTCTTATGATCTTCAAAATTACCAAATGCTAATGCATCTAACATCTCATCGCGAGACATATTAGGATTATTTAAAGTTTTCTTAATTTCATTTGAACAACGATCTACAAATTTTTCAAAATGTTGTGGTGCCCAAACATATGCTTTACCTATTTCCACTTTAAATTCTTCAGGTAATGCGCCCTCTATTTTTGATTTCACTTCAATGCCCTGATAAATTTTCGGTAATGCTCTGTTATCAAAAACAAATGGTTTAGAAACCATTATTACATGCTTTTTACGCTTAGGATCAATCATATTCATTCCTTCAATTCTTAAGCCTTTCTTCTTTAAAGGTGAATATTTTGATTCAAAATCTTTTAAAATTTCAAACATGGTAAGGTATTTTGTTACAAATGTAAAGCCTTTATTAACTAAAATTTACTATTATGTTAGTTTTAAAATAAAAACTTACAGACAACAAAAATAATAAAATTGTTAAAATCTTGTTAATTAAAATGATACATTTTAATAAAACATTGATTATCAGATAAATTAAAATATATCTAAAGATAAAATCAACTTAAGATATTAACAATTTATATAAAGAGTTAAAAATTATTTGGGTGTTTTTTTAGGAGAAAGAATCATGATCATTCTTTTTCCTTCTAATAAAGGTAATTGTTCTGCTTTTCCGTATTCTTCCAATTCGCTGGCAAATCTTAACAATAAAATTTCTCCTTGTTGTTTAAAAACAATTTCTCTTCCGCGGAAAAACACGTAAGCTTTTACTTTACATCCATCTTGTAAAAATTTTAAAGCATGATTTTTTTTGAATGTATAATCATGTTCATCGGTATGAGGTCCGAAACGAATTTCTTTTACAATTACCTTAGCTGCTTTGGATTTTATTTCTTTTTGTTTCTTTTTTAGTTCGTAAAGAAACTTTTTGTAATCGACTACTTTACATACTGGTGGTTCAATATTTGGTGCAATTTCTACTAAATCCAAACCAGCATCTTCTGCAATTTTTAATGCATCTGAAAGGGAATAAACTCCAGTTTCAATGTTATCACCTACTACCCTAACCTGGCGTGCTGTGATGTTTTGATTAATGCGATGTGCATCTTCTTTTTTTTGCGGCCCTCTTTGAAATGGGCGCTGACCCGGCTTAAATGTTTTTTGTGGACCTCCGGTATTGAAAACCGGTTTTTTAAATGGCTGACTGATGGTGACCTCCGTTTTTTAGTTATACTTATTTTTTATTATTGAAATCGTTTTCAATTTCTTGAAACACTAAATTAGCAAATTCTTTAATTCCAAATACACCTTCATCTCCTTTTCCGTGTCTTCTTACAGCAACTTGTTGATCAGCGGCTTCTTTTTCACCAACAATAAGCATAAATGGAATTTTCTTTACTTCATTATCGCGTATTTTTTTACCGATTTTTTCGTTTCTATCGTCTACAAATCCTCTGATATCTAATTCAGAGAGAGTATTTAATACTTCTTGTGCATAATCATTGTATTTTTCTGAAATTGGTAAAATAGCAATTTGATCAGGAGTTAACCATAATGGAAAATTACCACCACAATGTTCAATTAAAACTGCAATAAAACGCTCTAACGAACCAAATGGCGCGCGATGAATCATAACCGGACGGTGTTTTTGATTGTCGGAACCTGTGTATTCCAACTCAAATCGCTCTGGCAAATTGTAATCTACCTGAATGGTACCTAATTGCCATCTGCGTCCAAGCGCATCCTTAACCATAAAATCCAATTTAGGACCATAAAACGCTGCTTCACCATATTCTACAACAGTTTTTAATCCTTTTTCAGCAGCTGAATCAATAATCGCTTGTTCTGCAAGATTCCAGTTTTCGTCCGAACCAATATATTTTGCTCTATCTTCCTTATCACGTAAAGATATTTGCGCAGTATATTCTTTAAATCCTAATGCATTAAATACATATAAAACCAAATCAATTACTTTGCAAAATTCTTCTTTTACCTGATCTGGTCTGCAAAATAAATGCGCATCATCTTGAGTAAAACCACGCACACGCGTTAAACCATGTAACTCACCATGTTGTTCGTAACGGTAAACTGTTCCAAATTCTGCCAAACGAACGGGTAAATCTTTATAAGATTTTGGTGATGATTTATAAATTTCACAGTGATGCGGACAATTCATTGGTTTAAGGAAAAACTCCTCGCCTTCGTGCGGAGTTTTTATGGGCTGAAATGAATCTTTACCATATTTTTCGTAATGCCCCGAACAAACGTATAATTCTTTTTGTGCGATATGTGGAGTAACAACAGGTAAATAACCTGCCTTTTGTTGTGCCTTACGCATAAATTGCTCTAACTTATCTCTCAAAGCAGCGCCTTTTGGTAGCCACAACGGTAAACCCATACCTACTTTTTCAGAAAAAGTAAAAAGCTCTAATTCTTTACCTAATTTTCTATGATCACGTTTTTTAGCTTCTTCTAAAAGTGTTAAATATTCTTTTAGTTCTTTGTCTTTTTGAAATGTTATACCGTAAATACGGGTTAACATTTTATTTTTTTCATCTCCTCTCCAGTATGCTCCTGCTACATTCAGTAATTTTACTGCTTTAATAAAACCTGTATTTGGAATATGCGGCCCACGGCATAGATCTGTAAAATTACCTTGTGTATAAAATGTAATTCCTCCGTCCTGTAAACTTTCTAATAATTCCAATTTATACTGATCACCTTTTTCTTTGAAATAGTTGATTGCATCTGACTTTGAAATTTCCTGACGTTGATAAACGCTATTTTTACGAGATAATTCTATCATTTTCGCTTCAACTTTTTCCAATTCATCCAAAGAAAAAGTTTTATCACCAAAATCAACATCGTAATAAAAGCCATTTTCTATAGCCGGACCGATTGCAAACTTAGCCCCAGGATAAAGTGCCTCTAGCGCCTCTGCCATTAAGTGGGCAGATGAATGCCACATGGTTTGTTTACCATCATCGTCATTCCAGGTTAATAACTTTAAATTGCAATCAGTAGTTAACGGACGTGTGGCATCCCAAACTTCATCGTTTACTTTTGCCGATAAAACGTTACGCGCTAAACCTTCGCTGATACTTGCTGCAACTTCCAATGAAGTTGTTCCTTGTTGATACTGACGCACTGAACCGTCAGGTAAAGTAATATTAATCATAAATTTAAAATGAAACCTGCATACAACACAGGTTTAAATTCGGGTGCAAATATATTACCTTTTTTGATTTATGATACATCTATAGTTTATTAAGAAATTAAATTAATAAAGGGTTAAACTCATTTAAGATAGAATGTTTGTTCTCCGGGTTCACCCTTACCAACAACTAATTTGTTTTTATATAACCTGAATCCAAAATTACCTCCATCTTCTGCACTCATGCCAAACAAATCTGCAGAAGAACCATAACACGTAATATTTACATTAATAAAATAAAAACGGGCTCCATTTTTATTTAGAACTTTTATTCCATAAGTATTATAAGAGGAAATATATCCGTATTCAATTTCTAATCCATTATCTGAATTAAAAAATGTTTTACCATCCATAAAAGTAATTACATCTGAATCTTCATTAAATAATGAGGTTTGAGATTTTAATTGAACAAAAGAGAATAAAAATGAAAATATTAGAATAATTTTTTTCATGATTAAAGTATTTAGTTGATTGATTTTATTAGCATTAAAAAAATAAAATCAATTCAAACTAGGATCTTGAGGAAAGTTTGCCAGTACAGCATAATTACTACCCATACGCTTTAACTCATTACCCCAAATTTCCTCGTATTTTTCCTGAAATAAATTTTTATAGTCAGCTTCGGCAACAAACCATGCTTTTTCTTCTATTTCTTTTTCTAGCTGACCTGCCTCCCATCCTGCATATCCAATGTAAAAATGTAAATTTTCAAATTTCGCTTTTCCTTCATTAATTAATTTCAAAATTTCTTCAAAATCACCACCCCAATACCAGCCACTTGTTGAAATAGGAATTCCATTACTTACTTCCTCAGAAAATTGATGAATAAAAAACAATTGATTGTCGCCAACCGGGCCTCCTTTAAACAAAGGCTGTAACATGTTTTTTAATTTTGGAATAACATCTCTCAACCTTAGGTTCATACGGTTATTCATCACAAATCCCATAGAACCATGTTCGTTGTGTTCTGTAATTAAAATTACACTTCGCTTAAAAAAACCATCGTTTAAAAACGGTTGAGCTATCAGTATTTTTCCTTGTGTAATCTCCATTAAAAAGGAAATTTAAACTATTATATTTGCACAAAAATAACAGAATGGAAGATTCAGACAAATCAGTTTACAATATTCGTCATGATTTTGAAAAATCTTCATTAAATGAGAATGAAGCTGAACAATTTCCTGCTTTGCAATTTGAAAAATGGATGAATGATGCTATAAAATCAAATATTCCTGAAGTAATGGCTATGACTTTAAGTACAGTCAACATAGAGGGTAAACCATCCGGAAGAATATTGTATTTAAGAGAATATGGTAATGATAATTTTGCCTTTTTCACCAATTACAAAAGTAGAAAAGCAAACGATTTAATTCATAATCCAAATGCTTGTCTTACTTTTTTTTGGAGAGAAATGGAACGACAAATTAGAATTGAAGGTACAGTTGAATTTCACTCAAAAGAAGCCAGCGATAACTATTTTCATTCCCGCCCGCATTATTCAAAAATTGGTGCATGGTCTTCTCCACAAAGTAGTGTTTTAAAAAACCGTGAAGAACTTGAAAATCTGGTAACCGAATTTGACAAACGTTATGTTACTGAAGATGTTCCTCGTCCGGAATACTGGGGTGGTTACACTTTAAAAGCCAATTATTACGAGTTTTGGCAAGGAAGAAAAAGTAGATTACACGATAGAATTGCATATACACTAACAGACAACAATAATTGGAAAATTGAGCGTTTAGCCCCTTAAAATATTATGACAAAACAAGATAAAATCAACAATTTTGATCCCAACAGTATTGGAGACACAACAGCAGGAATGTTTGGATTGCCATTTACATTGGATGAATGTGAAACTGTTTTAATTCCCGTTCCATGGGAAGTAACAGTAAGTTATGGTGGCGGAACAATAGATGGACCACAAGCCATTTTTGATGCTTCTTTTCAGGTTGATTTATACGACCCAACCAAAAAAGATGCCTGGAAACTGGGCATTGGCATGGATCACATCAATGGCAATCTTTATAAGAAAAGCGAATTGTTTAGAGAACAAGCAGAAGAATTAATTGAGCAACTTTCTGAAGGAAAAGATGTTGGCGGAAATGAAGCATTTAAGAAAATAAACGATGCATGTATTCAAATGAACGAATGGGTAAAAGAACGTTGTTTATTTTACTTAGAACAAGGGAAAACAGTAGGCTTAATTGGTGGCGATCATTCCACACCTCTAGGAATGGTTAATGCTTTATCAGAAATACATGATGAATTTGCAATCCTGCAAATTGACGCGCACGCTGATTTACGTATTGCTTATGAAGGGTTTGAATTTTCTCATGCATCTATCATGTACAATGCTTTAAAGAATAATAAAGTTTCTAAATTAGTGCAGGTGGGCATTCGTGATTATTGCGAAGAAGAATTGAATATCATCAACGAGTCAAACGGAAGAGTGGTTACTTTTTTTGATAGAGATTTAAAGCATGAGCAATTCACCGGAAAAACCTGGAGTCAGCAATGTGATGAAATTATAAAACAACTGCCATCTAAAATTTATTTAAGCTTTGATATAGATGGCTTGGATCCAAAATTATGTCCAAACACCGGAACACCTGTTGCAGGTGGATTTGAGGCAGAAGAAGTGCTTTTCTTTCTTGAAAAATTAGTTGCATCTGGTAAACAAATTATTGCATTCGATATTAATGAAGTAGCACCCGGAGAAGATGAGTGGGATGCAAATGTTGCTGCGCGTTTACTATATCGTATTGCAAATCTGGTGATGACTTCACAGGGTAAATAATGGAAAAATCGAAAAAAGATCTGATTCAATATTTAAGTCAGTTTGTTTCTGAAACACGCTTAAAAAAATTTGATGATACCATCAACGAACGAACACGACACATTACTGTTGTGTTAGAAGATATTTATCAGGCACACAATGCAAGCGCTGTTTTACGCAGTTGCGATTGCTTCGGAATTCAGGATGTATATTTTATTGAAAATAGGAACAAGTATAAAATCAGTACAGACGTTGATATGGGTGCGTCATCATGGTTATCCATTTATCGACATTCGGAGAAAGAAAATAACAATACAATCAAATGCTTACAAACATTAAAAGCAAAAGGATATACAATTGTTGCCACAACCCCTCATGAAAAAGATTGCACATTGGGTCAATTGCCAATCGACAATAAAATTGCTTTGGTATTTGGTACCGAAATAGATGGTATAACAGATGATGTAAGAAATCATGCTGATGAATTTGTGCGAATACCGATGTATGGCTTTACAGAAAGTTTTAACATCAGTGTATCTGCCGCATTAAGCATGTATGAACTTACATCTCGTTTGCGAAAATCAACCATTTCTTATCAATTAAACGAAGAAGAAAAAGAAGATATTTTATTGGATTGGATGAAAAGTTCAATTAAACGTTGCGATTTAATTATTAAGGAGTATCTAAAAAAATAATTACTTTTGCACTCCAAAAAAATTACTATGTCAGGAAAAATAACATTTACAATGATTAAGCCGGATGCTGTTGAAGCTAACAACATCGGTCCTATTTTAGCAAAAATCAACGAAGCTGGTTTTCGCATTATTTCTATGAAGTATTTAAAATTAACCCACGAACAAGCAGGTGCATTTTATGAAGTACATAAAGAACGTCCTTTTTATGGTGAGTTAGTAGATTATATGACTTCTGGTCCAATTGTAGCTGCAGTTCTTGAAAAAGAAAATGCTGTTGCAGATTACAGAAATTTAATTGGAGCTACTGATCCAACAAAAGCTGCTGAAGGAACAATCCGTAAATTATTTGCTAAATCAATAGCTGCTAATGCCGTTCATGGCTCTGATAGCGACGAAAATGCTGCTATTGAAGCTGCCTTTTTCTTTTCTAGCTTAGAGAGACACTAAAAATTAATTTTCTTGTTAAAATGAAGAGAGGTAGATTATTTTAATCTGCCTCCTTTGTAAAAACACTTTACAAAAAACTCTTCGTTTAAATCGCTTATCATGATTCCCTTTTTACTACTGGCATGAACAAATTTGTTGTTCATTAAAAAAATGCCTACATGAGAAACTTTTTTGGAATCTATTTTAAAAAAAATCAAATCGCCTTCTTTTAGATCTTTCTTTTTAATTTCATTTGAAACCTCATAGAGTTCAGTTGTTGTTCTAGGGCTTTTAATTGAATAAACCTGTTCAAATAATTTAAAGACAAAACCCGAACAATCAATTCCGTTTTTATCTATACCTCCATATTTATATGGCGTTCCATACCAATCATCAATAAATGAATATAATTTTGTATTTTTTATACTCAGTTCATTAGTATTTAATTTTTCAGCATACTTAATTCGAATTTCTTTATCAGAAGATGATTTAATTTGATTAATCCCGTTTTTTTTGTTTTTACATGATGTAATTGTAAAAACCAAAAGAAAAAATAAAATAAAAAAGCTATTTGGTTGATTTTTAATTTTCATTTATCAAAATTAATGAAGCTGTAAACAAAACTATTAAAATTTGTAATTTCATTATTTACATAATGATGTTAATTTTTATTTACTAAAAATTAAAACGTACATTGATTTTTGTGTGATAAAAAATTCGATAAACTGTCATTTTTAAAAGTGCATGGATTCATTTGTTTTGAATTCAAACCAAATTACTTTCACATCGTTTTTATAAAATGAAAATTTACATTTTGTTTATTTTCAATACAGAAATAGTTGGTTGGTGAAGTTGGATTCTGTATTTATAGAAACTACAAAATTAATTTTTGTATAAAGCAGGCGCTTTTGCGCCTGCTTTTTAATGTTTAAAAATGGAAAATTATAAGCTACACATTTCTTTTTTGTTACTGTTAACTTTACTTCTTACGGCAAAGTTTATTGACAATCATTATCCTAAGCCAAGCAAACTAATAATTAATTCACAAGATTTTCCCGAAAATACAATCAACAATAAAAACAGCAAAAACTTTTATACAGATGGGCAGACTAGATTTTTATTAATTTCTGATATAAAGGAATATAATTTCACAATTATCAAAAATAAGTCAAAAAAAAGCCCCCGAAATAATTCGGGGGCTTTGACGAAAAACTAAAAAACCATGGCGTTAGTTTTTTTTCGGCATCAACCCAAATATGCCGCCGTTTTTCGATTATTTTTTACCGTCTAATCTGTCTTTTAAATCAGATAACGCTGAAATATCACCTAATGTTGTTCTTTCATTGCTATCTTTCATTTTTTTAACAGCTTTTTTGGTATCCTCACGATCTGCTTTTCTAGCATCTCTTTCTGCAGTTCTTGCATTTTCTTTAACTTCTTCATGAGTACGAGCATGAGAAACAATGATTTTTTTAGCATCCTTGCTAAATTCAATCACTTTAAAATCAAGAACCTCTTCTACTTTACCAACAGAGCTATCAGCTTTAACTAAATGTTTGCCAGGGCAAAAACCTTCAACACCATAAGTTAAACCTACAACAGCACCTTTATCGCTAACTGATGTGATTGTACCTTGGTGAACAGATCCTTCTGTGAATACTGATTCAAAAACATCCCAAGGATTATCTTCTAACTGTTTGTGACCTAAGCTTAATCTTCTGTTTTCAGAATCTATCTCTAAAACTACAACATCAATTTTATCTCCAACTTTGCAGAACTCAGAAGGATGTTTGATTTTTTTGCTCCAAGATAAGTCGCTGATATGAATTAAACCATCAACACCTTCTTCTAATTCAATAAATACACCGAAGTTGGTGAAATTACGAACTGTTCCTGAATGCTTGCTACCTTTTGAATATTTTTCAATGATACCAGCCCAAGGATCTGGCGTTAATTGTTTCATACCTAAACTCATTTTACGCTCTTCACGATCTAAAGTAAGTACTAAAGCTTCCACTTCATCACCAACTTTTACAAAGTCTTGAGCAGTTCTTAAGTGTTGGCTCCAGCTCATTTCTGAAACGTGGATTAAACCTTCAACACCAGGAGCAATTTCAACAAATGCACCGTAATCAGCTAAAACAACTACTTTACCTTTTACTTTATCACCAACTTTTAAGTCAGCATTTAAGCTTTCCCAAGGATGTGTAGATAATTGTTTTAAACCTAAAGCGATACGTTTTTTCTCATCATCAAAATCAAGAATTACAACGTTAATTGTTTCGTCTAATTTAACGATTTCTTCTGGATGAGAAATACGACCCCATGATAAATCTGTGATATGAATAAGTCCGTCAACTCCACCAAGATCAATAAACACACCGTAAGAAGTGATATTTTTAACTGTTCCTTGAAGAACTTGTCCTTTTTCCAATTTAGAGATGATATCACGTTTTTGGCTTTCGATTTCAGCTTCGATAAGCGCTTTATGAGAAACAACAACATTTTTAAATTCGTTGTTGATTTTTACCACTTTAAACTCCATTGTTTTACCAACGTAAACATCGTAATCACGAATTGGTTTTACATCAATTTGTGAACCAGGTAAGAAAGCTTCAATTCCGAAAACATCAACTATTAAACCACCTTTAGTACGGCATTTAACATAACCTTTAATAATTTCATCACTGTTAAGTGCATCGTTAACACGATCCCAACTTTTTCCAGCGCGAGCTTTTTTATGAGATAATAAAAGTTGACCGGATTTATCTTCTTGATTTTCAATAAATACTTCAACCTTATCACCAACTTTTAAATCCGGATTGTATTTAAATTCAGATAAGGAAATAACCCCATCAGATTTAAACCCAACATTAACTACAACCTCACGGCTATTCATGGCCACAATAGTTCCATCAATAGTTTGTAAGTCGTTAATTGTTTTTAATGTTTTTTCGTACAAGCTATCCAATTTAGTTCTGTCATCAGAAGAATAGTTGTCTTGTTTTTTACCAATTGCTGACCAATCAAAATCAGCTAATCCTACATTTGCAGTGCTTTCTGCCATTTTTTTTCGTATTGTATTCGTAATAATGAAGGTAGTACGAAGTTTGTTTAACATTATTTTTTAATATTCCATTTTTTCCTTCATCAAAAACGGACTGCGAATATACAAAAAACGGAATAAATATTCTTTTAAAATTTAAACAAATAATTGTTAAAACAATAATTTTAAAAACATTTTCTTTTTTTTTTAATCAAAGAACCTTTTTCTCATTTAAAAAATTAATTTAGCAAAATGATTAGTTTAGAAACAAAAGGCATTTTTATTGGTGTAGAGACTGAATTTTTACCACAACAATCTGATTCAATGCAATTTAATTTTGTTTTTATGTACACCATTTTAATTGAAAATAAATCAAACGACATTGTTCAGTTAATTAAAAGAAAATGGGAAATTGCTGATAGCAATGGGGATAAAAGAATTGTTGAAGGAGAAGGTGTTATTGGAGAAAAACCCATATTGCTACCTAACGAAAAATATACTTACTCTTCTGGTTGTAATTTAGCTTCAGATTATGGGATTATGAAAGGGGAATATACCTTACTAAATATGACCAATAACAATACTGAATTCAAAGTAAAAATACCTGAATTTAAATTAATTACACCTTTTAAATTAAACTAAAACTATAGATGTTTTTAAGGTTCTTTTTTTTATTCATCATTCTTTTACTTACACTATCATCTTGTAAAAAAGAAAAAACATATTGGGATGTGGATTTGAGTGTTCCTGTTGCAAATGCATCATTAAGTTTGTCAAATTTATTTCCAGACACCATAATATCTTCAAATCAAAATGGTAATTTAAGTATTCTATTTGATGATGAGGTATTTTCATATACAGCAGATTCATTAGTTAATATACCCGACACAACAATTTACAATTCATTTCAACTTATTATGTTTCAAGGTGGTTATTATCCTTATGGTCCCGGCTTTTCATTAGATATTAACTCACAGGATGAAGTGAGATTCGATTTTCCAAATGATATTCAACTTAAAGAAGCTAAAATACGAAGTGGGAAATTAAAAATTCTAGTAAAAAATCCATTAAGACAACCTGTTATTTTTAAATGTTACGTTCTTTCTGCAAAAAAAAATAACATCACACTTTCATTGTCTATACCTATAAATGCAGGAACAAAAGAAAATCCAACAATTAAAGACACATTAATTGACATTAGCGGGTATAAAGTATCTTTTAGCGGAGCAGCAGGTAACAAAACAAATACTATTATTCAGGATTTAGACTTTATGGTTGCTCCATATGCAAGTAACGATACCATTAAATATGGCGACTCCCTTCAATCGTTCATCTCTTTCCAAAAATTAGTTCCAGAATTTGCTCGAGGTTATTTTGGAAATCAAACAATTTCAATCGGTCCAGATAGTACAACTTTTGATTTTTTTAATCAAATAAACAGAGGAACACTTTCGTTAGATTCAGCAGAAATTAAACTTTCGTTAAAAAATGAATTTGGAGTTGATATAAGAGGCAATATTCAGCGTTTAACATCAATTCATCCATTAAATGGCACAATTAATTTAAGCGCATCTTCTATTAATAGCCCGTTTAATATGTCGAGAGCAACAGCCATTGCTTCATCGGTTTCACCAGTTATTCATTCGTATAAGTTACTTTCTTTTACACAAAGTAACTCCAACATTACCAATTTTATTGGTAATTTACCCAATAAAATTGCATATCAATTATCTGCGCAAATTAACCCATTAGGTAATGTGAGTGGATTTAATGATTTTGTTTATTTCGGAACAGGTTTAAGAGCTGACCTTTCGGTTAAAATACCTCTTCGATTTTCTGCAAATAACCTTGTTTTAAAAGACACTACTAGTTTTAATGTAAATACCTTATCCGAACAATTAGATTTGGTAAATGACGGAAGGCTAATTTTAAAAGCTACAAATTCATATCCATTCAGTTTAAAATTAACCGGAATTTTACTTGATGAAAACAATCAACCAATAGAACAACTTATTGCTGGACCAAACAATTTAATAGATGCGCCTCTATTAGATATTAATCAAATTGTTACTGCAGAAAAAGCTACTGTAATTTATATACCTTTTGATAAGGCAAAATTGGAAAACATGAAAAAAGCTAGAAAAATTGCTTATTATGTAGAATTTAATACAGCAAACGGTAGCCAATCAGTATCGTTTTACAAAAATTATAAATTAGACCTATTATTAACTTCTGAATTTAATTATACCATTAAACAATGAGGTTTTCGTTTGTAATAATATTTATTTTTTCATTTTTTTCAATGCATTCGCAATTTGGAAACGACTTTTTATTTTACTCCTACAATAAAAAAAGCATAACTATTGGAACTGAGTTTGATTTAAATTCTGATTTCATTTCCAATAAATTTTTGTATCGATTCTATATCGGTGGTTATATTGATAAACCATTAAAAGATGAACAATTAAGAAGAGCCAGTGGTATAAATAAACTAGGTGGGTTTTACAATAATTCTGCTATTGCTTTTTTAGGTAAAGATTCCAGTAAATACCGATTTATATTTGGGTTAAATCATAAACAATTTTTTAATGCATCAATTACAGATGATTTGTATAAACTTGCGTTTTATGGTAACAAACAATTTGTTGGTGATTATGCTAATCTTGGAAACTCACAACTAAATAATTATTCGTTTCAAGAAATTAAGCTGGGATTTTTAATAGATGGCGTTGATACAACTCGAGCAATCATGGGCATGTCTGTTTCTTATTTAAAAGGGCAAAATTTTTTCAGGTTAAACACCAATAATTCAAGTTTATATACAGCACAAGATGCTTCTTACATAAAATTAACAACAAATGCACAGTTTTCACTAAGCGATACAGCTTCAACTAGCTTAACTGATATTAATGGAAATGGATTAAGCACCGAGTTTTTTATTGAAACACCCTATCAATCAAAACTAGGTAAAAGCAAATTTATTGTTTCAATTGCTAATTTAGGATTTATTAAATGGAGTAATAATACATTAAATTATACTACTGATTCCTCTTTTTCATTTTCCGGAGTTAAGATTGATGACATATTTGAATTAACAGATTCCACTTTAAATGCGATTTCACTAGATTCAATAAATGAAAACTCAACCAATTTAGATAGAGCAAAAAACTCAACCAATTTACCTGTTTCTTTTATTATCTTTCATAAAATTAGGTTTAATAAATACTTTGAATTGTGTAATGGCTTTAGGTATTTATTTAATGCAAACTATAAACCTTATTTGTTTGCTGAAGGTAATTTTTATGTAAACAACAATAGCTTTTTTACAGCTCACTTTGGCTTTGGAGGTTATGGAAAATTAACAGGGGGCATTAGTGCTAATTTTTTAATTAATAAACACATTAGTCTTCGAATTGGTAGTAACAGTATTCAAGGAATTGTTGCGCCAAATAAGTCAATAGGAATAGGAGGATTTTTTAGTTGTGGCTATAAATTTTAAACAATGAAATTTTTTTATTTAATCTTAATTCTATTACCATTTTTTTGCACATCACAAGTTAGTGATACAGTTTTTTATAATTTTTATGGAGGACCAAATCAAGAAGAAGCAAGAGATTTTATTGAGACATCTGACAAAGGTTTTTTGATTTGCGGTACTAGCAGCAGCTTTGGTCAGGGATCAAGTTCTGTTTACCTAATAAAAACGGATAGTAATGGGGTTTTTAAATGGAGTAAAACTTATGGTGGGATAAATGCAGATAAAGGCATGTCTATTATTAAAACATCTACTAACGGTGCTATAATTAGCGGCTATACCAACTCATTTAATAATTTTGAATATGATATTTTTTACTTAAAAATTGACTCGGTAGGAACTATCATTTGGCAAAAAACATTTTCTGAAAACGATTGGGAATTTGCCTACTCCTCTTCTCTATTGGAAAACGACGAAGTAATAATTGCTGGTGAAACGTATTCTAATACAAACGGTAATTCGGATGGGTTATTAATCAAAATAAATTCTTCGGGAGATGTAATTTGGACAAAAAAAATTGGCTTTGAAAATCAGGATGCTTTCCAATCAGTAACTTATAGTAATGGCTATATTTATGCTGCAGGTTATTCAATCAATCATTTTTCAGGATCAAGTAAAGCTTTTATTCTTAAAATTTCTGAAAATGGCACTAATATCGACACTTTACTTTTGAATTCTGACAATAGGTATAATTACAAATTAAACTCTATTCAAAATTTCAATAATGATGCTTTTATAATTTCAGGTGAAATTGTAAAAGCAGACAGCACATTGCCTCAAAGTGAATTTAGATTAAAAATTGACACAGCATTATCAGTAATATGGAGAGATTCTGCTCAATTTTCTGCAATTAAAAAAGGAGAATATATTTTTAAACACCCATTAAATAACCATTTAATGACCGTTTTTACTCTAAATGGAGGAAATGGCAAAACTGCTATGTTTTTAGCTGATTATACCGATCATTTTTACTACAATTTTGGAAGTACATATGGCGGTTTAGAAGAAGAGCAAGGCATTAAAGGTTTATTATCTTCCAGAAATAAATTAGTTTATTTAGGGAATACCAAAACATGGGGATTTGGAGACCAGGATTTTTGGCTAGTGATGTTTAAAGGAGACACGTTAATCTCTGATCTTAAAACAAAAAATAAATTTTATACAGATACTACATCATTATCTCCAATTCAATTGGTAAATTATAACAAGGAAAAACTTTTTAAAATTCACCCCAATCCTATTTCTAAAAACGGAACTATATATTTTAATTCATCCGTTCACCTTTCAAATGCAATTATTGAAATTTTTGATGTTTTTGGAAAAGAGATTTATTTCAAAGAAATTGCTTCTTTAGAAAATGAAAAAATTGAACTGAATGAACTTAATTTATCAGTTGGATGTTACGCAATTAAAGTTACAACAGATAAAATAATTCAACATTCTAAGCTAATTATTACCGATTAAATTTATTTAACAAGCAAGGTGTTAAGTTATTTTATAAACTAGCGCCATGAAGTTCACTCTATCATTTTTATTGTCGGCTTTAACAACGTTAATAAGCTGTCAAAATAATAATCAACCAATTAAAAACAACACAATGCATCATTCAGAAAAAATTACAAAATCAGAAGATGAATGGAAAAAAATATTAAGTCCTGAACAATTTTATGTGTTAAGAGAAAAAGGTACAGAAAGGCCATTTACCGGCGATTATAATTTAAAAACAGAAACAGGTGTTTATACGTGTGGTGCTTGTGGATTTGAATTGTTTAACTCAACCATGAAATTTGAATCTCATTGTGGATGGCCAAGTTTCGATAACGAAATTGGTGATGGCTCAAGAGTAAAAAAAATAAAAGATATTTCACATGGAATGGTGAGAACTGAGATAATCTGTTCACGTTGCGAAAGCCATTTAGGTCATATTTTTGACGATGGACCTACACAAACTGGCAATAGGTATTGTGTGAATTCACTATCGCTTAATTTTAAACCTATCGATAAAAAATAAAATAATCTGTCCATTTAAGGACAGATTATTATTTCAAAAAACTTAAAATTTTCTCCACACTTGCCTTAGCATCACCATACAACATTTCTGAATTTGGTTTGTAAAACAATGGATTATCTTCACCAGAATAACCAGCGGACATTGAGCGTTTCATGATGATTACCTTTTCAGCTTTCCAAGCTTCAATAACAGGCATACCATAAATAGAACTATTTGGATCGTCTTGTGCGCTTGGATTAACTACATCGTTAGCACCAATTACCATTACTACATCTGTATTAGGCATATCATCATTAATTTCGTCCATTTCCAACACTATATCATATGGAACGTTAGCTTCTGCTAATAAAACGTTCATGTGACCGGGTAAACGACCAGCAACCGGGTGAATAGCAAAACGCACGTTTTTACCTGTTTTACGTAAGGTTTGAACCAGATCATAAATTGGATACTGTGCTTTTGCAACAGCCATACCGTAACCAGGAACGATTACTACTGATTTAGATTCTTTTAATAAAGCCGCAACCTCTTCGTGGTTTAAAGCGGTAACTTCACCTTCAATTGCTTTTTTCTCGCCACCTTTTGAAGCACCACTTCCACTTGCAAAAATTACCGAGAAGAATGAACGGTTCATTGCATGGCACATGTGCATAGAAAGAATTGCGCCAGAACTACCAACCAATGCTCCGGTTACAATTAATAAATCGTTTCCTAACATGAAACCAGCTGCTGATGCTGCCCACCCAGAATATGAATTTAACATAGAAACAACTACCGGCATATCACCTCCACCAATGGCCATAACTAAAACAACTCCTATAAAAGAAGCAATTAACGTCATAATTCCTAAAGGAAGCATTCCGCTTGTTCCTTCTGCCATACAGAAAAGTGCACCTAAAATGATACAAGCAACTAACAAAACTAAGTTCATTAATTGAAGTCCGTTAAAACTCCAAGGTTTTGAAGGCACTTTACCATCCAATTTTCCCCATGCTATTATTGAACCTGTGAAAGTAATTGCACCAATAAAAATTCCCACGAATACTTCAACTAAGTGAATAGAATGTTCTGCACCAGATAGTGATTGAGTAACAGGATCAAGGTAAGAACCAAAACCTACCAACACGGCTGCTAAACCTACAAAACTATGTAAAATTGCTACCAATTGAGGCATTGCAGTCATTTCAACTTTACGTGCAACCATAACACCAATAAAAGATGCAATTGCAATTGCTGCAATAATATAAGTATGTCCTTCAACACCTTTACCCAAAACAGTTGCTAAAATGGCTACAATCATCCCCACAATTCCATAAAGAACGCCTCTTTTTGCAGATTCCTGAGAAGATAATCCACTCAAACTTAAAATAAACAAGATACTTGCAAATAAGTATGCTGCTGTTTGTATTTCTTTTGCTATTTCAATCATGACTAAAATCTTATTTTTTAAACATTTTCAACATTCGGTGAGTAACCACAAATCCGCCAACAATATTGACACTTGCCACTAAAATTGCAATGGAAGCAAGGATCGTCATGATATTGGAGAAATCGTTTTTAGTTTGTAACAAACCACCAACGATGATAATTCCACTTATTGCATTGGTTACCGCCATTAAAGGAGTATGCAATGAATGTGATACATTTGTAATTACTTGCCAACCTACAAAAACTGCCAACACAAACACAGTAAAATGCTGAATGAATGCAGATGGAGCAAATGCACCAACTAACAACAGTAATGCGCCAACAACCACTAAACTTATAACAGTTGATAATGCAGTTTTTTTCGCTTTTTCTTCTTCAGATTGTTTAATTTCTTCAGGAGTTGGAGCAGCAACTTGTTTTGCAGCCCCGCCTGCCGTAGGACTTACTTGAAGAGGTGCTGGAGGCCAATTTATTTTTCCATCATAAGTAACCATAGCACGAGAAACAACTGCATCGTTCATATCGATTTTAAATTTCTCGGCTTTACCCATATCGTCTAATAAATGGCAAAGGTTATTTCCGTATAACTGAGAAGCCTGATTTGGCAATTGATTTAATTTACCAACAATGGTAACTCCATTTGGAGTGGTATAAATTTCATTTGGTTTGGTGTAAACACAGTTACCGCCAGTTGATGCGGCCAAATCAACAATTACCGAACCCGGTTTCATCGCATCAACATGATAATCCATCCATAACTTTGGTGCAGGACGACCAGGAATTTGAGCAGTTGTAATTACAATATCTACTTCTTTAGCTTGTTCTAAAAATAACTTCATTTCCGCTTCAATAAATTCCTTACTCATTTCTTTTGAGTAACCTGATGATGTTGCACCATCTTCATCAATTTCAACCGTAAGGAAAGTTGCTCCCATGGATTGAATTTGCTCAGCAACTTCTTTACGTGTATCGAAAGCACGAACAATTGCACCTAATGAGTTAGCTGCACCAATTGCGGCTAATCCTGCAACACCTGCACCAATTACTAAAATCTTTGCAGGCTCTACTTTACCAGCAGCGGTGATTTGTCCGTTTAAAAAACGCCCGAAATGATAAGAACCTTCAATTACAGATCTGTAACCCGCAATATTAGCCATAGACGAAAGCACATCCATTTTTTGAGCTCTGGAAATACGCGGAATGGCATCCATTGCAACGGCATTCACTTTTTTATCAGCCAGCTTTTGTAAAAGCTCCTGATTTTGCGCAGGCCATAAATAGCTTAATAAAACCAACCCTTCGTGCATTAAAGGAATTTCTTCTGTAGCGGGTTCTTTTACTTTAAGAACAATATCGCAATTGCCGTAAATTTCGGCTGCAGTAGCAACTAATTTAGCGCCAGCGTCTTCAAATTCTTTATCCGAGAAATTTGCCTTAGCTCCTGCTCCTTGTTGAATAAACACTTCAAAACCTTGTTTTTGAAGACGTTTAATTGTTTTGGGCGTTGCTGCAACTCTCAACTCATTTGGAAAAATTTCCGAAGGAATTCCAACTTTCATCTTTTTTAATTTTAGGATAACAAAGAACGTAAAAATTAGAGATAAAATCAAAAAAAGATTTCAATTCGTTTTTACTTTATCCAATTAAAAATAAATAAAAAACCCTGCTAATTGCAGGGTTTTTTATTTATGCTTTAGCAGCACTTTCTGTTTTAATTTTTTTCTTTATCCATTCGGTTGTTACAGAACCCGGACGTTCAATCGGAGAATTAGTAGCTCTATCCCAAATTAAACTTGCCATAACACCTAACGCTCTGGAAACTCCAAATAATACAGTATAGAAATCATATTCATGCATTCCATAGTGAACCAATAAAGCACCAGAATGTGCATCTACATTTGGCCAGGGATTTTTTATTTTTCCGGTTGCTTCTAATATAGGAGGAGCAACTTCATAAATCATTTGAACGATTTCACAAATATCATCATGCTTAATATACGTTCTGTAAAAATCTTGTTGAGCAGCAAAACGAGGATCTGTTTTTCTTAAAACTGCATGTCCATATCCTGGAACAACTTTTCCTTCAGTTAATGTTTTTTTAATGTATTCAGCAATTTGATCTTTAGATGGTAAACCTCCACCTAAACTTTCTTTCAATTCCATAATCCATGATAATACTTCTTGATTAGCTAAACCATGTAAAGGTCCTGCTAAACCAGACATTCCGGCTGCAAATGAAAGATAGGGATCGCTAAGTGCTGAACCAACTAAATGTGTGGCATGAGCAGAAACATTTCCTCCTTCATGATCAACATGAATAGTTAAATACAAACGCATTAATCGTTTCATATCAAACTCTTCATAACCTAGCATATGAGCAAAATTTGCAGCCCAATCTAATTTATGATCTGGTTCAATATGAATTCCATTTTTATATTTTCTTCTGTAAATATATGCTGCTACACGAGGTAAACGAGCAATCATATTCATTGCATCCTCGTAAACAAATTCCCAATAATCTTTTTTATTGATGCCTTTCGCATAAGCTTTTGCAAAAACCGATTCAGTTTGCATTGCAAGAATACCAGTAATAAACTGAGTCATCGGATGAGCGTCTACAGGTAATTTATCAATAACATCAAATACATGCTTTGGAACATTGCTTCTTTTCATCCATTCATTAGTAATGAAAGTAACATCATCCTGTGTTGGTAATTCACCAACCATCATTAAATAAAAAATACCTTCAGGCAATGGTTCTGTGCCACCTGGCGCTTTAGGTAATTGTTTTCTTAGTTCAGGAATTGTATAGCCTCTAAATCGAATTCCCTCTTCAGGATCAAGTTTAGAAGTTTCAGTTACCATACCAACCATTCCACGCATTCCTTGATAAACTTGCGCAACTGTAATTTCACCTAATTTTAAATCTCCGTGATTTTTTACAATATCTTTGATTTCTGTTGAAAGCAAAGAAGATTTTTCTTTGAATTTTTCTTTTAACCTGTCCATAGTTTATTTTGGTATGTGTATTATATCAGCTTATAAAATTAAATTTTAAACCCATAAAAACAAAAAATTATTATAATTTTATTTTAACTCAAAAAATTTTATTACAAAGTTATGTACCATGATATAAATTGAATCAAGAAAAAACATGTTTTAAACATGTTTTAATCTTATGTGAAATTTAAACTTATTAATTAAACAGATTTGTTATTTACTCTGTTTTCCTAAGCCAATATACATTTCTAAGCCAATTATCCAAAAACTTGCATTTGAATTGTTATTGTATTTTGAAACTTCAATGCCTGAATCTGACAAATTAATTTGTTGTGGATTAAACTTCCAGAACATTTGCTGAAGGGCAATGTAAAAGCCGAGAGTCAATCGTTCTTCCGAAAAAAAATTTATACTATATCCAGGTTGAAAATACACCATTTCAAAATTAGGATCTTGTGGTTTTTTATCAAGATTTAATATGCCTGTATAAAAACCTTTTTTATACCCTGCATTTACAAAAAACGAACTAAATATTTTGTTACTATGGTAATAATCATAACCCATTCGAGCAAAAACTCCATAAAATTGCATTTTTGTTTTTGCATTAAATTTTGTTCGATTTGAGATCGATAGTAATGAATTATTAAAGCCCAATCCGGCGTACCAATAGTTTCCTATTCGAAATGCGGTAAGCACATTTACTTCATAGATACCAATCATGCTTTTCCTGAATAAGGAACTATTTAAAGGATTAGGAACTCCTGATGATAAACGAATAGAGAAAGGATGAATTTTATCTGGAGGATCAGCCGGAATATTATTTTCTTCTGCAATAAATGTTTCTGAATCTATTAAAGTGCTATCTGTTTGAGAAAATAAGGTATGAAATGATAATAGAAAAAAATAAACTAAAATAATGTTAGCTTTAACAGAACCTAAATTTTTTGAAATAAAAAAATTCATTTCTTTTTTATCAACTAATCTGTTAAGACTTTAAGTTTAACTAATTCTACTTTTTGTTTTTTACGTTGCATAATTTGAATTTCATAACCATCAATTTTTCTGCGTTCATTAACACCTGGTATTCTTCCAAATAATTGATTTACATATCCACTCAATGTGTCATACTCTGTACTTTCTGGTAATGCAACAGGTAATGATGCGTTGATGTCTGATATATTAGCTTGTGCTTTTATTAAAAAATCATTATCGTTAATTTTTTCAATATCCGGTTTTTCTTCATCGTGTTCATCCTGTATTTCACCTACTAATTCTTCAATAATATCTTCCATGGTGATAATACCTGCAGTTGCTCCGTGTTCATTGGTAACAATTGCAATCTGAATATGCATACGCTGAAAATCACGAAGTAAATCATTTACTTTCATTCGTTCAGGCACAAAATGCGCAGGACGCATGATTTCTTTGATACTTTTGAAGCGGTTATCAATTACAGCTTTTAAAAGATCTTTGGAGTGAATAATGCCGATTACGTTATCAATATCGCCTAAATAAACCGGTAATCTGGAATAACCTTCATCAATAATTTTTTTTATAACTTCTTCTTTTCTAGTTTCAATATCTATGGAAGAAACTTTAGTTTGATTCACCATAATTTGCTTTACTACGCGATCATCAAAATCAAATACATTTTGTATTAATTCATTTTCGCTTGGTTTAATTGCTCCCCCCTCTTCACTTTCAGTTAATATTAATCGAAGTTCTTCTTCTGTATGCACATCTTCTTCATTTAATTTTTTAATACCTACCATTCGAAGGAAAAGATTGGAGGATTTATTGAGCAACCAAATAAATGGACTAAAAATTAAATAGAATATTTTTAGAGGCAAGGCAAAAATTAAAGTAAGCTCTAAAGGAAATTTAATCCCAAACATTTTTGGAATTTGTTCTCCTAATGTGATGTGAAAAAAAGTAATAATTGAGAATGCGATTGGAATGGAAATACTGTGAATAGCAAAGGAATCTGGAGCAAATCCCATTTTAAGAAAAACAAGTTGAACAACATGTGAAATAACATCTTCACCAACCCAGCCTAAAGCTAAACTTGCTAATGTAATTCCTAATTGAGTAGCAGATAGGTATGCATCTAACTTCTCAACTAATGTTTTTGCTGTTTTTGCTCTTGTACTTCCTTTTTGAATTTTAATATCAATTTGTGAAGCTCTTACTTTTACTAGTGCAAATTCTGCAGCTACAAAAAACCCATTTAAAAGAACAAGAAGAAATGTAAAAAAAAGTTCTAAACCCATAGTATTAATTTCATGTTAAAGATAAGATATAATCGTTGTGATTAACTAAGTATTTTTTTTATTGTTTTAACTATAATTTTCACATCAGTAAAAACCCCAGACTCATTAATATAACGCATGTTTAAATTTAGTTTATCGGGCATTATTTCTTCAATGTATGTAATTTCAGGATCTTGTGATTTTGCTAAAAGTTCATTTTCATTTGAGTACTGAATGGATGCATAATCAGTAATTCCAGGTTTTACACTCAATACTTTTAATTGTTCTGAATTGTACAAATCAACATATTTTCTTACTTCAGGACGTGGGCCAACCAAACTCATGTCTCCAATAAACACATTAATAAGTTGAGGTAATTCATCCAATTTATATTTTCGAATAAAATATCCTGTTTTAGTTATTCTATTATCTCTACCGCCAACAGTAAGCAAGCCTTTTTTATCGGAACCTACTCGCATAGAACGAAACTTATATAACTTAAAATCAACTCCCTTTTTACCAACTCTAATTTGTTTGTAGAATACGCCACCTTTTGAATCAATCAAAATTATGATTGCAAGTAATCCAAAAAATGGAGAAAGAAAAACTAATCCAATAAAAGAAAATAAAATATCGAAACAACGTTTCGCCATTACATAACTTGTTTTAAAGCATTGTTTAAAGCCGTACAAACTTTAAACACATCTTCATTACTTAAATTGTAATACATTGGTAAGGTAATTTCTCTGCAATAATTATCATATGCAACCGGATAATGTTTTTCACTATAACCTAATTTTTTATAATAACTCATTCCAGGAACAGGAATAAAATGAACATTTACAGAAACATCCTGATCAAATATCAAACGCATAATTTCATCGCGCTGTTCTTCTTTTGCACCTTTTATTCTTACCGGAAATAAATGATAGGAAGAAGTTTTCTCTGCGGTATGAAACATCGGCAACTCCAACAACACGTTTCCTGAAAGTTGTTTAATATACAAATCTGCAATTTCCTTTCTGCGTTTTAATGTATCGTTATCATAACGTTTTAATTCAACCAAACCAATAGCCGCAGATAGATCTGTCATGTTGCATTTGTATCCTGGTTCAACGATATCATAACGCCAATTACCTTTTTGTGTTTTTGCAAGTGCGTCTTTATTTTGGCCATGCAAAGTAGAGATACATAATTGTTGATAGATTTCCTGATTATTAAATGGCTCAGGAAGATTTAATGCTACTGCCCCACCCTCAGCAGTAGTTAAATTTTTAACCGCATGAAATGAAAAAACGGAAACATCGGTTAACGTTCCGGTGTGTTTTCCTCTGTAGTAAGCACCAAAAGAATGAGCAGCATCAGATAAAATTAAAATTCTGCCCAACTTATTTTGGTTTTCAGAATTTGGTTTGAAGAGGTTTGAATACTTTACCGAAAGTTTGTTTATGGTTTCATAATCGCAAGGAAAACCTGCAAAATCAACTGGCATAATTACCTTGGTTCGTTCATTAATATTTCGTTCAATTTCATTAACTGAAATATTAAAATCATGTTTATTTACATCAACAAATACAGGTTTTGCTCCGCAATGCATAATCACATTCGCTGTTGCAGAATACGTATATGCAGGCAAAATAACTTCATCTCCCTCTTTTACTCCAAACCATCGAAGCATAATTTCTAAACCCGCTGTTGCTGAGTTTAAACAAAGCGTTGCTTTATTTCCACAGTAAGCAGAAAGTTGTTTTTCGAATTCTTTTGTTCTTGGCCCAGTTGTAATCCAACCGGATTGAAGAGCTGCTGTTACTTCTTTAATAATTTCATCATCTATACGAGGAGGAGAAAATGGTATCATAATGCAAAAATAACCAAATAAAAAAGCAACTATGTACTAGTTGCTTTTAAGTAATGAAAAACATATTGTTTATTATTTTCCTAAATCTTCAAAAGAGATGTTATCAGATGAAGTATTTACATTTTCAATTGAAGGTGAATTAGTTTTAATAAAATCGATTGATTCATTTAAACCTTCCATAAATTTCTCGAAATCTTCTTTGTATAGAAAAATTTTATGCTTCTCGAAGAAGAATTTTCCATCATCGGCAAAACGTTTTTTACTTTCAGTAATGGTTAAATAATAATCACCACCTTTAGTCGATTTCACGTCAAAGAAATAAGTTCTTTTACCTGCTCTAACTGATTTTGCGTACAAATCGCCTTGATCATTTTTTTCAATTTCTTCGCTCATGGTTTAACCTTTTAATCAATTTAAACTATAATATTAAGCAATTTTATAAAAAAAGAAGTATAAAGTACAAATTAAAAATTAATATTCATCTTCATTAAAGAAGAAATCATCTTTAGTAGGATAATCTGGCCAAATTTCTTCAATTGTTTCATACGCTTCTCCTTCATCTTCAATTTCCTGAAGATTTTCAATTACTTCCATTGGTGCACCGGATCTTAATGCAAAATCAATCAACTCATCTTTTGTTGCAGGCCAAGGTGCATCTTCCAACCATGACGCTAACTCTAAAGTCCAATACATAAATAAAACTATATTAAAATTAAAAAATCAAAATTACTTGGCTGCAAAAAAATAAAAAAAAACGAGACGAAAACTAAAATAGGATAAAAATTAAATACCTGATTATCAATACAATGTATCAAATATTCAAAATATTTTTTTATGTATTAAGGATTTGCTGCTAATCTGTATTCTGTTCTTCTGTTTTCTGCATGCTGTTTTTCTGGGCAATATACATTGTCTTTACAATTATTAAGCAATTTAGATTCACCGTAACCAATGGTAGTTATGTTTTCGCTAGCAATACCAATTTGTTTGGCATAATTAGCAGCAGATTCTGCTCTTTTTTGAGAAAAATACAAATTTGTAGATTCACTTGCAAAAGAATCGGTGTGACCACTAATTTCTAATTTAATTTTAGAGGATTTTTTCATAATCATCGCCAACTTATTCAGATAATCTTTGTCTTGTTGTGAGATTGAAAAGTCGCCACTTTTAAACGTTATATTTTCTTTAATCTTCAAAGGATTTTTAAGTAACTTTAATAATGAATCTGTTGAAAGATTTAAAAGATTATCAACTGAAATTTCGTTTGAATTTGAAACATTTAATTCTGTATTGTTCTCTTTTATTGGTTGTGAATTGGTTTTTGGTTTATCATTTTGTTTTGGATTGTTTACAGTAGTTTTCTTTTTATCTTGTAATACCAGTGCTAAATCTTTTTCATTAATATCTGACATCAATGATTGATCTGCAGTTAACAATTTATACTGAAACACATTTTTTGTTCTATAAATTTCCTTTACCGTAATACCATCTTTCGATTTAACAACAATTTTTTGTAAATTACTTAATCTTTTATCTGTTTCATCAAATTCGATTACATAATTTTGTTTTGCTACCTGTGTATTAATTAACAATGCCCCTTTAGATGATGTAGTATCTTTTTTAATTAATTCTAAATTTTCAGTTTTTAAAAACACTATTAGGTTAGTTAAAGGATTGTTATTTTCATCGTAAACAAACGCCAATAAGTTGAGGTTAATTAAATTGTCATCAGCTTTAATTTCTTCTAAATAAATTGCTTCGCGTTTAAGTAGCTTACATTTAAAAATATCTTGGTTTTTTACTATTTCTTTAATGAGCTTATTATTTTCTGTTTTAATAATTATTTTACTTACAGATTTAAGTCTTGTATCATTTTGATCGAATTCAATAACATAACTTTTGCCACTTGCTAATTCTGTAAAATCAACAAGGCCATTATTATCAGTTATTTTAGTATGTATAACTTTACCCGCTTCATCTTTTAAGAAAAGTTTTAAGTTAGGAATCAGCTTTAATTTTTCATCAAAAACAAGTGCTCTAAAATTTAAATTCAAATCAATCTCTTGCACATCTTCAATATTCATTAACTCCACTTTTTCTCCTTTAAGAATTTTATAAATAAATCCTTTTTCAGTTCTCACAATTTCTTTTACAAACTTGTTATCTTCTGATTTAAAAATAATTTTCTTTACAAATTTTAGGCGATCATCTTTTTCATCAAATTCAATCTGATAATTTTGATTTGACTGTAATTGATTAAATTTAATTTTACCATTTGCATCAGATGTATCAGTAGAAATTAATCGACTGTTTTCATCTTTCAAATAAACAATTAAGTTTGGCAATATCTTCATGGTTTCATCACAAACAAGTGCCTTAAATGTAAATTTTGGTAATAATAAAAGTTCAGTATCATCTGCAACATTAAGCAAATCCACTTTTTCTCCTTTCAAAATACGGTATACAAAACCTTTTTCAGACCTTATAATTTCTTTAACTACTTTATTATTTTCTGATTTAAAAATAATTTTTTTAATGAACTTTAGTCGCTCATCATTTTCATCAAATTCTATTTGATAATTTTTATTAGCGATTAACTGATTAAAATTTATTTTACCATTTACATCAGATGTATCAGTTGAAATTAAATTTCCATTTTCATCTTTTAAATAAACAATAAGATTAGGCAATATCTTCATTGTTTCATCGTAAACTAATGCTTTAAAAACAAATGTTAACGGAGCATCTTGTACTTCAAGATCTTCTAATTGAGCTTTTTCTCCATTTAAAATCTGATATTGGAAACCATTTTTATTCCTTACAATTTCTTTAACGGTTTTGTTATTTTGAGATTTAATGATTATTTTAGAAATACTTCCTAAACGCGTATCTTTTTCATCAAACTCAACAATATAACTTTTATCAGCAAATAATTTATTAAAAACTATTTTACCGTATTTATCGGTAGAATCTCTATAAACCACTTTACCTTTTTCATCTTTTAAAACAACCTTTAAATTTGGCAAGAGGTTTAAACTTTCATCATAAACTAAAGCTTTAAATGCTAAAGTAAAATCTGTATCTTCTTCTTTAATTTCTGTCATTCCTGCTTTTTCACCTTTCAAGATTTGATACTCAAAGCCTTTAGCATTTTTATACACTTCTTTAATTATAGTTCCATTTTCTGCTTTCAATACAATTTTAGTATAAGCATTTAGGCGCGTATCATTTACATCAAAATCCATTAAATAATTTTTATCCGGATCTAGTTTCTTAAAAGTAATTTTACCGCTAGCATCTGATTCTTGTGTTGCAATAACATTTCCTTTATCATCTTTTAAAACAACTTTTAATTTAGGGATCGTATTGTTTTGATCATCGTAAACAATAGCATTAAAAACTAATGTAATTGGAGTATCTTCTTCAAATAAATCAGAAGCGGTTATGCTTTCTTTTCGTAACAGATTCAAAGTAAATTTACCATCATTACCAGTTTTAATAATTTTAATGGTTTTTCCTTTTAAGTTTTTTAATGCAATTTCTGTATTGGCTGGTAATTGAGCGTCTTGTTCAGCCAATTCTATCAAAACTGAAGCGCCGGGAGGTATATTCTTAAATGTAAATTTACCATTTTCATCAGTAGTGGTTTCTTCCAAAATTTTACCTCCTTCTTCTTTGGCAACAATTTTAATATTAGCTAATGGGGATTGAGTTGTGTTAAAAATTAGTTTACCAGATATAACTTTTTCATCTTCTATCAATTCAGCATTTATATTTGAATTTTCATCTAAACTTAAATTTCTAAAGATAAACTTATCGTTATTATCGGATTGTGTTTCACGAACAATGGTTCTGTTTTTGTCAGTTAAATAATATTTTAATTTATTATTAAAAAAAGCGTCTGTTTCGTCTATATCAATTAAAAAAGTTTCGTTAGTTTTTAGATTTGAAAATTTAAAATATCCATTTTTTGAGGTACGTGATGAATTTACGTGATTACCATTTTTGTCTTTTAAATCAATCTTTATATTAACTGCCACATCACTAGTATCTTTACTATTAAGAACATACCCTTCAAAATCGATGAATTTTCTTTCAAAATAAAAGCTAAAAATATCATCACTTCCTTGTCTATTACTTGAAAAGTAACCATTTGATGTATCCGAAAAATAGATACCAAAATCATCAGAAATGGAATTAATGCCTATTCCCTCATTACGAATCATTTTCCATACACCATTCATCTTTTCGGCACTAAAAATATCTAAGCCCCCAAATCCATCTAATTTATCAGAAGAATAAAAAAGTAAACCATCATTTCTAATATGTGGGAATAATTCCATACCAGAAGTATTAATTTTATCCCCAAGATTTTTTGGTTTATCCCAGCTATCTCCTACTCTTTCGCAAACATAAATATCAGTACCGCCAAAACCACCTGGCATATCACTAGAAAAAAACAAGTAGTTCCCATCTTTTGAAATGCTTGCATGTCCAAGAGAATACTCATCGCTATCATAAATAAATTTTTCTGAATGCCGCCAATGTTTGCCTTTTCTTTTAAGAACGTAAAGTTTAGATTGATTTACATAGTTTTTATCTTTTACTACATAACCTGTACGGGTTAAAAAGGCCTCGTTTAAATCTGCTGAAAAGGTAACAGGCCCATCATGAAAATGTGTATTTAATCCTTTAGTATAACTTTTTTTGCTTGTAAATTTACCTTGCTCATTTTTTTCGCTGTAGTACAAATCAAGATAAGGATTTCCATCTGCATCCTTAGATTCTAAATTAATTAAATCTTCTTTTTGTTCACCTACAAATAAGATTCCTGTACCGTATTTAACTGGTGCGAATTCAGATCTCCTTGTATTCAATTTATTCAAAGGTGTTACCTCGTATTCTAATATTGATTTTATTTCAGAAGAAACTGTTGAATCTTTCTGAGAAATTGAACTAAGAAAACTAAAAATAAAAACTAAAAATAAAATATGTTTCATATAAATATAAATGCCGAATAAAATTATAAATACCTTGGTGAAATAATATGAGAGGCTGAACTTTTTAAGTTATAACCAATCATGATTTCATGCGAATTATTTCTCCCCATAGAGATTCCTCCATAGTTTAAATCAAATGAATACCCAACCTTAAATTGTGAATTAATTAAATATTGAGCAATAAAAATGATGTTTTTACTAGATCGAATAGAAGCACCAAGCCATAATCTTCTTTGAAGTAAAAAATTTAAATTAAGGTCTGCATTAAAAGTCTGAGTAGTTTCGAGTGTTTTTAATAAAATCGATGGGCTAAAAACTACATTATCTGATAATCTAAACCCTTTTCCTACACTAATAAAATGGTGACGTTTTACATTAAAACGAATGCTAGATGCATTATTACCTCCATTAGTTGTTATTTGATACAGTTTTGGCTCTGTTAAATGGGTAACACCATAACCAATATACATGTTTGGATTGTGATAATAAATACCAAAACTGCCATCAAACTTAGTTTGTGTTTTATTTAATTCACCTATAATACTTTGATTGAATTCATTTTGATTACCATAAGAAATTTTTGAATAATCAAATTGATAGGACATAAATCCTGCGCTTAAACCAAAGCCTAAATCTCCATGACCTAAACGTAAACGATATGCAAAATCGCCGTAAGCAGCTGCCCATTTTTTTGGACCTATTGTTTCCAACATCATATGACCACCAACACCAATGTGTTTTTTCTTTAAAGGGCCGTGAATACTTATGTCATTTGTTTGGGGAGCTCCTTCAATTCCAACCCATTGTTTTCTGATTTGCGCAGTTACGCTTAATACATCTTTACTACCTGCATAACCCGGATTAATGACTATGTGATTAAACATGTATTGGCTATATTGTGGATCTTGCTGAGCAAAACTGTTTTTAGTAACAAATAATATTATTAAAAATAAAACAAGTGTTAAAACCTTAATCGATTTTTTATTTTTAAAAAATGAGTTCATATGTAATTTTTTTAAAATCATTATCTTGTAATTTCAATCCAACCCAATCTTCTTGGCTTATTTTCAATTTCTATAGCATAGAAATAAGTACCCGAAATTAATTGATTTCCTGCGCTATTTGTGCCATCCCATACAATAGAAACATTATCATAATTTGTATAAGAATTTACTAATCTTCCCCAACGATCAAAAATGCGAACTGTATTAATTGTGCCTTCAATATCTGGTAAAACCCAATTATCGTTTATACCATCCCCATTTGGACTAAAGCCGGTGAAAACAGTTACATCTTTGCAAAATACCTCAAACATACATGTGGCAATTGCACATAAATTATTGGTGTCGCAAATTTGGTATTGGAAAGAATCAAGACCACAATAATTTCTGTTAGGTCGGTAAACAAAATTACCATTTGCATCCAATTGTAATGTACCGTTTCCAGTATTATTAAATAATGATACGCTACTTTGTATTCCGGATCCGGCATCATTAGCAATTACATTGCCTGAAGCTACAACTGCATTTGCATAACCATTCGTGGTTAAATAATCGTTTTGCGCATTTGGATTTACAGTTATATAAATCGTGTCATTTAGGCAATTTTGAAGCAATGAATTACATGCTCGAATAACCATTTTATCGTATCCACTATAATTTAATGAAGGTAAGTAAATAACATTTCCAGTAGAACTTATTTGTGCAGTTCCATGATTTGGTTGTAAAATTGATATGGTATCGCAAACAAAACCAAACATATTTTGATCATTTGAGAAAACATTAAATTGAATGGAAACATTTGATCGTGTATTCAAGTATTCTGGATTTAAATTCGAAACATCAACACCAATGTTAATTTGACTTGTATCTGAACAAGCATTTGCATCTGTTACAATAATCAAATGTGATCCTGATGGCAAATCTGCAACAAAATTTGAATTAGCTTGAGCATTGTGGCTCCACGAAAAACTATAAGGTGAAATTCCACCACTTGCACTCACTGTTGCTGTTCCATTATTTTGACCAAAACCAAGTGCGTTTGTTTGAGAAATAATTGATAGTATTAATGGTTGTGGTTGAGAAACAATAACTACTGCTGTATCCGAGCAGCCAATTGTGTCACTAACCGTAACTGTATAATTTCCTGATGGCAAATTTGAAGCTATTGTTCCAAATTGTGAGGGAATTGTGTTCCAATTATAAGAAAGAGGTCCATTTCCACCGATAGCAACTACAGTTGCCGAACCATTTGAATTTCCAAAACAAGTTACATCGGTATGAGATGAAATATCAGCAACAATTGTGTTTGGTGCATTTATAGAAACATTAGCAAATGAAGTACAATTATTAGAATCATAAACTGTAACCGTATAGTTACCCGCTGTTAAATTAAATGCGGTATCGTTTGTAATAGCAGGAAGAGTACTCCAAGAATAAAAACAAGGTGGTACGCCACCAACTCCTGCAACTGCTGCGGAGCCACTTGTAGCTCCGTTGCAACTAATGTTAGTTACATAAGTTACACTTGCAGTAAATGGTGTTGGTTCAGAAATAATAACATCATAAGTTGCTTGACAATTATTCGTGTCATTAACGGTAACAACATAATTACCGACGAATAAATTTGTTGCCTGAATTCCGGTTTGAACAGGTGTAGTATTCCAAATGTATGATAACGCTCCACTACCGCCAGTTGCATTAACTGTAGCTGAACCATTATCTAATCCATTACACGAAACATTTATTTGATTTGATAACGATATTATTATTGGGTCAGGTTCGGTAATCGTAATTGTTTGCATAGCAGAACAACTATATTCATCATAAATCACAACAGTATAAGTTCCAGAAGACAATCCATTTAAAACCGGAGTTGTATTTCCCACACTCAGCCAATTGAACTGATAAGGTGCTGTACCACCATTAACATTCGCCGTTAATGATGCATTGCTAAGTGGCGCACACAGTAGATTAGTACCTGATATTCCTACTATAATTGGTTGCACAGGACCAATATTCATATTGGCACTTGCAGTACAGAAATTAGCATCAGTAACGCTTACAGTATAATTTCCTGCCTGCAATCCTAAAAAGTTAGGACTACTTTGTGTTATCGTATCATTACTTAATTGATAAATAAATGGCGCCGTACCTCCAATAACAGAATCTACTCGAACAAATCCATTACCGTTACCACAATCGGTTACACTTGAAGAAGCCATCAATTGTAAAAAATTTATGATGACAATTTTATGAGTGGTGTCTGCACATTGACCTGCATTTGGTGTAAAGGTATATAAAGTGGTTACTGAACTATTTGCAGGAGGATTCCAGCTACCTGTTATTCCATTTGATGATGTGGTTGGTAAATTTATTGAACTACCTGAACAAACAGAATTAGGAATAGAAAAAGCAGGCTCAATAAGTGATGTATCAGTTAACGTAGTGGTTATACTAGATATACAATTATTAGTGTCTTTTACAGTTATCGTATAATTGCCCGAAACTAGACCCGTAAAGTTGTTCGAACCAATGAACGTACCATTATTTAAAGAATATAAATAAGGCGCAAGTCCACCATTGGCATTCACTGAAATAATACCAGAATTATCACCAGCACAAGTAGAATTTGATGTTCCTTGCAAATAAACAGTAGGTAAAGACTTAACTATTAATGTTTTTGTTTCACTTACTATTCCACAACTTCCACCATTTGTGGTTAAAGTTAACGTAATAGTATCTGAATCACTAAGGCTACAAGTATAAATTGCGTTTGTAGGATCATTTGCATTTGTCCAAGTTCCTGCTCCGCCACTCCATGTACCACCTGTTGCGCTTCCGCCAACGTAACCACCCATAGCGCTTGTTGTTGCACCTTTACAAATTTGGGATAATGTAGGTCCTGCATTTACTGTAGGAGATGGATTAACATTTACACCTAATGTTGGAGTAATAATACAACCATTATTATCAGAAACAGTTACTGTATACGTAATAAATTCAGGAGAATTAGAAATATTAGTTAATGGATCGTTTATTAAAGAACTTACGAAAGTACTTGTAGACTCACCGTTAACATTAGGGTTGCTTTGTGCAACCCATGAATAAAAATAAGGAGCAACTCCATTTGAAGCTGTTAAATTAACGTTTAAGGTAGCACCACTGCAAATTGTATTGGATACAGAATTATCTAAAGTTATTTGATTGGGCTGTGTTACCGATGAAGATGATGTCATCGTACATCCATTTAAGTCTGTTACAGTTAAAGCATAGTTACCAACTGCTAAGCCATTTAGGTTTTGTGAGGTTGATCCATTATTCCATGAAAAGGAATATGGTATAACACCACCATTTATTGTTGTATTTATTTGACCATCAGTTAATCCATAACAACTTACGTTTGTAACTAAAGCACTAATCACTATACTTGTAGGCTGCGTAATTGTTGCTGTAGTAGATGCATTACAAGCATCAGAACCAGCTACAACTACATTATAACTGCCTGCAACTAAATTTGAAATGTTTTGTGTGCTTTGTCCATTACTCCAACTATACGTGTAAGGTGTTGCACCTCCTGAAACACTTAAATTAATAGCACCAGTTGAATCTCCGTTACAAGCAGTATTTATAGTTGTAAAGGATAAACTTGGCGCCGAATTAATTATAATAGTTGAATTTGCCCAACAACCACTATTATTAATATAAGTAATTGTAGTTATACCTGACGATAAAGCTGTAACTAAACCCGAGCTATTAATAGTTGCAACTGCAGTATTACTTGAAACCCATGGCATACTTGAATTAGGTGTTCCCGAACCGGTTAAACTAATTGTATTTCCTACACAAGCAGATGTTGGTCCAGTGATGATTGGAAACGAATTAACAATAAGATTAGCACTGTTAGATGTGTCCGAAAAATTACATGCGTTGGTAACAATCACTCTGTATTTATAATTATTAAAAGAAATTGAAACATTTGTAATGCTAAGTGCAGATGTTGTTGCGCCGCTATAAGTGGAATTATTCGTAATATTAGTAAAGGTAGCCCCCCCATTTGTGCTTACTTGCCATTGATACGTTAATGGTTGACTGCCAGAAAAGGAAGTTGCTGCAACAGTGAAATTACTAGTTGAATTCTCGCAAATAATTTGATCAATAGGATGATTGGTAATAATAGGATTTTGACTTGGAATGGAAAAAAGAATTCGTGTGCTCTGCGCATAAATGCTTTGAAGTGAGCTTAAAACAAATAAACAAAAAAGAACAACTCTTAAAAAGATGACTTGTTTATTTATTTTAAAAATACAATTGTACATATTCAATTTTCGCTATTTAATTTTAAATTGTTTTTTCGACTCCACTCAGCAACATTTAGTTTTTGTCTTTTTACTTTTGCTTTTTAACTTATTCCACTTCTAACTCATCATTCAAAAAAATCTTAACTCTTACATCTCAAATGGCCACTTCTCGACTCCGCTCAACCGGCGCTTTTTTTTGTCATCCTGAACGTAGTGAAGGATCTAAAAAAACTTATGCTTCCTTCGTCAGCATGACAAAACACTCTAAAAAACATTTAAAAGAACTCATCTCTCAAATCAATAAATCGTACATCCCAAAATCGTAAGTACCTCACATCTAAAATCCTAAATACCAATTTAATCCTTGAGGCAACGAACTGTAAAACCATAGGAACGATTGTATGCATTTAAAACTGATGTGCTTGAATTTATATTTAAATCATAAGATGAATTACCGTAAATGACGCTACTCCAAATCCTTATACTAAAACCAACGTCATAAAATGTGCCATCGGTATAATTTCTGTATCCAGATAAAGGAAATTTAAGAATTGATGTAAATGCCCCATTATTGTTTTGAGGACTTAAATAGGTTCTTTCTAGATTTAATTCTGTTTCAGTTGGTATACGGTAACCACTTGGACAAGGATTGTTTACACCGTTTACTCCTTGCCATAAATTGGTATTTTGAGGATTTCGCCAATCCCAGGGTGAGTTTGGAGACAAAATAAAATTAGCATTACCCGGTTGGTCGGTACTGCTTAAAGTACTTGTAGTAGCAGAGTTTCTGCATTGATGCCCGTCGGCTCTTCTGCCCCATTGGTATAAATCGCCATAGGCATTGGCATCTGTGCTACTTGTAGCCACTTGCGTAGCACCCAAATTTCTATCCATCCAAATTTTGCCGGTTGGTGATGTAACATTATTTACAATGGTTGCAACACCTCCGCAATGCACTGTACCTGCAGGATAAGCAGGCTGGGGCGCATAAATAGTTAAAGATAAAGTACAACTTTGTCCGCCAATACTAATTGCAAAACTGGCAGTACCTGAGTTTGCCGGTGTGCCATTAATGGTGTAGTTTAAATTGCCAGATCCGTTTGCAAAATTACCACTTATTAATACTGCTGTTAATCCTGTAACTCCGGAAGAGGCAATATTTTGAGCAGCATAATAACCACCGTCACCTCCGGTATAAGGCACTGTAACTGTTACCGCGCTTGCCAACTGCCCGCTTATTAAATTACCTGTTTGTGTAGCCGAACCGCAGTTTAAAGCGCTAATGGTACCAGTTGCTTCTTTAATACAGCGAACCGCAAATCCATATGATCTTCCAAAAACATCAATACCAGCTCCATCACTTTCGAACCATAGATATTTTGAATAGTTAGCACTTACAGTACTGCACCAATTTCGACCTAAAATACTAGATCCCTGAATGTCACCAAGACTAAAGTCTCGACGTGCCCCTGAAATCAATTTAAGTGGTGAATTTAAAGCCCCTATTTTATTGTTATTGCTCCAGCTTAATCGCTCTGAATCAAATTCTGATTCTGTAGGTAAACGATAACCTATTGGACAAGGTGAATTTGCACCATTAACCCCCTGCCATAAATTAGTATTTTCAGGATTAAGCCAATTGTAAGGTAAATTTGGTGATAGGATAAAACTGCTATTATTAGGCTGATCGCTACTGCTTAATACACTAGTGGTTGTGGAGTTACGGCACTGGTGTCCATCTGAACTTCTACCCCATTGATACAAGTCTCCATAGGCTAAACTATCCGTACTACTTGTGGCAGCTCTAATTGCACCTAAGTTTCTGTCCATCCATACTTTGCCGGTTGGTGATGTAACATCATTCACTCTGGTAACTGCGCCACTGCAAAAAACACTACCTGGTGCGTAAACTGGGCAATTGGCATCTTGTAAAATAGTTTTCGCAGGAGAATAAATCGGGCTGCATCCACTTGCAGTTACCATAGCACGGTAAAATTTAGCGGAAGTAAAAACAAAACCGTAGGGTTGGTAGTTGGCACCGCTTATGTTGGTCCAGGTAATGCTATCGGAAGATTCCTGCCATTGAATGGCGCCACTAAATGTTGGTAACTCTAAATAAACGCTATCACCAGGACAATTTAAAGGAGCTTGGGCGTAAGAGTTTAGGCCAATTATTGATAATAGAAAAATCAGAATGTATTTTAGTTTTTTTTTCACTTTTATTAAAATAAATAAATGAGAAATCTATGTATTTTCAATAGTTTCTCATGCATTAAAAACAGGAATCTAAAATACATAAAATTTTAACAAATATTTGATTTTTTAGTAGATGGCAAATACACTTTTGAAATTGGTGGTAAAAACAAAAAAGATCATCATCTAAAAATGCTTTTGTGGTAAATGATGATAGTGATATCGGGTATGGCAATAAAATTTCACTTTATTTATTTGGTTTCTTATATTGAAAAAAGTTATTTAAGATTTTCTTTAGATCAAAGTATCAAGTAGTAAGATGGAAGATGAATTTTAGATTTAAGAAGTGAGATTTAGGATTTTGTTTAGATGAAAGTGTCATGATTCAAAACAACAGGAGAAAAAAGGCAAGAATTTTTCATCTTGTATCATCAATTCATCACTAACCTAAACTGCCAATTATTTTGCCTTTAACAAAAACCAGTCAACCCAGGCATCCACTTGCTTTACGGATATTGGTCGGAGGATGATTTCTCTTTTATTGTCCAATAAAAACATTGTTGGGGTTCCAAACACATAATATGCTTCAACAATTGAGCTGTTCCATTTTTTGAAATCGCAGGTGCTAATAAATGGAAATTTGGATGAAAAATTAGTGAAAGCTTCTTTGGTTTCATCAAGCGAAACAAATACCACTTCTACTCCATTGTTTTTCCATTTTGCATATAAACTGGCAATTTCAGGAATTTCCTGATTGCATTTTGGACACCAGCTTGCGCCAAAAACCATCAGCGTATATTTACTTTTTAAATCGGATAACTTTTTAGGTAATTTATTTAAATCGTAGCCCGGAAAATTACTTGTCGAATAAAAATTAAAATCAGCAGCAATGTTACCTTTTTTCATTGCCCTGTAGGTTTCGAGTTGTTTTGATAAATCACTATTGATAGTGCAACTATTATCGTTTAATACTTTCAATGCTAAATATTCAGAAGCTTTAAATAAGCTATGCTTTTCCAATAAATCAAACAAATAGTCCGTAATTTCATTCAGTTTCTTTTCATCTTTTACAAGAAATTTCATCATAGCATCTATTGATGTTTTCATTTCCTCATAAACTGAATCTAGAGATTTTCCACAATTTTCGAGCAACCAAAAATGACTATCAATAGCATCGCGTAATAACCCGCTTTTATATAAACGATCATCAGTATAATCTATATTTCTAAAAGCGGCAATGGTAGACGGAATTTCTTCAACTCTATATTGTGCTATCGTTGAAACATCACTAACTAAACGACGCACAGGCAAATACCAATGCAAATAACTTTTGCTATCTAAGTTGAATTGAAATTTTTTATCCTCTTCCTTAATTCGAATCATTTCGGATTGAATAGCATTTTTAGGGACAGCTTGAATGCTAAAAAGGGAGTCGAGGTTATAAATTTTTTGCAAGTACACCCATGCGCTTAAGGCTTGTTCACGTCGTGGATGTTCTTTTGCGTAAATTGAAAATAATTGATTTTGTTTGCCTTCAATAACCTTAACGGATTCGGAAAAACTTAAATTTTCACCGCTTAGTTTAATATTTTCTCCCTTTTCTAAAATTAAAAAATAGGGTTTATTTTCAGCAGTAATTAAGTAGCCAATACCAGGATTATCAATATTAATTTTAAACGAAACATTACCTTTTGCGTCCGCATACAAACTATCAATGTTTTTGGATTGAAAACCATTGAAAACACCTATTTTAATTAATTGTCCGGCATTCTCCTTAAAACTAGCTTGAACTTTCTGAGCATTTGAGCTAACAAACAAAAACAACATTGCCGATAAAAAATGCAAGTATCTATTTTTGGTTAATAAATAGTTCATGTTAGCTATTAAAAAAGATGATCATTTAACTCATTAATTAATCATGTCAAATCCTGCATAAGGAATTAAGGCCTTAGGTATTTTAATTCCTTCGGGAGTTTGATTGTTTTCTAAAATTGATGCTAGAATTCTAGGGAAGGCCAACGCACTACCATTTAAACTATGCGCTAAAACAGTTTTTCCATCTGCACCTTTGAAACGACATTTTAAACGATTGGTTTGGAAACTTTCAAAGTTGGAAACAGAACTTACCTCTAACCAACGTTGCTGAGCTGCGCTATAAACCTCCATATCATAAGTAAGAGCTGATGCAAAACTCATATCGCCGCCGCATAATTTTAATGTACGGAAAGGCAATTCTAAGTCTTTCAATAATCCGGCAACATACTCTCGCATGTCTTCCAAAATAGCATACGATTTATCTGGGTGTGCTATTTGAACAATTTCAACTTTATCAAACTGATGTAAACGGTTTAAACCACGCACATCTTTCCCGTAACTTCCAGCCTCTCTTCTAAAACATGGTGTATATCCACAATTTTTAATGGGCAAATCGCTTTCTTTCAAAATTACATCACGGTAAATATTAGTAATTGGAACTTCAGCGGTTGGAATTAAATATAAATTATCAACCGTTACATGATACATTTGACCTTCTTTATCAGGTAATTGTCCGGTGCCAAAACCACTATCTTCATTTACCATAATGGGTGGCTGTACTTCTAGATATCCAGCAGCAGTTGCTTTATCAAGGAAAAAATTAAGTAATGCGCGTTGTAAACGTGCTCCTTTACCTTTATAAACTGGAAAACCTGCGCCTGTTAATTTTACACCTAATTCAAAATCGATTAAATCGTATTTAGCTGCCAATTCCCAATGCGGTTGAGCTTTCTCATGTAATGTAGGAATCACTCCATGTTCAAATATATTTAAATTATCTTCGGGTGTTTTTCCTTTTGGTACTGATTGATTAGGCAAATTAGGGACTTGAACCAATAATTTATGTATTTCAGTTTCAGTTTCAGATAAACTTTCTGCAAAATTCTTTTCTTTTACTTTTAGATCAGCAGTTTTTGCTTTTATACTCTCTGCCTCTTCTTTTTTACCCGATTTCATTAACTCGCCAATTTGCTTAGCTAAAGCATTGGCTTCAGATTTACAATCATCACTTTCTTTTTGAATGGCTCTGCGTTGAGTATCTAAGTCAATTATTTTATTGATAACAGTTTCGGCATCTTTAAAATTTTTGATGGCCAAACGATTTAAAACCTCTTCTTTGTTTTCGCGGATAAAATTAATTTGAAGCATATTTATATCATTAATAATTATAAAATATAAAAAGTAAAAGCCCATCGGTTAAACCGATAGGCTTTTAACTAATAACTAATCGGTTTCCTTAAGCTTGAGCAGGAACTACCGATACATATGATCTGTCGTCACGTTTTTTTCTGAACACAACAACACCATCAGTTAAAGCATACAAAGTATGATCTTTACCAATACCTACATTGGTACCAGGATGATGTTTTGTTCCACGTTGACGAACGATAATATTTCCTGCAATTACTACTTGTCCGCCAAACATTTTCACACCTAAACGCTTGCTATGAGATTCGCGTCCGTTTTTACTACTACCTACACCTTTCTTATGTGCCATGATATTTAATTTTTAATTTTTTGAAGTTGTTTAAGATATAAATCTTAAATCAAAAATCTAAAATGTTATTAATCTTCTTTCTTTTTAGTTGTTTTTTTTGCAGCAGCTTTTTTAGGAGCAGCTTTTTTTGCAGATGCTTTTTTAGCTGGAGCTTCAGCAACTTCAGTAACAACCGGTTTAAATTCAACTTTTTTAGCTGTTGGTTTACCTGCAGGCTTAACAATCGCTAATTTTTCTTTTACAGATTCTCCTTTGTTAAGAATTCCCTGAATTAAAATTTGCGTTAAATCCTGACGGTGACCATTTAACTTTTGGTAAGTTTTTCTTCTTTTCTTTTTGAAAATAAGAACTTTATCACCTCTTACATGCTGAACAATTGAGGCAGCAACTTTTGCTCCTTCAATTGCGGGGATTCCTACAGCCACTTTACCGTTGTCATCAATCAACAATACGTTGTCGAATTCAACATCTGCCCCTTCGTTAGCCTTTAGGCGGTGAACGTAAACTTTTTGTCCGCGTTCCACTTTAAATTGTTGCCCGGCTATGTTAACAATAGCGTACATAATTTGTAATTAATTTTTGGACGGCAAATATACTTATTATTTTGAATTATCAATCATTAATTTTAAAATTTCTTGCGCAGATTTGGCAATAATGGTTCCGGGACCAAAAACAAAAGACACTCCTGACTTAAAAAGGAAATCATAATCCTGTTGTGGAATTACACCACCGGCAACAACCATAATATCTTCTCTTTCATATTTTTTCAATTCCTCAATCACTTGCGGAATTAAAGTTTTGTGTCCGGCTGCTAAACTGGAAACACCTAAAATATGCACATCATTTTCAACGGCTTGTTTTGCTGCCTCGGCAGGCGTTTGAAACAATGGGCCAATATCTACATCAAAACCCAAATCAGCAAAACTAGTTGCGATTACTTTTGCGCCTCTGTCGTGACCATCTTGTCCCATTTTTGCAATCATAATGCGTGGGCGACGACCATCAATTTCTGCAAATTGATCCGCTAATTGGCGCGCCAATTTAAAATCTTCGTTCATAGCTATTTCTTTTGAATATACTCCGGCAATGGATCTTATTTTTGCCTGATACCTGCCAAATACTTTTTCTAATGCGTAAGAAATTTCACCTAGAGAAGCTCTTAAGCGAGCTGCCTGAATACTTAATTCAAGCAAGTTCCCTTTTCCGGTTTCAGCAGCTGATGTAAGAGCATCCAATGCTTTCTGAACTTCAGTTGCATTTCTTTCTGATTTTAATTTTGCAAGTCGTTCCAATTGTTGGGTTCGCACTTTTGCATTGTCTACTTCCAGAATTTCAATGCTTGATTTTTCATCAGTGAGGTAATTATTTACACCAACAATTACATCCTTTCCGCTATCAATACGCGCTTGTTTTCTGGCAGCAGCTTCTTCTATGCGCATTTTAGGAATACCTGTTTCAATGGCTTTTGCCATACCTCCCAATTCTTCCACCTCCTGAATCAATGCCCATGCTTTATTGGCAATTTCATGGGTGAGTGTTTCTACATAATAAGAACCTCCCCACGGATCAACCACATTACAAATATCAGTTTCCTGTTGTAAAATGATTTGCGTATTTCTTGCAATTCGCGCACTGAAATCAGTTGGCAATGCAATAGCTTCGTCCAATGCGTTAGTGTGTAAACTTTGTGTGTGTCCCATGGCAGCAGCCAATGCTTCAATGCAGGTTCTTGCTACATTGTTGAATGGATCTTGCTCAGTTAAACTCCAGCCACTGGTCTGGCAATGCGTACGAAGCGCCATTGATTTCGGATTTTTTGGATTGAATTGTTTTACCATTTTTGCCCAGAGCATGCGAGCTGCACGCATTTTTGCAATTTCCATGAAATGATTCATTCCTATTGCCCAGAAAAAAGATAAGCGAGGAGCAAAACTGTCAATGTCCATTCCTGCTTTTATACCGGCTCTAATATATTCCAAACCATCGGCAAGCGTATAAGCCAATTCAATGTCGGCTGTTGCTCCGGCTTCCTGCATGTGATAACCACTAATGGAAATGGAATTAAATTTTGGCATCTTCTGAGAAGTGAACTCAAAAATATCTGCGATGATTTTCATGGATTGCGCAGGCGGATAAATATACGTATTACGCACCATGAATTCTTTTAGAATATCATTTTGAATAGTGCCGCTGAGTTTATCCATACTAACACCTTGTTCTTCGGCAGCAACAATGTAAAATGCAAGAATTGGTAATACAGCGCCATTCATCGTCATGGAAACACTCATTTGATCCAATGGAATTTGATCAAACAAAATTTTCATATCCAGAATGGAATCAATGGCAACTCCGGCTTTTCCTACATCACCTACTACACGTTCATGATCGCTATCGTAACCTCGGTGTGTTGCCAAATCAAATGCAACAGAAAGTCCTTTTTGTCCGGCCGCTAAGTTTCTTCTGTAAAACGCATTACTTTCTTCAGCAGTGCTGAAACCTGCATATTGACGAATTGTCCAAGGACTCTGCACATACATGCTGCTGTACGGACCTCTTAAAAATGGAGCAATTCCGGCAGCAAAACGAGTATGTTTTAAATTAGAAACATCGTTAGTAGTGTAATTACTTTTAATGCTAATTCCTTCAGCTGTTTCAGATTGAACAGCATGAACATTCGTATCTGCTTTAACAGATGGTTGCTTATAATTTACGGTTGAAAAATCTTTTCTCATGATATAATAGCTTGACTAATTGATATTGCTTGAATGCCTGAATTAGTAATATTTTCTGATGTAATAACTTTCGGAGCATCACTTGAATTAATGAATTTATTTACACCAACCAATACTCGTTTTCCTTCTTTGTAATCGGTTATTAATTCAAATTGTTGCTGTTTTAATTTATTAATTGTGTTTTCTGCGTCTTTAATAAACCCACCTCTCTGTTCAATGCTTTTAAATGCTTCCCATGATTTTTCAGCAATGGCATGTGTTAAGGTTTCAATAAAATACGAACCTTTTGCAATTTCGGTTACTTTATCCAAATAAGATTCTTCCTTAAAAATCAATTGCTGATTTCTGCTTATGCGATTTGATAGATTGGCTTGATCCTCTTTATTAGAAAATGGATAAATAATTAAACTGTCGCAATTACCAATAACAGATGCCATTCCGGACAATGAATCGCGTAGCAAATTCGAATACGAATCGAACGAAGAACGATACACGTTTGAAGTAGAACAATGCAGGTGCAATTGAGGCGAACAATTGTATTGATTGAAAAGCAATTCTGCCAAATTTCTAAAAGCACGTAGTTTCGAAATTTGCTCAAAAAAAAGAGTATCCACAGCTAATTCAACAGTCACTTTTTTAAGTTGAGCAATTTGTTTTGCATCATCCAAAATATGTAAGAACTCATTCAATTGAGATAGAGCAAGAGATAATTCAGTTGCAGTAGTCGCACCGGAATTATTGTAAATGGAAGCATCTATAAATAGATTATTTGCTTTGCAACTGTTCCATGTATTTAAAAACGAATATTTGAAATCTGTTTCACCGAATTTAAATTTGCCTTCCTGTATCAATTCATTCAATTCATCATGAATCACGGAAACATTTAAATCTTCCCAATTTAATGAATGAGTATTTAAATAAGCTGTAAAATCAAACAAAAATTCATCTGGCATTCCGGTCAATTTAAATTGCAAATAAATGTGCTGAATGGAAATATCTTTTAGCAAAACAGACAAATCTTTTTTGCCGTTTAATACAAAACGTAAACCGGACACTCCGTTTTGCAAATGTTGAAGAGCCATTTCATTGGCTTTCTTTTCATTTTGCACATGGATTTCATTGCAGATTTCCCAGGAATTTTCCTTTGCAACAGAAATTTCATTAATGATATTTATATCGTGATAAAAGGGATAAATTTCAATTCCATCTCGGGTTTTTCGGGTAAGTTGATCAAAAGTTACACCTTTTAAATCGACTTCAATTTTCTTTTTCCATTCCTCTGCCGAGGCATCATTAAAATCTGAAAACAAATGCTGCATATTTTTATAATTTAAAAATCGGGAATTCAACCCGAATGATTAATTTTGAGTCGTGCTCAACAACAAATTTAGTTTTTTTTCAATACGCGCCCGTTATTCTTTTTTTCTTAAATCCTTGTTGATTTTTGTTGTTTCAGTTTATTTTATTTCATGCCGAAGACAAGCTAAAACAGTTGGTGGTTTTTCATTGAATAATGAAGGCATTTATTTAAAATATTGTGCCATTGGCGAAGATGAAACTCCGGATGAAAATCAATGGCTTTTATTAAATGTAAAATACAAAACGCAACGTGATTCTATTTTTTATGTTTCCAATCATCACGGCTGGAGAGGTCATTTTTTAAAATGTAAAGAAATCAAAAATAAACCCTTATTAAAAATCATTTACAACATGGCAGAGGGCGACAGCATAAATGCATGGGTAAATCCAACAATTTTTTTTAATGAAATTTTTGATATTGGAAGTCCATCATTTACAAATGGCGATAGTATTGTAAAACTGGAGATGAAATTAGTTGCCATCATGGAAGAAGATGAAAAAAAGGTGTGTGAAGAAAGTAAATATTTGGATTGCGAACGCTTGAAAAAAAACGAGGAAAATACAATGTCGAATTATGCAAAAAGGAATTTTGTTCGATACGAAACTTTGGAAGGAAATATATTATTTAAGAAAATAAAAACTACTAAAGATTCCTTGGTTAAAAATGGAAAATTAATCAGCATAAAATATAGAGGTAGCTTTACCGATAATTTAATTTTTGACCAATCTGCTTATTTTAAACCTTTTGACTTTACTTATGGCTCGGAAGGACAACTTTTACCCGGTTTACAAATAGTGTTAAAACAACTACGAAAAGGTGAGGTTGCAAAATTTATATTACCTTCGCAACTTGCTTTTGGTGAAGATGGAAGCAGTGATGGTTTCATACCTCCTCACACACCATTGGTATACGAAATAGAAGTTGTAAACATAAAAGAATAACAAAATAAAACATGAAAAAACTAACAAGCATTATTGCACTTTCAGGATTAACTTTTTTAATGTCATGTGGAGATTCTCGATTTCCGGGTTTTGATAAAACTGATGATGGAATTTATTATAAAGTACATAAAGAAGGTAGCGATAAAACAGAATTAAAAGAAGGTGATGTGTTATTTATTTCACAAATAATGCATACTGAAAAAGATTCTATGTTATTTGATTCAAGAACCATGGACAAGTCTCAAGGACCATACGCTGTTCGTATTGGAAAAAGTGCGTATCCCGGAGATATGTTCGATGCATTAAAAATGCTGCATGTAGGAGATAGTACCACGTTTTGTTTATTAGTAAGTGATATGTGGACCAAAGGTTACAAACAACCAATTCCTGCATTTTTAGACTCAAACTCTTACTTAAAATATAGCATTAAGATTGACAGCTTTTATACCAAAGAAAAAGTAGATAAAATTGAAAAGGAACAAATGGCAAAACAAGAGGCCATAATGAAAATGTATGAATCGGTGGAAGATAGTTTGTTAAATTCTTACCTTACATCTAATAAAATAAATGTAAAGCCTACTGAAAGTGGTTTATATTTTATAGAAAAACAAAAAGGTTCCGGCCCACTTGTTAAAGCCGGAGATAATGTAACTGTTTCCTATACAGGAATGTTTACCAATGGTGATATTTTTGACAGTTCTAAAAAACACGACGAAGATTTAACATTCCCTGCTGGAGCAGGACAAGTTATACCAGCTTGGGATGAAGCCATTTTAAAAATGTGTAAAGGTACAAAAGCATTATTAGTTTGTCCATCTAAAATTGGATATGGTAAATATGGTTCGCAAGGTGTTATACCACCTTTTGCTCCTTTAGTTTTTGAAATGGAAGTAACTGGCATAAATTCTGCTAAGTAATATACTCAAAATAAAAAAATGAAAAAAATAATCATTATTGTCAGCCTAATTGCATGTGCATTAACAAATGCTGACGCTCAATCAAAAAACGAAAAACAAAAATTATCAAAAATGGAAAAAGAATTTTTAAAAGATCAGCAAGAAGGAATTTATGTGAAATTTGAAACAAGTAAAGGAGATATTTTTGCTATTTTAGAGTACAAAAAAACACCTATGACCGTTGCAAACTTTATTGGTTTAGCCGAAGGTAAAATTAAAAATACTGCTAAAGGCGAAAACATTCCTTATTACGACGGATTAAAATTTCACCGTGTTATTCCAAACTTTATGGTTCAGGGTGGTTGCCCACTTGGAACTGGAACAGGTGATCCGGGCTATAAATTTCCTGATGAAATTGATACAACTTTAAAACATGTTGGTCCTGGAATTTTAAGTATGGCAAATGCCGGCCCTGGAACAAATGGTTCACAATTTTTCATTACACATGTAAAAACCGATTGGTTAGATGGAAAACATACTGTTTTTGGTCATGTAATAAACGGGCAAGATGTGGTAAATAAAATTGGACAAAACGACACCTTAAAACGTTTGGTTGTTCTAAGAAAAGGGAAAGAAGCAGAGGCATTTGATGCTGCAAAAGTTTTTGAAACTGAAAAAGTAAATATCTTTAAGAAAGAAGAAGAAAAAGCTAAAGCTGAAGCAGAAGCAATGAATAAAATATTAAATGAAAAATACGGAAGTGCAAAAATAACTGCATCAGATTTAAGATACATTATTGAAAACGAAGGAACTGGTAAAACCCCTACCGCAAACGATAAAGTAACTTGTCATTATACAGGAACATTATTGGATGGTAAAAAATTTGATAGTTCTGTTGATCGTGGTCAACCTGCAACTTTTGGATTAAATCAAGTAATTAAAGGTTGGACAGAGGGTTTACAATTAATAAAAGAAGGCGGAAAAGTTAAATTGATAATTCCGGGCCATCTTGCATATGGTGAAAGAGGCTATCCTGGTGTAATTCCTCCAAACGCAACATTGGTATTTGATATTGAATTGATAAAAATTGAGCAATAAATTAGTTTATTCTAAGTTTTTGAAAATTAAAAATCCCGCTTAAGCGGGATTTTTTTGTGAAATAAATAGTGCTGTAAGTCTCAAATAGTATTTTGTAACTTTTATTTTATCAACTATTTAATGGAATACTTTCTGTATTTTAAAGAAAATCCTGAAAAAATAAAAAGCAGCTAGAGTGAATAAAAACATTAGGATTTATACCTTTGAATTAAAGCTATTTTATTAAAATTTTTAAGCTTTTCATTTTCAAAAACCACTACTTTACCACCTTTTGAAATTACAGTAGAAATACAATCTTCCACAGCATCTCTAACAATATCATATTCCTTATTAGGAATAGATAAATATAAATTTGGTTCTGCACTTACCTCATAACCCGAAATCTCAAAATCTTTTTCTACCATCAATATTAATCCATTTCCACTTTTTGCCGAATACCATACCTCTTGAATACCACAAACAGCTAGATCTTTTCCAATTGCATCATTTAATCGATCAAGTAATTTCTGTTCTTCCTGTTCAATATAATTATGAATTGTTTTTTCAAGTAATTTACCCTTTTCAATAGCAGATTGATGAATAAAATCGCCTGATAATTCTCCTGATATTTTTGTTTTATAATCTGTTTTTGATTTAAACAATGAAATTTCTTTTTTCCCACCACTTACAAAAAGAACTTGATTATGTAATGTGTAAAATTTTAATTTCTTTTCTGCTTGTTTTACAAAATAAGTATAACGCTTATATTTCAATTTATCGGCATCATCCTCTGTTGTTTGAAGGCCATAGCCAAATGATTTTGCTAAACTAGGTTTGGCATACTCATAATCATCAAAAATTTTAACAGGAAAATTGTCATCTTTTATTTCTCTAATTTCATTATTAAAGCCTTCATAAATAGAAATAATGCTATCGTTTAAATCCAATAATAAATAATTTAATGACATTGACGACAAATAAGAAATATCTTTCAAATCAAAATGATTATCAATAGTCACTTTTTCCTTTACTTCATATGGAAATTCAACCAATCTTTTACTAAACGGCGTAAAAAATAGACCAACTCCTTTTCTGTTTTTTGTTAATTCAATTTCTGATATAAGTTGTGTTAAATTATTTTCCAGTTTTTGAGCTGTTTCATTTTTAAACTCTACACGTATTTGTTTAAGTACATTTTTTTGAACTTTTTCTATCATTTTTTCATTCCAATTTTTTTCGGTTGGGTTATTTTTTAAAGGAATATTAATAGAAAAACAAGGATATACTTCCGATTCTAAAAGTGTTTCTACAAGTTGATGTTCCATTTTTAAATCAAAATTATAATCGCAAGACCAATAAATACATGATAAAATACACTTTATTGAATAATCATTTATAAAATAAAAAAAAATGTTTTTGAATTGTTTTTCAAAAATCAAATTGTTGAAAATTGAAAAACAATGTCCAATTTTTTCAATTATCTTTAAGTCCTCATGACTACCAATTCACATTTTCTTGATCAACTCAATCCGGTACAAAAACAAGCTGCTATTACTACAGAAGGTCCGGTAATGATAATTGCCGGTGCAGGTTCCGGTAAAACACGTGTATTAACGTTTCGTATTGCGCATCTTATTGAAAAAGGTGTAGATCCGTTTAATGTGCTCGCACTTACCTTTACCAACAAAGCAGCCCGCGAAATGAAATTGCGAATAGGCAGATTAATCGGAGATAGCAAAGCGCGCTCACTTTGGATGGGAACTTTTCATAGTGTCTTTGCTAAAATCTTACGCTTTGAAGCAGAAAAATTAGGTTATCCATCCAACTTTACCATTTACGATACTGATGATAGTAAAAGTGTAATTAAGGAAGTATTAAAACAACTCAATTTAGACGATAAAGTTTATAAACCTTCATTGGTAATGAACCGAATTTCTTCAGCAAAAAACAATCTAATTTCTTACAAACAATACCAAAATAATACTACTATACAAGCAGAGGACAGAAACTCTCAGAAACCGTTGATGGGCTTTGTTTATGAGGCATATGCAAAACGTTGTTTTAAAGCAGGCGCTATGGATTTTGATGATTTGCTTTTTAATACCAATATTTTAATGCGTGATTTTCCGGATGTGTTGATAAAGTATCAGGATAAATTCAAATACATTTTGGTTGATGAGTATCAGGACACTAATTTTTCGCAATATGTTATTGTAAAACAATTGGCTGCACGCTTTGAAAATATTTGTGTGGTGGGAGATGATGCACAAAGCATTTATGCCTTTCGTGGTGCTAACATTCAGAATATCTTAAACTTCAAAAAAGATTATCCGGATGTTAAAACCTTTAAACTAGAAGAAAATTACCGTTCTACTCAATCCATTGTTCAGGTTGCTAATGCAGTTATTGCGAATAATAAAGATCAATTCGAAAAAAATGTCTTTACAAATAACGAGGAAGGTGAAAAAATAAAAGTAATAAAAGCAAACACCGATAACGAAGAGGGGGCAAAAGTAGCCAACCAAATTTTTGAAACTAAGCTAAGAGAACAAGCTCTAAATAAACAATTCGCTATTTTGTACCGAACCAATGCGCAATCAAGGGCACTTGAAGAGGCATTACGAAAACTAAATATCTCCTATAGAATTTACGGTGGCGTTTCGTTTTATCAGCGCAAAGAAATTAAAGATTTGCTCGCTTATTTTAGATTGTGCATTAATAATAATGATGATGAATCGCTAAAACGTATCATCAACTATCCAGCTCGTGGAATTGGTGCTACTACAATGGATAAATTAGATTTAGCCGCTGCTGAACATGGCATTAGTATCTTTACTGTATGCGAAAATTTAAAAGAATTTAATCTGGGCATAAATGGCGGAACAGCAAATAAAATTAATGATTTTATAACCCTAATTAAAAACTTCGGCTTACAGTTAGCAGTTAAAGATGCTTTTGAAATGGGCAACATGATTGCTATCAATTCGGGCATATTAAAAGACCTTTATGCCGACAAAACACCTGAAGGTGTAAGTAGATACGAAAATATACAGGAATTACTAAACGGCTTAAAAGATTTTGTTTTACAAAACAGAACTCCTCAGGAAGAAGAATTAAAGTCGAGCATCATTTCATCCATGGATGTTCAGAAAGACGATTTGTTTGCCACAGAACCTACAACAGAATTGAGAACGCTCGATGAGTTCATGCAGGAAATTACCTTAATGACAGACGTTGACAAAGAAGAAGAAAATGAAACTGATTTCGATAAAGTTTCCTTAATGACTATACATGCCGCAAAAGGTTTAGAGTTTCCATATGTTTACATTGTTGGGTTAGAAGAAAACCTATTTCCTTCACAACTTAGCATTAATTCGAGAGCAGATCTAGAAGAAGAACGAAGATTGTTTTATGTGGCTTTAACGCGAGCTGAAAAACGCGCAACACTCACCTACGCTACTACACGTTACCGTTTTGGTAATATTGTATATGCAGAACCAAGTCGCTTTTTAGATGAATTGGATGATAAGTATGTGGAATATCCTGAAATACCATCATCTTCATTCAATACTTCTACTTTTGATAAACTAAAAGGCAGATCATTTGGAAACAAAAACGAAGAGCCTCAGTTTCAAAGTAATTTTAAACCAAAAGTTGCGGGCAAAAAACCATTGCTAAACGTAAATACTACAAAAAGTAATTCCTTCAATCAAAGTATGGACGCTGAAACTATTAAGAATTTACGTGAAGGCAGCGAGGTTGAACACGCCCAGTTTGGAAAAGGGAAAATTGAATTCATTGAAGGAGAATTTCCAAATCTGAAAGCCACTGTTGATTTTGAAATTGGAGGTAAACGTCAGTTATTGTTGAAGTTTGCAAAATTGAAGGTGCTATCTAACTAATTGTTTAAGCTTTAATTTTATTGTTAAATTTACTTTTTAAAACAACTGACTTTTAAATAAAATTGAATAAAGAAAAAACCATAATTGATTCCAATTCAACAACATTTCTTTCGATCAAAGAAATTATTAGGTATAAAAGTTTATTAAACAATTTAGCTCGACGAGACTTTTTAGTTCGATACAAACAAGCATTTGCAGGTATTTTGTGGGCTATAATAAAACCACTAATTAACATTTTAGTTTTTGGATATATTGCATCTAAAATCAACAGCAATTCAGATGTAGCAACTAATTTTGTTTTTGTTGCCTCAGCTATGCTATTATGGCAATTATTTGCTAATGTATTTAATGATGTAAGTAATTCAATTATTGGCAATTCTAATCTTTTTTCTAAAGTATATTTTCCTAAAATAATTATACCAATAAGCGCTATATTGGTTTGTTTAGTTGATTTTTTAATTTCTTTAATCATATTAATTGTCTTATTTATTATCTCCGACCAAAAAATTCATTTGCAGATTATATTAGCTCCCTTATTTATTATTCTAACCTTAATTAATGGTTTTGGTATAGGATTATACTTTGCTACGATTAACGTGAAATTTAGAGACGTAAAGTTTATAGTTCCTGTATTACTGCAAGTAGGTTTATATATCACTCCTGTTATTTTCCCTAGTGAATTTTATTTTCAACGAATGCCTGAAATTTTAAAATATCTTTATGCTATTAATCCAATGCTTGCTGCTATAGATGGATTTAAATATTCCATTTTTGGAACCCCAATATATTATGAGCTGAGCTATTTCATTCTATCAATTGTATCTTCATTTATTTTTTTAATTTTTGGGTTTAGATACTTCTATAAATTTGAACGTAACTTTGTTGATTATATTTAATGAGTAAAAACACTGTCATAAAAGTTGAAGGATTAAGTAAAAAATATTTACTTAATAAAAACAGTGCTATTAAAAGCGATACATTTTATGGTAATTTTTTAAATGGGTTACGTAACTTAAAAAACATTACCCAAAAAAAAGAAACCGAAGACTTCTGGGCATTAAATGATATTTCATTCGAAATAAATAAGGGTGATAGAGTTGGAATAATTGGCAGAAACGGTGCAGGAAAATCAACACTATTAAAAATATTATCTCGCATCACTCCGCCTACAAAAGGTAAAATTGAATACACTGGACGTATGGCTTCTTTATTGGAGGTAGGTACAGGTTTTCATGGAGATTTATCGGGAAGAGAAAATATCTATTTGAATGGCTCCATATTAGGAATGCATAAACACGAAATTGATAAAAAATTTGATGAAATTGTAGCATTTAGTGAAGTAGAACAATTTTTAGATACCCCCGTTAAACGCTACAGTAGTGGCATGTATGTTCGACTAGCATTTGCAGTTGCGGCACATTTAGAACCCGAAATTTTAATCGTTGATGAAGTGTTGGCTGTAGGTGATGCTGCATTCCAAAAAAAATGTTTGGGTAAAATGCAAGATGTAAGTGAACATGATGGCAGAACAATTCTATTTGTAAGCCATCAAATGGAGTCTGTTCAAAAACTTTGTAATAAAGGAATGCTTTTACAAAATGGCAATCTTTTGTCGGTTGGAGATATCAATGATGTTGTTCAAAAATACCTGCAAAACAATAACACTCAAGATTCTATTTTTAAAATCGAAATCCCAATTAATGCAGAAAAGTTAAATGGTTACGCATATCAACTTACTGTGGAAGACGAATTCAATAAACCCATTAATGAAATTCCAATGGGAAAAAATTGGCAAGTTCGAATTCATTTTATTATTAATAAACCAACTAACGATTTCGTGATAGCTTGTGGCATTACATCAATGTTAGGCTTATCCATTCAAACTTCATGGACTTTACCTGAAAATTTAGATACGGGTAAATATGAAGTTGTTTTTAAAAACACTGAAGTTATTTATTCAGAAAATCAATACAAATTGGTTATTGGATTATCAACAGAAAAAAAAGTTATTCAATACAATGATCAAGCAGGAATTATTACTATTTCTGATGTAAGCAATTTAAATTACGATAAACGAATTATCAACACTAAAAGTGGTTTACTTTTAAATCAGATGTATGCTAACATAAATAAAATTGACTGATGTTTTTTCCTTATAAAATAAAAAATATACAACCGAATTTTAAAGTATTAGAAATTGGCCCTGGAGCTCATCCATTTTATAGATCTGATATACTTTTAGAGTTAGAATATGAATCAGAGGAAGAAAAAATTGCTCAGTTTGGTCATGATGAAAAACTAATAACCGATAAAAAAATAGTTTATTATAAAGGAGAAAAATTTCCTTTTAGTGATAATGAATTTGATTATGTAATTTGTTCGCATGTTTTAGAACATGTTGACAATATACCAAACTTTTTAAACGAAATATTTAGAGTATCAAAAATGGGATATTTCGAATTTCCTTTAATCTATTATGAATTTTTATATAATATAAATGCTCATCAAAATTTTTTAAAATTTGATACTGAAAAATCTTTATTATACTACATGCCAAAAAATTCTAGTAACATAGATTTTTTTAAACCTATTCAAAATTTTCTTCTTGAAACTTTAAGACTTGGCCATAGCAAAATGATTACAGATATGCCTGAAAAATTTATTCAGGGTTTTGAATGGAATTCAAAATTTTCAGCTATTGAAACTAATGACTTGAATTTATTTATTCATAAAAACACCGAGATCCCTCAGCCATCAAATTGTCCTTTACCTTTAAGTGAAGCTAATTTATCACAACTAATAAAACAACTAATTAAAAGGGTAATTCATAAATAAAAATTGGTAGATTCATTTAAAATATCAGTAATCATCCCCAATTACAACCGAAGTGATTTATTAAAACTGGCAATTGAAAGCGCTTTAAATCAAACATTTGCTCCATTAGAAATTTTGGTTTGTGACGATGGATCAACAGATGATTCAAAGGATATAGTTTCAACTTTTGATTCCACTATAGTAAAATGGATTGATTGTGGTAAAAACGGCAGACCGGCTATTCCTAGAAATATGGGTATTAGAAAGGCGATTGGAAACTGGATAGCCTTTTTAGACAATGACGATATTTGGCTCCCCAATAAACTTGAAAATCAAGTGAAATGCATTTTGAAAGAAAACAATTTAACTGCTGTTTGTAGTAATGCGTTTAGAATAAGAGGAAGTAATTTTAATGAAAGATATTTTAAAGAAATTTCTAACCAAATTTTCACGTTCAATCATTTTATTTATTCAAACCCTGTAATATGCAGTAGTGTATTAATAAGTAAAAATGTACTTAATCAAACTTCTCTTTTCCCTGAACATTCAGCATTTAAAGCAATTGAAGATTATTCTCTTTGGATGAAAATAAGTACTACTTTCAAATTTTATTACATTTCTGAGCCACTACTCTATTATAGAGATGAAATAATAACTGATTCTATTCGAAAAGAAAATAAAACTATTGAAGAAATTAGAAAAATTATTTTTCCTGATTTGAATAATTGGATAAAAACTAATAACGTAAAATTAAATTTTAAAAACAGGATTGATGTAAATAAACAATTATGCCTGATAAAAAATAATTTCAAATTAAGCATAATGAATACTATCAGGTTTAAAATTTTATATAAAATTAATAGCATCTTTAGTTAAATAATTGACAAAAAAAACAGAATAGTCTTGTTTGAAATGGTAATCAAATTTATCATAAATAATTACATCAGTTGACACAAGCCTTACTCATAACTGCATACAAAAACTTCAATCAGTTGATTGAACTCGCAGACTATTTTGATAAAGGTTTTGAAATTTACATTCATATTGATAACAAACAAACCATTTCCTCAGAATACCTTCAAAAATTGCATTCATTTTCGCAGGTAAAACTGGTAAGTTTTAAGCACAAAGTAAATTATGCCGGACGTAATCATCTCAAAAGCATTTTACATCTTTCTGAAGAAGCTTTAAAAAACAAAAACAATTATTATTTCCATGTTATTTCGGGGCAAGATTTTCCAGTTCAACCGCTTTCTTATTATTTTGAATTTGCTCAAAAAAACAAAGAAACTAATTTCCTTGAGTACTTTGAGATGCCCAACCCACAATGGGAAAATGGCGGAATGGATAGATTAGAACTGTTTAGTTTTTATGATTTATTAGATGCAAAAAAACACTTACGAATCATTCACAAACTAAATAGAATACAAAAAAAAACTGGCTTTAAAAGAAAGCTAAACATCAACAATCAACAACTTTTTGGTGGCTCAACTTGGTGGAGCTTAAATCAACAAACACTTCAATACGTTATTGATTACACTAACCAACATCCAAATTTACTGAGGCGCATGAAGCATACATTTTGCTCAGAAGAAATTTATTTTCAAACAGTTATCATGAATTCTCCATTTGCTAATAGTGTTATTAATAATTGCCTCAGATACATTAATTGGAATTTAAAACACAATAGTATTCCTGCAATTTTAGATCAAGATGATTTAAGCAATATCAAAGTCGGCAACTATCTTTTTGCCCGTAAATTTGATTCGCCTTATTCTGACGAATTAAAATTAAATCTCATAAAATCAGACAAAAGGAATTAACGATTAATAAATCGATTTTCGGGGATTTTCACTTACTTTGTATATTAAATGGGTGTGCGTTTATTATGAAAATTCTTCATTGTGTAGAATCTTATTTTCCTTCAGTTGGCGGCATGCAAGAAGTTGTAAAACAACTCAGTGAAAGACTTGTAAAATCAGGACATGAAGTCACAGTTGCTACACGTAAAATTACTGAACGTATTTCTAATGAATTAAATGGAGTAAAGATTGAAGAATTTGACATCATCGGCAATCAGGTAAATGGATATAAAGGAAAAGATCAGTTTCGTTATCAAGAATATTTATTAAAAAACGATTTTGATGTAATTACCTTTTTTGCTGCACAACAATGGGCAACTGATCTGGCATTAGAAATACTACCTCAGATTAGGGCAAAAAAAGTATCTGTTCCTACAGGTTATTCAGGTTTTTTCCTAAGTCAATACAACAACTATTTTAAGGAAATGAAAACACATATTCATCATTATGATATGAATGTGTTTTTGAGCAATAATTACAGAGATATAAATTTTGCCAGAGAAAATGGGGTACAAAAAATACTTGTCATACCAAATGGAGCAGCAGAGGATGAATTTACAGGCCCTAAAAAGCATGATGTCCGACAAGAATTGAATATACCTAATAATTACAGTTTATTATTACATGTAGGTTCATATACTGGCATTAAGGGGCATGCCGATGCTATTCGAATTGTATTAGAGGCTAAGAATAAAAAAATAGCTTTATTGATGATAGGTAATGGATTTGAGAATATTTATTTATCAAAAAAGTTAAAACTTAAATTATTTTTAAATAAAATCTTCGGTAGTAAAAAAATAATTTATAATTACTATGACAGGCAATTTACCATAGATGCATATCGACAAAGTGATTTGTTTTTATTTCCATCAAACATTGAGTGTTCACCAATTGTTTTGTTTGAATGCGCAGCAGCTTCACTTCCTTTTTTAACTAATGATGTAGGTAATTCGGTAGAGATAGCATCCTGGACAAAAGGCGGAGAAATTTTGCCAACCACAATTGATAATGCAGGATATAGTTATGCCACAATTGATGAATCAGCAAAACAATTAGATGAGTTATTGAATAATAAAACGAAATTAAAGTTGATGGGGCTAAAAGCACATGAAATTTGGAAAAAAAAGTATTCCTGGGAAAAAATTACTGAGCAATACGAAAAGCTATACACATCTTTATTGGATAAATAAAAAGAATTTCAGAGAATGATAGCAGTTAAATTAATGGGAGGATTAGGCAATCAGTTGTTTCAGTATGCTGCAGGTAAAGCACTTTCGTTAAAGCATAACACACAACTTTATATCGATACTACATTTTTGGAAGCCGATCCAAAAAATGCTTATACCAAAAGACAATATGAATTGGATTGCTTTGTTATTCAGGCTAAAAAACTTCCAACAGAAATGATAAAAAAGATTGAATTTCTTCAAGGAAAAAGTATACTCAATAATATCCGAAAAAGAATAGGGATTAAAGATTCAATTACAACTTACTTAGAACAAGGTCACCAATTCAATCATCAATTTAATTTATTAACAGATAACACTCATCTTACAGGATTTTGGCAAAGTGAATTATACTTTAATTCCATATCAGATACAATAAGAAAAGAAATTACTGTAAAATCAGAATTTATAAACGGAATTGAACACTATATAGAATTATTAAAAAATTGCACAAGTGTTTCTTTACATGTAAGAAGAGGAGATTATATTAACTTAAAACACGCAAACGAATTTCATGGCACATGTAGTATTGAATATTATAAAAAAGCTTTGCTCATGATGAATGAAAAACATGAAAATCTTCAGGTAATTATTTTCTCAGATGATATAAAATGGTGCGAGGAAAATCTTCAAATTCAAAATAAAAACAAATTCTATGTTCTTACTAATGCTGCAATAAAAGATTTATATCTAATGCAAAAATGCGATCATCACATAATTGCAAATAGTAGTTTCAGTTGGTGGGGAGCGTGGTTAAATGCAAAACCAAATAAAACGGTAATTGCTCCTGCAAAATGGTTTAATAGTAATGAAATCAATTCAAGTGATATTATACCCGATTCCTGGATAAAGATATGAGCCATCCCTCTCCTTTTATATCAGTAATAATGCCTGTTTATAACAGTGAAAGGTTTTTAAATCAAGCTATTGAAAGTGTTTTAGCTCAAACTTACAAAAACTTTGAATTAATCATTATCAATGATGGCAGCACTGATAAATCTGAATCTGTGATTCAGTCGTTTTCAGACTCACGAATTAAGTATATTAAAAACGAAACAAATAGCGGAATTGTCTTTACACTAAACAAAGGTTTAGATGCCGCTAAAGGAGAATACATTGCTCGCATGGATGGGGATGATATTTGCCTGCCTCAGCGTTTTGAAAAACAGATTGAATACTTACTTTTAAACCCTGAAGTTAGCGTACTTGCTACCTTAATAAAAACAATCGACGAAAACAACTCTGTTCTAGGTTATTGGAACGATGATTTTAATAACGTAAGTGCTGAACAAATAGAAGTATTTATTACACGCTTAAATTGCATCGCTCATCCAAGTGTTATGATGAGGTCTTCTGTAGTGAAAAAATTTAAATATCAACGTTTTAAAAATTCCGAAGATTGGGGACTTTGGCTTCAGCTTTTATCTAAAGGGTATAAAATTGCAAAACTCAACTCAACACTTTTACTTTATCGTATTCATACTAACAGTTTAAGTAATTCGCATACCAATAATCATATAAACAGAATTATTTCCTTTAAATGGAACTATCTTAAATCACGTATTTTAAATTTAAGATTATCGAGTATTGAACTGTCTGTTTTTTTAGGTCTTTGTAAGGATATTTTTAAATTTAAAACACCACTTTTATTTACACTATTTGTAAAATACAAGGAAACACGATTAATCGATTTAATACAACAATACCGTTCGTTTAAAAAAACATTTACTTCCACTCAAATTAAAAAACATAAACTGTATCTCTTTTTTCCTTTTTATCATATTGGCGGAGCAGAAATTGTACATTCAGAAATTGTAAAAGCTGCTGAATCTAAAAAACCAATTGTATTTTTCACAAGTAATTCTCTACCCTCCTACATTTTTGATGTCATCTCAAATCATTCAACTGTACTTAAAATTGATCAACTATTGGTTTGGCCATTTTTAAAAAAATGGACAATAAGTAAATTAGTTAATACCTTGCGTGCTGATTCAACTATCAAGTTATTTTCATCCAATTCTAAGTTTTATTACACCTTACTTAAATATATTCCTGAACATACAATTGCGATTGATCTTGTTCATGCCTTTATGCATCAACACGAGCCGGAGAGTTCAGAAAAATGGAGTTTACCGGTAGTAAATAAACTCAAACATCGAATTGTAATTAATGAGAAGACACGTAAAGATTTTCAGGAATTGTATATCAAAAACAACATAAACAAAAAGTATTTAGATAGCATTAGATTGATTGCAAATTTTGTAGAAACTTCACCACAAACAGAAAAAAAGTATACCGAAAATTTCAATGTATTGTATGTTGGCCGCAACACACCAGAAAAAAGAGTACCTTTAATTGCCCAAATTGCTAAGGAAGTCGCTCAATTTAATTCAAACATTAAATTTCATTTCGCTGGAGATGTGGCAGCTTCAATTTCAAATGAATATAAAGAGTATTGCATATTACATGGAGAAATTTCTGATAGAAATAAATTAAATGCAATTTATAATGATTGCCACCTTTTAATACTTGCATCAGAAAGAGAGGGTTTTCCATTGGTAATTATGGAAGCTATGATGAATGGGCTTGTTACAGTTTCAACAAATGTTGGAGGTATTTCTGATCATATTAATGATTCAAACGGAATTTTAATTGAAGACAATTCTGCCGAAGAGTTAAAGAAATCTTTCACAAATCATATTTTAAACTTAGCGAACGATAAAGTAAGTTGGAATAAAATGAGTGACAATGCGTATAATTACGCCAAGAATAATTTTAGTAAAGAAAAATTTTACCAATTATATAACGAATTGTTTTCATAGTTATGGATTATAAGCAACTCTTTAAAGATATTGTTACTTTAAACCTTAAACCATTCAGGGTTCGTTATTATAAAGTGATTGCTCGAGTAAAACGTTTTTTATTCGTACATAAAAAATATAATCCTTCCGATTTTAAAAATATTCCCATTATTATTAATAATAGAAACAGATATACTTACTTATTGAAATTAATTTCCTGGCTGGAGGTAAATGGTTACAAAAACATTTACATAATTGATAATGCTTCTACTTATGAACCATTAATAAAATTCTATAATCAAACCTCATATAAAGTATTTTACCTTTCAGAAAATGTTGGTCACTTATCATTATGGAAAACTGGAGTTATAAAAAATTTCGAAAAAGATTATTATGTTTATACTGATCCAGATGTAGTACCAACTGACAATTGTCCTGATAATGTTTTAGAATATTTTTTCTCAATTCTTAACCAACATTCTAACATTGAAAAAGTTGGCTTTGGGCTAAAAATAGATGATTTACCCGATTGTTATTTAGATAAAGAAAAAGTAATAAGTTGGGAATCTAAATTTTGGACTAAATCAATTCAAAAAGAAGTATATGATGCTGCAATAGATACCACATTTGCTTTATACAAACCTTTCACAAACGGTTTAAATTATGTGCAAAATTCATTAAGGACAGGCGGTAATTATCAATTGCATCATTTACCATGGTACGAAGACAGCAACCATCCAAGTGAAGAAAATCTATATTACAAAAACAACATTAAACAAGGTTCATCTCACTGGATTATTAAGTAATATTTATGTTGTATAGTGAACATAAAAATAATGACAGTTGGTTAGCGAAAGTTAAAAATTATACAACTAATCATCTATTTATTTTAACCTTAGTAATCACAATTGTATCTTTATTCTACAGAAGACCAGATCCTTTTTTTAATCCGCATTTCTGGGCAGAAGAAGGTCTTGTATTTTATGCTGAAGCATATCAAGATGGTTGGAAAAGCTTATTTAATACATGCGCCGGATATTTTCACGTGTATCCTCGTTTAATTGCCAATATTGCCATTCAAACTAATTTGCCATTACATTTCGCACCTATTCTTTTTTCTGCTTCTTGTCTATTAATTATTTTTTTATTGATTCTTTATGTTTGGAAAAGATTGCCATTTTCAGAAATGCAACGTTTTTTTATTGCAATAACATTAGTAATGATACCCTTGCAAGCAGAAGTATTCATGAATCTAACAAACATTCAGTGGTGTATGGTGTTTTTTCCACTTATAATTTTTTCAAATTTAAAACAAGGTGATAAAATCTTCATTACCATATTAGACATCATATTAATCTTATTTTCTGCATTTACAGGACCTAATTTTGTAGTTCTGCTGCCTTTGTTTTTATTGCTTTTACTATTAAACCGTAAAGAATTAATCAGGAATAAATTATTTTCTATTTTAATAATTTCTGGAATGATTGCAGGGTGTATTGGCATTTATTTTTTAAAGCTTCATGGATCTGTAAGTCGAACAGAGGGCTCGTTTGATTTAAGCAATAAAGGTTTCATACAGTATTTATTTGTTCAATTTTATTATCTCATAATTGGAAAATTTGCATTTCGAATTCCATTAATGTTAATGATAGCTGGACTTTTACTTGTGTTAACTTTTTATTTCACATTAATTAAATGGCTTTTAAAAAATAAAGAGAGAAAATTTGAATGGATATTACTTGCAGCAAACATATTATTTATTGCTACCACTTTAGTTGCTTATCGAAGCGAGCCCGAATTACTTTCTCCATATTACAGAGGGGTTAGAAATTTTTATATACCTTCAGTAACAATAGTTTGGTTATTAATCAGGTATATGGAATTCAATAAAAAATCAAACATAATTGTTTCATTACTATTTATTTTTTTTACGTTGGAAACAATTGTGTTTGTAGGAAGATTTAAAATAGATGCCCCTGATTTAAAAGTTTACGAACAACAATTAATTACAAATCAACATGTAGAAGTACCAATATTACCTGAAGGCTGGAAAATGAAATTAATAAAAAAGGAGACCCATGAATAGCCCTTTAGTAAGCATTTGCATACCTACTTATAATGGAGAAAAATACTTGAAAGAATGTTTAGATTCATGTATTGATCAAACCTTCAAAAGCTACGAAATTATTATTTGTGATGATTGCTCTAGCGATGGAACAATTAAAATTATTGAAGAGTATGCAAAAATATTTCCTCAAATTATATTATTTCAAAATGATGGAAATTTAGGTTTAGTAGGGAATTGGAATCGATGCATTCATCACTCCAATGGAGAATGGATAAAGTTTGTATTTCAAGATGATTACATTACTAAGGATTGCCTAGATAAATTTGTACAAAAAATTAATGATTCGACTCAATTAATTGTTTGTAAACGAAATTTTAAACTGCCTCATAATCCAACTGCTGATTTTGTAAATTATTACACCAATGTAGTTAGAACTTTAGAAAACACTACAGCTTTTAAAGGAAATATATTTTCTCCTGAATTAATTTCGAAAATAGCTATTGAAAATATATGCTTAAATTTTATTGGTGAACCTAGTCTTATTTTTTTCAGAAAAAACATTACTAAGCAAGTATCTAACTTTAATCCATCTTTAAAACAAATATGTGATTTAGAATTTACATTAAGGATTGCTAGCAAATACGGGCTCACTTACTTGAGGGAACAATTATGCACTTTTAGAATTCATCAAAATTCAACAACCAGCAAAAATGTAGATGAAAAATATTTTGAAATTCATTACCTAGAACCCATCTTATTTTCTCATGAATTATTATACAATAACAATTTTGAATCACTAAGATCTCATCTAAATCTATTTCAAAAATTTAAACTAAACCTTTATTTTAGGATTAAAACGCACAGAGCATATGAAGTAAATTTAAAAGAGAAAAGGGAACATTTTTTATTTACCGATGAAAATAAAGAGTTCAAAAAGATACTTGATTATAAAAAAGGAAACGTTTTAATTAAATTTATTTCAGCTATTCTCAATTAATCTTAAAAATTGATTTGTATATGAACTCCAGGTAAAATCCTTTACTTTTTCATGGGCATTATTCATCATCTCAATTTGCTTTTCGGATGAATTATTTAAGATTATTTCAATTTTGAAAATTAAATCTTTTATGTTTTTTGGTTCTACATAAAAACCAAAATCAATATCATCACCATATGTTTTTATAAATTCTTGATATGGCGATGTGATAACGGGTGTTAAAAAATACATTGCTTCAGTCATTGCTGAAAAAGCTCCCCAATTAGGATTTGTATTAATAATTACTCTCGCCTCTGAAATTAAATTATAATAAAGTTCATTTTCAATTGTATTACCCTTATTTAAATAACCATGGTAATACAATCCTGGGAAATTAATTCCTACTTCAGCATCAATTAAGCCTATAATATGTAATTCTGCTTTTATATTTAATTGTTTAAAAGCGTTTATTAAATCTATTGCGCCTTGCAAATATTTTTTATTACCGATAAAAAGTATTTTGTTACTTTTTATTTTTTCAGCAATTAGATTAAATCTATTTAGTTTATAATTACAATTAATTACATTCCCTAAATAATACTGATTTTTATTGTTGTACTGTTTTAAATTAAACTCATGAGATTTAGGAAATAAACTTAAAACCATATCTGATGTTTCAATGTTATCTTTCTCCTTGTTTAAGGCATATTGCTCAAACCAAAATGGTTTTCTTTTTAAAAAATTCGAAATAAAATAAAGGTAGGTCCAATCACCAAACAGAATTATTTTCTTCCCATTTATTTTAGGAATACTGAAGCTAAAAGATAAAAATAGTAAGTGCTGCGAACTTGGAAAATTAATGATTGCAGACTTAATTTTACGTTTTGTTAAATAATAATTTAATCTAGAACGAAAATAAGTGTGATTAGAATTTTTATTGAACAGTTTTAAAAAAACATAATAGGTATACTTATATATTTTACTTATTAGTTTATTCTCTTCTAGGTTTACTCTATTTACCTTTATGTTTTTTTCTATAAGGGTTTTGGTAAAAAAATAAGGCACATTTGACCATGTTTTTATTTCATTTGAATCACCAATGGTAAAAACGGTTATTTCCTTAACTTGCTTCAATTAGTTGACAAATTTTCTTTTTAATATTCTCAACCTAAGTACTAAACTTAATTTTGAAAATAGTTTACAACCATATAGTTTAGCAATTTCTAATTGTTCAATTAAAAAACGAGCATCTTTACTTCCTGATTTAGATTCTTCATAATATCTAAATTGAGCAACTACAGCATTTACCTTCACTACTTTTCCATAATTTTTTAAAATTCTCAAAATGTATTCATAATCAAAGGCAAAGCGATAACTTTTTAATGGCCCTATTTTATTTGTAAATGCAGTTCTAAAAAAAGATCCAGGTTGAGTAATAGATGCGTCGGTTGTTGTAAGTGAAGCTAAAGATATTTCACCACTTGTTCTTTCATCTAAAATTTTTCCGGCAACATCAATAGTATTAATGTTTCCATAAATATAGTCAACCTCATTGTCTGCCAAATAATCAACTATCTTAAAAAAACCATTAAAATCAATTAAATCATCCGTATTAAGCCAAGTCCAGTAGTTACCTGTAACATGATTTAACCCTTTATTTATTGCATCAAACTGTCCATTATCTTGCTCAATTTTTAGGACATCAATAAATGATTCGTATTTTTTAATGATGTTTTGAACATTTTCATTAGAAAGATTATCATAAACAATAATTTCTATTGCTATTTTTTTATCATAACTTCTATTTTTTAAGTCGACAACATTCTTTAGTGTTTGTTCAATAAATCTATCTTGATTGTATGAAGGTATGATGATGGAAAATTTCATTATTTGGCAAATATAAATATTTTGAATGTTTTATTTAGAACATTAATTAAGCTAAAACCTGTAGTCATTTTTAAATCTTAATCAACACGTATTAAGTATAAAATAAGTAATGATGAAAATGCTAATTAATAATTTATAATTTTACAAAAATGAAGATTTTACTTTTAGGAGACATCGCATCTTCCCACCTTGAAAAATGGGCAATTTCATTAAGTCAAAATGGAATAGAGGTTGGTATTTTTTCATTTAATCATTCTGAGGTTGAATGGTGGAAAGATCAAGTTAAAATAACTGTATTATATCAAAACTCTGAAAAAAAATCTTCGAGTTCTATATTCACAAAACTTTCTTACTTGTTATTAATCGGTAAAATTAAAAAAGCAATTCAATCATTTCGTCCTAATGTGCTTCATGCTCATTATGCAAGTAGTTATGGATTAATTGGAAGATTAAGCGGTTTCCATCCTTTAGTTGTTTCAGTTTGGGGAACCGATGTGATGAAATTTCCATTACACAATTTCATCAATAAACAAATTATTATTAAAAATCTGGAGAATGCAGACTTAATTTGCGCAACTTCAAATGTTCTAAAATCGTATTGCGAAAAGTATAGTCATAAAAATAGTGTAGTAATTCCTTTTGGGATTAATTTTGAGCAATTTCATTTTTCGGAAAAGAAAACTAAAAATGAAATTGTAATTGGCTGTGTAAAATCGCTTGAGCCAATATACCGAATTGATTTGTTGATAGAGGCTTTTCCTTTTATTCAACAAAAATGTAAAGGAGTTGTTATGAAACTTTTAATAGTTGGCGGTGGAAGTATGGAGCAGGAATTAAAAGAAAAAGTTAAAAACTTAGGAATAGAAGATTCAGTTGAATTTACCGGAAAGGTGCCTCATAATGATGTTCCGTCATATTATAAAAAAATGGATATTTTTTGCAACTTATCGGAATATGAAAGCTTTGGAGTTTCAATTATAGAAGCAATGGCCTGTGGTGCTACTGTTATTTCTACACAAACTGATGGTGCTAAGGAAATCATTTTGAATGATGTAAACGGAATATTAATTGAAATAGGCGACCTCGAACAGCTTGTTGACAAAACTACTGAATTAGTTAAAAGCACGAATCAAAGAAAAAAACTATCAGAAAATGCATTGAAAGATGTAAAACAAAAATATGATTGGAAAAATAATGTACATGAAATGATAAATCATTATCATAAAATATCCAGAACTTAATCAATTATATTTATTTCTCTAACAAATCACAACTCTTTTAGGTAAGCTCCGTCAAACGTATTGGTAACATTACCCAAATGTTGTTTCTCTATGTACTTTCGAGTTCTAAAATCAATACTGCCATCAATGATGATATGTTTAGCCGTTTCAGAATTGATGCCTTTTAAATAAGGATTTTTTGTAAAGATTAAATAATCCAGCGATAATGATTCCACGTCATAATTCATTAAGGTATCATTAACTAAAATGCCTATATTTTTTTTATTAATTTCCATATAATGGAAACCACTTTTTAGCTTCATTAATTCGGTTTTACGAATGTTGTTGGCAATTCGGTTAGGTTTGGCAACCTTATTCAATTTAATTACTGAACTATCAGAACAGGTGTAAGAATAAGAAATACCATCTTTAAAAACATCTATTCCTGTTTCACCTTTAAGATGGTAAACTATAAGTTTATTCGTTGTGGTAAAAACACCTTTAATGGCAAATAGTACTAAAATAATACACGTCAATAATGAAAGCATCCCTGTTTGAAAATTCTTCTTTATAAAAAAATGCGTAGAGAAACCAATCAAAATAAAAAACATTACGGTTTCTAATAATGAAATTTTAGCGTCTGAAATATTAAGATAGCTGAAACCATCTAAGAACAATGTGATTTGATTCATCCATTCAACAGATATGGAAAGCAAATACGTTATTACACTTGCTAACCATTTTATCGGACTAATAGCAACTAATATCATAGCTCCAAACATTACAACATATGAAAGTGGGATAACGACTAAATTAGAAATGAAAAACAAAACTGGAAACTGTCCGAAATAAAAAAGAGAAATAGGTAAAGTAACCAGTTGCGCACTAATTGAAATGGCAGTAGTTTGCCATAATTTCTTCAGCCATTTATTATTGGGTTTCCACCAGTTATCAATGTATGGATAAAAGAAAACAATGCCGGCAACAGCAACATAGGATAACTGAAAACCTATATCCAAAATTAAATTCGGCTCAAAAAGCAAAATAACAAAAGCACTTGCCAATAACGTATTGTAAATATTCCCTTTTCTGTTAATGATGGTGCTAATGATTATAAATGAAAACATGCTTGCAGAACGAACAACAGATGGAGATAAACCTGTTAATGCCGCATAAAACCAAATGCAAGCAAGCATCAATATTCCTTTAACCAAATTATAAAACCGATTGTTGGGCAAACGAATTAAAAAATTTAGAATCAGAAAAACTAATCCCACATGCAAACCTGAAACAGAAAGTACATGCAAGGTTCCAGTAGCTGAATAGGCATTCAATAATTCTTTGGAAATTTCATCATCATAGCCCAATAACAATGCTGATGTAATGGCTAATTTATCTCCACTTAATCCGTGTGATTTTAAAACTTTGATTAAATGATTTTTTAGTTGATCGGCATACCTAAAAAAAGTTGGTTGCTCATTACTTTTTATTTGTTTGAACTCATCCGATTTCAAATAAAGCTGATGAAAAATACCTTTTCCTTTTAAGTAAGCCCTATAGTTAAATTCAAACGGATTTTTAGGTTCAGGTATTTCCGATAACCGATTTTTAAACTGAATAAAATCTCCAAGCTCTACTAACGAATCTGATATTGGTAAATACACCAATACGTTGCCTTCGCAATCCTGCACCTTATTATTAACAAGCATTTGATTTATGGAAACCGTAGTTTTTAGATTTCTTAAACCTGATTTTTTTGGAATATCTTTTACGTAACACTTAAATTCGGTTGATTGATTAATTGATAAATTAGTGTAATGATTTTTCCTGTTCAATGGCTGTTGTAAGTAAACACATTGTAAGCCAAAGAAAAAGAATAACACATGTACAACGATTCCAAAAAGTGATTTTAATACGTTGGTTTTTGTTTTAAATATCAAAAAATAACAAGCGACTAAAACAAAATAAAAAAACAAGAGCTCTGAAAAAACACTTTTATTGGGCTGCAAAAAAAGATAGGTTAAAACACCACTTACAAAAGGAATAAAGAACCTTAAAAATGGAATTTTCTGAAAAAGTTTTTTTGTATTCAATGTCGATTAATACAATTGAACTTGAATAAAACCGACTTACTTTAACGCCGCAGCAACAAAACTTACAAATAAAGGATGTGGATTTGTAACTGTGCTTTTATATTCAGGATGAAATTGAACGCCCATAAACCAAGGATGATTAGTGGCTTCAACAATTTCAACTAATCCTGCTTCAGGATTAATGCCCGACAGAATCAATCCTGCTGCTTTAAATTGTTTGAGGTATTCGTTATTGAATTCGTAACGATGGCGATGACGCTCCTGAATTTCTTTTTTTCCATAAACTTCAAATGCCTTAGTTCCTTCTTCTAGCTTACAAGAATATGAACCAAGACGCATGGTGCCACCCATATGAGAAATTGTTTTTTGATTTTCCAATAAATCAATTACCGGACTGCTGGTTGCAGGGTTCATTTCTCTACTGTGTGCATCTTTTAAGCCTAACACGTTTCTTGCAAATTCAATAACAGCACATTGCATGCCCAGACAAATACCTAAAAACGGAATTTTATTTTCTCTGGCGTATTTTATAGTAGCAATTTTTCCTTCAATGCCTCTGTTTCCAAAACCCGGAGCTACTAAAATTGCTTTTAGTCCACTCATTTTTTCACTTACATTTTCTTCGGTTATACTTTCAGAATGGATCCATTCTAATTGCACTTTCACTTCATTTACGGCACCTGCATGAATAAATGCCTCTGAAATTGATTTATAGGATTCTTTTAATTCAACATATTTACCAACCAACCCAATTTTTACTTCTTGTTTGGGATGACTTAAACGGTTAAGAAATTCTTTCCATTTCACTAAATCAGGTTCACCGCTAATTTTATATCCTAATTTTTTTAAAACGATTACATCCAGTTTTTCTTCAGCCATTAAAAGCGGGACTTCGTAAATGGTTGAAGCATCCAATGCTTCAATAACTGATTCCTCAGCAACATTACAGAATAATGCAATTTTTCTTCTAATGTCTTTTGTGATATGATGCTCAGCACGGCAAACTAAAATGTCCGGTTGTACACCATATTCTAAAAGTAATTTTACCGAGTGTTGTGTTGGTTTAGTTTTTAATTCACCGGAAGTAGATAAATAAGGCAATAATGTAAGATGAATTACAATGCAATCTTCTGGCATTTCCCATTTTAACTGACGAACAGCCTCAACATAAGGAAGTGATTCTATATCACCAACTGTTCCGCCAATTTCTGTAATTACAAATTCGTATTTACCGGTTTTGCCAAGTATTTTAATTCTGTTTTTTATTTCATCGGTAATGTGAGGAATTACCTGAACTGTTTTACCTAAAAAATCACCTTTTCGTTCTTTCTCAATTACGCTTTGATAAATTCTTCCTGTGGTAACGTTATTTGCTTGTGAGGTAGAAACACCTAAAAAACGTTCGTAATGCCCCAAATCCAAATCTGTTTCGGCACCATCATCAGTAACATAACATTCTCCATGTTCGTATGGATTTAAAGTACCCGGATCTACATTAATATATGGATCGAGTTTTTGAATGGTTACAGAATGACCTCTTGCTTGTAATAATTTTGCTAATGAAGCTGAAATTATTCCTTTACCGAGTGAAGAAGTTACACCACCTGTAACGAAAATGTATTTGGAAGTTGTTGACATACAGTTTTTGTTTTTAAAAAACTGCGCGCAAAGATAGAATAATTAAATTGGAAAAAAGTAATTTTGTTTAATAAAATAAACTTTCGATTAAAACAAATTATTTTCCAAAAATTTCTCCCAGTTTAGCTTGTAATTCTTCACCTCTTAGGTTTTTGGCTACAATTTTCCCTTCTTTATCTACTAAAATATTTTGCGGTATACTTGTAATTCCATAAAGTTTCCCTACTTCATTTCCCCAGCCACCTAAATCAGAAACATGAGTCCATGTTAAACGGTCTTTTTCGATTGCTTTTAACCAATTTTCTTTTTTACTATCAAATGAAACGCCTAACACCTCAAAACCTTTATCTTTATATGTTTCAAAAGCCCTAACCACATTTGGATTTTCAGCTCTGCATGGTCCACACCAACTTGCCCAGAAATCAACTAATACATATTTTCCCTGGTAAGATGAAAGCTTAACCGGTTTTCCGTTTACATCGTTTTGAACAAAATCAGTTGCTTTATAACCTATGGAAGTACCACGTACAGAATTTACCTTATCGCTTATTAATTTACCAAACTTGCTATTTTGAACTTCAGGTGTAAATTGCGCATACAATTGTTCCATGTAGGCAACTTGCGGATCTTCCTGAGAAACGTTAAATAAGGAATAAGCAGCTACAACTGAGTTGTTATTTCTTAAAATAAAATATGCCACAGAATCCATAAAAGAACCACGAAGTTTCATGTATTGTTGCTGAAGTTCAACCATACGTTGCTGATTGCCCTGTTGCTGTGCCATTTGAAATTCCATAGTCAATTGGTTTTTAACCTCTTCATGTGAGCGATTAAGTTTAAGATAATTCATATACACTTCCTGAGATTTACCCGCACTCACCTGCGACTGCATAAAATTGGCATAATTTCCATTTATGTTTACCTCACCCCCATCAACAAAAAAGATTAAAAATTGCTGAGTGGAAGGATTGGTATATAACCAATACATATTCGGTTCAGGAGTTTCTCCCTTAAATTTAAATTCGTTACCAGAAATTTTAACCGAATCGGTTACTAATTTGTCATCCCATTTATGAGATAAGTATATAAAATTACCCTTTGGTAATCCTTCTATTTTACCATTAATCGTAAAACTTTTACTTTTTTGAGCAAATGAAAATGAAACAACCAACAAGGATAATGCGAATGCTATTTTTGTAAACATACTTTTTTTATTATTTCGCCAAATTACTAAATAAATAATGACAAACAGTGGCTAATGCATTGTTTTACATTTTTTTAGAATATTTATTTTTTTAAGTTGCTTATTAAACATAAAATTTATCATTATGCTTTTATAGTTATCTTTGCCCGAATTTAAATTCAGGAAAATTCATGAAAAAAAAAATAATTCTGCTCACCATTATTTTAATTCCATCTCTCATTTATTTTTTCTTCGAATTATCTGAGGTTAATTTTAAAAAAATGGCTTATTATGGGCCTAAAAAAGTAGCTCAAAATGGAGATACTTTATATTATTCGCTTCCGGATAATGCGTTAGATTTTGGCACTTTTTATAAATCTGCTACTGATTCATTAGGTGAACTCGTCAACAAATTACCTAAAACAAATAATAGCTTTCTTATTATTTTTTGTGATAAAAATCAAGAAAATAAATTAGCCGGTATACTTGAGTTAGAAAAATATAAAAAAGAAAAACTGGATTTAATTGATTTAAAAATTGTTCAGGTTCAGGATTCGTTGCCTTTTAGAAATGATTCTTTATTTTATGTAAACAGATTAATTAAGCAATTTGGTATTCAAACAAAAAGCATTTCATTAACCACTGTAAAAGATGGGCAACAAGAATTTGAGGAAATAAGAGCTTTTTATTTTGCTCAAAAACCGATACATGTATTCAATTATTTTGCTGTATTAGTTGACAAGGAAAGGCATATTCGCGGATATTACGATCCCACTTTTGTTTCTGAAGTTAAACGTATGATTGAAGAGTATAAACATTTAGTTTTAAAAGATGAACATGCAGGAATGCAAGAAAATAATAAAATTGAAAGTAAATAGAATTTTATCATAATTAGTTTGTATTTGTAGATGATAATTTTAGATTTAAATTCTTTGATTAAATGCTCGGCCGAATTTTAGATTTTACCCGAGCGCAGGCAACGAACAAACGCGGTGCCGATTCGGGTGAATGCTTTTTTTAGGGCAGCCAGGTGGAATGGCTGACCGTTAAGAAAAAAGCAGAGAGTGAGAGCAATCGTTTGTTCTTGATTTTTTTGCTACTTTTTTTATCAAGAAAAAAAGTAGAAGTTAAATAAATAGTACTTTTAAGTGAACCATAAATAGAAAATGAAAAAAATAATTGCAATAAGTATTTTAATCTTAATTAGTTGTATTTCTTGTAAAGAGGAAAAAAAAGAAAACAACTCTCCCCTACTACTTCCGGTTTTAGGAGCAAAAAAACTGAACAATAACGACACCATATACCACACAATTGCTCCATTTTCATTAATCAATCAATATGGCGATACGATAAGCGATAAAACAACAATTGATAAAATTTATATAGCGAATTTCTTTTTTGCTACCTGCCAAAGTATTTGCCCCAGAATGAACACACAACTAGGCAGAGTGCAGGATAGTTTAAAAAACGACAATGAAGTACTATTTTTATCACACACCGTAAACCCAATGCACGATACAGTTGAAGTTTTAGCTGAATATGCGGCTAAATATGGTGCCATAAAAAACAAATGGCATTTACTCACAGGTAAAAAATCGGAAATTTATGATTTAGGTAAAAATAGCTACCTCATTAATGCTGTTGAAGACGATGGTTCAGAAGAAGGATTTATCCACAGCGAATTTTTATTATTGATTGATAAACAAAAAAGAATTAGAGGAACTTACGATGGTACAGATAGTATTATGGTAAATAAATTAATTGAAGACATTAAACTTTTAAAAACTGAAAAAAATGAGCAATAAGCAAGCATATTGGTGGTCAGCAATTTTAACCATTGTTGTGATGGGAGCTGTAATTGTATTGAACCGACACGTATTACCTGTGCCCGAGCAAATACCTACTTTTATATTTAGTTTACCCCAATTAATTGCTCTTACCAATGCCATTGTAAGTGTATTATTAATTTTTAGTTTTATAAGTATAAAAAACAAAAATGTAGCGTTACATAAAAAACTAAATATTTCTGCCATGGCGCTCTCTGTTTTGTTTTTGGTAATGTATGTAACGGCTCATTATTTTATACCTGACACAAGATTTGGCGATATAAACCACGATCAAATTATGGATGAACAGGAAATAGCAAATGCCGGCATCATGCGAAAAGTTTATTTTTTCATTTTAAGTTCGCATATTTTATTGGCAGGAATTGTTTTCCCTATGGTGTTAATTACATTTCATTATGGGTGGACAAAACAAGTGGAGAAACATAAAAAACTAGCTCGTTATACTTTTCCGTTGTGGTTGTATGTTGCAGTTACCGGTGTTGTGGTTTATTTTATGATTAAACCTTACTATAACTTTTAATGAAAAAATCATCCTGCCATAAACTAATTGTCTTATTTGGACTCTTACTTTTTATGATAGTAGTACAGGATGGATTTTCGCAATGTGCCATGTGCAAGGCAGCTGCCGAAAGCAATTTAGAGAACGACCCAAAATCGATTGCGCGTGGTTTAAACAAAGGCATTTTGTTTTTAATGGCAATACCTTATGTAATTGTTGGACTTATTTTTAGAGATGATGTTGTACAGATTTTTAAAAACATCCGAACCCAACAAAAAATTGAATTAAGTAACGAAAGAAAGCAATGGTTACGATTTGCCCTTTTGTTTGCTACCATTTTAATAATACTCTTCCTGATTTTTCTTAAGGTGCAGTATGATACGATGGGTTAAAATTAAAGAGACGAATAAAATTCGTCTCTTTTTTAAGATAATTTTTTCTAGTAATTTTCTAGTAAAATGGATAAGAATCTAAATTTCTTACTATCAGATAAAACATACTAACTAATAAGGTATATGTAGGTTTTATTTCAAATTTTTTAAAATAAAATTCATTCAAAAAAAACAACAATAGTGGAATAGTTAATATATTATAATTTAAAGATTTAATTATATCTAATTGAATTAATGAAATTATAGATCTACAGAATCCACATAATGGGCATTTAAGATTAGTTATAATTTCAAATAAGCACATCTAAGTTAAGAAGTAACCTTTTCTTCAATTAAATTACCTGAAGAATCAAATGAAATTCTAATTCGCTGTTCTTTACCTTCTTTATATTTTAAGTACCAAACTATTCCCCAAAAGCAAGTCATAAAAGTTAAGAAGCCATGTAGCAAATTATTTACGTTTCCTTTTTTACTTAATACACATTCGAAACGTTTGTTGTTTTTATCTACAATCGTCCAACCTTGCAAGGTAAGTGAAGATACTTTTTTATTAAATCTCTCTTCAATTTCTTCTTTGTTAATTTCTTGTGACATGAATTTTATAATTAATTAATCCTACTCATAGGCTTTTCGGAATCCGCCTTTTTACATTTAATACAAAATTATAAAAAAACTAATATTATAGCATATATGCTATAATAATTTTATGGCATTTATGCTCTATTTATATCGTGAAAAAGCAAAAGGTAAAAGAGCGTCAAAAAATTTACGATATAGAAGGATTGCAACAACTTGCCAATTCACTAAAAGCAGAAAGAAAAAAGAAAGGTTTTACTCAAGAACAATTAGCCTACGAATCAGAAATCACTTTATCACAAATAGCAAGAATAGAAACGGTTAAATCAAACCCCACAGTAAGTACTATATTCAAAATTGCACGAACATTAAATATTCAAGTATCTGAATTATTTAATTTTAAACTATAATATACTGATAACCGTAATAAAAAAATCAAGCCCAAACACCAACAGCCATTCTGTCATTCTGATTGATATCCTTTAAAATACGTACAAAACTAAAATTATTTTTTTGCAGAAGTGTTTTTATTTCAGCTCCGTATTTTTGGTTGATTTCAAAATACAATTTGCCATTTTGGTTTAAATGTTTTTTAGCAAACAAAATTATTTTCTCATAAAACAAAAAAGGATTTTCATCTTCTACAAATAATGCCAGATGCGGTTCAAAATCTACTACTTGTTGTTGTAAAGAATGTGTTTCAATTTTGGAAATGTATGGCGGATTGCTAACAATGATATCAAACTTACGCTCTATGTCAACTTCACTTACTAGAATATCATAACGATGAAAATGAATTTTCCGGTTCAAACGCTGCGCATTCATGTTAGCAACCTCAAGTGCTTTTTCAGAAATATCCAATGCATGAATATCCCAATTGGGTTTGGTTTTTTTTAGCGCTAATGGTATGCAGCCACTTCCGGTTCCGATATCCAGTAAGCATAAATGATTTGTGGTGTTTTCAACTTTTATTAATTCCACTAATTCTTCTGTTTCCGGACGAGGAATTAAAACGTGTTCATTAACAAAATATTCATCCTGATAAAACCAAGCTTTTTGAAGTAGTTGCTGAATTGGTTTACCCGTAGATAGCGCTTTAGCGATATCGTAAATTTCAATTAAATCCGACTGATTAATGCATTCGTTTTTAGAAAGCCTAAGTTGCTCGCGCGAAAATTGAAGCACATGCTCAAAAGCCATAAAAATCAATTCATCAATCTCACCTTGTTCATATAAACTATTTAAGGAATCATGATAAAATTCAATTATATCAGAAATCTTATTTGATCGTACTTTCATTAATTTGACTTTAATTGAGTATATAGTTTAACCACCTCATTAGCCTCTTTTACATCATGAACTCGTAATATACTTGCACCTTTTAACAAAGCAATTGTATTTAATACAGTTGTTCCATTTAAAGCATCTTTGGCTTCGCATTCCAGTACTCGTTGAATCATGGATTTGCGAGATAATCCGATAAGTATAGGCATTTTCAATTTTTTAAACGAATCCAATTCGTTCAATAATTGATAATTATGTGTAAGCTGTTTTGCAAATCCAAATCCAGGATCTATAATAATATCTTTTATTCCTGCCTGTTTAAATAGTTGAATTTTAAGCTGAAAATATTCATAAACTTCCTGCACACAATTTTTATAGGTAGCTTTACTTTGCATGTTTTTAGGATTGCCTTTTATGTGCATGGCTATGTAAGGTAATTTTAGCTGCGCTACCGTTGAAATCATTTTTTTATCCAATGTTCCGGCTGAAATATCATTAATAATATCAGCCCCAAATTCTGATGCTGCTAATGCTGTTTCTGATCGATAGGTATCAATAGAAATAAATACCTCAGGAAAAGTGTTTCTGATTAGTTTTAAAGATGGAATTAATCGTTTAAGCTCCTCATCAACACCAATTGGCAAAGAGCCCGGCTTACTACTTTCTGCTCCTAGGTCAAACATATAACAGCCCAGTTCAATTTCCTTTTCAATTTTTTTAAGTAACTTTTTGGCCGTAAGGGGTTTGTCGGTTTTGTAAAATGAATCGGGAGTAAGGTTTACAATCGACATTACTTTTGGTTCATTTAATTCTAATTTTTTTCCGTTAATTATCATGTTAAGCGCTTATATTTGTACACTATCAAATTTAATATTATGGATACCAATCAGCAATACGATGCTGTAATAAAACTTTGCAAAGATATTTTTTTAAAGAAAATGAAAGACTATGGTACTGCATGGAGAATTTTAAGGACTTCATCGCTTACCGATCAGATTTTTATTAAGGCACAACGTATCAGAAGTATTGAGCAAAAAGGAACACAAAAAGTTCAGGACGATATACGTGGTGAGTACATTGGAATTATCAATTATTGCATAATTGCGTTAATTCAGTTAGACCTGGCAAATGATTCGAGAACAGATTTACCATTTGATGAAACTGCTGCATTGTATGAAAAGCATTTTAACGACACTAAAAAATTAATGCAGGATAAAAATCACGATTATGGCGAAGCTTGGAGAGATATGAGAGTTAGTTCGTTAACGGATTTAATTTTAATGAAAATTTTAAGAGTAAAACAAATAGAGGATAATCAAGGACAAACGATCATCTCTGAAGGAATTGATGCCAACTATATGGATATGATTAATTATTCTGCCTTTGCATTGATTAAACTGGAAAAGTAAACCATTCATTTTTAATTAAGCAGTTCACTAAATCAAAAAGGGTAAAACAACTGTTTTACCCTTTTTTTGTTTGTGTCATCCTTTTGCCTGACAGTTCGAGAGAAGTCGAGAACTGAATAAATAAATTATTGGCAGTTTAGTTTTTTGCCTACTTTTCGACTTCGCTCAAAGTGACAAAAAAAAGTCAGTTCGAGCGAAGTCGAGAACTGAATAGTTAAATTATTAGCAGTTTAGTTTTTTGCCTACTTTTCGACTTCGCTCAAAGTGACAAAAAAAACAGTCAGTTCGAGCGAAGTCGAGAACTGAATAGTTAAATTATTGGCAGTTTAGTTTTTTGCCTACTTTTCGACTTCGCTCAAAGTGACAAAAAAAAGTCAGTTCGAGCGAAGTTGAGAACTGAATAGTTAAATTATTAGCAGTTTAGTTTTTTGCCTACTTTAAAAAATTAAAAAGACTACAAACAAATAAGCTTAAACGATTAACAAGTTGTTATCTGCATTGATGAAGCTTTTTTTATTTTTTTGGTTTCAGTGATTGCTATTCAAATCAAATTATATTTATGAATTAATGGTAAACAATCATATTAAAAATTAAACATGGCGTTTAACGAAATTGAACCCATTATGCTTTTTTGTAATTGGATTGCTTAATGATATTGATACAATTAGCGGTGATGAATTTAAAATACATTTACAAAACACCACTAAAAAATTAATCAAGAAAAATTTAAACCAAAAAATAAAATATTAAATTAGTCATTGAATGACTGAAGCAAAAATAATAACAAAAAAAAGCGAGAGTTGCCTCCCGCTTTAGATGTTTTCACAACGGAATAATCCTTATTGTGATTTGCTTCAAAATGTGATGCAATAATAAATGATAAAATTGAATTAAACAACAAACGATATGAAAAAAATTTTAGGACTGGATTTAGGAACTAACTCAATAGGTTGGGCTTTTGTTAATGAGGCTGAACAAGACAATGAAAAATCTGCTATCATAAAATTGGGTGTAAGAGTTAATCCGCTTACGGTTGACGAACAACAAAATTTTGAAAAAGGAAAAAGCATTACTACAAATGCAGATAGAACACTCAAAAGAAGTATGCGAAGAAATTTACAACGCTTTAAACTTCGAAAAGAAAATTTAATTGAAATATTAAAAGAACATCATTTTATTTCTAATACTACTCTTTTATCTGAACACGGAAATAAAAGCACTTTTGAAACATACAGATTAAGATCAAAAGCAGCTTCAGAAAAAATTAGTTTAGAGGAATTTGCGAGAGTATTGCTGATGATAAATAAAAAACGTGGTTATAAGAGTAGCCGCAAAGCAAAATCGCAAGATGAAGGGCAGTTGATTGACGGGATGGAAATAGCGAAGAAATTATACAACGAAAACAGCACTCCCGGAGAATTTGTTTTACAATTACTTAAAGAAGGGAAAAAATATATACCTGATTTTTATCGTTCGGATTTACAAAATGAATTTGATAAAATTTTTGACAAACAACTTTCTTTTCATCCGAATTATTTATCTAACGAATTAAAAGAAGAATTGCGTGGCAAAAAACGCGATGCAGTTTGGGCAATTTGTGCCAAAGCATTTAAAGATAAAGGTTTTGAACTAGTAGGTGCAAAAAGACAAGGAAATGCAACTGCTCAAAAAATAGAAAATTACGAATGGCGAGTAACCGGTTTAACTGAGAAATTAGGTTTAGAACAGTTAGTTATTGTGCTGCAACAAATCAATATACAATTAAATAGCTCTAGCGGTTACCTCGGTGCCATAAGCGACAGAAGCAAGGAGCTATACTTTAATAAAGAAACTGTTGGGCAGTATTTAATGCGCCAATTGGATAAGGATCCACATACACGGTTAAAAAATCAAGTATTTTACCGCCAGGATTATTTAGATGAATACAATTGTATTTGGGAAACTCAATCTAAATTTCACAAACAACTAACCGAAATGTTAAAGACTGAAATCAGAGATGTTATTATTTTTTATCAAAGGAGGTTAAAAAGCCAAAAGGGTTTGGTAAGCATTTGTGAATTTGAAAACAGAACCATTGAAGTACTTGTTGACGGCAAAAAGAAAACAAAAACAATTGGCAATAAAGTTTGTCCAAAATCCTCTCCGCTGTTTCAGGAATTTAAGATTTGGCAAATATTAAATAATCTTCAAGTAATTGAAAAATCAACCGGATATAAACGCGAATTAAATCAGGAAGAAAAAGATATACTTTTTAAGGAGCTAAATTTTAAGGATAAAATTTCAAAAAATGATGCGCTTAAATTACTGTTTGAAAATCATAAAGAGTTAGACTTAAATTACAAAGACATTGAAGGCAACCGAACAAATGCCAGTCTTTTTAAAGCTTACCAAACTATTATTGAAGTTAGCGGTCATGGCGAATTTGATTTCTCTAAAATGAATGCTGATGAGATACTTGAAACAACTCAGTCGGTTTTTGACGGACTTGGATTTAATACGGCTATTTTAAAATTTGATACTCAACTTGATGGAAATGCCTTTGAAAAACAAGCTTCGTATCAATTATGGCATTTATTGTATTCGTTTGAAGGCGATAACACCACCACAGGCATTGGTAATTTAATTCAAAAAATTGAAAGTAAATATGGGTTTTCAAAAGAATTTGCCAATATAATTGCCAATGTAAGTTTTCAAGCTGATTATGGTAGTTTAAGTACCAAAGCCATACGTAAAATAATACCTCACTTAAAAGAAGGAAATGAATTTAGTGTAGCGTGTTCATTAGCTGATTATAGGCATTCCAAAGATTCTTTAACCAAAGAAGAAAAAGAAAAAAAAATACTGAAAGACAAGCTTGATATTCTTCCTAAAAACAGTTTGCGTAATCCCGTGGTTGAAAAAATATTAAACCAAATGATTAATGTGGTGAATACAGCAATTGATACATATGGTAAACCAGATGAAATAAGAATTGAGTTAGCAAGAGAATTAAAAAAGAGCGCTAAAGAAAGAGAAGAATTAACAGCTGCTATTTCTAAAAGTACAGCAGAACACGAAAAATACAGAGCCACTTTACAAAAAGAATTTGGCTTGACACAGGTAAGTCGAAATGATATTATTCGCTATAAATTGTACTTAGAATTGGAACATGTGGGGTTTCATACACTTTACTCCAACACCTACATTCCAAGAGAAAAATTATTCAGTAAAGAATTTGATATTGAACACATCATTCCGCAGTCAAGGCTATTTGATGATTCTTTTTCAAATAAAACCATTGAAAGCAGAAGTTATAATATTGAAAAAGCCAACGAAACGGCTTTAGATTATATAAAAGTGAAGTTTGGAGATAAGGGGTTGGAAAATTATTTAAAACGAATTGAAGATTTATATAAGACTGCCAAAATTTCTAAAACCAAATACAATAAGCTTAAAATGAGTAATAAAGACATCCCTGATAACTTTATTGCGCGCGATTTAAGAGATACTCAATACATTGCAAAAAAAGCAAAATCAATTTTAGAAGAATTAGTAAAAGATGTTGTATCAACTAGCGGTATGGTTACCGATAGATTAAGGCAAGATTGGCAGTTAATTGATGTGATGCAAGAATTAAATTGGGATAAATATAACAAACTAGGATTAACTGAAGTAATTGAAAACCGTGAAGGCCATAAAATAAATCGTATTAAAGATTGGACAAAACGAAACGACCATCGCCATCATGCTATGGATGCACTAACTATTGCCTTTACAAAAAGAAGTCACATACAATACTTAAATAATTTAAATGCTAAAAGCGATAAATCTGGAAGTATATATGGCATTGAACAAAAAGAATTATATAAAGATAATAACAATAAATTAAAATTTAAACCTCCAATTCCATTAAATGATTTTAGAGCAGAAGCAAAAAAACATTTAGAAAACACCTTAGTTTCAATTAAAGCAAAAAATAAAGTAACCACCATTAATATAAACACTACTAAAAAACAAGGTGGCTTAAATAAAAAGAAACAACTTACACCTCGTGGTCAATTGCATTTAGAAACTGTTTATGGTAGCATAAAACAGTATGTTACTAAAGAAGAAAAAGTAGGCGCTAACTTTAATGAAGATTTAATTAAAACAGTTGCTAATAAAAAATACCGTGAAGCTTTATTAAAACGACTAACTGAATTTGATAACAATCCTAAAAAAGCATTTACTGCAAAAAACAGTTTAGATAAAAATCCTTTGTATTTTGATGCGCTACAAACTTATAAAGTGCCAGTAAAGGTTAAAACAGTTGCTTTAGAAACTATCTACACTATTAGAAAAGACATTACTCCTGATTTAAAAATTGAAAAAGTGGTTGACCCTAAAATAAGAGAAGTATTAAATAATAGACTAAAAGAACATAATAATGATAGCAAAAAAGCCTTTTCTAATTTAGATGAAAATCCTATTTGGTTAAATAAAGATAAAGGTATTGCAATAAAACGAGTTGCAATTACTGGCATAAATAATGCACAAGCCTTGCATAGTAAAAAAGATAAAGAAGGTAATTTAATACTCGATAATAATGGCAATGGAATACCAGTTGATTTTGTTAATACTGGAAACAATCATCATGTGGCTATTTACAAAGATGAAAATGGTGATTTACAAGAAAATGTAGTTTCCTTTTTTGATGCTAGCACTCGTATAAATTTAGGTTTACCAATTATTGATAAAAGCTATAAAGAAAAGGATGGATGGCAATTTTTATTTAGCATGAAACAGAACGAATATTTTGTATTCCCAAATGAGCAAACTGGATTTAAACCTGATGAGATAGATTTATTTAAGCCTGAAAATTATCATTTAATAAGCCCAAATTTATTTGTAGTTCAAACAATGTCAAAAGTAATGTATGGCAATGCTATTATTAGAGATTATAAATTCAGACACCATTTAGAGACTACAAAAAATGACCAAAAAGAATTGAAGGGTACAACATTTAAACAATATAAAACATTAAATGAATTTGATAAAATCACAAAAGTTCGAATTAATCATATTGGACAAATTGTTTCAGCTTATGAATATTAAATCATAAAACTATGATAAAACGTACGCTCTACTTCGGCAATCCATCTTATTTGAGTATTAAACATGCTCAATTAATTATTCGTTTGCCTGAAGTAGAAAAAAACGATTTATTACCAACCGTATTTAAACGAGCAGCTTTAGCAACTATCCCTGTTGAGGATATTGGTATTGTGGTCATAGATAATCCACAAATTACTTTAACCAGTGGCTTGCTGCAAGCCTTGCAATTTACGAGATGTGCCTCAGCAATTGGAACTTTTTTAACCCCAATTATTGTCAGTTCGAGCGAATTCGAGAATAATTAGAAACAAAAAATCCACCTCTCGGTTGGATAATTGTTCGATAAAACTTCATTTTTAGTATTGATAAATTTACCTTAAATCATTGATTTTACTATTGTTTTCAACTTATATGGTGTTTATCAATAAGTCAAAGATACATTTTGAAAGCAAATCACAACGCACAGGAACGATAGTAAGTGAAACAATAAGGTGTTTATCAATAAGTCAAAGATACATTTTGAAAGCAAATCACAACCAATAGTTTGTATTAAATAAAATTTGATTAGGTGTTTATCAATAAGTCAAAGATACATTTTGAAAGCAAATCACAACTAAAAATTAACATTAATAAAAGTAACATTTGGTGTTTATCAATAAGTCAAAGATACATTTTGAAAGCAAATCACAACTCCGTAATTGTTTCTATCTGATTTTGAAGTGGTGTTTATCAATAAGTCAAAGATACATTTTGAAAGCAAATCACAACAATGAGTATTATACTCATGGAGACCACACAGGTGTTTATCAATAAGTCAAAGATACATTTTGAAAGCAAATCACAACCGTAATTTGTTGATGCTGTCCCCGCTAAAGGTGTTTATCAATAAGTCAAAGATACATTTTGAAAGCAAATCACAACCAAATACAATGAACAACGATACAAAGTACAGGTGTTTATCAATAAGTCAAAGATACATTTTGAAAGCAAATCACAACTCTTTGAACAATTCTTTCATATCTGAAAAAGGTGTTTATCAATAAGTCAAAGATACATTTTGAAAGCAAATCACAACTATTCTTTCAATCAACTGTTAGAAATTGTAGGTGTTTATCAATAAGTCAAAGATACATTTTGAAAGCAAATCACAACTAGCGATTTGCAGCAAATTTTTAAAGAAAGGTGTTTATCAATAAGTCAAAGATACATTTTGAAAGCAAATCACAACTCTTTAAACGTTTGTTTTTTATTTTCCATTGGTGTTTATCAATAAGTCAAAGATACATTTTGACTTGCGAAGCAATCGCTGAAACCTTTAAGAAAAAACTAACAAAAATTCAGCAACGCAAATCACAACCTAGTTGTTAAAGATATTTTATTAATAGTTTTTTTTATTTTTTTA
>JBILCU010000026.1:0-3685 GCA_044352985.1 Bacteroidia bacterium
CTAGCGTTGTTGATTGCAGGTCCCACTTTTTTTCGCTTCGCGTAGATTTTTGCGCAGCGAAGCCTTGCAAAAATCAGTGAACGAAAAAACTAGTGGAAGCAATCAATAATGCAGTCGAGAGTTTTTTGGGTTCTTTTTTGGAGTTTATCCTGAGCCTGTCGAAGGAGCCAAAAAAAGAACATTATAACTTTCTTAATGCAAGAGTTTTTAATGATTTAAGGAAAATGCCTTGCTTTAATTTTTTGAGAAATGCTCTAAAACCCTTTATTTATAAATATTTATAAGCTCTGAGAAGACCCTCATTAGTTGATCCATAAAATAAAAAAAATCGTAGCTAATACTAATAAGACTTCATCAATACTCCTCATTAATTTTTCACAAAAACAATTGCTATAATTTATAGCTTTAAATAATTATTTATTTTTTTATATTTACACAATGAAGTATCTTAAAAATAGCACAAGTGCTGGGCGCTGTAAAAAGAATGAACATAAATGACATAAAACATTTAGAGCCTGTTTAAATTTTATAAAATGAATTTGTTATAGCTTTTTTTTGAGTGAGAAGAGGCTGATTTTGCAGTCATAATGGAATAGTTCTGACGAAAAAATCAAACGAATTCGCAACCAAAAAAAAGCATAACAAAGAAATTAGATGAATTTTAAACAGGCTCTTAGCAAATAAAAATAATAACAACTACAAATGAACATCTATTTTTATAGTAAAGAACACAAAAACGAAACACGTTTGTTTGCTGAAGCTCCTGCCAGCCAAGAGCTAATAACAATATTTAGAAGTATTGAAGGCAGGTTATTTAGCGCAACGCATAAAATGTGGCATTTCCCAAATAATGAAAAAAGCAGAACAGATTTGAAAAATAAATTAAGCGGTAACTATGATTTGTTTTGGAGCAATACAACTACTGAGCTACAGCAACCTCAACACGAAGTTTTAAACCTAAGCAGTTCGCCATATGTAGAAGATTACAAAAACTCCATTTTACTTTTTAAAAAATGGATGCAACAAAAAAGATATTCTGACAATACGATAAATGTATATACTGATTGCTTGCATGTTTTCTTTAACTGGGTACAGCAACCAATATTGGAAATTGATAACTCGCATGTGTTTTTGTTTAATGATCAATACATCCTAAAAAAACAATTATCTGTAACGTATCAAAGTCAGTTTGTAAATGCGCTAAAATTATTTTATTCCCGACTATTTGATCGTAAGCTAATCATCGAACGTATAGATCGGCCCAAGAAACCTAAAACATTACCCAATGTATTGAGCAAGGAAGAAATTAAACTTATCCTAGAAGGAATCATTAACAATAAGCACCGTGCCATGTTGAGTTTAATTTATGCTTGTGGTTTGCGATGTGGTGAACTACTAAGCTTAAAGCCCGAACACATCGATAGCAACAGAAACCTCATCATTATAAAACAAGCAAAAGGAAACAAAGACCGTGTGGCGCCACTAAGCACAAAGCTGATTGAATTACTGCGCACCTATTACAAACAATACCAACCAAAAAATTATTTGTTTGAAGGACAGGAAAGTGGGGAAGCTTACACAGCAAGAAGTTTACAACAAGTATTAAAACAAGCCGTAGCAAAAGCCAGAATTAAAAAACCGGTTACCTTGCATTGGCTGAGGCACAGTTTTGCAACCCACTTGCTGGAAAACGGAACCGACTTAAGATACATACAAGAAATACTGGGACATAGCCGAAGCACAACTACTGAAATTTATACACACGTAAGCAATAAGAGCATTCAAAAAATTGTATCACCATTTGATTATCTTTAATAAAATTTTAAATTTGTATAAAACAGCGAGTGTAAAATGAATGAAGATGTAAGATGGAAGCAGCGATTTGCAAATTATCAAAAAGCTTTGGCGCAATTGCAAAAGTTCATTGATAAAAAAGAGCTGAACGAATTGGAAGAACAAGGCATCATTCAGGCATTTGAATTTACGCATGAATTAGCGTGGCAGGTGATGAAAGATTATTTTGAATTTCAGGGCAATACTTCAATTACAGGATCGAGAGATGCGGTGAGGGAATCTTTTCAAAAAGGATTGATTACCAATGGAGAGGTTTGGATGGAAATGATAAAAAGCCGCAATCAATCATCACACACGTATAACGAAACTGTAGTAAAAGAAATTAAAACCAAAATCATTACACAGTATTTTTCATTGTTTAATGAATTTAAAACTAAACTAACAAGTTTAATGTAATGGAAGTTTTTGGTTTAAAAGAAAAAGACATAAACGCAATTAATCATTTATTTAATCAGTATCCTGAGATAACACAGGTGATTATATATGGATCGAGGGCAAAAGGCAATTACAAACCCGGATCTGATATTGATTTAAGCATAGTGGATACTGAATTGGGTTTTACTCAGCTTTTGGAAATTGAAAACAAGCTGGATGATTTGATGTTACCTTATAAGATTGATTTATCACAAAAACGAATGATTAATAACTCCGATTTGATTTCACACATTGAGAGAGTTGGAAAACCATTTTATGTTAATGAAAATAAAAAAGACAATAAATATAACTTGCAATAACCGAACTAAACCTTCGCAAATCCTGTTAAATTTGCAACAAGCACGAAGATTTTAAACGGCTATATGCAAGTTACCTGCAAGTACTACGATTCTGCTACTATTGAACATTTGTGGGAGAAAATTTAAAAAGTTTTTCCACCGCTTTTAAACCTTGTCCTGTTTTTATAGAATTGTTTGCACTTGCTGAAATTTCTTTACTCCATACACATACAAAATCGGTTGGAGCATCATATTCACTAACAAATACTATATGCCCTTCATTTGATTTATCTCTACACCATTGCCAAAACACATCACTATCAAATTTAACATTCCCAACATATTTTCTAACACCTCTATATGGTGGGTCGCAGTAAATTAAACTATTATTTGGTATTTGTAAATCCCTATAATCACCACAATTAAACTCAACACCAATCAAATTTGGTTGTTGTTTCATAACATTGTTATATGCTTCTAAATCATACTTCCGCTTACCTGTATTATCTCGTCTAAAACTACCCCACCATTCACAACCAAATGTTAATTGAGTTCCTAAATACCCGACTAATTCTTTTGGATAATTGTCCTTATTATTTTCCACTTCAAAAAAGAAATCAGAACTTACTTCCATTGGTGGTTTCCAACCGTTTTGAAGTGCTTTGTATAACGCAATAACATATTGTTGATTATCATTACCAATTCTTGCACCACCAACTTTATCAATCACATTTGCACCACCAACAAAAGGTTCTACCCAAGTTCTTTGTTCTCGTTCTTTTAACATTATCGGTAGTATTTCCTTTGCTATCCGATTTTTACTTCCCATATATTTCATACTCTAAAACTTTTTAAATTTTCTATTTGTTTTCAAATCAAAATCCTGCTAAATAAACCACACCAGCAGGTAACAGCGTATATAAGAAATGGCACACAAACATTCGTGCTTAATTTCAACATTCTGCAAGTGCCACTTCTCATATACGCAAAACGTTATAGCCAATTGTAAAACGACATCGCAAACGAACAGACAAATTGAACTGGATAGACAAAATAAAAGTGTTGACAACTAAGCAGGACAAATCACCCGAACTGAAAAAAGGAGAGATAAAACAAAT